>JAGXHL010000048.1 GCA_024636215.1 Deltaproteobacteria bacterium
GCTGGGGGCTGGGGGCTGGGGGCTGGGCAACCTTTAAGTCATAATGATTTTTGACAAGCTTTTTCACGTTACGCGCAACGCGCCACAGGGGCCTTGATGACTGAGCAGATCTCCAGAACCGCCACCCTCGTGGTGGTCTGCACCGCCCACTTCCTCATGCCTTTCATGATGTCGGCGGTCGGCGTCGCCCTGCCTGCCATCGGCCGTGAGTTTTCGGCCAGCGCCATGCAGCTGGGGCTGGTGGAAACCACCTACGTCCTCTCCGCCTCGATCTTCCTGCTGGCCATGGGACGAATGGGTGATATCCACGGCCGCCGCCGCATCTTCCAGTATGGTATCGTCTTTTTCACCCTCGCCGGCGGACTGCTTTCCCAGGCCTGGTCAATTGAGTCGATGATCGGCATGCGTTTCCTGCAAGGCATGGGTGGTTCCATGGTCATGGCAACCACCTTTGCCATCGTGGTTTCGGTCTTTCCAGCCGAAGAACGCGGTAAAGCCCTCGGCATCGCCGTCGCCAGCGTCTATGCCGGCATCTCCTGCGGACCCTTTTTTGGCGGCATCCTGGTCAACGCTTTCGGCTGGCGCTCCATCTTCTATCTCGCCGTACCTCTCGGCCTGATCACTTTCGCCGTCTCCTGCGCCAAGCTGCGTGGCGAATGGGCCGAAGCCAGAGGAGAACCGTTTGACTGGCGCGGCAGCCTGGTTTACGCCGCAGCCATCATGCTGCTGATCGGAGGAGCCTCCAATCTGGACCAGGGACTCTGGGCCTGGTTGCTGGCACTCTGCGGGACGGCTGGTCTGATCCACTTCCTGATCCTGGAATCGCGTACCGAATTCCCGGTTCTCAATGTCAAGCTGTTGCGCAGCAACCGGGTTTTCGCCTTCTCCAATCTAGCGGCCATGCTTAACTACAGCGCAACCTTCGGGGTGACCTTTTTCCTGAGCCTTTATCTGCAATACGTCAAGGGACTGAACCCCCGTGAAGCAGGCACCATCCTCATCATCCAGCCGATCGTGCAGGCCGCCTTCTCACCGTTATGCGGCCGGCTCGCCGATCGTTTCTCGGCAGCCACAGTGGCAACCATAGGCATGGGCTTGTGCGCCACAGGCCTCGCCATGGCGGCCAGCATTACCGCCAGCACATCAATGCCGCTGATCATGGTGATGCTGGCAACCCTCGGTCTGGGCTTTGCGCTTTTTTCCTCACCGAACATCAGCGTTATCATGGGCAGCGTTCCCGCCCGCTACCTCGGTGTTGCTTCCGGTCTCAACAGCACCATGCGGACCCTGGGCATGATGGGGAGCATGACGATTATCACCATCATCTTTTCCATTTTCATGGCGGACCAGGCTGTGACCCCGCAAACCCAACCCCAGTTTCTCGCCAGCATGCACACCGCCCTCTTGACCTTCTCGGCCCTCTGCATCCTCGGCATCTTCTTCTCGATTGCCCGTATAAAAAAGCTACCTGCCCAGGAATAATCTGCTCCGTCGACAAAAGCCACGGCAGGAGATTGCGACAAACCGCAAAAACTCGGTATGATTAAAATAGTGAATTATTGACAAGCTTATCTCCGGAAATAATCATGAAAAGCCAACCACCCAAGATATCTCCACTCTTTCTCAGCCAGTTTGAAGTTGATGAAAAGGTGCCCTTCCAACGCCACCTGAACCGCCTTGAAGTTGAAATCGGCCAGGAGGATTACAGCCGGCTGAAACGGGTAGAATTCCTCGAAGAGATTCCGGATGAAAACACTTTTTCCAGTATGTCGGAGATCACCGCGCGCCTGCTGAAGAACACCCAGAACAATTACAACCGTGAGCTTTTGAAACGACTGCAGGCCCGCATCTACTTTGATCCCAATCACTATTCCGTCTACTACCGACTCCCGGATCGCTGCCTGCGCTTCGTCGCGACCTGGCGCAGGGACGTCCTGCAGCGCTTCTTTGCCGAAGTCCCGACCGGCGATTCCGGATGGCAGCCCTGCGGTCACGCTCTGCCCGAATTTGATGGGCGTTTCCTGCCGGACGCAGCAGGCGGCGTCCTGTTGCTGCGCAAGCTGCAGCAAGATGATTGTCAGCAAGGTCCGCTGATCACCGCAAGTCATGGCCCTTACGATCCGCACACCCTTGAAGTGACGCTCTATTTTTTGCGCACCGGCAAAGGCGACTCGGCAATCATTAACCTCGGCTTTGCCGGGCGCGAGCCCATAACCGATGAGAATCTTGCCCAACTGGAAACTTGGGGCGTGCCGCTCAATCCGAGCAACATCGACGTCATCTATCCCTACGTCGATGAGCACGGACATCCTTACTGCTACAAACTCGAAGAAGGCTTGCCCGGCTACATTGCTGCACTGGAGATAAGGTTGCCGGATCTGCTGATTGACATTCATGGTTGTGTGGGAACCTTTAGCGAAGATCGGCGTGTCGTGGTCGGCCTAGGCGGCCTGCCACCATATCGCATGCCTGAACAGCTCGGGGAATTACACCGCAAGAAAGACGTCTTCTACCTCCAACCTCATGCCGAGATGCGGCAGGGGCTGGAACTGGTACGCGATCTCTCCGCGGAGATGTATGTCCAGTTCTGTGCCGACACGCACCACTGTTACAATTTCGCCTTACTCGGCGGCATGCAGTTGCTCGGCACGCAGATCGATCCGCGCATCGACACCGACAGTCTGCTCGATGGTGAAGAACGGGCTTTTTTACCGAATGAAGACCTGCGCTGGCTGCCCGGCGCCGGAGCCAACGCCCTGCAACGCATCGCCGCTCACAAGCTCAACCCGGCCTGCCAATGCCTGCATGTCGAAATCCCTACTGCGGTGCGCCGCAAGATGGTCCTCAAATTGCGTTCCCTGGAAATTGAGTCGTCCCTTGATGCCAGTGGGTTATAGCGGGGGCAGCTGTAAGCTGTAAGCTGTATGGCTTTAAGGCTTTAAGGCTTTAAGGCTTTGAAGATTTACACTTTACAGCCTTATAGCTTACAGTCTTATAGCTTACAGCCTTATAGCTTACAGCCTTACAGCTTTTCACTAAAACAAAACGGGCTACCGATCGGCAGCCCGTTGATGAAGTTCTGTTTTTTGTCAATCAGTAAATAACAATATACCCGTGCTTGCTGGCAATCTTGGAGATTTCCAGGACGTCTTCAAGCTGGTAAGTCTCACCATCCAGCACGAAGGTGTAGCTACCATCGGGATTCTTTGTGGCGAGATCGATCAGATACTCGAAGCTGGCTGTCTTTATTGTCTCCATTCAGCAGTCTCCTCTTAAAGCAGAGCCATCACCTCTTCATGCAATTGCTTATTGGCCGCGGCAACCACGAAGCCTCCGGCGACCGGAGTTTTGCCGTCAGCGTCGGTTATTACACCACCGGCAGCCTCAATAATCGGAATCAGCGGCACGATGTCATAGGCTTGTAAAGTATCTTCAACCACCAGGTCAACCTGGCCCAGCGCCAGCATGCAGTAGGAATAACAATCACCGCCGAAGCGTTGCAGGCGAGCCTTGTCCGCGATCCTGTGAAAAGCCGCCAGCTTGTCCTTGGTGGCGAACATGCTTTCGTGGGTACAATAGAGTAATGCCTCTTCAAGGCGAACATTTTGCCTCGTCTGCATGGCGAGGAGCTGTCCCTGCTGCTCCAGGAAGGCCCCCCCTGAACTGCCGTAAAAAAGCTCGTCTGTTAGCGGTTGATGCATAAGCCCGGCAAGGGCCCGATCGCCCTGCTGCAGGCCAACCAGGATCCCCCAGGTTGGGAATCCGCTGATAAACGCCTTGGTGCCGTCGATTGGATCGACAACCCAAGTCACATCAGTGCTCCCGGGGGTCGCGCCATCCTCTTCGCCAATCACGCCGAAACCCGGGCAGCACCGGGTCAGTTCGGCACGCAGATAGGCTTCAACCTCTCGATCCGCCCGGGTCACAGGATCGAAACGGCCGTTGTCGAGCTTATTGTCCACCGCAAGGTTATGGCGGAAATAACGCAGGGCAATTTCACCGGCCCCACGCATCGCCTGCCGCGCAAAGTTCAAGGCCTCGGCAACCTGTTGAGGGGTCAATTCTGTCAAATCAGCACTATTCATCGATTCGGAATCCTGCATACAAGAGGTCAGTGATTGAGCATTCTATAGAAAAACGATCCTGCTATCAAAACATAAGGTCAAAAGTATTGAACGCAGATTTACTGTCGCGCCAACCGCAAATTTTCCACATCGAACTCGAAGTTGCTGCGATAGGGGTTGATATCCAGCCCTCCCCGGCGGGTATAGCGGGCATAGACTGTCAATTTCTCTGGTTGGCAGAAACGCATCAGGTCAGTGTAGATGCGCTCCACGCACTGCTCGTGAAATTCATCGTGCTGGCGGAAGGAGATCAGGTAGCGTAACAGGGCCTCCCGGTTGATTTTTGCGCCCCGGTAATGGATCAGCAGGCTTCCCCAGTCCGGCTGACTGGTCACCAGGCAGTTGCTTTTCAGCAGGTGGCTGTGCAGCCTTTCGTCGACCTGCGTCTTCTCCTCCACAGCGTTCATAAGCAGCTCAGCATCCAGCGAGTAGTGATCGACTTTGATATCAAGAGCATCGATGCACACCCCCGGCAGAGTCGCAAATTTCTCAGCGGCAAACTCTGCGGCAGCCATGAGTCGGACATCCACCGGAGCGCCGGCAGCGCCGCCCAGGTCCCTGCTGATCAGGGCACGGACCACTTCAAAATCGTCAAATCTGCTCTGATTGAAGGTGTTGAGGTACAGCTTGAGCGACTTCGACTCGATCAGGTTGGCTGATTCGCAGGGGATACGGAACTCACCCATGGCAACCACCGGCTTGCCCTGCGGGGTCAACCAGGAAAGCTCATAGGCGTTCCAGATATCCACCCCATGGAAGGGCAAAGCGGCCAAGAGGCCAAGCTCGTCGCGCTTGAGTTGTCGAGGGATCGGACAGAGCAGGCCGGGATCGTACTCCGCCTTGTAGATCGTGGTCTTGCCCAGGGGAAGATTGGCTTCAAATTCGTTCATGGTGTCCATACTTTGCCAGATCAAGTGGCAATTTCAACTAAAAACCGGACCTTACAGCTTACAGCTCTAAGTTTCCTGCCCCTATTCTGCCGTCTCCCCCATCAGCTTGGCAAGCATATCCGACAGGCTGAGTTCTTCATCACCCTCGACCAGATGGAACCCTGCCCTGGCTTCCTCCTGGCGTACCTCTTCCGGGATCTCAGCGAGGAAGCGACTGCATTCACGGGGTTCATCCTTGCCGTACTTTTTGCGCTTATCGGCATGCAGAATGGTCAATTTCTCGCGGGCGCGGGTGATCCCCACATAGCAGAGGCGGCGTTCTTCATCAACATCAACACCTTCGGAGACGCTCTTTTTGTGCGGCAGAAAACCTTCTTCGAAGCCCGGCAGAAAGACGTGGGGGAACTCAAGACCTTTACTCGAGTGCAGGCTCATCAGCACCACGGCATCCTGAGCCAGTTTTTTCTCCTTGCTATTGGTTGCCGGTTCATCACGATCGAGCAGCGCCACCTTTTCAAGGAAGCCGGACAAGCTCGGTTTGCTCTCGCGCTCTTCGTAACTGGCCAGGGCGTTGACCACTTCCTGAACGTTTTCGATGCGACGCTCGATCTTTTCACGTGAATCCGGGTCCCGTCGCAGCTCATCTTCGAGACCGATTGCGGCAAACAGCTCCCGGCCCGTACCGGCCAGCCGGCCGCCGCCACGAAACCAGCGCTTGTGCTGCTCGATCAGCGCGACAAACGTCTCCAGGGCTTCGGCTGCCCTGGCGTTGACACCCTCGATCATGCGCGCCCGGCGAATCACCTGCCAGAGGGAGTCCTTGCTGGAGACCGAAGTGCGGATCAGCAGATCGGCCGTGGTTCGACCGATGCCGCGCCGCGGGTAATTGAGGATGCGCAACAGATTGACTTCATCAAAAGGGTTGACCATAAAGCGCAGGTAGGCGATGGCATCCTTGACTTCCTTGCGGTCAAAAAACTGCTGGCCGCCGATCAACACGTAAGGGATCCCGGCAAACCGCAGCTCCTGCTCAAAGACCATGGTCTGGGCATTGGTGCGCATCAGGATAGCGTGGTCCTTATAGGCCATGTTTTTGTTGCGCACATTATGATTGATCCGCTCTATCACCGCCCGGGTTTCATCCTCGGCATCGATACACTTGACCACACCGATCTTCTCCCCAGCGTCACCTGCCGTCCAGAGCGCCTTCTCTTTGCGTTTCCGGTTGTGTTTGATCACCCTGTTGGCGGCGTTGAGGATGTTGGCCGTCGAGCGGTAGTTCTGCTCGAGCTTGATGACATGGGCCCCTGCAAAGTTCTTTTCGAAATCGAGGATATTGCCCGGATCAGCACCGCGCCAGCCGTAGATCGATTGATCGTCATCGCCGACCACGCAGAAGTTATTCCACTTGCCGGCGAGCCGCTGCATCAGGGTGAACTGAGCGGTGTTGGTGTCCTGATATTCGTCGACCATGATGTACTGAAATCGATCCTGATAACGGGCCTGAACTGCGGGGAATTCATCAAAGAGCCGCACCACCAGCATGATCAGGTCGTCAAAATCGACGGCGTTGTAACTTTTCAAACTCTTCTGGTACTCGGGATAGACCGCCCTCACCATCTCGCCGAGAACATCGCCACGCATCACGGCGGGCAGCTGCGCAGGCGACAGCAGGCTGTTCTTGGCGTCGGAGATCTTCCAGAGGATGGCATCGGCAGTCAGGCCGTGATCCTGCCGGACAGTGTTCATCAGGTCCTTGATCAGGCGCTGCTGATCGGAGACACCGTAAATACTGAAGTTGCGCTTGTAGCCGAGCTGTTCGATCTCAGCACGCAGAATCCGGCAGCAGAGAGAATGAAAGGTTGAAACCTGGATGCGTTCGGCCTTGGCCCGACCGACCAGGCCTGCCACGCGCTCCTGCATCTCTTTCGCGGCCTTATTAGTAAAGGTAACGGCCAGCACCCGCTCCGGGTCGATACACTTCGAGCCAACCAGATGGGCGACCCGATGAGTGACCACATTGGTCTTGCCGGAACCGGCTCCGGCCAGCAGCAGGAGCGGCCCTTCCGTGTGCAGAACGGCTTCCAGCTGCTGCGGATTGAGTGAATCCAGACTCATGAGGCAAGCCTGTAAAACATCAGATTGGCAGAAAAATCCCCGCCGCTGGCTGCGACCGGGTGTTTACATAACATCAAGTTGTCTCCTGGAATTCAGTGCATCAAAGGGTCAGAGATATCTCGCTAGCAGTCTGTCAGACTATACGGGCCGAAGCGAAAATTTGGATGTTTGAGAACAGATTTTAGCTCATTTGCAGGTTCATAGCCGTAGCTATGGACCAAAAAGTAGCTGAAATATGGGTCAAACAGCCGGATTTGCAGCCGGCTCATGAATCGTCCGACAGCCTGCTAGATACTATGCAAACGGGAGACAAAAGACAAGGGGCAAGCTGTAAGCTATAGGGCTGTAGGGCTGTAGGGCTTTAAAGATTTTAACCTTACAGCTTACAGCCTTATAGCTTACAGCTAACAGATTACAGCCTGTTATACCCGTTCAGCGCGGCAACCCGGTAGGCTTCGGCCATGGTCGGGTAATTAAAGGTCGTATTCATAAAATACTTGATACTGTTATAGGGTGCTGGCTGTGCCATGATGGCCTGGCCGATATGCAGGATCTCCGTGGCACTGTGACCAAAGCAGTGGATGCCGAGGATTGCCAGCGTCTCGCGATGGAAAAGTAGTTTCAGCATGCCGGCTTTATGCGAGGTAATCTGGCCGCGGGCCAGGTTGCGGAAGAAAGAGCGGCCCACTTCGTAAGGCACCCGTTGTTCGGTCAGTTCGCGTTCCGTACCACCAAGGCAGCTGATCTCCGGAAGCGTATAGATGCCGGTCGGGATATCCCTGACCAGCTGCTCATCACAAAAGCCTTCAGCAATGTGCGTCCCTGCGAACCGCCCCTGGTCGTAGGCAGCGCTGGCCAGGTTGGGGAAACCGACGATATCGCCCACCGCGTAAATGTGTGGCTGGGGGCTCTGGTAAGCCTCATTGACCTTGATGTTACCACGGTGATCAGGTTCGATTCCCAGTGTTTCGAGACCCAGTCCATCTGAATTTCCTGTGCGGCCGTTTGCCCAAAGCAGCATATCCGACTTGATAATTTTGCCGGTCTTCAAATGCAGGACGACCTCCTGGTCGTTGACTTCAACCCGTTCGTATTCCTCGTTCTGACGAATCATCACCCCCTGCTCATCACGCATGTGATAGCTCAAGGCGCTACTGATCTCTTCATCAAGATACTCGAGCAGGCGTTCGCGGGTATTGATCAGATTCACCTTGACCCCGATATTCTTGAATGCCGAAGCATACTCACAACCGATCACCCCGGCACCATAAACCGTCAGGGTGCCGGGAAGCTCCTTCATCTGCAGGATCGTGTCGCTGTCCACCACGCGCTGGTTGTCAAAGGGCACGTCCTCCGGGTGATAAGGATGGGAACCGCTCGCGATCACAAAGTAATCGGCCGAGCAATTGCGCTGATTCCCGGCCAAATCAGAAATTGCAATGTTGTGAGGATCGGTAAAACGTGCCTGCCCTGCGATGATGGTAATGTCGTTGCGTTGGTAAAAGTCCTCACGATCACGCACCTGGTTATCAACCACATTCTGCATCGCAGTCATCAGATCATCACAGGTCACGCGGCCTGGATGGCGCCCCCGGTCGAAAAGTCGATTCTTTTTTTCCTCAGCATATTTCTGGACCACGTGAATCAGAGTCTTGCTCGGGATGGTCCCCAGATGCGTACAGCCGCCACCGACCAGGAGATGATTCTCAACGATAGCAACAGATTTGCCGGATTTGGCCAGCTTGATCGCCGCCCCCTCACCACCGGGGCCGCTACCGATCACAATCACATCGAAATGATTTTTCTGTGCATCCATAGTCATGCTTAACTCTCATTATGAAGGTAAATAGACAGACTCATTAAGGATAAAGGAAAGCGAGAAGTTTGCAATAGTTCTTCTGAGCAAGCGTCAAGAACGCCCGAGCTCCGGGCAAAGATTAAAATTCTTTACAATTAATCCGGCAAAGTTATAATCGACATCTTCTAAACGAGAGGTTGAATTATGTTTCCCATGCTAAGCGCCATGTTTTGTTTTGTTACAGCGACTGTAAGTTTTTTGTACGGCACAAGAATTTGCTGGGTTTGCGGCAAAAAGTGTAACTTTGATCTCGCTCCTGCAGAAAAAATCAAAACCTTGAAAGCGTGCCTACCCGGGGCCTTTGTCGTCTATTCCTTTGGCTTTGTTGTCGTTTTCAGCACGATCCTGGATGGCCCCCTCACCATTCTCGTTACATCACTGATCAGCGCCCTGCTGCTTACTCATTTTGTTATTTCTATGGCAATGCCTGCCTTTAAAAGGAACCCCTCAAGCCACAAAAAATGATGTGACACTGTGACGCGCCATCGCACAGCTAGCAGGAAACTCCCGCCCATGACCTCGATGAACTAAACCCCAAATTTGTGAAACCCTGTTCTTAAGCGACAAAACCAATCAAGGACAATAGCTTAATCCGCTTTTAATCATTAAAGAGGCAGGGACTTTGTCACCGAATAGACTTCTTGTATACTGTATAAAACGATATACTTGATAAGTAATCGAAATACAAAGATAAATTCATTATTTTGGCTTGACATTCTTGCTGTTTGGCGCATAATTGTTATCAATAATGATAATTCATACCATTTAAGGGGCGAGGCATTAAAAGCCACGCTTTAAGTCAAGAGAGTCATCAAACCTGTTACGGGGGATGACTTTTCAACATTAATAACAGTCTGACAGTCAGGTTATTTAAAGGAGAACACTATGAAGTGCCCAGTATGCAAGAACAGAGAACACGTCGAAATTGATCTACATGCCGATGGATTTTGTCAGGATGCACGCGAATGCGGTGATTGCGGCAGTATCTGGACCTTTTCAGGACAGAACATGAAAATACTCAAGGGGCGCAACGTCAAAACAGAGAAAACCTATTCGGATTTTATTTGTCCGACATGTAAATCGATTTTGTGTATCGAAACCGATCTCGATGCTTTTCAGTTCCACGAAGAGATTCAGGAATGCGCCAACTGCGGAACGGTGTGCTCCTCTGTCCACCAACAGGTCACAGTCATACAAGACTCACAAACAGATTCATTCCTGAGTGTCACGTCCGACCTTGTCGAGGCTGATGATTATGCTCTTTTATAAACATCTCTCGCAGGGGAAAACTTCACCCCGTTTAATTTAAGGTGATTGCCATAATACTCTTCTCGTAGGAGGCTATTCTCCAGTCTGAGCAGATGCACGGCGCAGGAGATGCACGGGTCATAGGCCCGCACGATGCGTTCCGCCACCGTGCACAGACGGTCATGATCCTCTTCATCGACCAGGTCTGCCATGATCTGGGCCGCCATGATGCGCTGATTGATGGCGGTGGGTGTGACAATGTCTGCAGCCACAACACTCCCCCCCTCATCAACAAGGTAGTGATGAATCAACAGCCCGCGCGGAGCTTCAATAGCCGCTGTGCCGACCCCTGCGGAGGTCTGTCTCAGAACCGTTCGCAAGGGCTCGGCAGGGTCTGCCTGCAACAGGGTTTCAAGCAACTGCTCGAGCCGTTGCAGCGTCCAGCCGATTTCTCTGGCCTGGGCAACATTATTGCCATGAATGCCCATATCCTCTGCCGGCAGGTCAAAGCGCAGCTGCCTGTCGGCGGCAAGCCTGGCGCGCGCCAGGGCTCCGGTCAAAAAAGGCCCTGCCTCGCCACATGTGTCCTTGGCGTGTGAATCTGATCGGGATTGTTCTCCGAGCAGTTGCGCATAGTCTGAAGAGGGAACCTGCTCCTCACCGTAGCAAAGGGCCTCGCCGCTCAAAGCAAATGCTTGCTGCATTCCGGTTGCAAGGGCATTGCCTAGAGCCGGACCTGCTTCCGGGTAGTTGTCCAACTCTAAGAACTGCTGGCACAAATCAGGCCAGCGAGTTTGCCAGTAGTAAACCTCCTTCGCCAGATCTTCGAGCTTCTGCCTTTCGGGCAGGTAGGCAACCCCGCCGAAAACCGGGTTGACCGGATGGATCACCCGTCCTCCGCTGATTTCCTGAACGCGGTTGGCAAATGCCTTCAACTTCAGCCCGGCCTCTGCCAGAGGGTCTTTACGCTGCAGAAGTTGCAGCAGATCGGCAGTCCCGCAGAGATCCGGCAAGATCAGACAGAAGAGGTGCAGGGCGTGACTCTGCAGGTGTCCGCCAAGCAGCAGCAGTTCGCGAAGCCTAGCCGCGGAGGGTGGAATCTTGATTTGCTGCAGGTTTTCCAGCGCCTGCAGGGCCGTCAACTTGTGCGCAGCCGAACAGATGGCGCAGATACGACAGATAAGATCAGGTACTTCATCGTAACGGCGGCCGAGGAGCAGCGACTCAAACAGGCGCGGCGACTCGAGCAGACGCACCCTGACCTGATCCAGAAGACCCTGCTTGAGTAACAGCTCCACCCGGCCGTGGCCTTCGACGCGCGTCAAGGGATCGATAATCAGTCTGGTCATCGCGTCTCTCCAAAACGTTCCAGACGCTGGCGGATTTCTCCTTCGGTCAGCCCCGCCGTCGAGAACAGCCGGCAGAGTTCATCCCGGTTGGCCTCGGCGACGACGCCACGGCAGCCTTCACAAATTACGCCCAGGCCCGGGCACCTGGCGTTGCAACCGGCGAGGGTGATGGGACCGAGACAGGGTGCCTTGTCTCTCTCCAGCAGACAGGGGTTTTCGTTGATGCGGCATTCCATGCAGACCGGCATGACCTGGTGACCGGGCCAACCGCCATGCAGGATGGCGCCGATGCTGTTGAGGAGTTCGCTCGCTTCCGGAGGACATCCGGGAATCCGACCGTCGACTACAACGAAATGATCAACCGCCTGAGGTGGAAAGCTGTCCCACCGGTCACCTTGCCCGGCATAAACCTTGCTGATGGCTGCACGGCGCTCCTCCCTGACCAGGCTGTTGACGCCACCGGTCAAGGCACAGGCGCCGACGGCGACCAGCAGCTGAACCTCGCGGCGAAAGGCCAGCAGCCTCTCCAGCTCGGCGGGGGTCGTGATCGATCCTTCCACCAGGCCGATGTCGATCTTTTGATCCTTGCCTGCGTTGGAAGACGCCATGGGGAAGTCGCAAATGGCCACGAGCTGGGCCAACTCTGCCAGAGAGGCTTCACAGTTAAGCAGCATGAGTTGACAGCCGCTGCAGGAAGTAAAGCGGATCCAGGCCAGGCTGATGGGCGGCTTCAGTTTCATAGCGCCCCCGCCATCTTGCGCATCCGCTCCAGATTGAAGACCGGTCCCTCCTTGCAGATGTAGCGTCCGGCAACCACGCAATGGCAGCACTCGCCGATACCGCAACGCATGCGGCGCTCAAGGGTTGCGAAGATCTTTGCTGCCGGTATGCCGATCAAGGCCAATTCTTCCAGAATACAGTGATAAAGGGCCGGCGGTCCGCAAACCGCAGCGACGGTTTGACGGGGAGCAAACTCCAGTTCGGTAAGCAGTTCGTTGACCAGGCCGGTTTTGCAGACGACGCGGCCGGCAAGACAGGGCAGGTCCTCGGCAAAATCAACAGAGAAGCGCAGCTCGATTCGCTGTTGTTTCGACAGTTCAAGCAATTCCTCGCGGAAGAGCAGTGCCTGCGGTTGACGCGAGCCGTAAAGCACGATGATTTTGTTTTTGCGCTCAGGCATCTCGAGCAGGGCTTTCAGCAGGGCACGCAAGGGCGCCATGCCGAGGCCACCGGCAATCAGCAGCGCGTCCTGATCCTGAAACAGTTCCAGGGGAAAACCTTTGCCGAAGGGACCGCGCAGACCAACAGGATCCCCCTTTTCCATCCGATAAAGAGACTCGGTCACCCGTCCTGCCCGGCGGATACAGGAGGTGATGAGCCGGTCGTGAACCTGATCACAGGCCGAGACCGGAAAACTGCCGACCCCCGGAAGAGTGATCTCGATAAATTGCCCGGGGACCAGCGCCATCGGTTGCCCGGCAAGGAAGGTGAAGAGGTGGTTGTCTGTGACCATGGGGGTTATTGCATGGAGTCGGGCCGCAACCGGTTGCAGAGCATCCTTCATGTCCGTTGCTCCCCGTTCAGTTGCACGGCGATCTGCTCGAGGTCGATATCGACGGGGCAGACCTTGCGGCAGCGGCCGCAGCCGACGCAGGCATTCTGCCCGTGCAGTGCGCCGAAGCCGAAAAACTTGTGCTCCATGCGAAAGCGCAGCCGGTTTGCACGGCCAGGCCTGAAATCGTGGCCGCCGGCGACTTTGGCGTACTCGGCGAAAAAGCAGTTGTCCCAACTGCGTCTCCTGGTCACTGAACCGTCGACCGATGACTCATCAAGCATGTCGAAGCAGTAGCAGGTCGGGCAGACCACCGAACAGGCGCCACAGGACAGGCAGGCTTGGGCCGTTTCTGCCCAGATTTCGTCATCAGCAGCGCTGTGAAAGCGCTCTTCTGTGAGCACCCGCCATGCTTTGGCGTTCAGTGTAGGCCATGGCAGGGGCTGCTCCTCAGCCGTGCTGGCAGCACAACTCCGCAAGAGGGCCTCTCCTGCTGGAGAAAGGGCCCAGGCGCGCGCCTGGTCCAGGAAGAGATCGCCGGCAAGCGGTATCAGTTCGCGCTGGCAGCGACATTCCGGCGTGGGATCACAGGGCATGCCCACCACCAGGCTTTGCGCACGGCGCTCTCGGTATGCAGGATCTTCGGCAAAGACCTGATCAAGATACCAGAGGGCCTGCAGGTCGCAGAGAGGCACCCCCACAACGGCAATGGTTTCTGGCGCCTCAGGGGCTGCAAATTGTCCGGACTGATAAGACCAGAGCTTCTCCCTGGCTGGCAAAAAGAGCTTTTTCAGCGGAACGCATGAGGAGAGGGCCCGGTTTGGGAACCGGCCTGACGGGAGGGGCTGCAGGCGGCAGAGGCCATCGGCGTCGACGCGTGGTGCAAGCGCTGAAAAGTCGGTGATGGCACCCGCCAGAGCGTCGAGGGATGCCTCCGTGAGCAGGGCGCTGGGCAAGTTTGAATCCATGAGAAGCCTCTAAGTTGATTCTATCACTCTTCGTCCTCTCGGCAAACAACAGGGTCGGTTTGCTCTCGGCCGTGGTCGAGACGTGCTCTGTCGGGGCCTTGCTCATAACGTTTACCAGGGCTGTCTCTGTTGATCAGAGGCCATGGCAGTCAACAAAATTAGAACAGGAGGAAAATAAATGTTATGCTTCTAGCCATGAGCCGGCTGCAAATCCGGCTGTTTGGCCCATATTTCAGTTACTTTGGGTCTATGGCTGCGGCTATGATCCTGCAAATGAACTAAAACCTGTTCTCAAACAGCCAGATTGTCGCTTCGGCTCCTATAGTCAAACAGATTATTGAAGGAGCGAGAAGGAGAGAAGAGGATCATGAAAAGACGACTTGTTGTGGTTTCCAACCGGCTGCCCATCGCGATCGACCAGGTCGGTGAAGAGTGGCAGGTCAAACCCGGTTCCGGAGGCCTGGTGACGGCTCTGGCGCCCTTGATGAAAGCCAGTCAGGGTGTCTGGGTCGGCTGGCCTGGCTGCGGCCCGGAAGCGCCCATCGATGAGCTGGCGGAAAGTTTTTCTGCAGAGCAGGGCTACACTCTGAAGCCGGTGCCGCTCACAGAAGAGGAGATCGAAAAATATTATCGAGGCTTCTCCAACGAAGCTCTCTGGCCACTTTTTCATGATCTGCTCGGCAACTGCATCTTCAGCCTCGATAATTATCGGGCCTACGATGCGGTCAATCGGCGCTTCGCGGAGGTGACCGCCGAAGTCAGCTCTGATGAGGATATCGTCTGGATTCATGATTATCAGCTGATTTCGAGCGGTTGGTATCTGCGCCAGCTTCACCCTTATCGAAGCCTGGCGTTTTTCCTGCACATCCCTTTTCCGTCTCCGGACCTGTATCGACGCCTGCCCTGGGGCAAGCAACTGCTGACGAGCCTGCTTGCTTACGACCTGGTCGGTTTCCAGACGGTGCGTGACCATCGCAATTTCATCCATTGTGTGACCTCGCTGATCAAGGGTGTCGAAGTCCGCAGCCGACACAGAAGCTATACGGTTTTGCGCTATGGCGACCACCTGTTAAAGGTCGGCCACTTTCCAATCAGTATTGACTTTAAGGATTTTGCCGAACGCACCAAAACGGCAGAGGTCGCTGAAGCCGCCTGGTACCTGCACGAAAACTATGAGCAGCGCCAATTGATTCTGGGGGTTGACCGGCTCGATTACACGAAGGGAATCCCCGAGCGCTTTCTCGCTTTTGAGCGGGCCCTGGAAAAATATCCGGACCTTCGCCAACAAGTGTCCCTGGTACAGGTTGTCATACCAAGCCGTACCATGGTCCCCGATTATATCGACCTGAAAAGTCAGCTCGAACAGTTGGCCGGCCGGATCAACGGCAGCTTTTCAGAACATGGCTGGGTGCCGTTGCATTATCACTTCAGAAGCCTCGATTCAGTGCAGCTGCTGGCTCATTACCGTACCGCTGAGATCGCCTTGATCACGCCCCTGCGCGACGGCATGAATCTGGTAGCTAAGGAATATTGCGCCTGTTCCATCGACAACCAGGGGGTCCTTATCCTGAGCAAGTTTGCCGGTGCTGCCGATCAACTCGGCAAACACGCCCTGGTGGTCAATCCTTATGACATCGACAAAACTGCGGATGCTCTTTACCAGGCCTTCAGCATGACGCAGGCTGAGCGGCAGCGACGCATGCGCCTGCTGCGCAATCAGATCCGTCGCAACGACGTGCATCGCTGGCTGGAGAGCTTCATGACAGCGTTGAGCAGCAAGCCGGGACCACCGGCCAAATGACAGGTTAACAAAATGATTAGACATGAAACCCTGAATCCACCGATTCATATCTATCCGATCAACGAATGGAAGATCATCGAAACGGAGTTCTATGCCCGTTTCCTCTCGCAGGCCGAAACCTTGTTTGCCCTGGGCAATGGCTATTTGGGCATGCGCGGCAACTACGATGAGGGAACCCCTCACAGCCAGACCGGAACCTTCATTAACGGCTTTCACGAGACCTGGCCGATCACCTACGGCGAGGATGCCTATGGCTTTGCCAAGACCGGTCAGACCATGTTGAATGTCACCGACGCCAAGGTTTTCAAGCTCTATGTCGATGACGAACCCTTTTTCCTGCCGACGGCCAACCTGCAGCTGTTTGAACGAACCCTGGATATGCAGGAAGGGACCCTGGAGCGCCGCGTACTCTGGGAGACGGCGGTTGGCAAGCAAGTCCTGATCGAGTCGAAGCGATTAATCTCTCTGCAGCATCGACATGTCGCTGCGATCTCCTACCAGGTGACGATTCTCAATGCCGACGCTCCGGTGGTGATTTCCTCCGAGGCCGTCGGTGACCAGTCGAACCAGGCCAGTGTTAACGACCCCAGACAGGCCAAGGGTTTCGGGCACAAGGTGCTGCTGCCGCAGGAACACTATGCGCAAGACATGCGGCTGATATTGACACACCGTGTCCGTAACAGCGGCATGACCGTCGCCTGTGGTGTTGATCACCTGATCGAGTCTGAAGCAGGCTATAAATCCGATAGCGAGTGCGACGGCGATCATGGCAAGGTGGTCTACTCCGTCAATGCCAGGCGCGGCAAACCGATCAATATCTGCAAACTTATCACCTATCATTCCTCACGACATGCTTCGACCGAGGAGTTGGCAACGCGCGCTGAGCGGACTCTAGACCGGGTTAAGGATCAAGGCTTCGCAAACCTGGTCGACGGGCAGAAAGCCTTCATGTTCGACTTCTGGGAGCGCAGCGACATCTATGTCCGGGGTAATTCCGCCGCGGCAGGCCGCCACAAACTGGAAATCCAGCAGGCCATGCGCTGGAACCTGTTTCAGATCCTGCAGGCCTCGGCGCGCGCCGAGGGCACCGGGATCCCGGCCAAGGGGCTGACCGGACAGGCCTACGAGGGCCATTATTTCTGGGATACCGAAATTTACGTGATGCCGTTTCTGATCTACACGGCTCCCGAGATTGCGCGCAACCTGTTGCTGTTTCGCTACAGCATGCTGGAGCAGGCGCGGATCCGGGCCCGCGAGATGAACCAGAAGGGTGCGCTCTTCCCCTGGCGGACCATCAATGGTGAGGAGGCCTCAGCCTATTATGCCGCTGGCACGGCACAATATCACATCAACGCCGACATTATGTACGCCCTCAAGAAGTATGTGGATATCACCAACGACAGATCCCTGCTTTACAATGAGGGCGCGGAGATGCTGGTTGAAACGGCGCGCATGTGGGAGGACCTGGGTTTTTACTCGGAACGTAAAAATGGCAAGTTCTGCATTAACGGGGTGACCGGCCCGGATGAATATACCGCAGTGGTCAACAACAACGCCTTCACCAACATGATGGCCCGGGAGAATCTCTTGTTTGCCATCAAAACGGTCAGGGAGATGTTGGACGCCTTCCCGGAGCAGTATGAGAGCCTCAAACACAGGACAAATTTCGACCCGGTCGAGCTTGAGGCCTGGCAGAAGGCCGCCGACAACATGTACGTCCCCTACGACCGCAAGCTGGGCATTCATCCTCAGGACGAAGACTTCCTGGACCTGGAAAAGTGGGATATCAAAAATACTCCACGCAACCAGTTTCCGTTGCTGCTCTACCATCATCCACTGGTCATTTATCGCCATCAGGTGCTCAAGCAGGCTGACGTCGTCCTGGCGATGTTTCTGCTTGGCAACATGTTCACCGATAAGCAAAAGGCCCGCAATTTCGAATATTACGATCCTTTAACGACCGGTGACTCTTCGCTTTCCGCCTGTATCCAGAGCATTCTGGCCGCCGAGGTGGGTGAAAACGAAAAAGCCATGGGTTACGCCCGTTATGCCATTCTCATGGATCTTGCCGATGTCGGCGGCAACATGGACGATGGCTGCCACATCGCATCGATGGGTGGAACCTGGATGGTCGGAGTTTACGGTTTCGCCGGTATGCGTGACTATGACGGCCGCATTACCTTTGAGCCGAAGCTGCCAAGATATATCGAAGAGTTGCGTTTTTCACTGCAGATCCGCGGTCAGCGGCTGAAAGTTCAATTGACCACTCGTGAGACCGTTTATCTTCTGGAAAAGGGGATCACGCTGGAGATTTATCATCAGGGCAAGGCCTTGCAACTCAAGCCAGGAGAGCCTGTGCACTGCCGGATCAGGAAAAGCAGCAAATAAAAAATAGTGAACATTATAAGACCTTCAACCTTGCAAAGGAGCTGTAACTGTATGAGTTGGCAGCTTGTATGGTCTGATCTATCTATCCCATTTATTGAGACGTGGTGTGATTACAACCGGGCTTATCTATCTGATCCTGATTACCATCCTCTACCTGCTGAGTTTTCGCAAGGATGCAGAGAAGGGACGCCAGAGTCTTGTCGCCGCGCGACAGACCCTCTGGCGGATGATTCCTCTTTTGCTGGCGATCTTCGCACTGATCGGGCTGTTTCAGGAGTTCGTGCCCCAGGCGATGATCCAGCGATGGCTGGGTAACGAAAACCACCTGCTTTCTCTGCTGATCGGTGGATTGGTGGGAGCCATCGCTATTGGCCCCCCGGTTGCTGCCTTTCCGATCGCCGGCTCATTTATCGCCACCGGAGCCTGGCCACCGGCGGCCGCGGCATTCATCGTTTCATGGGTCTCGGTGGGAGTGATCACCCTGCCGGTTGAGGCACACGTGTTTGGCTGGCGGTTTGCCCTCTGGCGCAATCTCATCACCTTCTTGGCGGCGCTGCTGATCGGACTGCTGATCGGGGGGTTGGTATGATAGTGCTGCGTTGGTTTGCCCGACAATGGCTGGTCGGGGTGGCGCTGCTGCTGTACTTGTGGGCCGGCCTGGCGGCGCCGGACAGGGCCTTGCGCGCCCTGCAATCGGGCAGCAGCATACTGCTGTCGGTGGCCCTGTTAATTGTCGCAGTCATGGGGCTTGTGGGGTTGGTGCAGGTTTGGCTCAGTCGCGATGCCGTGGCCCGCCTGCTGGGCAAAGAGGGTGGCGCAAGGGCCTTGCTGCTGGCTGCGGTGTGCGGAACTTTACTGATCGGCCCTCCCTACATCATCTTTCCCTTGCTCATGACGGTTCGCAGGCATGGCGCGCGCTGGGCCGTGGTCACCATCGTCCTGGCTGCTTATGCTGTTAAACTGCCGATGATTCCCTTGGAGGTCGGTTTTCTTGGCTGGCCATTTTCCCTGGGACGCTCTTTTCTTACCCTGGTCTTTGCCATCCCCACGGGGTTGCTGGTGGAAAAGTTGATGCATGATTCTGATCGGGGCGGAGCTCTTTGAGGGCTGAAAATTGCCCGCGTGAATCGACCCCGACAACTCCACATTTCGCTCCTGGGCTTTAAAAAAAAACAAGAACATGAGAAAAGCCCACCTCAATTGAGGTGGGCTTACCAACAGCAAATCTCTGCCAGCAGTTGAACTGATTTCGGGCAGCAGCTGAGGACTGACTGTGCGGTCTGAAAAACTTTTTTGCCGTTACGCTTTCTCGTCAGGCAAGCGTATGCCGCACGATACTTCCCTCATTGAGATAAATGACATCTTCGGCAATGTTGGTTGCCAGGTCGGCAACCCGCTCAAGATGGCGGGAGACGGTCAGGTAGCTGAGGACAATATCCACCGAATCCGGATGGTGGCGAACATATTCTTTGAATGTCTTGTAGTTACCGCTGTGAATAGCGTCGACTTCATCGTCGAGTTTGAGGACATTGCGGGCCAGATCCAGGTCGGCGTTGACCAGTGAATCAAGAGCTTTTTCCAGCATATCGATCACCTTTACTCCCATCTTGTCCAGCTCCAGTGGGCAGACCATCTTTGGCGACTCACTGATTGCCAATGCACGTTCACAGATGTTGGCGGCCTGGTCTGCTATGCGCTCCAGGTCATTGGTGATCTTCAGAACCGCAACGATCATACGCAGGTCGTTCGCCACCGGCTGGTGCAGGGCCAGAACCTTGAGGCATTCTTCTTCAAGGTTGACTTCGAGCCGATTGATCTGGTTATCGTTGTCGATGACCTTCTGCGCCAGCTCACGGTCGTGACCAGACAGGGCCCTGATCGCCTTTTGAACACTCTCTTCGACGACCGCAGTCAAAGTCAGCAGCTGTGTTTCGAGTTTTTCAAGCTCAATTCCGATCAAATGTGACATGTATCCTCCTAGCCGAAGCGGCCGGTGATGTAATCTTCAGTTTGTTTTTTCTGCGGCTTCATAAACATCTTGTTAGTGAGTCCGAATTCAATCAGCACGCCTTCGTATAAGAACGCAGTAAAATCGGAGACACGAGCGGCCTGCTGCATATTGTGTGTAACGATAATAATCGTGTAGTCGTTACTCAACTCGCCAATCAGTTCCTCGACACGGGCGGTCGATTTCGGATCGAGAGCGCTGCATGGTTCATCCATCAAAATCACTTCAGGGTTGACGGCGATAGCACGGGCAATGCAGAGACGTTGCATCTGACCGCCGGACAAACCGAGAGCCGAGGTGTGCAATCGATCTTTGACTTCGTCCCACAGGGCTGCACCTTTCAAGCTTTTTTCCACGGCTTCATCAAGCACGGTTTTGTTCTTCACGCCAGCGATACGAAGACCATAGATAACATTCTCATAAATTGATTTGGGAAAAGGGTTCGATTTCTGAAACACCATCCCTACCCGCCGGCGCAGTTCGATGACATCCATAGAGGATGAGTTGACCTCTGCGCCGTTAAGAAGAATATGCCCTTGGACCTCGCTGATATCGATCAGGTCGTTCATACGATTGAAGCAGCGCAGCAGAGTCGATTTTCCGCACCCGGATGGGCCGATCAAAGCGGTAACCTGGCGACGCGGAAAGGAAAGATTTATACCATGCAGAGCCTTGGCGCTTCCGTAGTAGAAGTCGAGGTTCTCGACTTCGATGATCGGATCTTCAATATGCAGGGATTTTGCTTCTCTCATTTATCACAATTCCTTTAAAAAGTGCTGAAAGTATAGCGTTTTTTCATCCTGTTGCGCAAATAGATCGCAATACTGCTCATGGTCAGCACGATCAGAACCAGCAACAGGGTGGTCACAAAAACCATCGGCTTGGCCGCCTCGACGTTGGGCGACTGGAAACCGATGTCAAAGATGTGGAAGCCCAGGTGCATGAATTTGCGGTCGAGGTGCAGAAACGGGAAGTTGCCGTCAAGAGGCAGAGACGGTGCCAATTTGACAACCCCGGTGATCATCAGTGGCGCAACTTCGCCGGCGGCGCGGGCCATGGACAGGATCAGGCCGGTCATTATGCCCGGGGAGGCCATCGGCAGCAGGATGCGCATCAGGGTCTGGAACTTGGTGGAGCCGAGCGCCAGAGAGCCTTCTCGCATTTCGCGGGGGATCGCCCCCAGTGCTTCCTCGGTCGAAACGATTACTACCGGCACAGTCAGCAATGCCAGGGTCAGACTGGCCCAGAGGATGCCGCCGGTACCGAAGGTCGGGGTTGGCAACAGCTCCGGGAAGAAAATCTGGTCAATGGTGCTGCCGATGCCGTAGACGAAAAAGCCAAGACCGAAGATTCCGTAAACGATCGACGGGATTCCGGCTAGATTGTTCACCGCAATCCGTACCAGGCGTACAACCACCCCTTCCTTGGCGTATTCGCGCAGATAGATCGCAGCGATGACTCCCAGGGGAAAACTGAACAGACTCATGATGAAGATCAGCATGATCGTACCGAAGATTGCCGGGAAGAGCCCACCCTCGGTATTCGATTCACGGGGTTCACCGACGATCAACTCTTTCAAATTGGCCAGATAAAAACCGATTTTCTGCAGGGTGCTCATGCGGTTCGGTTGGTAGATGTCTACGATGTCGGCGAGAGCGATTGCGCGCTCCTGGCCATTGACATCGGCAAAGGTTGCCGAGTAACTGCGCATTGCCGAGGAGGCCTGGTTTTGTGCTTGCACCAGGTGCCGGAAGTCGTCTTGCAGAACAGCAAGCTTGCGTTGCAGCTCGCGCAGGACAGGGGCGCCAGCACGGGCACCCTGATATTCGGCCTGCAAAATCTTGTGGCGCACATCTTCCATTTTGTAGCTGAGGCGCGAGATGGCGTCGTCCATATCGTCTACGCCCTCTTTCATCACTTTAACCTGTTGCAGTGCAACGAGCAGGGATGAGTAGGCATCGGCGTTGTCTGGACTGGTCAGGTTCTTCAAGTCGAGGTTGTTCAGGAAACCGTAAAAATTACCATACTCTTCACGCTCGAGAGCAATGGCATCTTCCGGCCGGGTGCGTTTGGCGACCTCTGTTTCGTCGATCCAGCGAAAATCGAGGCCATACAGATCACGGTTGCCGACTTTGTACTGATTACGTAAACCTTCTCCCTGAAAAACCTCTTCACGCTGCACCTGCTCACCAAGGACAGCAGTGCCGCCTTTGAGCTCAAGTTTTTCCAGTTCACTGGGCCAGAATACGCCCAGGCCGTTAACCAGAATCACCACAATCAAAGTCGCTGCGATAAGCAGGGTCACGGCCAGAGCTGCGCCTGTTGCCCAGACCCAGGGTTCACCTGTACGCCAGTATTTATTCATATCAGAATCGTCCGTATTTCTTACGCAGCCGCTGACGGATCACTTCGGCTGCGGTGTTGACCACGAAAGTCATTAAAAAAAGAATCACCGCCGAAAGGAAGAGCGTGCGGTAAAGTGTGCCGCCGTGCGGTGCTTCCGGAATTTCTACGGCAATATTCGAGGAGAGCGGCCGCATACCATTAAAAATTGACAGGTCCATGATGGCGGTGTTGCCGGTGGCCATCAGCACGATCATGGTTTCACCGACCGCGCGGCCGAAGCCGATCATGCTGCCGGCAAAGATACCGGGGCTGGCCGAAGGCAGGATGACCCGCCAGACTGTTTGCCAACGACTGGCACCGCAGGCCAGCGAGGCGGCTTTCAGCGACGGGGGAACATTGGAGAGCGAATCCTCAGCGATGGTAAAAATAATCGGAATAACCGCGAAACCCATGGCAAAAGCTATGACGATACAGTTGCGTGGGTCGTAGCGGGTGCCTGCCTCGACAAACAGCCATTGCTTCAGGTTGCCATCAAACAGCAGATTTTCGGCCATCGGTCCCAGAGTCATGGCGATGGCCATGGAAAGGACGATAATCGGGGCAATGGCGAGAAATTCATAGCCGCGCTCCAGCCCTCTGATCCGCTCCTGCTTGCGCATTGCCTGCCAGGCAACGATCGCGATCATCAGTCCAACCGGGATGAAGACAAAGGACATGAAGACCGCGCCCAGGGATTTTTCGATGATCGGCGCCAGCCAGAGGGCGGCCAGAAAACCGATGATGACGGTCGGGATCGCCGCCATGATTTCAACGATTGGTTTGATCATGGCGCGCAGACGCGGTCGGCAGAACTGGCTGGTGTAGATAGCGCCGAACAAGGCCAGAGGCACAGCAAATAGCATGGCGTAGAAGGTGCCTTTGAGGGTGCCGAAGATCAAAGGCGTCAGGCTCAACTTGGGTTCGAAATCGTCACTGGCGGAAGACGATTGCCAGACGAATTCAGGTTGATCGTAGCCTTCGTACCAGACTTTGCCGAACAGGGTTTTCCAGCTGACCTCGGGGTGGGGATTGTCGAGTTTCCAGATGATGGCATCAGCTTCCGAGGTCATGGCGACGATGCCGTCGCCCCGGGTGGAAAATGAATAAAGCGTCAGTGGCACATGATTGCCCAGCTCGAGGAGATGGCGCTCACTGGTCATGTGATCAAGATGCAGATAACCCTCGGCACTCAGGCTGAGTAAAGATTTGTCCCGCGGCGAGTGCTGGATCTTCAATACCGAGCTGTTGTGACTGGCCAGGTCATGAATGCGCTTGAGTTCTTTACGGGCGCGGTTTTTTTCTACCCGGACCGGAAACCAGGTCGTGACCTGGCCCTCGGCATCTCCGACAGCGAGAGAATAGTCACCAAACACCATCGAGAGCGCGGAAATGGCGCGTCCATCGGCAAAGGCCGGCAGTTGATCGCGCAGTTCCGCTTCTCCGGGTTCCTGCAGAGACCAGTGCAGAATGTAGCCCTGGCTGGTTCCGGCGTACAAGGCCATGCCCTGGCTGTCGAGCGCTAAAGAGGTGACTGTGCCCTGCTCGGGAGCAGCAAGGGTTTCAGAAAAAAACTCCTCTTCCTGGTCACCGAACAAGCTCTCCGTCACCGCAATTTGGGTGATTCGAATTTGTCCGTCGGCCAACAGGTCCGTGCGGGTTCTGCGGCCTTCTCCGGAAATGCGTCCGAAAGAGAGGCTTGGTCTGCCGCCTTCAACAGCAGCAAATTCTGCATCGCGATGCAACTCATGCAGGATCGTGCGCCGATTATTGTCGGTTTCATCAAAGAACGATTTGAAAGCAACCCTTTCCAGGGTTAGAGAACCATCCTCCCAGAGTATTCCAAATTGCATGTCTCCATAATTCTCAATCTTTAACAATTTGGCGTTGTCATGGGGTGGAGAGACAATAATTTGATCTGTCTCCAGGCCTTGCTGGGTTTCAAAAAAATGAAAGATCCCCGCACGATCTGTAAAGAAGCCGGTTTCGAGATACTCGTCAACACCGATCGCCAGGATATCCTGTTGGTCAACTCCGGAGAGTGGGAACTTGGCAAAAATTTCCGCTTGCGGGCTTTGAAACAGCGGCAGACTGGTGTTTGCGATCAGGACCAATATCAAAACCACGCTCAAGATAACCAGCATGCCGCCAAGCGTTATCACCCATTTGGCGATACGGTCGTTGCGCTTGGCGCGGATGCGAAACTTTTCATTCATTTAATATGTCCCGTTGCGGTTAAAAAAACGAACTCCCGCTGCTGTCGTTTTGACAGCAGCGGGACATTTCTGCCTGGCGGTTTATGCCGGAATGTTTCCAATGGCCCTTAGTCGAGCAGAGCCAGTTGTTTGGCAGCGATTTCTGCGGTCAACGGCAGGTAGCCGTCCTTGACTACAATTTCCTGACCTTCTTTGGAGAGGACGAATTTCAGGAACTCCTTGACCAGTGTCGGCAGCGGCTTGTTTGGCTCCTTGGCGACATAAACGTAAAGCAGGCGACCAAGGGGATAGTCACCACTCAGGACATTGACGTAAGTCGGCTCGTAAGCGTTACCGCCTTTTTTCGACAGGGCGATTGCCTTGACGCCGGAGGTTTTGTAGCCAATACCGGAGTAACCGATACCGCTGAGGTCTTCAGTGACACCCAGAACCACCGATGCCGAACCGGGCTGTTCCTTGACGGTGTCTTTATAGTCCCCTTTGAAAAGAGCTGCTTCCTTGAAATAACCGTAGGTACCGGAAGCACTGTTACGACCGTAGAGGCTGATCGGCTTGTTGGCCCATTCACCTTTGAGGCCGACCTGACCCCAGGTGGTGATGTCGGCAGCGGCGCCGCCTTTACGATTCTTGGAAAAGATCGCATCGACCTCAGCCAGGTCAAGTGTCTCGATCGGATTATCCTTGTTAACGTAGACAGCCAAAGAATCGAGGGCCACGCCGATCACGGTGGGTTTGTAACCGAACTTGGCTTCAAATGCTTGAATTTCTTTGTCTTTCATCTTACGGGACATGGGACCCAGCTGGGAGGTGCCTTCGATCAGCGCCGGGGGTGCGGTGCTGGAGCCCTTACCCTCGATCTGAATGTTGACGTTGGGGTACTGCTTACGGAACGACTCGGCCCAGAAGGTCATCAGGTTGTTCAAGGTGTCGGAACCGACACTGTTGAGATTGCCGGCCACACCCTGAACCTTAACGTAGTCGGTAATGTTGGCGTCGACCTTGATCTGATCTGCCACACTGGTTGTTGCCATCAGGCCCACGGCCAGTATAACCAGACCGAAGGAACGAGCCATTTTCTTGATCCCTTTGTTCATTGTTTCTTTCTCCTTTTTCTAACTGACAATTATTGAGTGCCGGGCCTTTCCCGGACGTGCTGTCCTCTGAACTGGTGAAGAGCATCGCTTGTGTCGGTTAGAAAAATGTTAGCAGTCTGTGAGTTGTGTGTAAAAACAGGCTGTTTGGAAGAAAAAACTTTCTCCAAATACCAGATTACTGTTGATTTGGAGGTTTAAACGGGGATTGTTAGGTTTGTGTTAGGTTTTGGTTCAGAAAGATGAGTGTGCGTAAAAAGCGCTTGCTTAGAGCTTGAAGCGGGGGGGAGTCGCTGTAAAGAGTTGAATGGTAAAAGTACTCCCCTTACCCAGCATGCTGCTGACACTGATCTGGCCGTTGTGGGCTTGTATGATGTGCTTGACGATGGCCAGACCGAGACCGGTACCGCCGAGTTTGCGGCTGCGGGCCTTGTCAACGCGGTAGAAACGTTCGAACAATCTGGGCAGGTGCTCCTGCGGGATGCCACTTCCCCAGTCTTGAACCTGAATCATGATAGAAGAGGGACTCCCTGTGGCGGTGAAACGGATCCGACCTTTTTCCGTGCTGTACTTGATGGCGTTGTCGATCAGGTTGACCAGTGCCTGTTCGAGCAGGGGAGCATTGATGTTTGCTTCAAGTTCATCCGGGCACTCCATCTCGAGTTTGATCTGCTTGTTTTGCGCTTTCACCTGGCAGGCTTGAAGAGTCCCCAAAAAGACGTCACGGAGCAGAGTGGGTTGCAATTCAAGCCCTTCCTGTTCCACGCCCTGTTCGATGCGGGAGAGGGCGAGCAGGTCTTCAATTATCGCATTCAATCGATCTGATTGGCGGGAGATGATACCGAGGAAGCGCTCTGCGTTCTCCTTGTCGTCGACGGCACCATCCAGCAAGGTTTCGACTGAGCCCTTGATGGCCGTGATCGGTGTTTTCAACTCATGGGAAACGTTGGCAACAAAATCCCGACGAATGTTTTCCAGGCGTTGCAACCGCGTCATGTCGTTCAGCACAACCAGGGCGCCAATATCTTTGCCGTTGGCATCCCTGAGAGGTGTGCCATGTGCCTGCAGGAAAAGTTCTTCGCCAGAAATGGCCAGAGTCATGTCAGCCTCGATGCGCTGCTGGCTGTGCAGCGCCTGGGAAATAAATCTCTGCAGATCCGGTTTGCGTATGATCTCCTGGATACGCCGGCCGATCACATTTTCAACGCTGATGTTAAGAAGGTCTGCTGCGCTTTGGTTGATGCGTAAAAGCCGTTCCTGGTTGTCTATGGCGAGAACACCTTCAATCATGCTGGCCAGAACCGCTTCCTGTTCGTTGCGCTGCCGGACAACCGTGCGGATACGGTCATCGAGCTGTGCGGCCATCTGGTTCATCGCCTCGGCCAGCCCTCCCATCTCTTCCCCCTTGTAATCAGGAAGTCGTCCTGCCAGCTCGCCGCGTGCAAATCGTTCGGCGCCCTGCTTCATTTCTTCCAAAGGCCGGCTGATCCGTCGCGACAGCCAGAGGCTTATCAGCGCTGCGATCAAAGCAATCACCAGCCCGCTATTGATAACCGGGTAGAGTGCCGACTCAAGCGTCAGGGCCAGGGTCCTGATCGGCAGTGCGGCCCTCACACATCCTACGATTTGCTCTTGCTCAACTACCGGTAATGCGACGTACATCATATTTTGCTGCAGAGTGTGACTGAAGCGGGTGGCGACGCCTGTTTGACCTTTCAGAGCATCGATGACCTCCGGGCGATCAGCGTGATTGTCCATCCGGGCCGGGTCTTCTTCGGAATCGGCAATCACCAGACCGTTCTCCATGAGTAAGGTGAAGCGAGTATGGGTTTGTTCGCCCAGGGTTTTGACGAGTTGTTCAAGAAATTGCGTCTGGTTTTTTTGCAGGACGCCTTGAACTTGAGGAATCACCAGGCGGACCCGTGCTTCCAGACTGGTTCGGGTTTCGCGGGCATGGAAGGTGTTGAGCGAGCGGGAGAACACCCAGGTGACAGACAAAAGAGCTATCAGGATGATGAGCAGAAAGGGTGGGTATATCTGCCATATAAGTCTTTTTCGGGCCATGGGAAACCAAGTTGTCAGCTGTTAGTTTTTAGTGCGAGAAAAACTATTCTTTGAAACGATAGCCTACACCACGCACGGTTTCGATATATTCGCCGCAGGTGCCAAGTTTTTTTCTTAAGCCGACGATCTGAACATCGACGGCGCGGTCGGTGACGGCATAACCTTCGCCATGAACGGCATCGACAATTTGTGTGCGATTAAAAACCCAGCCGGGACGCGAGGCGAGCAGGGTCAGAATTTTAAATTCGGTATGGGTCAGTTCAAGGTTCACATCGTTTGCGACAACCCGGTTGCGACCCGGATGGATATAGAGATCGTGGATTTTAATCGGTTCGTCGTGAATCGAACGCTCTTCCCTCTTATTGTGTCGACGCAAAACAGCTTTGACCCGGGCTAACAGGACTTGCGGGCTGAACGGCTTGGAAATGTAGTCGTCCGCGCCTTGCTCCAGGCCTCTTACGATATCATGCTCTTCTCCCTTAGCGGTCAGCATGATAATCGGGAAATCCTTGGTGTCGGGTTCCTCGCGAAGTTTGCGGCATACGACGTGACCGTCCATACCCGGCAGCATCAGGTCGAGAAGGATCAGGTCCGGGCGGATCTCTTTGGCCATTTTATAGCCACTTTCGCCTGTTGTCGCGCATTCAACGCGAAAGCCGTTTTTAATCAGGTTGAAGTGGATCAGCGCCAGAATGTCCTCTTCATCTTCTATGACCAGTATTTTCTCTTTACCCATAAAATGTCTCTCTGTTTTGAAGGTCGTTAGCCTCGACAACTACCGGTCAATTGTTAGGATCTGATTAAAGTACTAAAAATAAAGCTGCTTTTCATCGGCCAAATAAAAACACTATAGAAGTTCACGTGCCGTGTTTTTCAAAAAAATAACAAAGAACTTATCAATTGTTAACATCATTGTGGATAAATCGCAGTCATAATAAATAATAAAAGTGACGATTCATGGAGAAATGAAAAAATGAACCCAAAACTCTATAAAACGACCCAAAGCGTAAAGCTGGTTCAATGTGCCTGTCCAGATTATGACGACAATAAACAGGTCTGCCTTGCATCGACCAGCTTGATGATCCCCAGTCGCATTCAGCAAATGAATTATTGTGCGACCGACGACTACGACAATTGCCCGATTTATCTTTGTAAGGCGTTGAGGTCAAGTCGTCGCCAGGGTCTTGATCGTGACTCGTTGGTTGGTTGCGGCAAATAACCATCTGAACGGCACGGTGAGGCAATGACGCTATGAATAACGTTGATTATTATTCAGCACAATTTGAGAGTTATAAAAACCACTGAAAAGGTACCGCAGTAGTTGTCTTGCATGACTCAATTACGAGGGGTGTGACGACCCGTTATCTAAAGGATGCAAATGGCCATTCCGAGGCCAATGCCACCTCCCAGGAGAGCGCCAACCAGCACGTCCGTGGGATAATGCAAACCAAGAAAAACCCGAGATAAACCGATCATAAAGGCAATCGCCAGGTAGAGAGAACTGAGGCCCGGGGTGCCGATGAAAAGCGCGCCCCAGACAGCAAAGGCTGTCATCGTGTGACCGGAAGGAAAAGAGAATTTATCCGGTGGTGCCATCAGACATGTCAAGACACTCCATGACTCAAAAGGACGGGGGCGTCCGATCAGGTTCTTGACGCACATGAAAAGCAGGATCGATAAACCAATTGCCAGGGTAACTGCTAATGCGACCAGGCGAAGATGGCCGTCATTGCATGCCAGCAGGAAGATCACTGTGCTGATGTAGAGGGGCCCGTCTCCCAAACGGCTGGCAACTTTAAAGATCAAGGTGATCCAGATGATACTGCGCAGGCGACAAAAACGCTCCATTAACACGACTTCAAAGGCCGTGATTTGGCTTGCGTAAGAGTGTGACAAATTTCTGAGTGATGTGGGGCTGTTCATTACGGCACTCCCTGCTGAGCAAGCTTTAAATCAAATCTATCGACGGGCTTTCAGAGGCCGAGTCAAGAGCTGCTGGGTCTGTTTAAAGCCTGGTAATTATCAGGCAACCGAACTGTCTGCCCTGGGTTCCCATGCTGGCTGTGGTTGGCTGGTGCGGGTCAACTTTAGATATTGATTACGCATGCCGCCCATGATTTGCTCCCATGTGCAACCCTCGGCATAAGCCCGAGCCTGTCGTCCCATCTGCTTAAGAAGCTCACGGTTGTTGACCATCTCCCTGATTGCACTAGCCAGAGCCTCTGCGGTTATGTCATTGACCAGCAGCCCGGTGTGAGACTCCCGGACAATATCCTTTGGACCCTGCACATTATATGCAACCACGGGCAAGCCTGATGCCATCGCTTCGAGAACAACATTGCCAAAGGTCTCGCTGAGTGAAGGGAAAACAAACAGGTCACTCGAGGCATATATTTTCGCTAACTCTTCGCCGTAACGATAGCCAGTGAAAATGGTCCTCGGAAGGTTCATTCTTTCCAGCCGGGCCCGTAAGGGGCCATCACCAACGAAAAGCAAATGACAGCCGTCGTGGTCACTGAGCTCTCGCCATGCATCAACCAGCATCTCAAGATTCTTTTCGTTGGCAATCCGGCCGGTATAGGTCATCACAGTATCGTCGGGCCCGATGCCGAGGGCTCTGCGCAGCTCAAGATCGCGTTTGCCTGGATTGAACCGGTGATTATCGACACCGCGGCTCCAGATGCCAACGTTATGGAAGCCTTTGTCTTCAAGAAGATCCCGGCTGGAGGGCGAAGGGCAGAAGGTCGCCAGGGTGCTGTTATGAAACCAGCGCAGATAGCGCCAACTGGTGGGCTCAAGGAACCGAGCATGATAGGTCTGCAAATACTGCGGGAAATTGGTGTGGTATGAGCTGACCGCCGGCAGCTTCAGACGTTTGGCAGCTCGCAAAGCGGCCCAGCCCAGCGGCCCCTCTGTTGCAATGTGGACAAGATCCGGGCAAAAGCTCTTCAGGCTACTTTCTACCATGCCGACGGTGACCACCGGCAGAACGACCTCTTTGTAGAAGGGTAAAGCGATAGAGTGCCACTCGTTCTTCTCCACTTGGCAAGGGAGTTGTGCCGAGTTCGCATTGTAGCTGGGAATCAGGAGTTGCACTCTATCTCCCTGCTCCGAGCAGTAGCGAACAAGACGGTCGAGAGTTCTGGACACGCCGTTGACTTGCGGAAAGTATGTCTCTGAGACAAGGCTGATGCGCAAATTTCTGGTCACTGTCGCCTCGATCTTCAGTTCGATGAAGGGCCGGCAGGCAAGCTGACGCGGAAGGCGCAGCCTTGGCCGGGGCTGTTCTCAAGAGTGACGTCTCCGCCCATCGCTTTAGCCAAAACCCGCACAGCATGCAGACCGAGACCGTTACCTGGAGGGTTTTCGGCCGCATTCCTGGTGCGGTAATAGGGTTCAAAAATTCTGTCTTCTTCATCAAAAGGAATGCCCGGCCCCAAATCGGCCACAACCAGTTCCAGGCGGTCTTCGACCAAACGACAGCTCAGGGTAACGGCTTGTCCGGCAGAACCGTACTTAATACTATTGTCGACCAATGACGAGAGGATGATTTTTGTGGCCAGTCGATTGAGTTTGACCGTGGGTTGTTTTTCAGCAATCAGATAGCGTAACTGTACGGCTCTCTCCCGGGCCGGTGTCTGGTAGAGCTCTATAATTTCAATGACCAGCTGCTCAATCGGGAAAAACGCGTATTCCAGAGACGCCTGGCCATCTTCTAACTGACGGATCAGTAGTACTTCTTCAGCAAGGTTCTGCAAATAGTTTGAACTCCGGTAGATCGCATCCATGCATCTTTCTGAGTGTCTGCTTTCAGGGTCTTTATGCAGAAGCTCAGTGTATCCGTTAAGAATCAGCAACTGGTTACGTAGTTCATGAAACAGCAGATGGTTCAGATCCAGGGATTGACTTTCTCTGTTGACCAGCGCCTTAACCCGGCTTTGCAGGGCTTTGGCCTGCTGATGACGGCGCATCAGAGTGCCTGCGAGCAGAAGGACTTCGCGAATTGAATAGGGCTTCGGCAGAAATAGGTCGGCGCCGATTTCCAAGCCTCGATATTTGTCGTTTGGTGCGTTCAAGGCCGTCAGCATGATGACAGGTGTGCTTGCAACATCAGGGGACGGGTGCTGACGCAGCAGGCGACAGACCTCCCAGCCATCAAGATCGGGCAGCATGATGTCGAGCAGGATCAGGTCCGGCTGTTCACTGCCAATCAGGCGGCATGCCGTCAGGCCGTCTTCTGCCTTGAAGACGTTAAGCCCCGCTTTGAGTAGAGAGTGCTCCAGAGGCGCAAGAATTTCCGGTTCGTCTTCTACGACAAGGACTTTGCCGGTCTGCGCATTGAGTGCGACTGAAGCTGGTTGATCCATTGCAACATCCTTGGCGAGATAATGCTCTTCTCTTTTCAGCGCTGGATTAGCCATTTCGGTAGGATTCAATGAGCTTTTGCGCGCTGCGGCAGGTGCAGCGGTAATTGATAACACCGAAACCGATGAAGCATATTGAGAGGAAAGCTAGTGTCAGGTAATACATCCAAACCTCCTTGACTATAAATTATTGTCAGCTTCACTGTGCCCGAAGATCATCAAGGTTCTATTAGGGGTTTTTTCTGATTGTGTTAGCAGGCAAGTTTTTTGACTGGTGGTGAGAAGCCGAAAACTCTGTCTTTTGCTGAAATGAATTTGTGCCCATCCTGAAACTCCGGATGGGCAGGGTGCAGTTTCGATCTGGAAACGAGCCATTTTTCGCAAGGTCAAGGAAATCAAGGTTTTGAGCGGAGGCGTAGTGCTTTACGCCGCACAGGACACTGATATGGCCTGCTCCAAAAGTGGAAATGTGTTTTTTATTGAAGGGTTAACCTTCCATTAACTGTGAGCTAACGTGAGAGGTTGATGGTTCAGAAAATTCATATTCCTGGTGTTGTCGAATCGTTTACGTCTGACTTGACTTGCGATCGACACACCGGACAAGCCAAGGGGATAAAAATGCACAAAGATATAATCAAAGATATTACGGGAGTTTGTTTAGAAACCCTCTGCCGGGCTCTTCTCAGTCTGCTTCTGGCCGTGATTCTGGCGGCAATGGCCTATGGTGTGGCGCGCACTGCATTTGATCTGTTTGCCGCCAGTGGCCACATGCTATCCGGTTCCGGATTGCACGAGGCATTGAAGCAGTTGGTTGTGAATGTGCTGATGGTGCTGGCCGTGGTTGAACTTTTTCGTACCGTCAAGGCTTACTTCACTGAAGGCCGGGTCAAGGTCACCTACATTATCGATACCGTGCTGGTCGTCGTGATCACCGAGATTATGGGCTTCTGGTACCGGGAGGTTGAAGTTGAGAGAGTCGGCCTGGCGATTGCTCTGGTCGTGGCTTTGATGGGTGTGCGAATCATGGCGATTCGGTTTTCGCCCAAGCGGCGCGAATTGATGGATGGGCTTTGAGGTCCCCCTTGAACCATCTGTCAGTTTCGGCAGCTTGTCGGACTATTCATTTAGTGTCCCGGGTTTTCGCAGAAAGTCTGACATAAAAAAGCCCCACAGCCAGGAGGGGGACTGTGGGGCAAGGGTTCTATGGGTTTTTCCTTAGGAGCTAGAACATGAAGAAGCATGCTCTGTGGTTGATATATTACCGATTTGGTCAGACATGTCAAGAAAAAAGTCAGCAATAAAATTAGGTCACATCAGCCGCCGGTTTTCCTTTTCAGAGTCTATGCGATACAAAATGGCCTGCCAGGGATCAAGGCAAGCCATTTCATGTCTGATAGGGATGACTTCGGTGCTTATTTTGCGAGTTCAGCGCGCACCTGCTTGAGGTAACTTGCGCCGATTTTTTCACCCCACTTGGCATACACTGGTTTAGCCAATTCGATTAAGCGAGCCTGTTCCTCTAAAGAAAGAGTATAGAATGAGACGCCGTCTTCTTTTGCCGCCTCAATCTGATCAGCCTGTTGTTTCCGAGTCAGAGAACGAGCGATAGCACTTTCTTCTGCAATGGTATCGAGGAGAATTGTGCGCAGGTCTTGCGGTAATTTATCTAACCAACGCGTGTTTGTCAGGTGAATGTAGAGTCCCTGGGCGTAGTCGAGTTGGGTGTAATGCTTGGCGACGTTGAATTTGCCGCTGATGTTGCAGACGATAGGCGTATGGTCGAGTCCGGTAATGACTCCGGTTTGCAATGCCTGAGGGACATCAGGCCATGGCATAACAGTGAACTTGAGTCCCCAGGCTTTATAGAAATCTATGTTGACCGGAGCTTCAGCAATACGAAAATTAATGGTTTTTGCACTTTCAAGGGTTTTGACAGGGATATTTGTTGCCCAACCATATGAGCCATAGCCGGTGATGTCGGTAACGACAATATTCTGATCCAGTGCAGCCTCCTGGAATGGCTTCCAGAGCTCTGGAGTATCACGAAACTGATCCAGCTTTTCAAAGGTGTCAATAACATAGGGAAGATTGACGATGCCGAGAGTGTCGGCAACATTTGCTGCGGCGACCGAGGAGCTCATCATGCCGTGAATTGCGCCCATCTTCAATTTGCGAATCACGTCCTTTTCACCACCCAATAGAGAAAGCGGCCGGAAGTCAACATAGAGACGACCCTCACTTTTCTCCCAGACTTTGTCGCGAATCCGGTAGCCGACCCCGACCCCCTCAATAGCAGGATGTCCGACACATGACAGCAGGTAGGTATACTCTGCCCCGCTCGGATCGAACGAGGGTTTCCATTTTGCGGTTGGATCATTGGCCTGGGCGGCAAAGGACGAAGTATCGGCTAAAGGCGACAGTGTAAAAATGAGTGCAAGGAACAAAAACTTAAAAACAGGCATCGAAAACCTCCTTATGCGGAAATAACATTTTAAAAGTGAGCTGATGTTAACGCAAGCATGTGAAAAAGACAATAAAAGAGGTGTATACATAAATGAGCTGTACAAAAGGCCACCGGGGATCCGGTGGCCTTAATTTGTGGAATAAGGAGCTTCTGGTAAATTTTTGACTGTTTGTACTGAAATCAGCCGGGGCTGGAAATCTCGTGGAAGAGGGCCTCATGCAGGTTGACGGTGTGGTTCTTGATGCGTCTCAGGGCAACGGCCATGTCGCTGAAGGTCAGGGCAGGCAGAGCACCGCAGGAGCCCTCCTTCATCCGGGCAAGGTGGGCTTTACGAACCTCGTCAGCGAGGTCGTTGAGCCGGCTGGCCTCATTGTAGATTTTGCGGGTACTGCTCACATCTTCATCGTTGAAGGCCCGACAGACCTGGTTAAAAAAGGCAAACACCTCACTGTGGAAGTTGTGCAGGTCTTTCCAGCCGTCTTCGCTGAAATCGAGATCATGCTTCTCGAGACGTCTCATGTAGGAACAGAGAGAGGTGGCATAGTCGGCAATAGTCTCAAGTTCGTCGGCAGCACGGATATAGCTGTAGGCACGATCCGATTGGCCTTTGCTGGCCCCACCGGACTGCATCAGGGAGACAGTGAAGGTCGTGATCTCATGCTGCATGACATCGGTTTCGTCTTCGAGTTCCTTGACTTTTCGATAAAAGCGTTCGCGCCCTTTGAGGTCGCGATGCAGAAAGCTGTCGGCATGGCGCAGGGCCTTGTGAACATGCCCCTGCATTCGCTTGAGTTCTTCGAAAATCATCGAAATACCCATGGCGACAGGCATGCTTCCGGGGGGGCCGAGATACTTGAAGGTGCCTTTTTCCACGCCCGCTTTTTCCGGCACCATTTTGATGACCAGTTTGGCCAGATAGTTGAGAAACGGCAGCATCACCAGGGTGGCCGTGACATTGAAAAAAGTGTGCGCCATGGCGATATGCGCCGCAATGTAGGGCCGGTTGCCTTCGGCATCGACAAAACCGGAAAGACCGGGAACGAAGGCTTCGACCATATCGACGTAGCTGGAGAAGACCGAAATAATAATAACAACCCCGAGCACATTGAACACAGTATGGGCCATTGCCGCTCGGCGTGCGGCAATGGAACTACCGATTGCGGCGAATTGGGCGGTTATGGTGGTACCAATGTTTTCCCCCATAACCAGGGCGACAGCGGTGTAGAGCGGGATGGCGCCGGTCAGGGCCAGAGCGATGGTAATACCGAGCATCGCCGAACTACTCTGGATGATCATGGTCATCAAACAGCCGATGGCAACGCAACCGAGGATACTCAGCAGTGTCTGGGCATCAAGGGTCAGCATCAGGTTCATGAAGCTTTCATCCTTGCGCAACGGCTTGAATGCATCGCTCATGATCTCCAAGCCAAAGAAGATCATACCCAGAGCAACCAGAACCTTGGCCGCTGCCGAGATGCGGTCGTTCTTGGCAAAGAGCATCGGGAAGACCCCGATGGCAACCAACAAGAGTCCGTATTTGCCGACTTTGACCGCCAGAATCCAGCCGGTGATGGTCGTACCGATGTTGGCGCCGAGGATGACACCGATCGCCTGAGTCAACTGCATGAGACCGGCATTGGTCAGGCCGACCACCATGACTGTGGTGATTGAAGAAGATTGCACGAAGCAGGTAACAACCAGACCGACAATGACTGCCAGGAAGCGGTTGCTGGTCACCGAAGAGATCGCTTTGCGGATCAGGCCTCCCGAGAGCGCCTGCAGGCTGTCGGAGAGGTACTTCATGCCAATAATAAAGATGCCGAGACCGCCGATTGCGGTATAGCCCATTGTGAAAGGTTCGATCATTTCATAAACCCTTGATGATTGATTTTGTGCAAATTTTGCTGAAAGTATCCTGACGGTCGCGAATGTTCAGTATCTGTTAGATTTGTGTTAGGAGTCTGCCTTTTTCCGCATTTTGAGTAAATAAAAAAAGGTAATTTTTACGACAATTATCTCCCTCTAATAAAGGGCTCTCCGGTGTCAATATGTGTGTCTGGCCAACTCTAACGCTTGGTTGTTCCCAAAAGAATGTCTGCGGTCGACACTGGCCTGTCCAGAGCTAAGCCGAAGAGACGCAATGCCGTCAGCGGGCAAAAGTGCCAGAATTAATGAATGGAAGCAATCAGTCAGAACATTGAGGCGGGTTTATTGCGGCTCTCTGAGTTTGAGCAGCCAGCGAATCGGGAGATAGATGCCGAGCAGAAATGCCGGGGTGAGCGTGGCCCATCCCAACAAAGCGGTCAGCTGGGTGGGTAACAGAGCCGCGCCAAGGTGGTGCCAGCTGCTCTGCAGATCCTGCCAGGAGCAAAGCACCGGTGCATCGGTCCACGCCGGGCTGAGGCTCTGTCCCCACAAAGAGAAAGGCACAAACAGGATGATCTGTAAGGGAAAGACCAGGTAATTCACCGTCTGTACGGTCAGATGATTGAGACGGAGCAGTCCTGCCAGCAGAAAACAGAGCAGGCTGGTCCCCCAGAGCGTTGGCAGTATGCCGATGGTTGCGCCAAGGGCCATAGCCAGGGCGAGTTGATGGGCCGAAAGCCCCTGCCTGAGGAGTTTCCGGTAGATGGTCTGGTAACGTCTGCGGTCAAACCAGCTATGTGTATGTGTGGGTGATTCAGATTTGATCATGCTTGACATGAAAGGTTAAGGTTGCACCGGTGACAGCGCTGCGACCGGTAAAGAACAGGATAAAAAGCCAGAGCCCCTGTAACCCAAGGAACAGCCCGGGCGTCCACAATGAGACCAGGCCAAGGCGGAGGTCGACGTGCAGACCAGCAGTCTGAGGAAACCAGAGCGGCAGCAGCCAGGCGTAGGGAATGGCCAACAGTCCCATCCACTGGTAGCTGGAGAGTTTCCCTTCACCGCGGTAATCGGCGCGCAAAAATTCCGAGACGACACGCCACAACTGGGTGATCGTTACCGTGAAGGCAAAAGCTGCGGCAAAGTATCCGGACAGGAACAGGGCGCAGCCAATTAATCCTGTAACCACGTAGAGGGCGGCGGTCACCGCTTGAACGGGTAAAACCGGTTTGCCTTCGAGGTTGCTGGCGTAGGCAATCTTCTTGGTCGCTCCGGAGTAGCAGACCGACCAGTGTCCGAACACATGCCTCAACCAGATCGGGTTTTCTTCCAGCGGTTTGCCATAGCAGCAGCCGAAGCTGATACAGGCCAGACGGCCCAGCCCCTCGCCGAAGGCATAGGCGATCGCTAACGCGGTGAGAATCGGAAAGGTTGGCAGGGGATGACCGCCACCGTATTGCGCCGCCAGGTTGAACAAAGCGAGAATCCAGGGGGCGGAGATCAGACCGACAAACACAGCTCCCCCGACGGTCAGGGTGTGAGCTTTTTTCTCGACGAGGCGGGCCACCAGCGTTGCTGCCGGAATGCAGATGCTGAGCAGCGCCAGAGTGTAAAGGGCCATCGACGTCCGCGGCAGAGCCAGGGTGCCGGTCAACAACAGGAACAGGGCGACAGCCACCAGGTAGGCGTTTGCCGAGAAAAAGCCGTACCAGGTCAGGTTGATCCCTTGCCAGGGGCCTTCGCCGAGGCGTTGACGCGGCAGAGTTGCCATGAATTGCCAGTGCTCTTCAGGAAGCCTGCGGCTGCCCCAGGCCAGGTAGATGAAACAGGCGCAGCCGAATGTCAGCAAAAACAGGTTCGTCATGACTGTTCTCCTTGATGTTGTTCGCTGTCGTTTGACCTGGTTTCGGCATGGCCGATCAATGACCGGACCTTGAGGTCGGTTTCGACCAGCGGTGTCTGAAAGCCTCGGCTGAAACGGCTTGAGACGTTGCTGCGACTCTGATTGCGGAGCAGATCCTGGGCAAAACGCATACGCTTGCGCTGGAAAATCAGGACATCGGTGCTGCTGCCCGGCTGATAAAGGCTTTTCGGTTGTCCCTTGTGCACAAACAGGCCTGCTGTGACCGGGACCGGGTTGTCGTATGCGTGGTCGCTGTAACATTGCGCGATCCTGCCGATCATCATGGCCACAACCTCGATCATAGCCACCAGCCCGACACCGGTGCCGCCTGGCACATCGGAATCGATGATGGTGACGATGCGCTTGTTTTTGGAATAAGGGGTTGCCATCTCGACAATCGCCTGCGGGTTGCAGGAGTGGTAACGCCCCTCGATGGCATAGATGTCAACCACCTGACCGCTCACCGGGGCATGATTGTAATGGTATTTGTCGGCGGTGAGGCGAAAGATGGCAAAATCGCCATCACCGAAGGCTTTCAGCCAGGCGGGCTTGTCCATGCCGAGAAGCTCGCTGAAACTGAAAAACTTCTCTTTGATAAACAGTTGCGAGGTTTCCCTGAAAGAGCCGACCAGCAGTCGTGCGTCGGCAGGCGAAACGATGGCAGTGGGTTCGTCCGGCATGGGCCGACATTGCCAGTAACGGATTTTTCGTTCGAAAACCTTGCGGGCCGTGTCCAGACGCTCCGGCGGATCGAGGCATTCAGCGAAGTTGATGCCGCAGGCGTTCAGGAACTTGCGGTTGCCAAGAACCCTGGAGGCAAGAGCGCGATCGAAGTTCAAAAGGCCCAGAGCCTGAGAGGCCCGCGCCCCGGTCAGGGTCTTGAACAGCCAGCCGGCATGCTCACGGAAGGGGCCGTAGAGGGTTCTGATCAGCGGGTCTCCGAGCAGTTTTTCGGTCTGGACCCGATCACTATCCCGTTCGATGTACTGGTGTGACAGATTCATGATTGGTCTTCGTCGTTTGCAGGGCCAGCTCCGCGCGGATCTGGTCCCGGTGGATGGTGAAAATCAGTAAATTGATCAAGCGTTGCAGAGCATCAATGTCTATTTTATCGGCCATCAGGTCGCCTTTGATGGCGCTCAGAAAGGCCCCCGCACTCTGCCCGTTGAGATTGTGTTTCAGGTCTTTGCTCATGGCGTTGTCACCGAGACAGGCCGCCTGATCAAGGCGTTGCAAGTCACGCTCGAGATATTCCATCGCTTCGGCCATATGGGATTGTTTCAGCGTCTCCCGGTAATAATCCTCGGCGGCCTGGTTGAACTGTTCTGCCGGGACATGCATCGGGTCTCTGGTATTGAGTCGTTCCAGAATGCCTTTGCTCAATTTTCCTGAGGCTGAACATTCCCCGGGGAAATCGAGTCTCCGTTCCAGGTCTTCAAGGTTGTAGCCTTGATTCATGGAGGCGATCATTTCCGGTGCTTCCTCGCGAAGTAGTTCTAACAGGGCCTGCCGGTATTCGAGGTTGTAGACGCGATTGTATCCGGCGTAGCGGCGGCTGCTGCGGGTGCGCTTGGTTTTCGCCAGGATCTTTTGCAGAAAGCGGTTGTCGCTGTTCTGACGGACAAAGAAGGTTGGCAGGTTGATGGCTGCGCCGAAAAATATCTGCCGCCGCTCACTCTCCAGAACCGGATCATCCGGGATGTCTGCATGTGAAACGCGCCCCGTGACAACCAGCTTGTAGGCAAAGGCTGTGATCAGCGTCTGCATGCTGGTGGCGTTGCCGAGGTCACGACCAAAATTCTCGAACACGCTGTAATGCCGGCCTTCGACTCCGGAATAGCCCATGGTATGGAATTCACGGGTTTTTAAGAACATGTAGAGCGCCATCTGCTGGTCGCTGATGCCCATGTTGGCGAGGTCTTCTTTAAGACGTTCCTGGTTGCCCAGTTGTCCGTTGAGCGCCGGGCTGCGGCTGGTCGACAGGAAGCAGACCGGATAGTCAAGCAGGCGGTAATCGGGAACAAAATCCCCCTTCAGGTTGAAGAGCCTGCTGAAGCTCTGGTCAAGCCAGAGTGGGCCGAAAGGGGTTACGGAACGGCCGAAGACAGAGAGGTTGGCTTTTTTGCGCCAGCGCCGCCAGAGCATCCGCAAGTGGGTATAATCGAGCTCATGGGGTAGAAAACCGAGCGCCGTCTCCGGGTGGAAAGCACTGAAGCCGAGGCGGTAAGGCGCAGCTGAGTAGGTGCCGACAAAGAGCGGCAGAAAATGTTCGGCAATCTTGATGACCAGGTCGCCGAGTACTTTTTCGTGGCGGGCATCGAAGCCGCTTGCCGGGTCTTTTAACAGGTCGCCCAAGCGTCGGCTGCCGAGGCTGATGTGAGTGCCGTTGTTGGCCAGGCTGGTGTTCGACAGCGGCGGCAGAACCACCAGGTTGTTGGTGATGATGCCGGCCTCACGCAGCTTGGCCACGGCGTTGACCTGACTGCGGCTCAAAACCTGGTGGCAGAGATGCATGTAGCGGTGTTTTTGTTCCCCCTGCTGCCAGCCTGACAGGCAGGGACTCATGTACAGGTCGCGGTAAAAGCTGTCTGGAATAATGTCGTTCAGGGCTTTCTGCCGCAGGGGCGGATGCGGGGCAAAATAGATCATGGCCTTTTGTCCGGATTCGGCCAGTTCAAACCTCCGGTTGGCATAATTCACCAGCAGGCTGGTCAGCAGAAAACGTTTGGCATTCTCCCGGGCCAGGGCTTTACCCATGCCGGCATCAGGACGAATCGGCACCACGTGGAAGGAAAAGGTCTCCGGCGAGGTGTTGTCGTTAAGGTAGTGCGACATCAGCTTGCGGCCGGTCTCCTTAATGCTGTCAGGCAGCTTATCTTGCCTGCCGATCAAGTCAGCCAGAGCCAGCTTGATCAGATAGCTGATCGGGACTCTGACGGTTTGCTCTCCCTCCGCGCCGGACAGGTAGCGGCTGCAGTCTGAACGCGGTCCACTGCTCGGGTTCAGCTTGTCAGCGCGGAGGTCACCCTGGAACACATCGCGGGCATAACCATGCAGCAGACGGTACGGGAAGCGGACGCCGCTGTTCTCCCAGACCCCTCTCTGGTTGTTGGCGAGGAACTCCTCCAGGGCATGAATCGGTCGGTCTGAGCCATCGCCGGAGCGGGCGCGCTTGAGCAGGTTTTCAAAGTAGGAGGACGCCTCGATCGTCAGGGGCAGGTCGACATCGCCACGGCGGCCCGCTACGGCAACCTGCAGCTCGGTTTCCGAGCCGGCCGTGGTGTCGTGGTCGGCAAAAGGCAAGGACCCCAGGAGCTGCTCCTCTGAGCGGTTGTCAATGCCGAGTCGGGCGATGGCGGTGGCCAGCCCCGGTGGTTCAGCTCGCCTGACGTGATGCGTACTGGCGGGAAACAAGCGTGCTTTTTTCATAAACTCCCGGTCCCTTCGGACCCCTCATGTGATAGAGGAAGCATCTACCGCCTCTGTTCCGGCAGCGTTATGGCTGTGTGAGAAGTCTGTTAAATGGAAGCTGATGAGGCGGGTGAGGGTTTGTGGCGGATCAACAGTTCAGGTGGCTGGGGTCTGGCATGGTGTCGGGGGTCAGGCATGAGAAACATACTTATCGAGCAGTTTTTCTGCCTGTTGATGCCGTCCCTGCAACGCGCCATCGCATTTTGATCGTGGCTCAATGCGATTGACTGCGTGACTCAGTCCGGTCATCTTTCGGCCGAGCCTCAGGCCAACTTCCGCAATCGTTACAGCATCGGACTGCCTGACCAGCAAAGCGCGACTCCCCGTGCTTCGGCAAACGGCTGACGTCTGCCAGGAGCAATCAGCTCCGCAAGGAAAATGTCATAACGCGCACAAACTGCATCCAGAATGGCATCAACCGTGACCGGTCCTGCCGGGGGTTTGGGTTTGACACGTTTTTCAGCATGGGTTAGAAGTGAAATACTGTCAATTCTGATGAATCAAGTTATCTAGCAGGTTTTCGGACTACATGGGCCGAAGCGAAAATTTGGATGTTTGAGAACAGATTTTAGCTCATTTGCAGGTTCATAGCCGTAGCTATGGACCAAAAAGGAGCTGAAATATGGGCCAAACAGCCGGATTTGCAGCCGGCGCGGGATAGTCCGACAGACTGCTAGGTCATCCTATGTGCGCGCCCGATAGCGTCGCAGACCGATAGCGCCGATTCCAACCGCCATCAAGGCGAGGGTTCCGGGTTCCGGAGTCGGGACCGGCGCCGGAAAGTTGTGCCTCCCCGGCGTCGGGTCGGCCGCCACAAATGAGTGTTCTGCGGTGCGGGCCAGCGAATGAATGGGATCATCGTCATACTGCACGCCGGCGTCGAGAGCAGCCTTCAACTGCGAGTCGTCCTTATCGCTTGTTCCATACACCAGCACATCGATGAGATTGCTGATCGTCGCCGGCGTCCCCTTCGGGAAATCCGTCCCGTCTCCCCGGTAAAGGCCGATGGCATCCGGGCCGTTCTGAAGTGAGTTATCACTGAAAACCAGATCCGGTGCGACCGCTTCATTGCCGAGCAGAAAGAACCCGTGCGCATCGGTTCTCCACCCGGAAAGATCGAACGCCCTGTCCGAGCTGTCACTTCTTCCGTTGAACCAGACCAGAAAAAGATTATCCAGAGGGCTGTACCCGCCCCCGCCGTCATAGAGTTCGATAAACTCGTGCCTGTCGATGCCCTCGGTATCGGCATCGACCTCATTGATCATGATCGCCTCTGCACGCCCGAAAACGCACAGGGTGCAAAACAAAACAAGCCGGAGAACCCGGCCGTGCATCGTACCCATTTTACCCTCCCATAAATAAAAAATTGCAATGCCAGAACATGGGTGCGATCCCACAACATTTCAAATGGATTTCATCAGTTTCCGGACATCTCGGCAGGACTCCGGAAAGCTTTCAAATCTCCTCAGGCATGCGTCTCACGTTTTGTAGCCGCCGGCAGGCGCTTTGGTACTATGACGTGATCGCGGCTTTAAAAGGGAGTACTTTTTTATCGACCGCCCCGGCTTTGCCAGCGGCGCCCGCAGCAGCGGCCTTCTTCCTGTTGGGCGCATACTCCGGCACGATCTCCTGGAGCTTTTCGACGACCCCCTCCAGATCCATGACTTTGGTGGTCCAGTAAAGTTCGTCCAGTTTGGCCAGCAGCCATTCGCGATCGCAGAC
>JAGXHL010000049.1 GCA_024636215.1 Deltaproteobacteria bacterium
GATCTTGATGTTTCAACTTCTTTGGCTTCATGAAATCACCAGGTTTTAGAGTAAAAACAACTATTTCTGGTGATTTTAACAATCATAAAACGAAAAATAAAGCAATTAATTCAGTATGTTACAGTTTTTCAGGGACGACTAAATAGGTAAGAAAACTTATCCCAACTATTGGGTATAAGTTGGCAGACCGTTCGATTTGAGCTTGTGCACCTAAGAACGATCAAATATAGAGGTGGGATTCAAATTTAACACCCAAAATTTCTTAAGCCTAGAAGAAGGAAAGCTGAAGGGGGGAAATTATACAGGTGTTGTCATTTTCAGGAACCGCCTCGGCCAACGTTCATACAAATTATTAGGCGATGAAGAATTTTCTATAATCAGATGAATCATCTTGTGACATAGATTTACAATTTGAACACAACAATAGAAAAAGTTATATGCGTCTTTTGACTCTTTCCAACCACTCAGTACAGGAACGGTTTCACTTTTCCAACTATCGACAAGAGCCAAGACCTTTTCCACTTTTATGGCCCCTTTACCATAAGGGAACCAAGACGAATGTTCCTGTCTGTAATTAATTGAGTTTCTGAATTGTGAAAGATAGTTTCCTTTTGCGAAGCGCCCCCCATCTTTCAACAATGAAACCAAATCATCAATTTCAGCCGACAGCATCTGTTTCTTTACGGTTAAGCCGCTAACTCCCAGAATTTTTTGGCTTAGCAAATTAAGGCACGCAGTAAAGGAGTGCCATGTATCCTCATGCGTATTGCCCATTTTCTCTAGATTAAACATTCTGTTTTTGGGTTCGTACACACCAGCGAAAAAGCCACTTTCGACTTTCATGTTACCTGGTATCCCCACAGCCAGGCAGTAATCATTAATTAACTTAACGTGACCTCTTTCTAGCTGGCTACAAGTAAAACCGAAGCAACGCATTATAGAGTGTGCTGAAAAAAAAGCTGCATAATAAGATTTTACGGCAATCCAGCCATACGATTTTGGGAGACTATTAGTTAACTGGATATGTTGCATTGTCTCAAACGCTGCCGTAGCCATCCTACAACTGTCAAATGCCAACATGTGGTTGAAAGCAAAATCGTTGTTGATTTCTAATAGGACCTCTTTCTTGCTAGGCACTGCTCTAACAATATATTTTCCAGAAGCTACCCAAGACTTGAAGTCACAGTTTTCTTTCAAAATTTCTGTGCCAAGCAAACCTTGAACCATTAAAGATCTAAGTAAGTCTGTATTGTTCATTTATAAAGAAAACTCAGACTTAATATTTGCCTCAAGATAGTCAGTTATCGTTTTGTACGATCCCCCTGGTTTCTTAAGTTTGGCAGGCTTAATTCTAGAAAACATACCTTCCATAGCACTATAGAAATTATCCACAGAATACTCCGCTCCATAGATATCTTTCAATTTAGAAGCTGCAAAAGGAAAGAAACCCGATACCGCTCTAAAAACGATTGCGGACATCAAAGTATCCTCACAATCCATTTCTCTTAAACCTGACTGAAAAGCTATGAAATAATTATTTAATATAGTGTATATTTCATCAGCATCCTTTCCTCTAAAAAGACTCATAAGAGGCTTAAATGAATTATTAAAAGTTACTCTAGTAATTTTTTTCTTTGCCCTCGAAGAAGCAGAAAATTTATTTAAAAAAGCACTCTCGTGCTCGTTATTGAAGAGATCAAACACTTCCCTCATCAACTGTTCTTCATTGTCTTCGTACTCAGCAAGCTGTTTTATATCAAGCAAAAGCTCGTTAGGAACACCACGTTGTTTTGAATTTATATCAATAAAAAGTCTTGATTCATCTCTTCGAGACAAGTCGTTGTAGATTACAACGGGGACACGCAACGTCGACTCTGACATTGAAAAGCCATAAACTCGATGTTGGCCATCAAGAACCAAAAAAGCTTTTGAAAAATCATTAAATTCAACCGTTTTACCCTTACCAATAATTTTTAAATCGGCTTCTTTTTGTGCAGATAAAATGATGGAACTAGGTATCGTCCCCATTCCAGAATCAATATACTTAGCGATTTCTGCTGCTCTCTTTTTATCCAAAACCCTTTGGAACCCATCTTTTGGGTCATCATCCCTTGTGCTAACAAAGCAACATCTTGCCAAAACGTCGCTGGGGATTGTACACGTATAAAATTTGTGGTTCCCTTGGGTCACTTGGCTTATAGAGTATCTATGCTTTTTCTCCGTTGTCGTAGCAGTCATTTTTTTTGCCCTTGTGGTTTTAGTCGTTCATGGCTTTTTCACAGAATTCAAAGTAAATTAATATTTTCAAATGGAAACATCGGATAAAGCAAAACCAATCTACTCTAGAAAGCCGTCAAGGTAAAGTTTCCATGCACTTCGCCAACTTTCCTGCGAAAGTTGGGCGCGGTTATTGAGACGATGACAACTATGGAGGCTGTAGTGTGCTACAAGTCATTATTATGCATGGCCTGGTCGGAGAAACTCGCTTGTAATGCACGTTAGCAATTTTCCCCTCAATCTAGCTTCTTAGCCCGATTCTCGATTCTCAATCCGTCCCAGAGGTCTCATATGCGCCCCAAGGTTTTGTTTCCGTCCTCGATTAGTTAGATGTGGCTCTTTGGAAAGCTCAACCCATCTGCGAATAACTTTGGAGTGCAGCTTGATACAGATCAATGTCAAGCAGGCAGAGGTCCGTCACATCGAGATGGAACTCATAAGCGTTATAAGAGCTCAGCAGAATACCGACAGCGCACAAATTGACCGTAGCGTTTAGTGTACAAGTCAACAACACAGAGTGCGCAAACTCCACCAAGTCCTGGAGACATAATGTACCAACAATTTATATTTTGATGATTTCGATGAGGGGTGGCTTTCTTTTGATTGTCGGCGCTTATTATGCGATAATCCAAAGGTTTTGGGCTATTATGGCCCATCTTATCTGTATTGAAAGAACCCAGGGGGCGCCTCGATGGCCATCAAGAAATCCGAACTATATAGCTCACTTTGGAAAAGCTGCGATGAATTGCGTGGAGGTATGGACGCCTCGCAGTACAAGGACTATGTCCTCACACTCCTTTTCATCAAATACGTCTCCGACAAGTATGCCGGTAACCGCAATGCGCTAATCCTGGTTCCCGAAGGTGGTTCCTTTGCCGACATGGTCAAGCTCAAGGGCGACAAGGAGATCGGTGACAAGATCAACAAGATCATCGGGCGCCTGGCGGAAGAGAACGACCTGAAGGGTGTCATTGACGTCGCCGACTTCAACGATGAGGACAAGCTTGGCAAGGGCAAGGAGATGGTGGACCGTCTCTCCAAACTGGTGACCATTTTCGACGGCATGGACTTGCGGGCCAACCGAGCCGAAGGTGATGACCTGCTCGGAGATGCCTATGAATATTTGATGAGGAACTTCGCCACCGAGTCGGGCAAGAGCAAGGGGCAATTCTATACCCCGGCTGAGGTTTCGCGCATTCTGGCCAAGGTAATCGGCATCAACCGTGACACCCGCCAGGACCAGACGGTTTACGACCCCACCTGTGGTTCCGGATCGCTGCTACTGAAAGCCGCTGATGAAGCACCGCGAGGCATGTCGATCTTCGGTCAGGAGATGGACAACGCCACCGCCGCTCTGGCGCGCATGAACATGATCCTGCACGATAGCCCCACCGCCGAGATCTGGAAGGACAACACTCTCTCGGCGCCGCACTTCACCGAGAAGGACGGCAGCCTAAAGACCTTCGATTTTGCCGTCGCTAATCCGCCGTTTTCCACCAAGGCCTGGACCAGTGGTTTTGATCCCGAGCACGACGAGTACAAACGCTTCGAATTTGGCATCCCTCCAGCAAAGAACGGCGACTATGCCTTTCTGCTTCACATCATCAAATCACTCAAAAGCACTGGCAAGGGTGCGGTCATCCTGCCGCACGGAGTATTGTTCCGAGGCAATGCCGAAGCGGTGGTCCGTCGCAATCTAGTGCGTCGGGGGCTGATCAAGGGGATCATCGGACTGCCCGCCAACCTCTTTTACGGCACCGGCATCCCGGCTTGCATCATCGTCATCGACAAGGAACACGCCCAGGTTCGCAAGGGCATCTTTATGATCGACGCCAGCCGGGGCTTCATGAAGGACGGCAACAAGAATCGCTTGCGCAGCCAAGACCTGCACAAGGTCGTCGACATTTTCAACAAGCAGCTTGAACTGCCACGCTACTCGCGCATGGTGCCGCTGGCCGAAATTGAGGGCAATGACTTCAACCTGAACATCCCCCGCTACATTGATGCCAGCGAGGATGAAGACCTGCACGACCTCGATGCTCACCTCAACGGTGGCATCCCGAACCGCGATGTCGATGCCCTGTCTCGTTACTGGCAGGTTCTGCCCGGCCTGCGTGCCACTCTGTTCGAACCGGCCCGGGATGGCTACTGCAATGCCAAGGTTGATGCCCACGAGGTGAAAAGCACCATTCTCAACCACCCCGAGTTTTCTGCTTTTGCCGAACGGGTGCAGGGCATCTTTGCTGAATGGCGTGCCGCTCATGTCGTCAACCTGAAAGCCTTGACGGTTGGCGACGACCCCAAGCAGGTGATTTTTGATCTCTCGGAAGATCTGCTGAATCGCTTCACTAGGGCGGAACTGGTCGACAAATATGATGTCTACCAGCACCTGATGGATTACTGGGCCGAGACGATGCAGGACGATGTGTTCGTGCTGGTGCAGGATGGTTGGCTGGAGTCGGCAAAGCTGAGATTGATCGTCGATGTGAAGGGTGAGAAGAGCAAGGAGACGCCCGACCTGGTGGTCAACAAGAAAAAATACAAGGCCGACCTGATTCCGCCTGAGCTGATCGTTGCTCGTTATTTTGCGGCAGAACGCAAAGCTGTTGATGATCTGGAGACAGCCAGGGATGACATCAGCCGAGAACTGGAAGAGTTCATCGAGGAGCACAGCGGCGAAGAGGGATCACTTGAAGAGGCTAAGACCGACAAGGGTAAAGTGACCAAGGCCAGCCTCAAGGCGCGGATAGCTGAAGTAAAAGGATTACCCGACTCCAAAGAGGAACTTGCGGTTCTGAATCAGTGTCAGAAGTTTCTTGATCGCGAATCTGTTGCCGACAAAAAGGTCAAGGATGCGCAGAAAGTATTGGACGAGAAAGTGCTGGCAAAGTATCCGAAGTTGTCCGAGGCGGAAGTCAAGGTCCTGACTGTGGAGGATAAATGGCTGGCTTCGGTTGAGGCCGAGATACTTGCTGAGGTGAATCGAGTGACGCTGACCTTGACCGGGCGGGTGAAGGCACTTGAGGAGCGGTATGCTGAGCCACTACCAAAGATCAATAATGAAATGTTTTCGCGCTCGGTGAAGGTGGATGAACACCTGAAAAAAATGGGGCTGTCATGGAAATGATCTCCGGATTTAAGCAGACAGATATGGGGCCAATCCCAAACGATTGGGATTTGTTGAACCTTTCGGAGATTGGCACCCCCCTAGCTGGATTAACATACAGTCCAGAGGACGTGTCTGAATTTGGTCTTCTTGTTTTACGATCATCAAATGTTCAAGACGGACAGCTCGCCTATAATGACAACGTGTTCGTAAAAGTGAATGTACCTGAAAGAGTTATTACAAAAGAAAATGACATCCTGATTTGCGTTAGAAATGGTAGTCGCCAATTGATCGGAAAGTGTGCACTGATTGATAGGCAGGCTGCGGGAAGTGCTTTTGGTGCGTTTATGTCAGTTTTTCGCGCTAAAATTCCAGGTTTTGCTTTTTACCAGTTTCAATCAGAGGGCATTCAGCGCCAGATCCGCGAGCGGATGGGCGCAACAATTAACCAAATCACGAATAGGGACATGTCTGAATTTCTTGTGCCCGTCCCTCAGACTGATGACGAACAACGCGCCATCGCCACCGTCCTGTCTAACGTGGATGCCCTGATCGCCTCTCTGGACAAACTCATCGCCAAAAAGCGCGCCATCAAAACCGCCGCCATGCAGCAGCTTCTCACCGGCAAAAAACGCCTGCCGGGGTTTGTTGGGGAGTGGGAGGTTGTGAAGGCAGGTGATATTGGACAATTCAGAGGAGGCAATGGATTCCCTACGGTCTTTCAAGGCGAGGTAATAGGCGATTACCCTTTTTTCAAAGTCTCAGACATGAACAATAAAGGTAATGAGACATTCATGCATGTAGGGAATAACTACATTTCTGAAGGAATACGAAAAAGGCTTGGGGCAACAGTTTTTCCCGCAGAAAGCATCGTTTTTGCAAAAGTGGGGGCAGCAGTATTTCTGGAAAGAAAGAAAATCCTGAATCATGCTAGTTGCATAGATAACAATCTGGCGGCTTATGTTCTAGATTCAAGACGAGCATATTATCGTTACATTCATTATGTCTTCCTTGACATCAAGCTTGGAAATCTTGTTAGCACTACAGCATTACCTTCATTGAGTGGGGGCGTCCTCTCATCTATAGAACTTCCATTGCCGCCCCTGCCTGAGCAAAAGGTCATCGTATCCATACTGTCAGACATGGATAATGAACTTACAGCTCTCGAATCTCGCCTTGATAAAACCAAAGCCATCAAGCAAGGAATGATGCAGGAGCTACTCACAGGGAGGACGCGACTGATATGAGCACTGTCGGCCAAAAGGAGCGCATAACGCAGCACAGGGTTGTCCGACTGTTTCAGAATGATCTGAAGTACGCGTACCTCGGGGACTGGAATGATCGCGAAGACAATCGTAATGTCGAGGAGTCGCTGCTCAAGCCCTGGCTGGCTGGTCGTGGTTATAGTGAAACCCTGATCACCCGTGCCCTGCATCAACTCAATCTGGCCGCCGCCCTCGGCGAGGGGAAAAGTCTGTACGACGCTAACAAGGTTGTCTATGCCCTGCTGCGCTACGGAGTCAAGGTCAAGGAAGGAGCCGGGGAGCAGAACAAGACCGTCTGGCTGATCGATTGGCAGAATCCGGATGCGAATGATTTCGCTATAGCTGAAGAGGTTACGGTCAAAGGCGAGAACAAGAAGCGCCCGGACATCGTCATCTATGTCAACGGCATCGCCCTTGGCGTGCTGGAACTCAAACGCTCCACGGTATCGGTCACCGAAGGGATTCGTCAGAACCTCGACAATCAGAAAAAAGCCTTCGTCCGCTCTTTCTTTTCGACCATGCAACTGATCATGGCCGGGAACGATACCGAAGGCCTTCGTTACGGAAGCATCGAGACCCCGGAAAAGTATTATCTGACCTGGAAGGAAGAGAGCTACATCGACAACCTTCTCGATCGGCACCTGACCCAGCTCTGCAACAAGACCCGCTTCCTCGAAATAATCCACGACTTCATCGTTTTCGATGCAGGTATCAAAAAGCTCTGCCGCCACAATCAGTATTTTGGTGTCCACGCTGCTCAGGAGCATGTCCAACGCCGCGAGGGGGGCATCATCTGGCACACCCAAGGGTCGGGCAAGAGCCTGACCATGGTCTGGCTGACCAAGTGGATTCGCGAGCATGTGGAGGACGCCCGGGTACTGATTATCACCGACCGTACCGAACTCGACGAGCAGATTGAAAAGGTCTTCATTGGGGTCAGTGAGGAAATCTATCGCACCAAGAGTGGTTCTGATCTGATTGCCCAGCTCAACACCGATGAAGAGTGGTTGCTCTGCTCTCTCGTGCACAAGTTTGGCCGGAGCGACGATGCGGCGACGGATGAGTTCATCAACGAACTGGAAGCCGAGATTCCGATAGACTTTCGAGCCAAGGGCGAACTGTTCGTCTTTGTCGATGAGTGCCACCGCACCCAGTCGGGCAAGTTGCACAAAGCGATGAAGACGCTCCTGCCCAACGCCATGTTCATCGGCTTTACCGGCACCCCACTGCTCAAGGCCGACAAGCAACGCAGCATCGAAATATTTGGCCCCTACATCCACACCTACAAGTTCGACGAAGCGGTCAAGGATGGGGTTGTTCTCGATCTGCGCTACGAGGCCCGCGACATCGACCAGAACCTCACCTCGCAGAAGAAGGTCGACCAGTTGTTTGACGCCAAGACCAAGGGGCTGTCGGACTTGGCCAAGGTCCAGCTCAAGAAGAAATGGGGCACCATGCAGAAGGTGTTCAGTTCGCAGTCGCGCCTTGACAAGATTGCCGCTGACATCCTGTTCGACATGGAGACTCGCGACCGCCTAATGAGCGGGCGAGGTACGGCCATGCTGGTCTCCAGTAGTATCTACCAAGCCTGCAAGCTCTACGAGATTTTCTCCAATACCCACCTGGCGGGCAAGTGCGCCATCGTCACCAGCTATCAGCCCAACCCCGCTGACATCAAGGGGGAAGAGACCGGCGAAGGTAAAACCGAGAAGCTGCGCAAGTACGATATCTATCGCCGGATGTTGGCCGACTATTTCGACGAAACGGAAGATGCGGCCATGTACCGGGTCGAGGAGTTCGAAAAGCAGGTCAAGGAGAAGTTCATCAACGAGCCTGGTCAGATGAAGATGCTGATTGTGGTCGACAAGCTCCTCACCGGCTTCGATGCGCCGTCGGCGACCTATCTCTATATCGACAAACAGATGCAGGACCACGGCCTGTTCCAGGCCATCTGCCGGGTCAACCGGCTGGATGGGGACGATAAGGATTACGGTTACGTCATCGACTACAAGGACCTGTTCAAATCGCTGGAAGGCGCGATCAACGATTACACCGGCGGTGCGCTGGATGGCTACGACCGTGAAGATGTCGCCGGTCTGCTGGAGAACCGCCTCGACAAAGCCAAAGAGAATCTCGAAGAAGCCCGCGAGGCGGTCAAGGCCCTTTGCGAGCCGGTGGCGCCGCCCAAAGATACCAAGGCGTATCTGCATTACTTCTGTGCCGCCGACACCGCCAACAAGGATGCCTTAAAAGAGAACGAACCGAAACGGGTCGCTCTCTACAAGCAGGTCGCATCTCTGCTGCGCGCCTTCGCCAATCTAGCAAATGAGCTGGAGGAAGCTGGATATTCGGCTGCCGAGATTGCAACGATCAAGCAGGAAGTCGATTACTTTGAAAAAGTGCGCCAGGAGATCAAGCTGGCCAGTGGCGATTATGTCGATATGAAGGTCTTCGAACCTGCCATGCGCCATCTGCTCGATGCCTATATTCGCGCCGAGGAGACGGAAGTCATTTCGGCTTTTGATGACCTGGGCCTGGTCGATCTGATTGTCGAAAAAGGTCTGGACGCTCTTGATAAGTTGCCGAAGGGGATTCGCCAAAGTAATGAGGCGATGGCCGAGACGGTGGAGAACAACATCCGCAAGCTCATCATCGACGAGCAACCGATCAATCCGAAATACTACGACAGCATGTCTGAACTGCTCGACGCCCTGATCCAGGAGCGTAAAGTGCAGGCTGCTGATTACAAAAAATATCTTGAGAAGCTGGTCGAGCTGGCGAAGCAGGTCAAGAAGCCTGAAGACAAGCCCGGCGGCTATCCCAAATCGATCAAGTCTTCGGCACAGAGGGCTCTGTACGACAACCTCGATCGAGATGAAGCGTTGGCGCTGAGGGTAGATACGGCAGTGCGCCACACTAAGAAAGATGGCTGGCGTGAAAACCGCTTCAAGGAACGTGAAGTAAAGAATGTCATCAGGGAAGAGCTGAGCGAGTTTGATACTCGCACTGAAGAAATTTTCGAGCTGGTGAAGAACCAACGTGACTATTAGCCGACATCACATAGAAGTCAGCGGCATCTCGGTCGAGGTCGTCCGCAAGAAGATCAAGAATCTGCACCTCGGCGTCTATCCGCCTGAGGGCCGAGTCCGTGTCGCTGTTCCGTTAAAGATTGATGACGAAGCCGTACGACTGGCAGTAATCTCGAAGCTGGGATGGATCAAACGTAAGCAGAAGGAGTTTGCGGAACAACCACGGCAGTCGCAGCGTGAGATGGTCTCTGGTGAAAGTCACTATTACCTTGGGCAGAGGTATCGTCTCAACGTAATCGAGCATTCTGGGGCAAATTTGGTACGTCTCAAGGGAAAAACAATCGACCTTTACGTTCGTCCAAAAGCTGACCAAGCACGACGAGAGGCAGTGCTTAACCAGTGGTATCGTCAACAAATCAAACAGTTGATTCCTGATCTGTTGACCAAATGGGAACCAGTCGTCGGAGTTCAGGCTGCGGAGTGGGGGATCAAGAAGATGAAGACCCGCTGGGGCACCTGTAATATTGGCGCCAAGCGAATCTGGCTGAATTTGGAGTTAGCCAAGAAACCAATCCAGTGTCTGGAATATATCCTTGTTCATGAACTGGTTCATCTACTGGAGCGGCGCCACAACGATCGCTTTCGGGATCTGATGGATAAGTTCATGCCGCAGTGGCGGCTGCACCGTGGCACATTGAACAAGGCGCCGTTGGGGCATGAGGAGTGGGCGTATTGATCGTTCATTCAATTAGCAGTGTACACAAAACAACAAAAGGCTGCTCTTTAGAGCAGCCTCGAAAAACATTGAAAAGAGACCTTAACCAAGCATCTTGATTCTGCTTAATTCAGCGATCTTTGCCGAACGGGCACGTTCTTCATTTATATAGGAAGCCGTTTCATTTTTTAATTCTTCTTCAACTGTAGACAAACCATTATCCCAAGCTTGTTGTCTTTGAGGATCAACTGTTTCATACTCTTGAAGAATGCTCCCTTCGCGGCTCATCTTCTCAAGCAAAGTCATACCAACCTCCTTAAATTATTGACATACATTGGCTCTGTTTTTCCCTTCAGCTTAATTGCAGGGCCAGTTTTCAGAGCATTTCGTGGTTTCACACAAAGTTCGGATTCATTTTTTAAACTAATAAAATTTCCTTCTTGATGCTTCAACATCGTTGCGTCTAAAATAATACGACTGCTTATTTGTGCATTTTTATATTCATCGATAGTCGAATATTCTGCTACCCAAATAAACTTTGGCATTTGAAGGTGAGTATTTATATTTCTATATATTTCATCATTTGATTCCCTTGCAACCTTCCTTTTAAAAGACCTGCTTGAGGTGATAAATACTCTACGAATCAAAGTTTTATCTGCTTTTAAGTTAAGAAGGTTTTTTTCAAGAGAGGGGAGAAGCTTATTATAAAGGAAATTAACATCGAGATACATCTTCTCATAAAAAGGAACGACTAGAATATCTATGTCCTCAAATGTTATTTCATCTTCATCATCAGCGTCGTAATTGTAGGCTTTCCTGTATGGCAAGTGATGATCGTTTGACAGAATAATACTTTCAATCAGTTCATAACTATCAACAATGCCCTGCCCTTCATTAATAGCTTCATCAACATCAGAAAGTTTCCCATGCCCAATGACAGCAACGGCATGTTTCTTTTCTCGTAACCCTGCAATATAGGGTATCCCTGATTCAACAAAAGTGTAAATTAACCGATTGAATTCCTCTGTTGTGTAAATTGGTTCTTTCGGATCAATTTGGCGGATATAAATTTCCGGATCAAATCGATTTTTCTGTAAAATCTGAGCGATTTGATCAACTGTTGCGCCCTTTGATGGCACTCTTCTTGTCGGGCTATCGTGCACCGTTATCTCGTGCAAAGTTTTTTCCGGGTAAAAATGATACTTCTGACTGAAATACCTTACAACCCCCCAGGCCGCGATATGGGCGCAGATTGAGACATTTCCATCCTGTTGCATCCACGGGAACGCACTGACTTTCAGATCTTTGCCTTTAAATAAAACTGAATATTCTGCAAGACAAAAGTAGCCCTCTTCAAAAGTTCTTAAAGCTTTTGGACTAAGATAAGAACGTCCGATTGTAAAAACTTTGGTGTCTCGTAAGGTCAAAAAACCAGCGTAGCTATCTTGGGTATGCTGATCTTTCTCATAAAAGAGATGAAGCCTGACAGAATCCTTTGAGATGTCTTCGAATCTTTTTGAAAAATCATTGTAATAAGTATCTCTGAAATCCTTATCAATATAAGGGTATTCCAGCACAATCTGTTTTATGTCATCAGAGATTTCAGATTCGAGATCATCTCTGATGGAGTCAGGCATATATTTGCTTACAATAGCCTGAATATCGGAAAAGTTTCTATCAAAATTCCGGTATGTAATCATTCATTTCCCCACACAACAATAGCCATAAAGATCCAAATGCATCCTAAATTCTTATGACCTGCAAAAAATATTATAGCAACTATATTATCTGGTTTTTAAAAAGTGGATGTTCTGCAATATCTGTTGTCTGTTTTCAAGTGAAAGTTGCTTGTATTCTTTAAAGGCATCTTTCACTTCATCGTCGACGAAAATATCATCTTCCGCCCCAGACCCCAAGAGAAAATCTGTTGAAACACCAAGGACTTTTGCGAGTTTCGCAAGGGTATCTATAGAGGGAGTCTTGATGCCCTTCTCAAAGCGGTTGATCGCTGGCGGGGAGATGCCGACCGCTTCGGCCAAGGCTTTTTGACTGAGACCTCTTTCCGACCGTTTACTTCTTATTCTTGTACCAATTATTTCTTGGTTGATTTCCATGTTGCGTAACTCCTTGTTTCGTTGGGGATTATAACAGTGAATCGGGCTTGGTCAAGAAAAATATAACCAAAGGTTAATTTTCTTGCTTGACATAATATTAACCGTCGGTTAATTTACGAATAACCAAATATGGCGTGATTCTGTTGCGCTGCTAACAAACATCTCGATAGAGAAAGGATAAGACAATGAAAACTGCAGAAGGCAAAAATCATGAAATTGTATTTTTCGTCGACAAGGAGCAATTCAAGACGGAGCAAACCGAGTTGACGGTCCGTGAAATCCTTCAGGACTTTGCAAAGGAAGACCCTAACGAGACAACTCTAGCTTTCAGGAAAGGCAATGATCTTGAGAAATATTCAGATCTCAACGTTCCAGTAGTTTTGGCCAACGGGATGAAGTTCATAGTTCTTCACGAAGGCCCCACAACCGTTTCTTGAGGTATGCCGATGTATGGTCCCGAAAGACTTATTAGTGATCTGACAGACCTGGGCTATCGCGTTGAGAAGGTAACGGTGAAAAACATTCTTTATGCAATAGTCCCTGGATACGAAGTTGAGGTCGGGCGTTTTCAGGGACGGATGATCGACCTGGGGATACCTTCAACTCCTGATTTCCCAAGGACTGCCGCTCCCTCAATTCACATCAGGGCTATCCCGCATCTTCTTGAGAAGAGCGACAGTATTCCTAACGTTCGCAATATTATTGATAGTCCTCTCGGACCGGATTGGCGCTACTGGAGTCGAAACTTTGGCTGGAATGGCTCTGAGAAATCAACAAGACGGCTGATGAACCAGATAAAAGGAGTTTTCGCAAATGCTTGAGCCCGAACTATCAGTAGCGATGTCCGAGATGCTGCATCAAGACCTCTCGAATTTTCTCATACGCGCAGATCGACAAGAAGATCTCATCTTTGCATTATGGACTCCATCGCGCGGGGACGCTCGATTAACCGCACTATTGCACACCCTCGTATATCCCGATGAGGGTGACAGACAAGTTCATGGTAATGCCAGCTTCAATCCCAAATACTTTGAGCGAGTCTGTAAAATGGCTCTTGCTAAAGAGTGCGGAATTGCCTTTTTACATAGTCACCCAGGTCCAGGTTGGCAAGGCATGAGTCGAGATGACATCATCGCAGAAAATAAAATTTCGAGCGCTGTTGATGCTCTTACTGACCTTCCACTTGTCGGCCTGACTATTGGTTCCGATGGTACCTGGAGTTCTCGTATGTGGGAGCAGATAGCGGGGCGAAAGTATCAAGGACGATGGTGTCATTCTGTGCGTTGTGCGGGTAAACCCCTCAAGGTTGACTTTTGCGATAAACTGGTGCCTAAACCTGAATACCGTGAACGATTCAAAAGAACCGTAACCGTCTGGGGGAAAGAGAATCATGCGAATCTTGCCCGACTAAGAGTGGGGATTGTTGGCCTTGGTAGCGTTGGAAGTATTGTCGCCGAAACCCTTGCAAGGATGGGATTGCAGCATTTTACACTTATTGATTTCGACGAAGTACAGCAGCACAACTTGGACAGGCTGCTTGGAGCAACAGAAAAGGATCTCGGCAAGCTGAAAATCTCCATTGCTGAACGACAAATAAGACAGTCTGCAACGGCCAACAGTTTAGACATACGCACTGTTCCTTACAGTTTGGCTGAGGAAGAAGGATATCTTGCCGCTCTAGACTGTGATGCCATATTCAGTTGTGTTGATCGTCCCCGAGCACGGCATATTCTCAACCACATGGCCTACGGACATTTTATCCCTGTCATCGATGGCGGCATCGCGGTTAGGTTTAAAAGTGGTGTATTTAGTGGGGTCGACTGGCAGCTACAGACTGTTGCTCCAGGCCGTCCATGCTTAGAGTGTCTGGGCACCTATCAGCCTACGGATGTCGCTCTGGAGGAAAGCGGAAACCTTGATGACCCAAGCTATATGAAAGGGCTTCCGGATAATCATCACCTGAAGAGTAATGAAAATGTTTTTCCCTTTAGTGCAAATCTGGCCTCACTAGAAGTCCTCCAGTTTGTGGCCTTAGCTACAGGTGCTGGAGGAATCAACGACTTTGGAGTGCAGCGATATAGATATTGGCCTGGTGTTGTTGAAGCTGATGTTGAAAGAAGTTGTCATAAGGGATGTGATTGTAAAGATCTTGAAGGACAGGGCGATCGTTTCTTTAAACTTTTTGGGGAAGATGTCGGAGCGGTAAAAGCACGAGCAAGACAATCCTCCTTCTATAATGATCAATAGCTATCCTGGGAGCTGGACATAATATAATGCTTTTCTGGATTTCTGCGCTATGTGAGATATATTTAATAATACAATGTCAATCATTTCTAAGCCACGGTCAGATAAGGGTGTGGGAGCTGGTATTTTTGCTTGACAAAACATCGTTTTAAATATTATTAAGGACCAGTTGTGTTTGCTTAAACCCGTCTCATATTGTATTCATAATATATTGAAAATATTACTTTTGCCTGTTTGATTCAACACACTGTAATAAGGAGGTCGGACAATGAAAACTGACTTGTATGTCAACGCCTCTCCGATTCCCGAAGAGCTCCTCCAGCGCCTGGAAGCTCGCGGAATCAATCGTCGTGCCTTTATCAAGTTATGTACGGTGACCACTGCTGCCCTGGCCCTGCCGGCAAGCTTTATCCCAACTCTGGCACAAGCTGTTGAGGACACTCGCCCGCCGGTAATCTGGGTGGAATACCAGAGTTGTTCAGGTGATTCAGAAGCCTTTCTGCGCAGTAACCAGCCGACGGCAGGAGAGTTGATTCTTGATCTGATTTCTCTCGAATACGCGGAAGTTGTCATGGCCGCGGCCGGACACCAGGCTGAAGAAGCCAAGCTTCAGGCTATGGAGAAGTACAAAGGTCAGTATATTCTGGTGGTTGAAGGATCAATCCCCACCGGTGCCGATGGCGCCTACTGTACCATCGGTGGCAAGAGCGCAATGGCCGATTGCAAAATGCTGGTACAGAACGCAGCCGCCACCATTTGTGTTGGATCCTGCTCTTCCTTTGGCGGCATCCCTGCCGCGGCGCCGAATCCGACCAATGCTGTTTCGGTCAGCAGTCTGGTTCCGGGCGCGGCGATCGTCAACCTGCCCGGTTGTCCGGTTAACGCCGATAACCTGACGGCAACCATCGTCCACTTTATGACCTTTGGCAACTTGCCGGCAGTGGATCGTCTCGGTCGACCGAAGTTCGCCTACGGCAAACGCATCCACGACAACTGCGAGCGGCGTGGTCACTTCGACGCCGGTCAGTATACCGAAGCTTTCGGCGATGCGGCTCATCGTCAGGGACATTGTCTCTACAAGCTTGGCTGCAAAGGCCCTGAAACCTTCCACAACTGCCCCACCGTTCGTTACAACGAAGGCACCTCATGGCCGGTTATGGCCGGTCACGGCTGCATCGGTTGTTCCGAACCCGGCTTCTGGGACACCATGAGTCCCTTCTACCGGCGCCTGCCCAAGGTGCCCGGTTTTGGAATTGAGGATACGGCCGACAAGATTGGTATCGGTCTGGCGGCGGCCACCGCAGTGGCCTTCGGCATCCATGGGGTTGCAAGCAGCTTCCGCAAGGGTGATGCCATGGAAGAAGACAAGGTCGTAAAGGAGGACTAACCGATGGCTCAAAGAATTGCCGTTGATCCAATTACCCGTATTGAAGGTCACCTGCGCATCGAAGCTCAGATCGATGGTGGCAAGATTGTTGATGCCTGGAGCTCGTCTACGGCCTTCCGCGGCATTGAAACGATTCTCAAGGGCCGCGATCCCCGGGATGCGCATCATTTCACCCAGCGCTTCTGTGGTGTTTGTACCACGGTGCACTCCATGGCCAGCATTCGTGCCGTGGAAGATGCCCTGAACATCCAGATCCCTGATAATGCCCGCCTGATCCGCAATCTGATCATGGGCATCCAGAACGTACAGGACCACGTGATTCACTTTTATCACCTGCATGCTCTCGACTGGGTCGACATCACCAGCGCCCTGGCCGCCGATCCTGCGGCCACAGCCAAATTCGCCCAGTCGATCTCCAACTGGCCGAACTCGAGCGTCACCTATTTCAAAGGCGTCAAGGAAAAGCTGGCGGCCTTTGCCGGCACCGGCCGCCTTGGCCCCTTCCAGAACGCTTACTGGGGACACAGTGCCTACAAGTTGCCACCGGAAGCCAACCTGATGGCAGTGGCCCACTACCTCGAAGCACTTGAGTGGCAGAAGGATGTCATCAAGATTCACGCAATCCTGGGCTCCAAAAATCCGCATCCGCAGACCTTTCTGGTCGGCGGCATGGCGATACCAATCGACCCGGATAGCCAGAACGCCATCAACGCTGACAAGATCGCTCACATCCGCAAGCTGTTGCGTAAAGCCCGCGCCTTTGTTGAGCAGGTCTACATCCCCGACCTTCTGGCGGTGGCACCCGCTTATCTCGACTGGGCCGGTATCGGCGGAGGCGTCGGCAATTTTCTCTCCTACGGTGACTTCCCGATGGATAACAGCCCCGGCACCGGCAGTCTCTTCTTTCCCCGTGGCGTCATCATGGGTAAAGACCTGGCCAACGTCATGGAGATGGACGAGAAGCAGATCACTGAATACGTGACCCACTCCTGGTACAACTACTCTTCGGGCGACGACAAGGGGCTGCACCCCTACAAGGGCGAGACCACGCATAACTACACCGGCCCGAAACCACCCTACGAGTTCCTCGACACCGATGGCAAGTACTCCTGGGTCAAGTCGCCGCGCTACATGGATCAGCCGATGGAAGTCGGTCCGCTGGCACGTGTCCTGGTCGCTTACGCCTCCGGGGTCACAGAGGTTGTCGATACTGTAAACTTCGTATTGAAAACTCTGGGAGCTCCCGCTTCAGCGCTCTTCTCGACCCTCGGCCGCACCGCCGCCCGCGGCGTCGATGCTCTGCTGCTCGCCCAGAAGAACGAACTCTGGCTCGATCAACTGGCCGACAACATGGGCCGCGGTATCTACGACACCTTCAACAAGGAAATGTGGGATCCGTCCACCTGGCCGAGTGAAGCTCAAGGCTTCGGTTACCACGAAGCTCCCCGCGGTGCCCTGGGCCACTTTATCCGCATTGAAAACCAGAAGATCGCCAACTTTCAGGCGGTGGTTCCCTCGACCTGGAACGCCGGCCCCCGTGATGCTGCCGGGCAGATGGGGCCTTACGAATCGGCCCTGATCGGCACCCCGATCGCCGATGCGGAGAAACCCCTGGAGATCTTGCGGACCATCCACTCTTTCGATCCCTGCCTGGCCTGTGCCGTACACGTTATGGATGGCAAAGGCACAGAGATCGTCAAAGTTCGGGCCCTCTAAAGGAAGGAGGCGCAGACCATGCTAAAAATTTATTACGTATGGGAATGGCCGGTTCGCATTTGCCACTGGATCAACGTGCTCTCCATGATCATGTTATCAATCACCGGCCTTTTTATCGGCAGTCCGTTCGTAACCGCACCTGATCCATCCATGTATGTCATGGGTTGGATGCGGTTTTTGCATTTTACTTTCGCCTACCTCTTTACTGTGTCGGTGGCGGCACGCATCATCTGGATGTTCATCGGCAATCACCATGCTTCGTGGAAAGCCTTTTTCCCCTGGGTAAACGCCGAGGGGCGGCGTAACTTCATCAGGATGTTCCGTTACTACACCTTTACGGGTAAAAAAATCACCTACGAAGTTGGACACAACCCGGTAGCGGCAACGGCCTATGTCGGCATCTTCGCGCTGTTTATTTTTCAGATTATTTCAGGCTTTGCCATGTATGGTCAGTTTGCTCCCGACGGTTTCTGGTACGGCCTGCTCGGCTGGATCAATATCCTGGTCGGCAACCAGTGGTTACGCCTGTTACACCACGGTGTCATGTGGTTGCTGGCAGGCTTTATTATCAACCATATCTACAGCGGCTGGCTGATGGATGTTAAAATGCGCAACGGCACCATGAGCGGGATCTTCAGCGGCTATCGTTTCATCGAACCGAAGGATCTTTAATGTCAATCCTGGTCCTGGGGCTGGGCAATACGATCATGACTGATGACGGTTTCGGGGTGAAAGTGGTCACTAGACTTTCATCCCGTTACCATTTTCAGGCTGGGGTGAAGCTGATTGACGGCGGCACTCTGGGTCTTGATCTGCTGCCCGAGCTTGAAGAGCTTGACTCCCTGCTCATCATTGATGCCCTCGATATGCGTGCGCAACCGGGTGCCATCTTCCGCCTCGAAGGTGAAGAGGTGCCGCGTGCCTTCGCCAGCAAACTCTCTGTCCACCAGATGGGGCTGCAGGATCTGCTGGCCGTCGCTGAGTTCCAGGGACATGCACCGCGCAACCTGGTGGTTTGGGGTGTCCAGCCGGAATGCATCGAAATGGGCACCGAATTAACGGCAACCGTGGCGCAGACCATCGAACCGGTAGCAGAAAAAGTCCTCGAGGAGTTGCATGGCTGGGGAGTTCAGTACGAAGTAAAGGACCCGGAGTAAGTCGTGGTCAAGAGCACAAATCTGCAAAGATTTTTCCTCTTTCTTGTTCTGCTGACAGCTTTCATCCTTAGTGGCTGTAATCAAGAGAGAACTGCCTATCCTGCTCGCGAGATGCCCGAGGGCATCCTCAAGGATGACAACCAGATACAGCGCGGCGAATCGCTTTTCATGGAGAAATGTGCCTCCTGTCACGGCAAGCCCAGCGAGGGTCGTTCTGATCGCGCTGCCTTCTTTCATCCGCCCGCGCCTGATTTCACCGATGCACAGTATCGCCAGATGGATCCCGCCTATCTTTACTGGCGTATGGACGTTGGCAAGACGGTGGAACCCTTCCGTTCACAAGGTTCTGTAATGCCCGCCTGGGGCATGCATTTAAGCGAAGAACAACTCTGGCAAATTGTCGCCTATCTGCAGGTCAGGGCACATTGAACGACCAAATTAATCCTAGTAAAACAGCATAAATAGCCCCTCTGCTCTTTTCAGCTAAAAAAACTCTTTTTTATTCTGACTAAATTTGATAAAGTGCCGCATTCGCGGCCTTTAAACAGAGGCCATACAACAAAGTCTTTGCAGCTGGAATTCTTGAATGATGAAAACGTTGATTTTCAGACAAAGTCGTCCTGGAGTTAAACGAAGTTTTCATATTTGCAGAGCCTGAAAAGCGTCACTAATGTCTGGCTTGTTACTGGTTAATACGGTGACAGGCCTCTTCTTTTTTACGCAATCAAGAGTTTAAAAACTGTGGGAAAGGAGCTTTTCCACAAACAGGGGAGTCTCACCATGTCAAACCTTACCGCCCAGGATCTCGGACTGAAGAACGTCGGCACGGTCCGTCACAATCTCGGCTATGACGAGTTGTTTGAGCTGGAAAACAACAATGCAGAAGGTGCTGTTTCAGAGAATGGCACCATGATGATCGACACGGGCAAGTTCACTGGCCGCTCACCAAAAGATAAGTACTTTGTCCATCAGAAGCCGTCTTCGGAGAATATCGCCTGGGGAAAAATCAACAAGGCCATGGCTCCCGAGGTTTTTGACGAGCTTTATCGTGAAGTCATCGAACATCTCGACGGCAAAGACCTGTTTGTGACCGATGGTTTCTGTGGGGCCAACGAAAAGACCCGCACCTCTGCCCGTTTTGTCACCGAGTATGCCTGGCAGTCGCACTTCGTCAAGAACATGTTCATCCGCCCGACAGAAAGTGAACTCGCTGAATTTTCTCCACAGTTCACCGTCTATAACGCCTGCAGCCTGACCAACCAGAACTGGGAAAGGCATGGCCTCAACTCTGAAGTTTTCGTGGTCTTTAATATCGAGAAGAATATCGCTATCATCGGCGGCACCTGGTACGGCGGCGAGATGAAAAAAGGCATCTTCACCATGATGAACTACTGGCTGCCGCTGCAGGGGATTCTCTCCATGCATTGTTCAGCAAACGTTGGGAAAGATGGCGATGTAGCTCTTTTCTTCGGCCTCTCTGGAACCGGCAAGACGACACTCTCCACCGACCCCAAGCGCAAGCTGATCGGCGATGATGAGCACGGTTGGGATGATGATGGCATCTTCAACTTCGAAGGGGGCTGTTACGCCAAGACTATTAACCTGAGTGAAGAGAACGAACCGGAGATCTACAAAGCGATCCAGCGCAATGCTCTGCTGGAAAACGTGGTTGCTGACGATAGCGGTGTGATTGATTTTGACAGTGATGCCAAAACTGAGAATACCCGGGTCTCCTACCCGATTGACCATATCGAAAATCACGACCCGAACCTTAAAGGTGGTCACCCTAAGAACATTATCTTCCTCACCTGTGATGCCTTCGGCGTTCTTCCTCCGGTCTCCAAACTGACTAAAGAGCAGGCAATGTATTACTTCCTTTCCGGTTATACCGCGAAGGTTGCCGGTACCGAGCGTGGGGTTACCGAACCCCAGGCGACTTTCTCAGCCTGCTTCGGCGAAGCTTTCCTGCCATTGCATCCAACGGCTTATGCAAAACTTTTGGGTGAAAAGATGGAAAAATACGACGTCAAGGCCTACCTGGTTAACACCGGCTGGGTCGGCGGCGGTTACGGTGTCGGCAGCCGTATGAGTATCAAGGCGACCCGCGCCTGCATCAACGCGATTCTTGACGGCAGCATCAATCATGTCGAGTTCGATCAGACCCGCTGGTTCCGTCTTAATATTCCCAAGAGTCTGCCCGGTGTCGAAACCAATCTGCTCAACCCCCGTAACGCCTGGCAAGACAAAGAGTCGTTCGACAACACAGCCAACAGGTTGGCGGGAATGTTCATCGAGAACTTTAAAAAATACACGTCTGCCAATGATGATTTTGATTTCACCCAGGCTGGACCGAAGGTCTGATTCCAGCTTCAATAAGCAATCGGTAAGGGGCGCCCGCGGCGCCCCTTATCTATTTGTGATTGAGAACAGCTGGCAATGGCCTTGACCAGCTCAGTATTTAGCCGGGGTCAGCTGCGATCGACGACAGTTTGGACCTGACTTGAGGTATTGACAAGCGACTTCGGCCGTTTAGATTGTAGAGTAACAAGCTTTAAGCACTGAGAAAGCGTTCTTATGCATCTTGAAATTTTCACCACCGGCGGTACGATCGATAAGGTTTACTTCGATGCCAAAAGCACGTTTGAAGTCGGTGAACCGCAGATTCTCGAGGTCTTGCGTGAAGCCAACCTGAGTATCGATTACCGGGTGACTCCATTGCTGCGCAAGGACAGCCTTGAATTGACCGATGGGGACAGGGCACAGATACGCCAGAGCGTTGCAAGGTCAACAGCCAGACAGATTGTCATTACGCACGGCACGGACACCATGACAGAGACAGCCGGAGCCCTTACCGGAATCACTGGAAAATCGATCGTTCTGACCGGAGCCATGCAACCGGCCCGGTTTCGATTTACAGATGCCGTGTTTAATATCGCCAGTGCCATGATGGCCGCACAGATACTTCCTGAAGGGGTTTACATTGTCATGCATGGCAAAGTGTTCGATCCGGCCACGACCCGCAAGAATGTCGAGATGAACCGCTTCGAGGAAAACTGACGAGATAGTGCGGGATGCGCTGAGCACCTCTTTCTGCTGTTGACCCCGAAAAAAAGGCGCAAAGAGCATGACTCTTTGCGTCTTTTTCTTCTATTAACCTTCGGACTAAAGGATCTGACTCAAGAACAGCCGGGTCCTCTCATTTTGCGGATTAGCGAAGAAGTCGTGGGGATTGTTCTCCTCAACAACCTGGCCGTCGTCCATAAACATCACGCGATCGGCGACACTCTTGGCAAAACCCATTTCGTGGGTGACAACCAGCATCGTCATGCCTTCTTCGGCCAGGTCGATCATGACGTCGAGGACTTCCTTGATCATTTCCGGATCCAGAGCCGAAGTCGGTTCGTCGAACAGCATCACTTCCGGCTTCATGCAGAGACTGCGGGCAATAGCGACACGTTGCTGTTGGCCCCCTGAGAGTTGTCCGGGATATTTCAGAGCTTGCTCGGCAATATGGACCTTCTCCAGGTACATCATGGCAAGTTCTTCCGCTTCCTTCTTCGGTGTCTTGCGGACCCAGATCGGACCCAGGGTCAGATTCTCGAGAATCGTCAGATGCGGGAAGAGATTAAAGTGCTGGAAGACCATGCCGACTTCTGCCCGGACCTTCTCAATGTTCTTGATGTCATTGGTCAACTCCGTGCCGTTGACGATAATCTGCCCACGCTGATGTTCTTCCAGCCGGTTGATACAACGAATCAAGGTTGATTTCCCCGAACCTGAAGGCCCGCAGATAACAATCCGCTCACCCAGCTTCACTTTCAGGTTGATGTCGCTTAAGACGTGGAAGTCACCATACCACTTGTGCATGCTGTTGACTTCAATGATCGGGGCCTGGTCCGGTTTGATCGTCGTTTGTGTTTCGGTTTCGTTCATAAATCTCTCGCAAGTTGCGGCCTGCTGAAGGATCAGCGGCCCGTATGCAATACTTTTTCCAATTTTCGACTGTAGCTCGACATAGCGTAGCAGCAGATGAAGTAAAGAACCGCCAGGAAAAGGTAGGCTTCAGTCGAGTAGCCGGTCCACTGTGGGTTCGACAAGGTCACCTTGGTGGTCTTCAAGACGTCGTAGAGAGCAATAATGACAACCAGAGAGGTGTCTTTAAAGGCTGAAAGCAGGATACCCACAGTTGGCGGAATAACAATCTTCAGCGCCTGGGGCAGTATGATCAGCCGCATGGTCTGGTTGTAATTCAGGCCGAGAGAGTCGGCTGCCTCAAACTGGCCGCGAGACATTGCCTGTAGTCCACCACGTACAACCTCGGCGATATAAGCGGCCGTGAACAGGATGATTGCCACCTGGGCGCGTAACACCTTGTCGATCGTTACCCCTTCGGGCAAAAAGAGCGGGAACAGGATCGAGGACATGAAGAGCAGACTGATCAGCGGCACGCCACGGATCATTTCGATGTAGACCACGCAAAGCGTTTTGATCGCCGGCATCCTCGACTGCCGCCCGAGAGCCAGCAGCACACCGAGAGGATAAGCTGCGACCATACCGAAGAAGGACAGCATGAAGGTCAGCGGCAGTCCGCTCCACTGGGCCGTTTCCACCACCGGCATGCCGAAGACGCCACCGTACATCAGGGTGCCCATGACAATCAGGCCAATCAGCCAGTAAACACCGAGGGATTTTTTCCAGCGTTTGGTGTCCTTGGAGTAGAACACCAGGCCGAGCAGAAGCAGCATGGCGCAGCCAGGGCGCCAATGTTCACCTTGTGGGAAGAAGCCAAAGATGATGAAGCTGATGTTCTGGGGAATGATTGACCAACAGGCCCCCTCGATATCTCGACAGCCCTCGGCGGGGCCGTTCCAGACACTGTCGATGAAAGCCCAGCTGAAGAATGGCGGGACGACCTGCCAGAGGAAAAAAGCGAACAGGATGGTCAACAGCGAGTTGTACCAGGTGTTAAACAGGTTGCCATGCAGCCAGCCGATCACACCGACTTCGGTGACGGGAGGCTTGAGATATTCTCGGGTGGGAGCCGGATTCGCTGCACTCATAAGATCACCTCTCCACCAGAGCCATTTTTTTGTTGTACCAGTTCATGAATAAAGAGGTCGACAGACTGAAGAACAGGTAGATGAGCATGATCAGAGCCACGCCTTCAATCGCCTGCCCGGTCTGATTGATCGTCGTGTTGGTAACAGCGACGAAATCAGCGTAGCCAATGGCGATCGCCAGGGAGCTGTTCTTGGTCAGGTTTAGCATCTGACTGGTCAGCGGCGGGATAATCACACGTAGCGCCTGGGGCAGCACCACCAGGCGCAGAACCTGTCCGGAACGCAGGCCGACCGCTTTGGCGGCCTCGACCTGGCCATGGCCAACCGACTGGATGCCGGCGCGCACGATCTCGGCGACGAAGGCTGCGGTATAAAAGACCAGGCCGAGCAACAGAGCGCTGAATTCAGGGCTGACTGTGACGCCGCCGCTGAAATTAAAGCCACGCAGCTCCGGGAGGTCCATGGCGGTAGGAGCCCCGGCGAAAACCCAGGCCAGCAGAGGCAGACCTATACAGAGTGCGAGAGTCACGCTGATGGTTGGGAAGATCTGTCCGGTTTGTGCCTGCCTGCGCTTGCCCCAGCGGTTTAGAAACCAGCCTGTCGCCAGAGCAACAACGAATGCCCAGCCCATGGTTCCGTGCACAGCATGTGCTTCGGGGACACCGAAGATGAGCCCACGATTGCAGAGGAAAACACCCTCAAAAGGGTTGAGCGCCTGGCGTGGCGAGGGGAAAGATTCGTAAAAAATTGCATACCAGAAAAACAGCTGCAAGAGCACCGGAATGTTCTGCATCACTTCGATGTAGCCCGCGGCGATTTTAGACACCAGCCAGTTGGTCGAGAGCCGGAAGACACCGATCAAAGCGCCGAGGATAATTGTAAAAAAAACTCCGATGAAGGAAACCTTCAAGGTGTTCAGGGCACCAACCAGGAGGGCATCGGCATAGCTGTCAGCAGCAGAATATTCAATGATCGACTCACCGATTTCGAAGCTGGCTTCCTTATCGAGAAAACCGAACCCGGTGGCGATCGACTGCCGCTCGAGGTTGGCCTGGGTGTTGCTGTAGAGGTAGTAACTGACAACAGCAACCAGTAACAGAGCAACAACCTGAAAGACAATCGCCCTCTTCTCCGGGTTTCGCCAGAATGGTACCTCACTCGGCAGCAACCCTGCTTCTGTTGTAATAACCGGATCTTTTTTCACAAAGAATCCTGTCGCTTTAACGTTTAAACACGTTTCTGAATGGGCCAGGGTTTTACAAATTCGCCAAGGATTTTATAAATGGGCCGGGGTTTTTATTAAATGGAGCAGGGTTTTAATAAACACGGGGGAGGGGCCGCGTGCGGCCCCTCCCCCGGGAGTTATTAAAAAGACTTACTTGAACGGCGGCGAATACATCAGGCCGCCATTGGTCCAGAGGGCGTTCAAGCCACGCTCGATGCCAAGGGTGGTATTCACGCCGACGTTGCGCTCAAAAACTTCACCGTAGTTACCTACCTGCTTGATGATGTTATAAGCCCATTTCTCGTCGAGGCCGAGGGACTTGCCGTTACCTTCGATAACACCGAGGAAACGCTGAACCATCGGATCATTGCTCTTCATCTTCTCATCAACATTCTCCGAGGTGATGCCCAACTCTTCAGCATTGATCATGGCCAGAACGGCAAAATCAACAATATCGCGGAACTGATCATCGCCATGACGAACGGCAGGAGCCAGCGGCTCCTTGGAGATGATCTCAGGCAAAATGGTGTAGTCTTTCGGGTTCGGAGCGACAGCGCGGGTACCTGCCAATTGGGACGCATCCGAAGTTAGAACGTCACAACGACCGGCGAAAAAAGTCTTGGCCAGTTCCGATGTGGACTCAATAACAACCGGGTTCCACTTCAGATTATTGGAGCGGAAGAAATCGGCTGCATTCTGCTCTGTGGTTGTTCCGGGAAGGACGCAGACCGTGGCGCCATCGAGTTCACTGGCACTCTTGATACCAAGCTTGCTCGGTACCATGAAACCCTGACCGTCATAATAGTTGACAGTGACAAAGTTCAGGCCAAGCTGGGTTTCGCGACTCAGGGTGCGGGTTGCGTTACGGGTCAACAGGTCGATTTCTCCGGATTGCAGAGCAGTGAAACGCTGCTGGGCGGTCAGGGGGGTGAACTTGACTTTGTCGGCATCACCGAATATAGCAGCGGCAACAGCACGAGCGGTGTCAACATCCAGACCTTTCCAGACACCTTTTGAGTCAGGCATGCCAAAGCCAAAAACGCCACCGTTGACTCCCGCCTGAATAAAACCTTTTTTCTGGACGGCATCCAGATCCTTACCGGCAAAAGCCAAGCCAGCGGCCAGCAAGGAAAGAATCATTACCAGCACTGTCAATCTGCTCAGTTTCATGGTGAACCTCCTCATCGATTCTAGGGTTGGTGAAGCGAAGTGGACAAAACACTTTAATGCCAACTAACACTATTTTAAATATACGTTGTGGCCGCCGGACTGTCAATGTTTATACAGCTCTGATATTCTTACTTTTTACCGGAAAGCTGCGATGTTTTGAGGCATCTCGTGCTATATATTAAACCGATTCGAACAGTGTCTTGATTGTCGTAAAAAGCTGACTCTGACAGAATCAGTCTGTTGCTTTTAGCCCACACGAAATGAAACCTTCAACTATGTGCCTGATACTCCTTGCCCATCGTCCGGAAGAACCGATCCCCTTGCTGGTTCTCGCCAATCGTGACGAATTCTACAACCGACCCTCCGCGGCGGCCGACTCCTGGCAGGAGCACCCGGCCATGATCGCCGGTCGCGACCTCGTCTCCGGTGGGGCATGGTTCGGAGTCAATCATCAGCGTTGGGCGGCGGTGACCAATATCCGTGAAGGATTCAGAGACAAAGAACCTCACCGCAGGTCAAGAGGCTGGCTGGTCCGGGATTACCTGCTGGGAGCCCTGCCCCCTGCAGATTACCTGAACAGCATTGAGGCGGCAAAAACCGAATATGCCGGCTTCAACCTGCTGCTGGGAGAGGGCAAGCAAATCTGGTACACAAACAACCGAGGGACCGGCAGCAAACGTCTCGAGCCTGGCCTGTATGGCTTGAGCAACCATCTGCTCGACACTCCCTGGCCCAAAGTCATGCGGGGAAAACAGGCTCTTGCAAGCTTGCTCAAAAGACCGTCCTTTAACTATGATGATGCTTTTGCTTTGCTTGCTGACACCACCCGGGCAGCAGACTCCGAGCTTCCCGACACCGCCATTCCGCTTGAGTGGGAACGTGCTCTCTCAGCGATTTTTATCACCATGCCCAACTACGGTACGCGCTGTTCGACACTGTTGATGACCACTGCAGACGTTCGGCAGACGTTTGTCGAACGCCGCTACGACAGCACACCGCACATATGGCAGCAAAGTGAATTCATCTGGAAGACACCGGCTAAGTTTGCTTGACAGACAAAAGTTCTCGCATGAAAATGAGCGTTTAACGCTATGTTTTAGAGAGCAGGGGACCAAAACCTTTGAAACTGAAAGAACTGGGTGAATTCAAACTGATCGAGCGCATCCGCGAGCAAGCCAGCACGGGCGAGGGGGTCCACCGTGGCATCGGCGACGATGCTGCGGTGCTCAACCTGCCGGAGGGGCACCAGCTTCTGACCTCAACCGATCTGTTGATCGAAGGTGTTCACTTTCGTCATGACTGGACCGATTGTGACGCGCTTGGTCACAAGGCGGTGGCGGTTAATCTCAGTGACATTGCCGCCATGGGCGGCACTCCCCGCTATCTCTACCTGGGCCTGGCGTGTCCCGATGAGGCGGAGAGCAGTGACATCGAGGCTTTTTTACGCGGCGTCCTCGACGAATCGGCCAAATATGGCGTCTCTCTGGTCGGCGGCGACACCTGCAGGAGTCCGGGCCCCTGGATGATCTCGGTAACCGTTGAAGGGAGCGTGCCCAGCCATCACGCCGTGGGACGCGATGGCGCGCAGCCGGGAGACCTGATCATGGTTTCCGGCACACTTGGCGACGCCGCCCTGGCGCTGCAGTTGCTGCAGCAAAATAAACCAGCAGACCCGAACTTGTTGCAGCGCCACCATCGACCTGTTGCCCAGGTTGAGTTAGGCCGCTTGCTCGGCGAAAATAGTTTGGCCAGCGCGATGATCGACGTTTCCGATGGTCTGGCGGGCGACTTGGAGCATATCCTGCAAGCATCTCACGTAGATGGACTGATTGAGGAGGCCAAACTACCCCTCTCGAAGGCGTTTCTAGCTCACCTTGACGGTGATCCTGGCCTGATGGACCTTGCACTCTACGGTGGCGAAGACTACCAACTGCTCTTCACCGTAGCTGCGGACAAGGCGCCTGCGGTGAGGGAAGTCTGTGCGGCCAGGCAGCTGCAGGTATCCACAATCGGCAGTATCAGCAAGGGGGTCGGGGTTCTCTCTCTTATGCAGAGAACGGGGTCGGTGCGACCCATCCTTGTCAGGGGATATGACCATTTTTGTCGGACCTGAAGCTTATTCAATCTGATATGATCGAACCAACGGCTCACATATGGACAGGAGATGACCTCACCGACGACGAGTTCGCGGCGATTACGCAACTTCTGCGTGAGCGGCGCCAGTTTGATCTTGATCAATACAAGGATCGTTGCATTCGCCGGCGCATCGCCAAACGGCTGCGTTCCTGCAAAGTCACAGACGTTGCCTCCTATCTGCAGCGACTGGAGAGGGATCGCGATGAACTCGACACCTTGCTGGCAACCATCTCCATTCATGTTTCCCAGTTTTTTCGTAACCCGGACACCTACCGGATACTGGAACAGAAAATACTTCCCGACCTCTGCCGCCGGGCACGAGCAGCAGGACGCACCGAGCTGACTCTCTGGAGCGCTGGATGTGCCACCGGTGAAGAGCCCTACTCCTTAGCCCTGCTGGTCGACGATCTGTCCACCGGGGATCTGAAAATCAACATCCTGGCGACCGACGTCAGCGAACCGGTCCTGGATACGGCGCGTTGTGGGGTTTTCGAGACGCTGCGCCTGAAAGAGGTGCCGGCTGAGGTTCTCAGTAAATATTTTCATAAGGAGAAGGGTCATTACCGGATTATCGAATCTATCCGCAATCAGGTCGAATTTCGCCAGCACAACATCATGACCGCCAGCGACTACCCTTTGGCAGATTTGATTCTTTGCCGCAACGTGATGATCTACTTTACGCGGGTAGAGCAGGAGCGCATTCTGTCACGTTTTGCCGTGAGTCTGCCGGAGCACGGAGCCCTGGTTCTGGGCCGCTCCGAGACCATGACCGGCGACATTCGTCGCTACTATAAAACGGAATTTCCTGTGGAACGGGTCTATCGCCGCACGGCAGAACCTGTGACAACGGCTTAGCAGGCTGTTGGACTATACGGGCCGAAACGAAAATCCGGCTTATGCCTAGTCCGGCAGACTGCTAGATTGAGAAGATCGGACCCAGCTCCCGGTCTCCACTGATTATTGCCTGGTAAGGAGTCGAAGTATGCGCATCGAAATCAGCTATAAATTCATTATCGGCTTCCTGGTTGTTGTGGTTTCGGGAGTCATCGTCAACCTGGCGGTTCCCTACCTGAAAATCGCTCCCGAGTTTCAGCAATTTTTCACCATCGCCTGCGCTCTGGTGGTTGGCCTGATCATCGGCGCCATCTTCTCCCGCGCATTTACCGCAAACATTCGCCATTTGACTTCGGCCGGAGACCGGATCAGCGAGGGCGACCTGTCCGAAGATATCACCTTGAACGAGAGCAGCTTTCCGGACGAAACCAGCGATCTCGCCAGCGCCATGAACCAGATTCAGGAGAGTCTGCGCGAGCTGGTCGGGGACATCCGTGGTATCGCCTTCAAGGTGGCAGGTTCGGCACAAGCCCTTTCCGGGACATCCCAGCAAGTCTCGGCGTCTGCACATGAAGTCGCCGGCACGGTTGATCAGATCAGCAAAGGTGCCGAGACCCAGGCGGAGATGGTAGAGGAATCGACCCGCCTGTTCAAAGAGGTGGCCATGTCGATCAATCTGGTCGCCTCGGCGGCAAAGACCGTCACTGAAGCCGCCGACAAAACCGTAGAAACCGCCAAAAATGGCAAGAGCCTGGCCGGAGCCAGCCTCACCAGCATCCGTCAGGTTATGGCCGAGGCCGAAGGCAGCAGTCAGCAGATGTTCAACTTTATCGGTCAGCTGCAGCGCATCAACAAGTTTGTTGAAGTGATTAACGGGGTGGCCCAGAAGACCAACCTGCTGGCGCTGAACGCTACGATCGAGGCGGCCCGAGCCGGTGAATACGGTCGGGGCTTTGCCGTCGTCGCAGAAGAGATTCGCAAACTGGCTGATTCAACCACCATCTCTGCAGAAGAAATCAGTAGCCTGGTCGAAGGCATTCGCTCAGAAGGACAACTGGTTCAATCCTCCATGGGTCAGGTCATCGAAGAAATGGAGAGCGGCCGCGAAGCTGTCGACCGGACCAATGAAGCCTTTGCCGCGATTACTGAGAATGCCGAGGGTACACGCGCCAAAGCCAGCAGCATCTCCGAGCTGGCCGATCAGCAGATTGCCAGTGCCGAGCGCATAACCCGGGCCATCGAAGAGATTGACAAAGTCGTTTCAGACAATGCAGCGGCAACACAACAGGTTTCGGCCGCGACCCAGCAACAGTCGGCCTCGATGGAGGAGCTGGCCCAATCGGCCAAGAAGCTCTCCATCATGTCTGAAACGATGCTGCAAATCGTCAAGAGGTTCAAGCTGGTTAAGACTGATCAGGACTGAATCTATGCAATTGACCCTGATTTTCACTCTTGGCGAAGAGCTCTACGGACTCGAGATCGATGCGATCCAGGAGATCGTCGAAGACCCGGTTTTTCACCATGTTCCGCTCGCCAGGGGCGCGCTCAAAGGTGCGATCAATTTTCATGGCCAGATCCTGGCCGTGATCGATTTGCCTGAACTGCTCGGCTTTGCATCAGAGCCTCGAGATCACCGCTTTATCGTTCTGACTCCGCAATGCAAAGCCATGGTGCTTGCGGTCAGCGGTATTGTCCGCATCGCACGACTCGATCTTGCATTTTTACAACCTCCAGAAGAAGAAACTGACGACAGCTCGATGCGTGGCGTGGCCTACCTCGAGGACCAGGCGGTCAAGCTGCTTGATACCGATAAAATCATTCATCAATTGGGACAGATCTATAAAGAATAGGAGACACTTATGGCCTTACGTGTGATGGTTGTTGACGACGCACTTTTCATGCGCAATATGTTGAAGGATATATTCGTTAGAGCGGGACACGATGTGATCGCCGAAGCGGAGAATGGAGAGATAGCCCTTGAGCTCTACAGGGAACTCAAGCCGGATCTGGTGACCATGGATATTGTCATGCCCAAGAAGAGTGGCATCGAAGCGTTACAGGAGATCATGGCCGCCGATGCAAGCGCCTGCGTGGTCATGGTCAGCGCCCTGGGCCAGGATTCCCTGGTGCTTGAAGCGGTGGAATCCGGAGCAAAGGATTTTATCGTTAAGCCCTTCAAGGAAGAGAAGGTCCTCGAGATCATCAGCCGGATTACTGGATAATCCTGCCTGAGGAATTCCGGACAAACTATGGACATGTCCCAGTACCGGGATCTTTTCTTAACGGAAACCCGGGAGCACATCAATAATCTCAACAAACTGGTCGTCACCCTGGAACAGGAGCCGGACAGTCGGGAGACGATTGACGCCCTCTTTCGCGAGGCGCACTCGATCAAAGGCATGGCTGCGACCATGGGCTATGAGCGCACGGCCAGGTTGTCCCATCATCTTGAAGATCTGCTCGACGATTTTCGCTCCTCCGGCCAGATTCCCGCCTGTACGCTCGACTATCTGCTGGCCGGGATCGATCTTCTCGACGGTCTGCTTGAGGATCTGCAAGCGGACCTGCCGGAAAGGGACATCGAAGCCTTTTTGACAGTAACACCAGGACAGCAATCGGCCATGATTGCCGAGGCCCTGAAGAAAACCGAACAGGGGCTTGTGCTCGTTCCTGAGGTTAACGACGAGCAGTCCTTGGCTTATGCCACCGAAGAGGTCCCCGGACCAGAGATTTCGCCGCTCGAAGCAGGTGACCCTGTGGCCCCTGCAGAAACCGACACCTATCAGGTGTTGGTCGATCTGGCAGAAGACACTCCGGCCGCCGCAGCCCGATGTGTTCTGATCCTGCGCGAACTTGAAAAATTCGCTGAGCTGATGTCGAGCCGACCCGACATGGCGGCTTTACGAGGCGGCGCTGCCTGCCGGCAGATTCAGGTCTGGCTGCGCACGTCCCTGGCCAAAGCCCATATCGAAGAAGCCTTGCTGCAGATCAGTGGTGTGGTCAAGGTTCGCTTCATCGACGATCGCCGTAAAGAAAATCGTCGTAATCGCGACGATACCGCACGCACCATCAGGGTTCGGACCGACCTGCTCGACCAGTTTGTCAACCTGACCGGCGAACTGATTACCCAGCGACATATGCTCAACACGGCGGCCACCAGCCGAAACTGGGACAATCTGACCCGGACACTCAGCCAGACAGGTCGTCTGCTCGACGACTTGCATCACCATGTTCTCCAGGCCCGACTGATGCCGCTGGAAAGCATTACCGGTCGCCTGCCGCGGATCGTGCGTGACTTGAGTCACAAAACCGGCAAAAAAGTCACTTTGCAGCTGACAGGCGCAGAAGTCGGCATCGACCGCAGGGTCCTTGAGGAGCTGACCGATCCGGTGATGCATCTCGTGCGCAACGCTATTGACCACGGCATTGAGCAGGAAGGCATTGTGACTGTCTCGGCCCGGCGCGAGAAAGACCTCGTCCTGGTTGAAGTTGCTGACGACGGTCAAGGCATGGATGCCGACCGCTTGCGTGAGAAGGCTCTCGATCGAGGCTTGATAACAACTGCCCAGGCCAAAAACTTAAGTGATCGGGAGGCGCTGATGCTGGTCTGCCAGCCGGGCTTCTCGACGGCAGCAGCGATTACCGAAACCTCGGGTCGGGGTGTGGGGATGGATGTGGTCAAGGCTGCGGTCGTTAACCTTGGCGGCACCCTGGAAATTCTGTCTGAGCCAGGACAGGGCAGCCGCTTTCAGATGCGTCTGCCTCTTTCCATCTCCATCATCAAGATTCTGCTGGTCAGTTGTGCCGGGCATGCGCTGGCAATCCCCATCACCCGGGTGCAAACAACTCTTGATTTAGCGACCAGCGAGATTCAGACCTTAGGCAAACAACGGGCATTCAGCCTCGAAGAAGAGCTCATCAGCCTCTATTCTCTGAACGCAGCACTGGGTCTGCCTGAAAGTGCCGGAGGCGAAACCAGCTGGGTGGTTCTGACCGAAGTCCAGGGGCGGCTGATCGGCTTACAGGTGGATCACTTTCTCGGTCAGCGTGAAGCCTTTGTCAAAAGCCTCGGGTTTCCGCTTAATCTTCTCACCGGGCTGAGTGGTGCAACGGTGGAAGCTGATGGACAGATTGTTTTTATTGTTGATCCGTCGTCTCTGCTGGAAGATCATCAACGTTCCACCGACGATTGATCGGGGAGGCATGCATGCTTTTTCGCGAATTAAACACTGTACAACTGGATACTTTGAAAGAGGTCAGCAATATCGGTATGGGCCACGCGGCCACAGCGCTTTCCCAGATGATCGGACAGACCGTGTTGCTGACGGTGCCGAATGTCACCATCACCGAGATCAATCAGGTCCCGGAGCATCTTGGCGGTGCCGAAAAGCTGATGGTCGGCATCACCTTGCAGATTCTTGGCGATGCCCGCGGCAGCATCATGCTGCTGTTCCCACAAGAGAGTGCCCACCGTCTGCTCTGCAGCCTGCTCGGTCGCCAGGGCAAGGGCCTGGTCATGGACGAGGTGTCTGTTTCGGCGCTGAAAGAAGTCGGTAACATCCTGGCCTCGGCTTATCTGAGCGCCCTCGGCAATCTGCTCAAGAAAACTTTTATTCCCTCGGTGCCTCTGCTTGCCTACGATATGGCCGGTGCCGTGGTTGACCATGTTCTGATCGATTTGAGCCAGTCCGGGGACCTCGCCATGATGGTCGAAACAAATTTTTCCGGAGAAGCAGACCAGGAGCTGGCCATTAAAGGTCATTTCTTTCTCCTCCCCGACCCGGCCACTCTCAACATTTTTCTCAATGCTGCCGGGGGGGACGCATGAGCAACCGGGTGACGATTGCCCAGTTTCGGATCGGCCGCTCTCCTGCAGTTCTCAAGGCTTACGGCCTTGGCTCCTGTGTTGCGGTTGCCCTCTACGACCCACAATCCGGAATCGGTGGCCTGGGACATATGCTCCTGCCGAATCTGCCGGAGAAAAACCCTCTCGAATCGCAATCCAAGTATGTCGATGCCGGGATTCTGCAGATCCTGGAGGAGCTGGTACGGGCGGGCGCAAACCGCCAAGAGCTGGTCGCTAAAGTCGCCGGTGGCGCCAACATGTTCGAGACCTCCTACCAAACCCTGATCAACAGTATCGGCGCCCGCAACGCCAAAAGCGCAAGGCAGACTCTGGCCTCTCTGTGCATCCCGGTTCTCGGCGAAGAAGTCGGCGGCAATCGGGGGCGCAGCGTTGAGTTTGATCTTGCCACTGGTAATATGATGGTTTACTGTGCCCGTGATGCTGACCGAATAACCCTTTGAGGGCCTTTCTTTGAGGAGTTTGCAATGATAAGCCGGAGCTTATTCTCCACCTTGTGTCTTGGTATCTTTCTGGTCAACCTGGCTTCTCCTGTCTGGGCCGCATCCCTCGGCGATGTGATCAGCGCCCTGGAGACCCCGTTTCAGACCGGTACCGACGAAAAGTTGAGGATTTACGACTACTCCGCGGACTTTTTCCAGGAGTCGAAGATTGCTTCGCTGGACCGCCTGCAGCGTGCCAGCGGAGAGGTGGAAGTGGCTTTTGACTACCAAGGCACAGAGACTGTGCCACACGTCAAGTTTCGTTGGCAGTACGAGCAGCCCACCAATCAGGAGATCGTTTCCGACGCCAAGACCCTGTGGGTTTACCTGCCGGAGAACAACCAGGTGATTCAATCGGACATTGAGATGGTTAACAGGTCTCGTCAAAACGATCCGATGACTTTTCTCACCGGACTGGGCAACCTGTCCCGGGATTTTTCCATCCGCTGGGCGGTGCCGAATCAGGATGTCGACGGCAATCACGTCCTTGAGCTGATTCCGAGGCGGGTCTCTTCGCTGATCAACAAGCTGATCATCGTGGTTGACCGTTATGCCGTCGAGGCCTACCTGAAGCGTGGCCAGGAGGAGGCTGCCGCTACGCAGCCAGCGATGCCGACGCCGCCAAGACCATCAACACCTGAGCCGCCACAACTTTCGACTGGCCGTGCCATGGGCTTCCCCGACTACGGCGGAGATCCGGACGGGTTATGGTTCCCGATCCTGTCGACCACAGTCTACGATCCCAATGGCAACAGCACCACCATTGAATTCAGCAACCTGCGGGTTAATTTCGGCATTGCCGAGATGACCTTCAACTTCATGATCCCGGCAGGCGTACAGGTGGTTCGGCCGACCGGACAGGAGATGGGGTTCTAAGCCCTGCTCGAAAGAACTTTTGTCAGCGCAGCCGCCCCGGAGTAAAGCTTTTGCCCCGGGGCGGTTTTGTGTTATAACTCCCCGAATATTGGCATAATTTTTAAGCTTTTGTGCTTTAAAACAACTCTGCGGAGGAAGATTCTTGAACAAATACAACGTCAGTCTGGTCAGCCTGGGTTGTCCGAAAAACCTGGTCGATGCCGAAGTCATGCTCGGCCATCTGCCTGCCGAGCGTTTCAGAATCGTCACCGATGAAAGCCAGGCAGACATTATCGTCGTCAACACCTGTGCCTTTATCAGGGACGCTCAGGAAGAGTCCGTGGAGACCATCCTTGAAGTGGCCGATCAGAAGAAAACCGGTCGCTGCAAGCTGCTGATTGTCAGCGGCTGCCTGCCACAGCGTCACCGAGACGATCTTGCCAGAGAGCTGCCGGAGGTCGATTTCTTCATGGGCACGGCTGATGCGCCGCGCATCCTTGAACTGCTCGACAGCCACCTGCAGGGTCAGCAACAGCAGGAAATCGGCGTGCCCGATTATCTCTACGACCACACCACGCCCAGGGTGACCTCGTCACCTTTCTACTCGGCTTACGTCAAGATTGCCGAGGGCTGCGCCAACCATTGCTCCTACTGCGTTATTCCAACGATTCGCGGCACTCTGCGTTCTCGCACCATCCCGTCGGTGGTCGAGGAGGTCAAGCAACTGGTTGCCCGGGGCGTCAAGGAGATTAATCTGATCGCTCAGGATGTGACAGCCTTCGGTGCAGAGCGCGGCGAAGGCTCCGAATTGACCGCCCTGCTCCGCGAGCTGGTAAAGATCGAAGGGCTGGTCTGGCTGCGGCTGCTCTACGCTTATCCGGACGGCATCAGCGACGAACTGCTCGACATGATGGCCGCCGAAGAGAAGCTCTGCAATTATCTTGACCTGCCGATCCAGCATATCGATGATCAGATCCTCGCCGCCATGAACCGTCGCATCGACGAGGCCGGTATCCGCCAACTGCTTGAACGCATACGCAGCCGCAACCCCGATATCACCTTACGGACTTCGCTGATCGTCGGTTTCCCGGGAGAAACCGACGATCAGTTCCGCAAGCTTCTCAGCTTTGTCGAAGAGGGCCACTTTGAGCGGCTCGGTGTCTTTCAATATTCCCGCGAGGAGGGCACCTCGGCGGCAAGGCTGGTCGGGCAGATACCGGCCCGGACCAAGCTGTCACGTTACAAGAAGTTGATGAAAGCCCAATCACGAATTGCTCTGCAGAAGAACCTCGCCCTCAAGGGTCGCATCGACCAGGTGCTGGTCGAGGGCTACAGCGAAGAGACCGAGCTGCTGCTGCGTGGACGCAGTGTCCGCCAGGCTCCCGACGTTGACGGCCAGGTCTACATCACCTCCGGACTGGCTGATGTTGGTGACATCGTCAATCTGCAAATCACGGATTCTTCCGAGTACGACCTGATCGGCGAGATCTGCGAGGACTGAGTTTGCCCTGGAACCGCCCCCTGATAATCAGCTTGCTCCTGATCATGCTGGCACTTTCCTGGTGGCGTCTGCATGCTGGCGGCGAAGAGCTCCGGCGCAGCCGCCTGATCATGGGTACAGTGGTCGAAATCATGGCCAGCGGTGAAGACCCCGCTGTCCTTGATACGGCTGTTGAGGCCGCCTTCAGTGAAATGGAGCGGCTCGACAGACTGTTCAGCAGGTACAACCCGGACAGCGAGATTACCCGGCTGTCGCACAGTCATAACGGCGGAGAAGTCTCGCCGGAAACCGCCGAGGTGCTTACCCTGGGGCTGGAGATTGCGCGCAAGAGCGCCGGAGCCTTCGATATGACCCTTGGCAGGCTCAAAGTTCTCTGGGCCCTTGACGAAGAGGCGCCAGAGGTACCCTCCCCAGCAGAGATTGCCACCGCGCTCTCCGGCATCGGACCCGAAGCACTGACCTGGCAAAGACAGCAGCTGCGCAAGCAAAGTCCGCAGCTGCAACTTGACCTCGGCGGCATTGCCAAGGGCTATGCCGTCGATCGGGCGGTGGCGATCCTCAGGCAGCATGGAGTCATCAGCGCCGCAGTCAATGCCGGTGGCGACATGTATCTGCTCGGCCAACGCACGCAACGTCCCTGGCGCATCGGCATCCAGCATCCCCGCAAACAACAGGGCGTGCTTGAAAGGGTCCAGATCAGCGATCGTGCTGTGGTCACCTCGGGAGATTATGAACGATTTTTTGAACAGGATGGTGTGCGTTACCACCATATCTTTGATCCGCAAACCGGCATGCCCGCCAGAAAGTGCCAGAGTGTCACCATTGTGACTGACAGTGTTGCCCTCGGCGATGCTTTGGCAACTGCCGTTTTTGTGCTCGGTCCAGTGGCTGGCCTGAGGTTTCTGCAGCAGTTCCCGCAAGCCGAAGGGTTGGTTATTGCCGCCGACGGCAGCCGACATGTCAGTCCCGGCTGGGAAAACTATCAGGTTGTACCATGAAAGCACCCTGGCACTTCATGACCGGGGGAGACTGGCTGGTCGTGCTCTTCCTGCTGTTGCTCTCCCTGACCGGCCTTGCCTGGATAGCGGCTATGCCCGAGGGTTCCCGCGTCCTGGTCACCTGCGGAGAAGAGCTCTGTTTTATGGCTCCGCTCAATCAGCCTCGTACCGTCGCAATCGACGGCCCTTTGGGGCAAACCCGACTGGTGATTGACGAACAGGGCGTTCGGATTACCGAGTCTCCCTGCCCACGTAAAATCTGTGTCAGCATGGGTTCGGCAAGCAACACCTCTGATCTGCTGGCCTGCGTACCCAATCGTATCCTGGTGCAGATTGACGGTTCTGCCGGCGAGGAAAAGTCCTATGACCTGCTCAGCCGTTGACCTCCAGACCCTGACCCGTTACCGACGTCAGGTCTTTCTGGGCCTCTTTATAGCAATCGCCGTCTCCTTACACGCTTTCGAGAGTCTTCTGCCAGCGCCCGTTCCCTGGCTGCGCCTCGGGTTGGCCAATGTCATGACCTTGATTGCTCTTTATCTCTATGACGGTCGCGCCGCATGGTGCGTCAGCCTGGCACGGGTTGGCATTGGCGCACTGCTGCTTGGCAGACTTTTCAGTCCAGGCTTCTGGTTGGCATTAGTCGGTACCATCTTCGCAACATCTGCTATGATTATCATGTATCGTGTCGCCGGACGGCGTTTGAGCCCGATCGGCATCTCGGCAATCGGGGCGGCTGGCCATGCTCTGGGCCAAATCCTGGCGGCCCGGTTACTGGTTGTTCAACATGCGGCGGTCTGGCAGATTCTGCCGTTTTTTCTGCTGTTTACACTGTTTGCAGGAGTCCTGACCGGATGGCTTGCCGCCAGTTTGCTTGAGTCTCTGCGACAACATCCGGCGTTTCTGGCAACTTCTGGAGACCACGGCGATTTGACCGACGTTGACTGCCAAGAGAGGGTATGAGATGAACAGATGGAGATTCTTCTTTTCGGGGATACTGTTATGGACACTCTGCGCCTGTGCCGCACAGCCGGGGGACATAAAGATTTCAGCCGACGGCAGCTCCACAACCACTGCGCTGGAAACTCCAGAGCTGTCATCGCCGGGGACCAGACCCCTTCCGAGCATTGAGGTCCCGGCCTTAGCCTGTGCCGAAATCGTCACAACCGAGGGGGTGACGATTCGTTACCAGGCAGAGAAGCTTTACAACGGGGGTGCGGTGCTGCCGAGCGAAGCGGGGCTGCTGTGCCTGGAGGCATTGGCCGACTGGCTGAAAGGCGCGCCGCAAAGTCGCTGGCAGGTGACTGCGGCCGGTGAAGCAGACTTTGGTTTTGACCCACAGGCGCTGGCCGGCAAACGCCAGGAGCTGTTGCAGCGCTTTTTTGCCCGCAAAGGCATCCAAACGCAGAGCATGGAGTGGCTGACGCTGGCCGGGCAAGGCCCGCAGCTGCAGTTGCGCTTGATCGGGAATTAGTGTTCGTCCGGAAACTCTGGAGAGCCGCAGTGAATTTTTTACAGACTGTCCCTGATCTCCTGCAAGGAAGCGCCGTCGACCGAGTAGCGCTGTTTGCAATACTCGCAAGTCACATGAGCCTCGCCGTCCTCCGCAATCAGCTGGTCGAGTTCTGCCGCGCCGAGAGAACGCAGGAGATGCAGCGTCTGTTGCCGGCTGCAGCTGCAGGCAAAAGACAGCGGGGTCGTTGCAAGGATCTGGTAAGGCAAATCCTCCAGCAGCCGATCAATAATTGCTGCGGGGGACATCCCCTGGCGCAACATGCTGGTGGTCGGCGGCAAAGCGCCAAGGTGCTCGGCCAGGCGATCGGCCAGTGTTTCGTCAGCCCCGGGCATCAACTGGACCAGAAAGCCTCCGGCCGCGACCACTTCGGCATGCTGACCCAGTTCCACGCCCAAAGCGACGCTTGACGGTGTCTGCTCGGAGGTGGTGAAATAGTAGGCCAGATCTTCTGCGATCTCACTGCTGACCAGTTGCACCATGCCACGGTAAGGCTCTTTCAGATCAAGATCCTTGATGACCTGCAAAAACCCGGCGTGGCCAACGGCTCCGGCGACATCGAAACGCCCGTCACGAGGCGGTAAACCAGCCGAAGCCACCTTGAGGGTCGCCCGTACCCGACCCTGGGCATCGCTCTCCGCCTGCAACCTCTGCAAAGGACCATTGCCCTCGATCGTCAGACCGATTCGTTGCCGGCCCTTGAGCAGACTGCCCATCAGGGCCGCAGCCGTGGTCAGGCGGCCGATGGCAACGCTGGCGGTCGGATCGGTCTGCTGTCGATGGCGAATTTCTTCGACCAGAGTTGTGGTTGCCGCAACGCTGACACGGATGGCACCATCGCAGGTCAGGGCACGAATCATATGATCGGACATGGGATCAACTCCTTTACAATGAGGATAGAAATCTTAGCTGAAAGCCAAGCAGCGGTAAAGCTTGTGATGACATCGAGAGAGAGAAAGCTATGCTAGACACCATTTCCTGGCTTCCCTGGCTGGTGCCGCCCCTTCTCGGCGCGCTGATCGGCTATGTGACTAACTATATCGCCATTCGTATGCTCTTCCGCCCCTTGCGCCCATGGCGCCTGTTCGGCATACGTCTGCCGCTGACCCCGGGGATTATTCCGGCCAAGCGTGGCGAGCTGGCGCAACGTATGGGTGAAATGGTCGGCAAGCATCTCCTCACGGCCGAGGATGTTCGCCGGACGCTGGAAAAACCCACCTTTCGGCGTGAACTGAAGAGCGCCGTCAACGACAAGCTGCAGACCTTTCTCACGCGCGAGCTGGGCGCCCTCGATAGCCTGATCCCAAAAAATTACCAAGGTCGTTTCCGTGAGCTTGTTTCGACCCTGCGGGTCAAAGCGGTTGGCGCGATTACCGACTATTTGGCCAGTACTGCTTTTGAAACCCAATTACGCAACTTCATACAGGAAAAGGGTGATGCCCTGCTGGCCCGCGACCTGGAAAGCTTCCTGACTCCGGAAACTTACCAGAAACTGCAGAACCATCTCGACACGCGCCTGACCAGCATCCTGCACTCGGCTACAACCGCCGAAACGGTTGAGCGCTTTGTCGAAGACCGCCTCGATCGGCTGTTGCAAAGTGAGCGCTCGCTGCGCGACCTCTTGCCAAAGGACCTGGTCGAGGTCTTGCTTCAACAGCTCGAAAAAGAGGTGCCGCCCCTGCTTGAGCGTTTCGGTGGCATGCTCTACGATCCGGATTTTCGCCAACGCCTGGTGGAACGTGCTCGTCAGGGCATCGACACCTTTCTCGATTCTCTCGGTGGCCTCGCCGGGCTCTTGAGCGGGTTTATCGACCTTGACAAGATCTACAAGCGCATTCCCGAGTTCATTGACAAAGCCGGGGAGGAGCTCTCGCACTGGCTGCGTGAAGAAAAAACCCAGCAACAGGTGGCCGGCATGCTTCGTGAGCGTCTTGAAGGGCTTCTCGACAAGCCCGTCAGCCGTTTCCTCGAGAAGGCCCCTTATGAAAAAGTCGCCGGCGCCAAACGCTACCTCAGCGAGCGTTCGGTCGAAGCCGTGCAGAGCCGGCGCACAACAGAGCTATTGCTCGGCTTTGCCGACAAGGGCGTGCAGCGCGTCAAGGATCGTTCCTTTCGCAGCCTGCTCGATGAGAACCTCCCCGAGGGCGGTCGGGATCAAATCCAGAGTGCGCTGACGGAACGTCTCCTCAAGCTGGCAAGGTCGGCTGAAGCAACCGCTGCAATCGATGCTGTCATCAAGGAGAAGCTCGAGATCTGGGTCTTCGAAAAACCCTTGGGCCGTCTCGCCGAGCGCTTGCCCGCCGATGTTCTGGAGGAGCTTGAAGAAGGTCTCTATCGTCAGATTGGCGACGTTTTGCAAAAAGAGGTGCCACCACTGATTGAAACCCTCAATGTGACGCACATGGTGGAAGAAAAAGTCAATCAACTCGATATACTTCAGGTTGAGGATTTACTCATGGGGGTTATGAAGGAACAGTTTAAATACATCAACCTGTTTGGTGCCGTGCTCGGCTTTCTGATCGGTATGATCAACCTCGCTGTCTGGTGGGTGACTTAAAGCAGTATTTTTTTCATAGAACCAAAACTAAGGAGTCTTTTGATGAATTCCCGTTTTTCCTTTGGTTGGGAGCATCTTCGCCGCGCCTGGAGCGGTATCCTCGGTGCGGACGACCTCAACCGCCTCCCCAGGGTCGATCGTGACCTGCCCCCGGCAGACGCCGAACAGGTCAAACGCCTTATGCAGGAGTGCCTGGTTGCCCGCGGCGGTGAAGTTTCGGCGCGTCAGCGCGCCGCTGTGCTCGGCGAACTCTACCTGACCTTAAGTGAGACGGGACGCAGGAATTTTCTGGCAACACTGGTGGAAAATTTTTCTGTCGACCGCGAGCTGGTCAAGACCACGGCACGCAAACTCCTCGAAACGGCCGATGATGGTAGCTTTCAGAAAGTTGCCGGCCGCATGCGCGAAGCGCTCATCTCGCCACAGCAAAAGCTGCTGACACAGTTTAACGCTCTCCCCGAAGGGATCAAATTTCTGGTCGATCTGCGGGCGGATATCCTGGCATTTCGCACAGCTCTACCCCAACTGGCCGATCTTGACCACGAGCTGAAACACCTGTTGGCCAGCTGGTTTGATGTCGGCTTCCTGAGCGTGCAACGGATCAGCTGGCAGAGCTCTGCGGCCTTACTGGAAAAGCTTATGGCCTACGAAGCCGTGCACGCGATCCATTCATGGTCAGACCTGCACAACCGTCTTGAGTCCGATCGCCGTTGCTACGCTTTCTTTCACCCCGGCATGTCCGATGAACCGCTGATCTTTATCGAGGTCGCACTGGTTGACGGCCTGGCCACCAGCGTGCAGGCTTTGCTCGACGAGAATGCCCCGGAGACGACAGCTGAAGAAGCCAATACCGCGATCTTCTACTCGATATCCAATACCCAGAAAGGACTGCAGGGGATCAGCTTTGGCCCCTTCCTGATCAAGCAGGTCGTCACCAGCCTGCGCCAGCAGTTGCCGAATCTGAAAAACTTCTCAACCCTGTCTCCCGTCCCCGGCTTCCGCCAATGGCTTTTCTCCTTTTTCTCCCAAAGCAGTGAAACCGCCGAGCAGGATCCTGCTCGGCAGGCTCTGATCGAGGCCGCTCGCTTACTCAAGGTTGCAGCTGAACCGGAGGCGGTTTTCAATACTCCAAACTGGTGGGACAACCGGCAGGTCTCAGTTCTCCTGAAAGAACCGCTGCTCTGCCTCTGTGCGCGCTACCTGCACCAGCCGCGTGAAAAGGACCAGGCTCCTATCGATCCGGTTGCCCGCTTTCATCTCGGCAACGGCGCCCGTATCGAGCGGATTAACTGGCTGGGAGACACCTCTGTCAAGGGCATGCGAGAATCCTGCGGCCTGATGGTCAACTATCTCTATCAACTCAAGGAGATCGAAAAGAACATCGAAGCCTATGCCGATAGCAAGGCCATTGTTTCTGCGACACGGGTTCGCAACCTGCTGCGCGAGGAGGATGACGAACAGGGACAGTTGAATCGTTTGCGCAGGCTGCTGCCCCTCGGCCGCAGCACCAGCGCCAACGACGCCGAGCCATCCTGACACCGATAACACCTTGATTTTCTTAAGAGGATGCCGTGATGAACCTGAAACCTGAAATTGTTGAGCAGCTTGAGCGTGTGCTTTCTTCGGTTGAGCAGCTCCTGCCAAAAGCTGTTGCGGCGGTTGACTGGCGTGAAACCCCTGCTGCCAACTGGCGCAGACACTCCTTTGCCGGCTACCTGGAACCCATCGAGAGCATAGACCAAACGGCTCTTGACGATCTGGTCGGCATCGACAAGCAGAAGCAGGTGCTGGAGAAGAACACCCGCCAGTTCCTCAAAGGCTATCCTGCCAACAACGTCTTGCTCTGGGGCTCCCGCGGCACCGGTAAATCCTCGGTTGTGCGGGCCCTGCTCAACAAGTACGCCGAGTCGGGCTTACGGATTATTCAGGTGGACAAGCACGACCTTGATCACCTGCCCGATATCTTCGCACAGATCGGCAAACAACCCTACCGTTTCATTATCCTCTGCGACGACCTCTCCTTCGAGCCCGACGATCCGGGCTACAAGATTCTGAAGAGTGTCCTTGATGGCTCGGTCTACGCCTCACCGAAAAATGTCCTGATCTACGTGACCTCCAACCGTCGTCACCTGCTCCCTGAGTTTCATACCGATAATCTCGGCGCCAAGATGGTGCATAACGAAATTCACCACGGCGAAGCTGTCGAAGAGAAGATCTCCCTTTCCGATCGTTTTGGCCTCTGGCTCTCTTTCTATGTTTTCAAGCAGGATCTTTATTTGGAGATTGTACAGAAAACCATCGCCCGGCTCTGCATTGAGAACCAGGTTGAACCGCAATGGAATGATGAAATGGCCGGGGCGGCAATCAAGTGGTCACATGAAAAAAGCAAGCGCTGTGGACGAACCGCATTACAGTTCGCACGACACTGGCTGGGACAACATATGCTGGAAAAGGATGATTAAGGCCTGAATGCTGCACGGATCAAAATGGCTGAAACTCAAAGGTCCGCTGCTTCCTGCACGATCAAAACGCTGTCACCAGGTTGAGCTGCGCCCCCCTGGAGAACTTTAGCAAAGATTCCTTCTTTGGGCATGACGCAATCACCAGCCTGATGAAAGATAGCACAGCGGCTATGGCATTCCTTGCCGATCTGCGTGACTTCGAGCAGTGTTTCACCAACCTGTAGCCGGGTCCCAATTGGCAAACTCACAAGATCAATCCCTTGTGTTGTGATATTTTCAGCGAAATCGCCCGTATCCACATCCAGCCCCAGTTTCTGCATTTTACCGATGCTCTCGATAGCCAGCAGGCTGACCTGGCGGTGCCAGTCACCGGCGTGGGCGTCACCGACGATGCCATGCTCCGTTCGAAGCTCGACACTCTTCACCGGTGTTTTACGTTCACCCTTTTGGGCGCTGATGCAGACTGCGACAACCCGTCCTGACATATTACCCTCCGACACCGGACATCTGAAAGCTGCGTTCTTCATCACCGAAATGGTGCTCCGCTGCCTTGCCGTCAATTACATTGGCCAAGGCGCTGCGCAGTGCTTCACGTCCTTGTCTTAACATTGGCTTGAGATCCAGAGCCTGATCGGAAAGCAGACAGCTCTTGGCGAACCCCCGGGCGGTCACCCTGATCCGGTTGCAGTTGCCGCAGAAATGGTCTGACATCGGGGTAATGATGCCGACCGTGGCCAAGGCGCCCGCGATACGGTAAGGCTTGGCAGGCCCGCACAGCCGCGAGCTGGCGATGGACGTCAGTTCGAATCGGTTTTGCAGTCGATCAAGAATCTCATTGCCTGCAAGAACCCGGTTCTGCCAGACCTTTTCCCGGATGGTCGGCATGTATTCAATAAAACGTACCGACCAGGGTCGTTGGAGACTTAATGCCGCAAAGTCCTCAATCTCGTGGTCATTGATGCCACGCATGACCACCATGTTCAGTTTCATACGCAGTCCGGCTTTTTCAGCGGCATCCAGACCGGCCATGACCTGGGACAGTCGACCGCCCCGGGTGATCTCTTGATAGGTGTCCGCATTAAGGGAATCAAGGCTGACATTAAGACGGTCAACACCGGCCGCCTTGAGGTCTTTCGCCATCGCACCAAGGAGCAGGCCATTGGTGGTCAAGGTCATCTCGCTCAGCCCGGGAATTTGACCGAGCCGACCCAGGAAATCAACCACCCCCCTGCGCACCAGCGGTTCCCCCCCGGTGACTCGAACCTTTTCAACGCCAAGTTCCACCGCCGCTTCAGCGATACGCAGCAGCTCTTCATAACGCAACACCTCTGCGTGCTCACACGCAGGAACGCCCTCTGGCGGCATACAGTAGCAGCAACGCAGATTGCAGCGATCGGTAATCGACAAGCGCAGGTAATTTATGGTTCGGCCGAGTCTGTCGCGCATGATGCTCGCTTCCTGCTCAGGCTTGCGTTGTTTTTTTTGTGTCCGGATTCTCGTCATCAATCAGATTCGGGTCCATGCCATCTTTAAAATTACGAACGCCTTTGCCGAGAGAGCTTGCCACCTGGGGCAGTTTCCCTGCACCGAAGACGATCAGGACCAGAACCAGAATGATAATCATTTCCGTCGTACCGAGACCAAACATGAGGACCTCCTTAGCGGGATTGACGCATTATGCAGCGTCTTGATTTTTGCCTGTTAACACGACACCTTGATGACGGCAGAAGGCTGCACACGTACCGCAGTGAACACAAAACTTCGCAATAAATGCAGGCGGCTGATGTTCTGTTTCCACGGGGTCCAGCGCCCCGGTCGGGCAAACACCCACACACCTGCCGCAAGCCGTACACTCCGGGGTATACCTTATCTCGCCAGACACCTCGTCAGCGACCTGAATCTGTTTTAATGGAGGCAAAGAAGCCATTGCCTTAAGAAGCAAAGTTCGTACCAGCGGCACCTGCTTGCTGCCATAGGATTGTGTCTCCGCGCTGACCTGGAGGCGCCTGACCATAACCGCCGCAGTCCGTGACGAGCGTTCGCGAAACAACCCGAACAGCTCACGCCGTGATAATGAACCAGGCCGGTAATGCAGATCAGCGTTGTTACGGATCAGTCGCACCTTGTTGTCAGGCAACAGGGCTTCAACCCGGGCATGAGCCGTGCTGACGTTTTGCAGAATATGCTGGTTCGGACATTGTTCACAATGAGTCAGATCGCATTGTACCCCATCGGCAAAAACCAGCGCAAACAGTAACATCAATTCAGGGTTTCCCAGATAACCGAGACAGGAAAAATGCGCATGCGTTTTAGAACCCGAACTGCGCAGACAGCCCAGCACAGGGTCGGGATGTGCAGCCAGGTCGGTCAACACCTGCAACAAGGACAGTTCAGGGGAACGCAAGGCGGCGGTCGGGCAGACCGCAAGACAACTCAGACATTGCGTACAGCGACTGGAATCAACTGACAGGCCCTGCTCGGTCCAGGCGATCGCCTCAGCCTGACAGACATCGACACAGTGACTGCAGGCGTTCCGGTTGCAGCGATGGCGAACACAGCGTGAAGGGTCAACCTTCACGGCCGTTTGCGGTGTCAGTGCCCTTAAGGCATGTGAGCCGAGAGAGGGAATCATGGTCGTTAAACTGCTGCTTCAAGCTCCTGAAGATCATCAATAACAATCTACTCGGTAACCTCTGCAAGTTGACGGTAAAAGTCCGTTTCCGCTCCCTTGCGTATGGCCTCGGTAAACGGCCCCAGCCATTTCGACAAATGTTGTTGGAGGAATTGCTGCTTTAAGCGAAGCAAGTCATTCTTATCTGATCCCTCAGCGGCCCCGGCGATATTAAAGGTCACCAGGTAAAGAAACTCCAGTTCTACGGCAATATGATCGGGCATCTCTCTGAAATCATCCGCAATGTCAAAATTTCCTTCGCGGTACAAGGCCAGGGCGTTGACTGTTGAATCGCCCATCACGACTTTTTCGCCATCAAGATAAACAGAACCATAGGGCTTTGCCAATATCTCGAAAGGCCCCAGGAACAACCGGCTGTAGTCGAGCTGCAAGACGTCCAGTTCGACTCCCTTGAAAGCGGCCTCCAGAACCACGACAGCTGGCACAGCAGGCGGGCTCACCTTGGCCAGAGAGGTTTTCATCTGACCGAAAATCTCCTCTTCCAGAAATGCTGCTTCCGGCTGGTAGAAACAGGCGCTCAGCATTGTAACTCCGAATGTAATAAACGTTCGGGTCCGTGCCCTCTTCGACCTTCAGACGGGTCGACTTATGTTTTTTGAGGGCATGAGCGATTGCGCTGTTCGGATCATTAAGATCCCCCGAAGTGTCTCGCGTCGGCTGGGCAGACATCTACGCAAGCAGGTTGCAGCCCGTGGGTCGTGCGATGGTGGCAAAGAATGCACTTTTCAGCGACACCGGCCTTGCGAACGGGTTGATAATCCCCGGACTGGTACTTGTTCTGGCCGGGCGGCAACGACCCTGTTTTCGCCACAACATGCCGCTTCGACCGGATCAACATTGGCGGCAAACAGGCCGGTAACGCCCGGCACCTGGGCGGGTTCAGCGGAGAGCGGCAAACCCAGAACCTCACCAAGATTTGAGGCCGGGGTCGGTGTTAACCAGCAGGACTTTTTTGCCGCTGTCAGCCAAAGTAATCGCCGTTGCGGTTGAGGTCGTGGTTTTACCGACACCACCTTTGCCGGTGAAGAAGAGATTTTGGGGTATTTGTTAATAGGAAACATTGATGAGAGCTCTCTTTTGCAGAAATAGAATCAGAAAGTGACTTTGCCGCCAAAATAGCGGCGCTGGAACCAGAAGGCGACATGCACCAGGCCGATCATCACCGGCACCTCCACCAGCGGCCCGATCACCGCGGCGAAGGCGGCGCAGGAGTTGATGCCGAACACAGCGATGGCCACGGCAATGGCCAGCTCGAAGTTGTTGCTGGCAGCGGTAAAAGCGAGCGTCGTAGTCTTGCTGTAGTCGGCGCCAACTTTTTTGCCCATGTAGAAGGAAACCAGAAACATCAGCACGAAGTAGATCAGCAGGGGAATGGCGATGCGCACCACGTCCATGGGAATCTGTACGATCAGGTCGCCTTTCAGGCTGAACATGACCAGGATGGTGAACAACAGGGCGATCAGGGTGATCGGGCTGATTTTCGGCACGAGCTCCGCGTGATAACGCTCACGCCCCATCAGCTTGACTCCGATCAGGCGGGTCAGCGCTCCGGCGAAAAAAGGAATGCCGAGGTAAATGAAGACGCTCTCGGCGATTTCGCCGATGGTAATGTCGACCACCGCCCCTTCCAGACCGAACAGCGGCGGCAGCACGCTGATGAAGAACCAGGCGTAGACGCTGAAGAACAGCACCTGGAAGATGCTGTTGAAGGCCACCAGTCCGGCGGCGTATTCGGTGTTGCCGTCAGCCAGCTCGTTCCAGACGATGACCATGGCGATACAGCGCGCCAGGCCGATCATGATCAGGCCGACCATGTACTCCGGATAACCCTGCAGAAAGACGATGGCCAGAATGAACATGAGGATCGGACCGATCACCCAGTTCTGTACCAGGGAGAGGCCGAGGATCTTCTTGTTGCGGAAGACGTCCTGTAACTCCTCGTAGCGCACCTTGGCAAACGGCGGGTACATCATCAGGATCAGGCCGACGGCAATCGGGATGTTGGTGGTGCCGACGGTGAACAGGTTGACGAAGTCCTTGACCCCCGGCAGCAGCCAGCCGATGCCGACGCCAATTGCCATAGCGACAAAGATCCACAGAGTCAGGTAACGATCGAGAAACGAGAGTTTTCTGGTCAATTCAGACATTGTCGATTCCCTTGTAGGGGCGCAATTCATTGCGCCCTGAATGCTGATTCGTGACATGGTCAAATCAGGGCGTGATAAATCACGCCCCTACGATGCCAATTTATTTCGAAAAAATCGCGCAGGTTCTGGCGGATTTGGTCGCGCACCCGGCGGTATGCGGGCAACACGTCTGTTTCGCTACCGGGCAGGCGCGCCGGATCTTCGAAGCCGATGTGCAGCCGCTTGACGCCGCCGAAAAACAGCGGGCATTCCTCGTTGGCGTCACCACACAGGGTGATCACGTAATCGAAAGGCTGCCCGGCAAATTCGTCGAGGATCTTGGAGCCTCAATCAGTTTTCGCTCGACTCGGCAGGACTCTTGTGGTGGTCGTCTGCTCCTTCGCCAAAAGAATCGAAATAATCCTGCAACCACATCTGAATGGCATCCCGGACGATGCGGAACTCGGCGAGAAGCGCTGCTTCTGTCCCGGTTTTATCTGCCGGGTCGGCAAAGCCGACATGCAAGCGACGCTGCCCCTCGAAGGTTAACGGACAGTTTTCATTGGCTCGGTGACAGAGCGTGATGAACAGGTCAAAGCTTTCACCGCTGAAGGTTTCGACCGGCTTCGAGCGCTGCTGCGTAATGTCGATGCCGATTTCCGCCATCACCCTGATGGCCAGAGGATGCACTGGACGTGGGTGAGTGCCGCAGGAAAGAGCCCTCGCCCGATCGGCAAACTGATGGTTGACAAAGGCCTCAGCCATCTGGCTGCGGCAGGAGTTGCCGGTACAAAGAAAAAGAATTCGCATCATTTTAAATTCTTTCTACTCGCAAATCTTCACCTATCCACATAAGCGGATATTTTGGAGCAAAAAAATCAGCAAGCCTGCGGTTTCTGGTTGGTATGGCAATAAAGCTCACGGCCGTCGGCCGCATAAAAGATCTGCGTCGGAATCATTTTGACCGAATATTTGGCGGCCTCCTCGCGGAACTCCCAGACATCGACAAACACAACCTCCATCTGCCCGGTAAAATCCTCTCTCAATTGATCAAGGATCGACGCCATCTTGATGCAGGGAATACACTTGTCGGCACCGACATCGACCAGCTTCGGCAGTTGTCCGGCTTCTGATGTTCCGGTTTCGGCATTGGCGACGGATTCACCCTGCTGGCAGCCACTTGCCAGAACCAGCAACAGCAACAGTGCCAGACGCAGCAAAGGGACTTGCATTTGAAAATATCGCGCCATATTACTCTCCGCGCATCAGTTTTTCGATCTGGTCCGGCTTCAGCACTTTACCCTGAGCAACAAGCTTGCCGTCGAGAGCCAGTCCCGGCGTGGTCATGCAGCCGAACTGCATAATTTCCGTCAGCTCGGTGACCTTCTCGATTTCAACCTCTTCACCCAGGGCAACAGCGGCCTCCTTGGCGTTGGCCGCCAGTTGGTTGCATTTGGCACAGCCGGTGCCGAGAATCTGAATTTTTTTCATGGTTATTCTCCTTTTATGCTGTAGGGGCGTGATTCATCACGCCCGGGAATACCTGGACCTGGCCAAAAGGGCGCAAGCATTGCGCCCCTACGGGAACATTGCCCCGTAAATCAATCCCGAGATGGTTGCCATGACGATGACCAGCGAGACGAAGACCACGGTTTTTTTCGTACCCATGACACTGCGAATAACCAGCATGTTGGGCAGACTCAGCGCCGGACCGGCCAACAGCAGCGCCAAAGCCGGCCCTTTGCCCATACCGGCACCGATCAACCCCTGCAGAATCGGCACCTCGGTCAGGGTGGCAAAATACATGAAGGCCCCGACCACCGAGGCGAACATATTGGCCCACAGCGAATTACCGCCGACGAGACCGGCAATCCAGCCCGAGGGGATCAGCGCTTCGTGGTCAGGTCGGCCGAGCAGGGCGCCGGCGACCAGGACTCCCCAAAACAGCAAGGGCAGGATCTTCTTGGCAAAATCCCAACTGGTATCGAACCACTCCTCCAGTTCACCGTCTTCATCACGGCCGGTGGTCAGCAGAACCGTCAAGCCAATGGTCGCCACCACAAAAGCCACCTGAGGATAGTCCGGCAGCACCAGCGCCAGGATCAGGGTCGGCGCAGCAGCAACGCCCATTCGCCAGGGGTTGACCTTGAACCAGAGCACCAGAATCAATGCCAGGGCCAGGGCAAACAATCCAGTCACCATCCACTTCGCGGTGTAAATGGCATGCCAGAGGCCGGTGGGATCTGCGGTTTGGCCCCAGTTGGCGAACACCAGGATGCCGACCATGGAGGCAAAGAACAGCGCGTTCTGCCAGAGAGGGCGCTTCACGTCCGGCTCCGGCATGGCTGCGGCGGCAGCCACTTTTTGCATTTCTTCCTTTCGGAAGAACAGATGCATGAGCAGGCCGATGATGATCGAAAAACTCACGGCACCCACCGCACGGGCAATACCCATCTCTGGGCCCAGAACCGCAGCGGTCAGAACAATCGCCAGAATGTTGATCGCCGGGCCGGAATAGAGAAATGCGCTCGCCGGGCCCAGGCCCGCTCCCATGCGGTAGATTCCGGCAAACAAGGGCAGGATCGTGCAGGAACAGACCGCCAGGATGCTGCCCGACACCGAGGCGACTCCATAGGCGAGGGCCTTATTTGCTTTCGGGCCGAGATACTTCATCACCGCAGCCTGGCTGACAAAAACCCCCACCGCCCCGGCGATAAAGAATGCCGGCACCAGGCAAAGCAGTACATGCTCCCGGGCATACCATTTGACCAGATGGAGCGACTCCCAGAGGGCATTTTCCAGCCGCTGTGACTGTTGCAACCAGTCGACCGGGAGATAATAACAGCCGACAAAGACAGCGATGATTACCGCCAGCGGTTTCCATTCACTTTTCCAGTTCATAATATAGCTCTCATATCACGTCTATTTTGCCAAAAAGCCAAATAGCCGGCCCCAAAAAACCCTTATTAGACAGCCACCTGCAAGTACGCCGACTGCTCCGATTACCCTGTAACCTTTAAGATTTCGCAAAATTGCGCAGGGCTTTGGCGTGTCAGAAAGGCGCGATTTCTGGTGTTTAGCCGTAGCCAAGCAGCTGAAATCGGAACGTAGCTGACGCGTCAAAGAACAAGCAAGATGCGAAAGATTATGGGCTACAGGGTACTAAGCTTGTGATTCCAAAACCGATTCCACGCAGCCGAAAAAGTTGAGGATACAGGGCACTCGCAACCGGTAAAAAACCTGATTGCCCCGCTTGTCGTCCAGCACAATGCCGGCCTGCCTGAGTACGGACAGGTGTTTGGAGACGGTCGAGACATCGGCACCGATCATCGCGGTCAGATCGCACACGCAGCGTTCCTCTTTGTCCAGCTCCTCGACAATGAACAGACGGGTCGGATGGGCCAGGGCCTTGAGTACCCGTGCTCGCGCTTCCAGATGATTTTTGCGTTGCTGGTTCATATCAACTCCTGATCAGCTTGCCAGTATTTGGCAATATAGCCAAATAGATCAAGATGTCAAGATTTTTCTGGCAATGCCGGAGATCGTGCAGACATGGTGCAGCCAGACTTGCAAGTCGAACCGCTTTTCAAAGAGCAAATCCTTCACCGCCCATGGCTGGGTCTACTGTGCGTGTTGCTGGGCGATCACTCGCTGGACATACGAGCCAGAAGTAAGTTGCGGATAAGCCTACATATTGACCTCATGGTTGATCATCTTGTCTATTTCAAAAGTCCAGGGCAGTTTGCTACGGCAAAACACATTGGAGATGGGCAGTATCGCTCCCCCGGTATCGATGGCTCCCAACACAACCAAGCAAATGCTTGGGGACTGCTTATGTAAGCCGTAGAGGGGTGCTCCACAATGACAGCAAAAATGTTTGCTGCCGTGATCACCCATCTGGATAGTTTGGATTTCCGCTTCCCCTTCTGTTATGCGCAGGTCATCACTGGCAAAAATTGAATAGGTGCTAAAAGCGCTGCCATTCATTTTGCGGCAGACAGCACAGTGACAGTTGAAAGTCTTATGCGGTTCTCCATCCAGGACGAAATGTACTTTTCCACAGGCACAGCTTGCCTGATAGTTATCGCTCATTATCTGGCTCCTTTCAAAAATTGCCCGTCCTCCCCTCGACCAGATCGGTTTCAGGGATTGCCAATCTGCAGGTTGATATCGTCCTTGAATTACTCCTGCCAATGAATACACGAAACCGGGCAGACATCGATGCCTTCGCTTTCGATTTCAGCCTCGGTTGCGCCGCTCGAATCGAAGCATTCGGCCTTGCCATTATCGGCATAACGGAAGACGCCCGGCAGATTGTCAATACAGAGTCCGCAGCTGATGCATTCATCCTGATCGACCCACGCTTGTTTGGCCATGTCTTTTTCTCCTTTTTTTTATTTTGCTCTAGGCTCTCTCCTAGCCTGCGACACTATAAATTTCCGTCCCCGTTGACTCATGTAGAATTCCGGTATTTCTAAACCTCTACACCGCAGAACATACCGACTCCAGCGGTCACTGCCATTGTCAATGCGCCCCAGAAAGTAACGGGGTAGGAAATTATCATCGTCGAAGCTATCTTGCCTCAAAGGTAAGACAGTAGGGCGTCTGGTCGCGATAGTCCACGTTGATGCCGGGTGCCATGCACTCCAGCTTTGTGTTGTGAGCGCATCCCATCACCTTGCACGCGCCCACGCCTGCCTGGACGCCCATATCGCCGCCTTTTGTCGTTGATCGGCAGAAGGTGTCGCATTTCGAGCTGGCCCCATCCGGGTTGCACCCGTCACCCACCGTGATTCCCAGCGTGTGACAGACAAGATCCTTGTTGTAAACGCAATCGTTGACTCCGCACTTGGTTACTTTGGCCATTTCCATAATTTGCTCCTTAATGTTTTCGAGTTTGGGTGTGTCTGCTTAAAGGATGTACACCGCAACGATCGGGCCAGAAAAAAAACGGTGGATTATGCTAGTGCAAGGTTTTGATAACAATAAGCAAAATGGAAAGAGAGTGGAGTCGGTGGCGGGAAAAGCCGTCAGTGACAACCGTCATATTTAATATAGCTGTCACATGCGGTGGCCAGATGAAGGTGGCTGCTGTTTTTCGTAGCGGTGGCTGTGTTGTCGTTGGCGCAATGCGTACCGGGATCGAGATCCAGAATAGTCGCCGCCCCTTTACTGTCTCGATGCGCCAACCTGTGTTCTTCGGCACCTGGAGGATGAGATCGATTTCCAGGTCAGCGACGGCTTTGCCCTCTGCTACAAACGGCTGGTCTGGGGGGTGTCGAAGCTGGTGCCGCTCTCAGGAGATGGCTCAGAACTTGCAAAAATCATTTCAGGACCGCTTGTCACTTAAAGAAAATCTGGCGTGAAAATGCACCATCTTCTTTGACAATCGGTGCAACCACATATGCAGACTCCGGTCAATGTTTCAACCGAAAGAACCGATGTATTTCTGGTTTAAGCAGTTGAACACGTCGCTGCAATAATTAAACGAAAGAGGTGTTCTTATGTTTGAGAATGTCGATGTACAGGAAGCGATCAAACGCTCGATTCAAACAGAAAAGTACGCCCGCGATTTTTATCTGCTGGGTGCCAAACATATGAAAAACCAACAGGCTCGCAGAACATTCGAATTATTGGCCGCGGAAGAAGTTGAGCACGCCAAAACCTTCTATGACATTTACCCTGGTGACGATCTCCCCGAGTTTTCAGAATACATGGCCCTGGATTCCACACCGGGTGGCGATTGGCTGACCGATCTGGAGCGGTCTCTGATGGAGGGACTCAGCGAACGCAAGGCGATGGAACTGGCCATGGAGAAGGAACTTAAATTAGAGAATGCCTTGCGAATCCTGGCTGAAAAAATTCGCGATGAGGCTGTGCGCGAGGTTTTTATCCAAAACGCAGAATCGACCCATCAACATTATGCCTTGATTGAGTCAGAGTATGCCCGTCTGATGGGGATGGTCCACGAGACAGACATTAACATTTACGTGCGTGAGTAAAGCATAGGTTGTTCTGTGCAGATCCGTTTGAAAAGAGCCTACGAGTCGTCGGCAGAAACGCCTTATCCTTCCGTTAGAAAACGCTTTTCATAGGTGTCTTCAAGCTCCTGAAGATGACGTGTTTGATCGTCTCCAAGGGCTTTAAACAGGTCGGCCATGGGTGCGCCACTGCACTGCGCCGCCATTTTTCGGTAAAAGTCGAGGGCATCCTTCGACATTTGCATCGCAAAAGCCAAAGCTTTACGATTATTCACGTCTGCGGTGATCTGGCGAAGATCGCAGCAACGTATAGAGTGTGCAAGATCCATGGTCGGGACGGCACCCTTTATCTCCCGCGAGTCAAGACGCCCCTGAAGAGCCGCCTGTTCCAGCTTCAGCTTGATTTCAAGCCTGACGGTCGCAGCCTCCTGAAGAATTTCCCTGGCCGCTTTATCCTTCACCAGGCGAATGGCTTGCAGGAAGTTCTGGTAAATGAGCGACTCCATCTCAATGGCGGCATCGCAGGCTGCATCAAACGTCAAACAGACTTTTTCCTGGTCTTTCATACTGAATCTCCCTCTTTCACTATCTCCGAAGCAGATTTTCGGGTTTCTCGATTGTTGCCATACGCCGCCGGTTACAGTTGTGCCGCCTCAGATATGACAAGTAGGTTGCATTGGGGTTCAAATTGTTTCAGCTAATGATGCCCTTTCTCATCACCTTTGACCAGCCCTGGGAAGCGCTCGGTTGCAAACTTGCCGTGGCAGGAGCCGCAGGCGTCAATCATTTTGTAATAGTAGAAATTGACCACATCGGCATTCTTCATCTCTGCCGCGTGAGCCAGCATCCCCGCTGACTTGTGAAAGTCCATATCCATCTCGATAAATTGCTGCGGCAGCAGTCGGTGCAATTCCTCTTTCTGTGCAACCGTCAGTTTCTGCTTGAGAATAAAGCTTTCCTTGATCTTCTGGCCGAGGGCCGAAAGCTTTTCCCACTCTCCGGCAGCGATTGCTGGAACCATATCCATAGTACCCTGTTGGATCAATCTCATCTCCTGATTGAGCAGGGCCAACCGTTCGGGAGAAAGTTGGACCACCTTGGAAGTTTGCGATACCTTGTGTTGCGCGAGCTCAACTTCCGGCTTCGCGTTGTGCTCCTGATGCTCATGACTGGCAGCCATAATAAACTGGGGGAGACAGAAAAGAATGACTGCGATGATCAGGGTGGTTTTTTTCAGTAATGGCATGGGTTGACTCCTGAGAATGAAAAGGACGGGCGTTAGGACAAGCCCTTAGTTTACGAATAATATCCGGTCGCCTGCTGCATAGTCACAGTTGCTAAAAGAACCTGACATCCCACCATATCCGCAAAGGAAGATGTGCAATTCCTGTTTTCGACTTCCGAAATCCACTGCAGAGCCACTTCAGAATCAGCTGTCATTCATCACCGGGCCATCTCTGCAAACAGTACACGCAGTGATCGATCTTATAAGGCACGGTGTCGCGCAAAGTCTCTTTATCACGCTGGACTCCACATCGCTTCGGGACCGGGAAACGGTGCAGGGTGTTGTCTTTTATGAAGTACATCATAACAGCCTCCTTTAATTCCGCTTCGGGACTTTCTGCAAAAGCATCAAGCCTGTTCCGCCTCAAGTTCCGCCAGACGCTCGCGCAGCTGTTTCTCCTTCTGGTGACGTTCGGTCACATCGCGCAGGATCGCGGCAACGCCGAACGGTTGACCGTCATCGCCGGTCAGCATAACGATGGAGAATTCAGTCGACAAGCGGTGGCCGTCTGCGTGCAAGGCCGGTACCGCCAGAAGTTCGGTGCCGTAACGGGTTTCCCCGGTCTGCATGGTCTTGTGATAGCCGTCCCAGTGCCGCTCGCGCAGCTTTTCCGGGATGATCAGATCGAGGGACTGACCGATGGCTTGATCGGCCTGGAGGCCGAAGATCCTCTCGGCCCCACTGTTCCACAAGCGGATAAGGCCTTCACGATCAGCAAACAGGATCGCATCCGGTGCCAGCGCCAGAATTTGTTCACTCAAGGTTTTGCTGTCCAGGTTTTTCATTTGTTTTCCTTCGTCTTATCACTGTGGTTAAACGCCGGCGGAAAAACCAACTCGCCGGCACGTCTTGACCGGATGGTCCTTTAAGGATTCTGAATATATGCGTTCTTTCTCGTATAAAACCACCAGTTGAGCACCAGGCAGACCAAGTAGAAGGCTGCGAAGCCGTACAGGGCATATTCCGGTGTAGTCGCCTTGATCTGCTCGCCAAACACCTGGGGGATAATGAAAGCGCCGTAGGCAGCCACCGCCGAGGTCCAGCCGAGCACCGGCCCGGCCTGTTCCTTGTTGAAGATCATGGCGATGGAACGGAAGGTCGAACCGTTGCCGACGCCGGTGGCGGCAAACAGAATGATGAACAGAATCAAAAACGGCACGAAATAATTCTCCGGGGTGGGCGAGGCGTAGGCGGCCTTCATGAAGTAGGCGCAGCCGAAGGCCGAGACGATCATGACCATCGACACCCACTGGGTGACGATGGCGCCGCCGAGCTTGTCGGCGATCTTGCCGCCAATCGGACGGATCAGGGCGCCGATAAAAGCCCCCATCCAGGCAAACATCAGGGCGCTCGGGCCGTTCGGGTTGGGGGTGGTGTGGGTCATTACACCGTCGACCATGATGTGCGAGAAGCCGAAGATGACCTTGATCGACAGGGCGAAGGCCGCCGAGTAACCGATAAAGGAGCCGAAGGTCATGGTATAAATCACGGTCATGGCCCAGGTATGTTTATTGTTGAAGATCTTGTACTGCCGGTCGAGATTGGCCCGCAGCTCTCCCCGGGTCAGATACTTCATGCCAAAGACTGTTGCAGCGATAACCAGCGGCAGGACGATCCATTTGCTGAGCAGACCCAGACCCACCGGGGCCGGCAACAGCAGGTAAAGACCGATGCTGGCGGTGACAAAGGCGATCAGCAGCAGGCCGGTGATCTTGACGAAAGAGCGCGGCGTGGAACCGATATCGGGGGAAACCGTATCGGTGGTGATGTTGTTCATGCCGAAGAACCCGGCAAACGCCAGCGGGATCAACAGGATCAGCCAGACATAACCGGCATTATGAATGTAGGTCTCGGTACCGGCCGGAATTTTGCCGATCAGGGTGCCGCTGGTATTGATCAGGGTCTGCGGCGATCCGCCAAAAATGCCCATGGTCATGACCAGCGGAATCAGGATCTGCATGGTGGTGACGCCGAAATTGCCGAGCCCGGCATTCAAGCCGAGGGAAGTGCCCTGCACCCGTTTCGGGAAGAAGAAGCTGATATTGGACATCGACGAAGCGAAGTTGCCGCCGCCGATTCCGGAAAACAGGGCGAGGATGTAATAAACCCAGATCGGCGTCGCCTTGTCCTGCAAGGCGATGCCCGTCCCTATGGCCGGGATCATCAGCAGTGCCGTGGTAAAAAATATGGTATTCCGCCCGCCGGCAATGCGGATCAGGAAGGAACTGGGGATCCTTAAGGTCGCCCCGGTCAAACCGGCAATGGCCGAGAGGGTAAACAGTTGCGACTGGCTGAACGGGTAGCCCAGGTTGATCATCTGTACGGTGATGATGCTCCAGTAGAGCCAGACGGCGAATCCGCACAACAGGCTGGGGATCGAAATCCACAGGTTGCGTGTGGCGATCTTCTTGCCGGTTGAATTCCAGAACTGCTCGTCTTCGACGTCCCACTTGTCAAGGTTAGTGGACATGGCCTGCCTCCTTGGCATCATTTTCAATCATTAAGTTTTTTCCTGTTCAATCTTCTGCATGTCTTCAGGGTGTTTTTCGCGCATCATTTTCTGCACGGTCAGGTGCATCCAGAGCAGGCAGACCAGAGAGAGTGCAAACATGAACATCCAGCAACTGGTCCACAACCCGGTCCATTCCAGCAGGTAACCGAAAAGGATCGGACAGAAAAACCCTCCCAAGCCGCCGAGTACGCCGACCATGCCACCGACCACGCCCACTTCCTCGGGGAAGTAGTCCGGAATCAGCTTGTAGACCGCCGCTTTGCCGATCCCCCAGGCGCTGCCGAGCAGAATGACGAGGACGGCGAAGATCCAGACATTGGCCTGGAAGAAGATCCGGGTCACGCCTTTGGCGAGCAGCTCCTTTTTCTTCACCTGCTGACCGACCTCAACCACCGGCTCCTGCCACACCTGCTTGGTCGGGAAAATCAGCAGTTCGTCATCGTAGGTCACGACAGCTTCAGGCTTCTTCCTGATCGCATAAGACATCTCACCGACGACGACCGCCTCAGAGGTAACGGCGGTCACTATACCGCTGCGTTGGGCCATGACGCCGCGCCCCGGCGAATAGATCTCCATCTTGGGGATGATCACCAGGAAGCTGATCAGAACCGAAGCGCCGAGCACCCAGTACATGATGGCGCGGCCGCCGAATTTGTCGGACAGCCAGCCGCCCAAAGCCCGGATCACGCCGGACGGCAGACTGAAGGCAGCAGCAAACAGGCCGGCGGTTACCAATGGCAGATAGTAAACATTGACGAAATAGGGCACCAGCCACTGCGAGAACGCCACGAAGCAGCCGAACACCAGAAAATAATAGAGCCCGAACCGCCAGACCTTGACATCTTTCAGCGGGGTCAGCATCTGGCCAAAACTCTTGGTCGAGGATGCCGGCTTTTTGTTGTCGGCGAAGAGGAAGAAGATCACCCCCATGACGGCGAGCATGATCGCGTAGTAAACCGGCAACTCGCGCCAGCCTTCCAGGTTGGTGCCGTTGCTGGTCAACCGGTTCAGTAAGGTCGGTGCCAAAAGCGTCGTCAAGGCTGCACCGGCGTTGCCGGCGCCGAAGATGCCAAGCGCTGTCCCCTGGTACTTGCGCGGGTACCAGACCGAGGAAAACGCAATGCCGATCGAGAAACTCACCCCGGCCAGGCCGAAGCCGAAGCTACACAGGGCGAAGGTCATGAAGCTGTCGGCTTTGGAGAGCAGAAACATCGGGATGGCGCAGACCAGCAGCAAGGTGCCGTAGACCGGCTTGCCGCCGAACTTGTCGGTGAGCATGCCGGCAGGCAGGCGAAAGATCGAACCGGTGAGCACCGGGATCCCCATCAACCAGCCGATCTCAACCGGTCCCCATTTGAACACCTGGTTGTCGGCCAGAAAGGTCACCAGAACGCCGTTGAACATCCAGGCCGCGAAGCAGACCGTGAACGCCAGCGTATTCAGAAAGAGCACCTTATGCGATTGTGCGGTAACGGTCTCCTGCATCGTTTCCCCTTCGCTTGAAAAAATTACCGAGCCTGGTTGCCACTCCGCTGCCGGTACCAGACGACAACCTGGTATGGACGTGCCAGGTAGGTCAACGGGATACTGACGATATGAACCAGACGCGAGAACGGAAAGATCGCCAGAAGCAGAAAAGCGTTGAAGGCATGCAGCTTAACGACGAACGGCAGCGCGGCCAGATAGTGCACCTGCGGATCAAGTTTGAACAGTGACCAGAGCCACGGCGTGGCCGTGTGCAGATACCAGACCGACCCCCAGCGCAGGGTAAAAGCGATATAGACCCCGGTTGCAACCTGAAGCAGCAGCGCAACCAGCACCAGCCAATCGACCACTGTGGTGACGGCAGAAACCCGGGCATTGCCGATCCGGCGCCAGATCAGCAGGACCAGCGCAATCAAGGTGCTGATGCCGAGGGCCAGACCGGTGACTTCAAGTAGATAGAGGCGTAATGGGCGGCCAAGCAGAACCGCCCAGCCGGACGGCACCAAAAAAGCCAGAAAGTGTGCCAGCAGGATGATCAGAATCGCATAGTGCCAGGGTACGGAACCCCAGAACAGCACCCGGCTCTCCAAAAACTGGGAGGACTGGGACGACCAGGAGTAGCGATCAATGGCATACCGGTAAAAGCCAACGCCAACCATCAGGGCCACCGCGACATAGGGAAACACGCCGAACAGAATCATGTCAGTCATGATAAACACTCCTTTTGCCGTGCAGTTGGCATTGGCTCGATCTCTGAAGATGCGGCTGCGGCCAGAAAGCTCTGCACAGAGAAAAGTAAGCCAAGGTAAGGATTGCCCTGGTTCTCTACCCCCTGAGTGAGTTTTTCCAGGGCCGGCAACAGACCGTCGTCGATCAGTTCATCGCGACAGGTGCAATCATCAATCGAGCCGACAAAGCGCAACACTTCGATCAGATGATCGGGAAGCTCGTTGCCCGCTTCAAAGTCGTACTGTCGATAAAGCTCGCGCAGCTTGAGCATGAACAGGGTTCTTTGCTGAGACTCGCCGCAGAGCTGATAACCGATATAGGGATGGCAGAGGGGCTGAAGATCGAAAGCCGCCGTGAAGGTTTCCTCGATACGAGAGAGCGGATTCGCCTCGGCAAAGGCGACAAACGCTGCCAATGGCACGACCGCCTGGGCGTTGACCTGCTTCATTTCGAGCAGGCACTGTTTTGCCTGCTCGATAACCTGATCGTTCGGGTAGTTGAACAGGGCGGCGAAGTTGCGGCAAAGCTCCTTGTGTGTGGTCAGGTCAGCCATAATCACCACCGTCTCTTCGGCGCTTTACGGCTGCCGAAGCCCATTGACTGCCTGTATTTTTCGGGATCCATACCTGCCTCAACCGCTTGTTCGCGCAGCAGCGGCGGCACTACAATCCGCTCCTTGATGCGGGTCAGGCTGGTCATACGGTAGATGGCATCCAGCGCCTGGTGGTCGAGTCCGGCCAGCTCACGCGCCTTGACGACTTCGGCCTCGGCCAGGTCGCCGACGGTTTCGGCCCGGCGCTGGAGACGCACCGCGATCAGGCGGCGATAGACCGCCTTGACCTCTTCCTCGTTGCCGCCGGCAAACATCCCGGCCAGGTACATCAGTGGCAGGCGGGCCTGCTCGAGGCTGGTAAAGAAATCATCTGCCAGTTTCTGGGTGCCCTGCTGTTCGCTTGAGAGTACCGGCAACAAGGGCGGCACGTAAAAAAGCATCGGCAGGGTGCGGAACTCGGGGTGCAACGGCAGGGCGATCCCCCACTCCTTGACGAACTTGTAGACCGGTGATTTCTGCGCGGCCTGGATGATCTGTTCGGCCATCCCCGCCTCGCGCGCCGCAGTGAGCACTTGGGGGTCGAAGGGATCGAGAATCATCTCACGCTGGGCGGCGGCCAGTTCACCGTCACTCTTCATCGCGGTCGCTTCGATCTGGTCGGCATCGTAGAGCAGCACGCCGAGATAGCGGATCCGACCGACGCAGGAATGAAAACAGGCCGGGGCGTCGCCCGCCTCCTGGCGCGGGTAACAGAGAATGCATTTTTCCGATTTGCCGCTGCTCCAGCCGTAATAGGTCTTCTTGTAGGGACAGGCTGAGACACACATCCGCCAGCCGCGGCATTTGTCCTGGTTGATCAGCACGACGCCGTCCTCGCCGCGCTTGTAGATCGCCCCCGAGGGGCAGCTGGCGACGCAGGCCGGATTGCTGCAGTGGTTGCAGATCCGCGGCAGGTGGAACATCACCATCTTCTCGATGGCGAACAGCTGCTGCTGCTGTTCTGCGCTCAGCTCAATGACACCGGGATCGTTGGCGGCGTAAACTTTTGAACCGGAGAGATCATCGTCCCAGTTGGGACCGGCTTCGATCTTCATCGGTTTGCCGCTGACCATCGAGATGGCTCGGGCGGTCGGCTGATCGGTCCCGGCCGGAGCATTGGTCAGATCGGCGTACTTGTAGGTAAAGGGCTCGTAGTAGTCGTCCATGGTCGGCAGGTCGGGGTTATGAAAAATCTTGCCGATGGTTGCAGCCCGGCCCCCCTGCTTGAGTCGCAGTTGGCTGCCAACCCGTTCCCAGCCGCCGTTGTATTTCTTCTGATCTTCCCATTGGGTCGGGTAGCCGGTGCCGGGCTTGGTTTCGACGTTGTTCCACCACATGTATTCATTGCCGCGGCGGTCGGTCCACAGGTTCTTGCAGGCGATGCTGCAGGTGTGACAGCCGATGCACTTGTCGAGGTGAAAGACCGATGAGACCTGTGCGCGAATGTTCATGGTTAATCTCCTGATTCTGCCGATCGAAAATCGTATCTGCCGTAGGGGCGCAGCATGCTGCGCCCTTTCTGTCGCGAAAGGCGGGCATAGCGTGCTGTGCCCCTACACCCCCATGACACCCCTACCATTGCGGTTCGCCATCCAGTTTGCGCACCATGATGTAGGTGTCGCGGTTGGCACCGGTCGGGCCCCAGTAGTTCCAGGCGTAGGTGAACTGGCCGTAACCGCCGAGCATCAGGCTCGGCTTGAGGCGAATACGGTTCAAACTGTTGTGGCCGCCGGCGCGCTGGTTGCCGCGGCGTGCTGACTTGGGGACATCAATGGTCCGTTCGGTGGCGTGATAGAGGAACGAGATGCCGCGCGGCAGCCGGGAGCTGACGATGGCGCGGGTCACCACCACGCCGTGGTCGTTGTAGACCTCGACCCAGTCGTTGTCGAACACACCGATCTGTTCGGCGTCCCGATCGTTGATCCAGAAGGGGTGGCAGCCGCGCGACAGGGTCAGCATCCGGTGGTTATCGGTGTAGGTGCTGTGGATCCCCCATTTGCCGTGTGGCGTCAGGTAGTTGAGCATGATACTTTTCTGCTCGCCGGTATCGGTGACCAGGAAATCCTGCAAGGTGCCGTGGTCCGGTTTCGGCTTGTAGGTCGGCAGATGTTCGCCGGCGGCGATATAGCCCTGATGATCAAGGTAAAAGTGTTGACGACCGGTCAGGGTGCGCCAGGGAACCAGCTTCTCGACGTTGAGACAATAGGCCGAATAAGCGCGGCCGTTTTCAGTGAGACCGCTCCAGATCGGGCTGTTAAGAAGACGCCGCGGCTGACGATCGATGTCCGCAAAGGTTGTGCGGACGTTGCGGCTCTTCTCAGCCAGATCGGTCAGTGGCAGGCCGACCTTCTTTTCTTCGGCCTGGTAGGCGCGAAAAGCCATCTCGCCGTTGGTTTCGGGCGCGAGTTTCAGGATCACTTCGGCAGCATCGCGGGCGTCGACCAGGGTTGGATAGGTCTTCCCCTCCCATTCCACGGTCTTGTCGCTGGCGACCATCTCATCGTAGTAATCCGCGACGGACCAGGAGAGGCCATGGGCGCCCATGCCGTTTCGCGCCTCGGGTCCTAAAGAGATGAAGCGATTGTACAGGTTCTTGTAGTCGCGTTCGACCACCACCAGGCCGGGCATGGTCTTACCGGGGATCGGTTCGCACTCCCCTTTGCTCCAATCCTTGATCTCGAACTGGGCCATCTCGGCCGGAGTATCGTGCTGCAAGGGCACCGAGACGATCTCGCGGATCGGCACGGGCAGATGGGTTTCGGCCAGCTCACTGACTTTTTTGGCCAACCCCTTGAATATATCCCAGTCGCTCTTCGACTCCCAGCAGGGCGGCACAGCCGCCTGCAACGGGTGAATGAAGGAGTGCATGTCGGTGGTATTGAGATCGTCTTTTTCGTACCAGGTCGCCGTCGGCAACACGATATCGGAGTAGAGCGCCGAGGTGTCCATGCGGAAGTTGATATCGACCACCAGATCGAGCTTGCCCTGGGGCGCTTGCTTATGCCACTTGACCTCCTTGACGAATTCCTCGGCGGTTTCGGGCGCGATGGTGCTGGTGTGGGTGCCCAGGTAATGCTTGAGGTAATATTCATGCCCCTTGGCGCTCGACATCAGGGCGTTGCCGCGCCAGATGATCCACAGACGCGGCCAGTTTTCCGGTGCATCGGGGTCCTCGACAGCAAACTTCATCTGTTTGTCGGCCAGCTGCTTGACCGTCCAGTCGACGATCTCCTGATTATTTTTGGCCCCGGCGGCTTCGGCCTGTTTGACCGCTTCGATCGGGCTGCGGTCGAACTGCGGGTAGAAAGGCAACCAGCCGTTACGCACCGCACGGACCTGATGATCCATGGTGTGTCCAGCGGTGATCTGGTTCTTTTCAGCGACCGGATTGATGCGCGCCTCGTCGGAGGTGCGTTCGTAGCGCCATTGGTCGGTGTGCACATAATGGTAGGAGGGTGCATTCTGAAAGCGCGGCGGCTTTGACCAGTCCAGCGCCCCCATGATCGTCGCCCAGGGCGCGGCCGGGGCGAGCTTTTCCTGGCCGACGTAATGATTGAGTCCGCCGCCGTTCTTGCCGACACAGCCGCAGAGCATCAGGGCCGAGATGCCGGCGCGATAGATCAGGTTGGAGTGATACCAGTGGTTGGCGCCGGCGCCGATAATGATCGAACATTTGCCGCCGGTCTTCTCGGCGGTTGAGGCCCATTCGCGGGCGAACTGGATAACGTTGGCGCGGTCGATGCCGGTATACTTCTCCTGCCAGGCCGGGGTGTAGACACCGGTTTGATCATCGTAATCTGCCGGATAAGCCCCGGCGAGGCCACGATCGACGCCGAACTGGGCCATCAGCAGATCGAACACCGTGGTAACGGCGACCTTGCCATGGGCGGTTTCGAGATAACGGACCGGAACGCCACGCGCAACCGACTGGTCGGCAGAGAAATCATCGAAGGCAACCTCCAGCACCGCTTGGATTTCATCCAGCAGCGAAAGCTGGGGATCGATGACAGAGCCGTCCTGGCCATCCTTCATCTGCAGGTTCCATTCGCCCTTCTTCTCCTGCCAACGAAAGCCAAGGCTGCCAAGGGGCATACGCGGTGACTGGCTGGTTTCATCCCAAACCAGATACTTGAAGTTGCCATTCTCTTCTTCGCGATAGCGCTCCAGCTCACCGGCACGGGCCATGCGTCCGGCGTGGTAGACGCCGTCTTTTTCCTCCAGTTCAATCAGGAAGGGGGTGTCGGTGTAGCGCTTTAAGTAATCAAGGAAGAAGGCGGTTTTGGCCTGATGATGGAATTCACTGAGGATGACATGATTGACCGCCATCCAGAATGCGCCGTCCTGCCCGGCATGAGCCGGGATCCACCAGTCGGCATGTTTCGAGGTGATGTTGAAGTCGGGCGCGAAGACCGTGACCTTGGTGCCGTTATGGCGCGCCTCGGATAAATAATGCGCATCCGGGGTGCGGGTCATATCGGGGTTGGAACCGACCACCGCGATATATTTGCTGTTGTACCAGTCGGCACTCTCGGCGACATCGGTCTGCTCGCCCCAGATCTCGGGCGAGGCGGGCGGCAGGTCGCAGTACCAGTCGTAGAAGCTCAGATTGGCCCCGCCCAGCAGCTGCATAAAGCGGGAACCGGCGGCAAAGCTGAGCATCGACATGGCCGGGATCGGCGAAAAACCGACCAGCCGGTCGGCACCATATTTCTGGATGGTGTAAATGGTCGAAGCAGCGATGATCTCTTCAACCTCATCCCAGCTGGCACGCCGGAAACCGCCCTTGCCACGCGCCTGCTGATAGCTCTTGCGCTTGGCCGGGTTTTCCATAATCGAGGCCCAGGCTTTGACCGGATCGCCCTGCTCGGCCTTGGCGGCACGCCAGAGATCGGCAAGCACACCGCGCAAATAGGGATATTTGATGCGCAAGGGGCTATAGAGATACCAGGAAAAAGAGATACCGCGCTGGCAACCGCGTGGTTCATAGGGGGGCAGCCCCGCTTCCAGCTCGGGGTAGTCGGTCGCCTGCAGTTCCCAGCCAACGATGCCGTCCTTGACGTGCACGTTCCAGGAACAGCCACCGGTGCAGTTGACCCCGTGGGTGCTGCGCACCACCTTGTCGCACTGGTTGCGATTGCGATAGAACTCTTCCCATTGTCGCGACCCGGGATCGACGATGTCTTTAATCCAGCTCATGCTGCTCCTCCCTTTTGCAAACGCACCTGTTCAACCAGCGGACGGCGTACGGCCTTGAACCTTCGCCAGCCTAAGGCACCTATAATAATCATGAGAATGACCATTCCAATGCCGACATGCCCAGCCAGGCCGGCGCCGATGCTAGCGGCGTCCCGGTCAGCCACTGCCGCGAAAAAAGCTGTCAGGTCGGCAATTTCCTCTGCAGTTAAAGGACGGTCGGTAAAAATCGCCGACATGCTTTCGAAGACCGAGGGATCTTCCAGTACGGCCGCGACACCTTCTTCACCGTAATCATTAAATATCGCCGTGAGGTCGGGGCCGTAATTGGCACCGGCTGCATAGCCCAGCTCGTGCCCGGCAACCCCGTGACAGGCAAGGCAGGGAGCCCCACCTGCGGAAAACGCAAGCGTGCCAACGTAGAGATCCTCGCCCCGACCGGGATCTCCCTGTTGACTCCACGCAGGAGCCGCCGTCAAAAGCACTCCAATTACCAGCAACATAAAACTTTTCCACAGTCGTTTTGTCATCGGCTCACCTCGAATCTTTCAAAAACAAGTTTTCTTTCGTTGCCGATACCATGCAGCAAAAAATCAAAAAAGAAGCAATCTGCAATGATAGTCACCCTGTAAATTTCAGTAAAAACCTTACCACCAATATTAAAACATTCTACTTTGTCTATTTGAATAACACGCTGTTTTATTCTTGTAATTGACACAAATCAAAAATCAAAAATTAAACATCTTGAATTTTTTGGGTGGAATTATATACTGACGTCGCTATGCAAATTTCGCACAACGGAAAAGTTAAAGATGCAACCGGAGTTCTCCTTGCAGGCGGCAAGAGCAGGCGAATGGGCCGGGACAAAGCCTCGATCGAACTCTCAGGCAGGCCCTTGTTCTCGCGGGCGCTGGAGTGGCTGTGTCAACACTTTTCGACCGTCACAATCGCGGGGGACAGGCCGGACCTCGAGTTGGATGACATAACATCCATACCAGATCTCTATCCGGGGAGCGCTCTGGGTGGACTCTTTACAGCTTTATCTGCGGCCAAAACCGATTGGGTCTTTGTCATGCCCTGTGACATGCCGCATCCAGATACCAGGTTGCTCAACCTGCTTTTCGAGTTGCGCGAGGGCGCCGACGCGGTCGTGCCAAAGACACTCGCCGGATATGAACCTCTGTTTGCGTTCTATCACAAGCGCTGTCTTGCGGTCTTCGAAGACGCTCTCAAAAACGGCCGGAACAGTATCTTTGCTCTTTATCCGCAACTGCAGGTGCGTTGTCTGCAATGGCAGGACATGCCTCATGGATGGGAGAAAAGCCTGACGAACATCAATACCCCGGAAGAGCTTGAGAGCTTCAAGGAGGGCCATAAATGAAACCACCGGTTGTTTCGATCATTGCCAAAAGCGGTACAGGCAAAACCACCCTGCTCGAAAAACTGATCGCCGAGATGAAAAGGCGTGGCTACACAATCGGTGTCATCAAGCATGATGCCCATCGCTTCGACATCGACCACCAGGGCAAGGACTCCTGGCGGCTGACTCAGACGGGCGCTGACACCATGTTGATCAGCTCTCATGAAAAACTCGCCATAGTCAAAAAGCATCCTCTGCAAAGCGAACCTTCACTGGCAGCGATGGTCCACAACTACTTCCAGGATGTCGACCTTGTCTTGACCGAGGGCTTTAAAAAAAACACCATGCCGAAAATCGAGGTGCATCGCCGCGCAAAAAGTCAGGAACTGCTCTGCCGTGGTCAAGAGCGTGACGAAACCCTGATTGCCGTTGCCACGGACAGCGTTTTGCAGGTTGATGTCCCCCAATACGACATTAATGATGCAGCGGGGCTTTGCGACCTGATCATCAAACGCTATCTGTCATGAAGCACTTTCAAGTCCGCAGCAAGATCTGGCTGGAAGTTGATGGCAAACCTTTCCTCGGTGACGGCCGTTTCCGCATCCTGTCAGCCATACACAGTCAAGGATCGATCAATGCGGCGTCCCGGCAACTCGGCGTGTCGTACCGTAAAGTGTGGGCGCAATTGCAGGCCATGGAGGAGACCGCGCCTTTCTGTTTACTTGAGAAGAGAACCGGGGGCAAAGATGGCGGGGCAACCCATCTGACAGACAAAGCCCTTGAACTGTTGGAGAAATTTGCAGCAATGAAAGGTAAGGTCAACAGCGAAGCGGATCGATGTTTCGTGGCCTGCTTTGCAGATACGGAGACTATCGACAATGCTTAGCTACGATCAAGCCCTGGAACAGGTTTTAAATGAGATTCGTCCTCTCGCACCGAGACCTCTGCCTCTCGAAGAGGCACTTGGACTGATTCTGGCCTCACCGGCAAAAGCCTGTTGGGACATGCCAACCGGCAACAATTCGGCCATGGACGGTTTTGCTATTGCCGGCAACCCGGCACACAACGAGCAGACAAGGACAATTGTCGGTTCATCCTATGCAGGGCATCCCTATGCCGAGAGAGTCGGCTTGGGCCAGGCGGTCCGCATTACAACGGGCGGACAGCTTCCGGACGGAACCGATACGGTCATACCGATCGAAGACTGTGTCGAAAGCGAAGGTAAAATTCTTCTGCCGACCTTGCCAAGACAAGGACAGCATGTTCGCTATCACGGGGAAGAGTACCGTCAAGCAGAGGTTCTCGCCGGCCCCGGGACGCCTTTGCGCGCGGGAGATATCGCCCTGCTGGCGAGTGCAGGGGTCACTCACGTCGAGGTATTTCCAAAACCCCGCATCGCTTTGATGACAACGGGCGACGAACTGGTTGAACTTGGTCAGCAACCTGGCCCAGGTCAAATCATCAATTCAAATCTGTATTTTTTAAAAGCCAGACTGCAAGAGTGCGGCTATACGCCTGTTTACCTTGGCATTGGCACAGACAACTCCAACAACCTCAACCAGGTGTTTGACCGAGCTAACGATGTTGACCTGATTGTTTCGACAGGTGGTGTGTCGGTCGGCGAAAAAGATTGTATCAAGACGGTTCTGGAAAGTCGCGGGTTCAGAAAAATCTTCTGGAAAGTTGCTATCAAACCGGGCAAACCCGTACTGTTTGGCTTTCTCGATAAAACCCCATATTTCGGCCTCCCCGGCAACCCGGCGGCAACGGCTGCGACCTTCGAACTCTTTGTGCAACCGGCCTTGGCACGCCTTTCAGGGAGAGCAAGCTGCTTTCCGGACAAACGCACTGCGACTCTCACTGCCGAGGTTAGGACAGGAGGAAAACGTCAGGCTTTTCTGTGGTGCCGTCTGGACTGGCAAGACGCAGGCTATGTCGTGACCGTTTCCCCTCGCCAGGGATCGGGGCAATTTCGGTCATTGCAATCGGCCAATGCGTTGCTGCCTTGGCCTGTCGGAGTCGATCGACTGCAGCAGGGTGAACAGGTTGAGGTTTTGCCGTTCTTCTGATTTCAGGAGACTTTTCTTCAAAGGAAAAGACTTATGCGTGCACTTCTGACAGTCCTGCTGCTCTGCCTGTTTCTGACCACGCCCGCTATGGCGGCCGAGATCCGGCTTTCGGTGGCAGCCAGCATGACCGACGCGACCAGGGCACTCATAGCCGCCTATCAGAAGAAGGTTGCAGGGGTCACGTTGCTGGCCAATTTCGCTGCCTCGGGTGCTCTTGCCAAACAGATCGCTCAAGGTGCACCGGCAGACATCTATCTCTCCGCCAACCCCAGGTGGATGAGCTACCTGGTCGAAGAAAAGCGTATCCATGCCGAGAGCGTTCGGACCTTTGCTTACAACCGACTGGTTTTCATCGGCCAGAAGGGCCTTGCGGTTAACAAGATGGAGGATCTCGCCACCCTCCAGCGCATCGCTATCGGCAGCCCCAAAAGCGTGCCGGCAGGAGATTATGCCGAACAGGCCCTCAAAGCATCCGGGCTTTATGCGCAGATGGCAACCAGGCTGGTGATGGCCCAGGACGTGCGCCAGGCGCTGGTCTACGCCGACCGGGGCGAAGCGGACGGGGCCTTCGTTTACAAGACCGATGCTCTGCTGGCGCAGCAGGCGGTCATCCTGCTGGAGGTGCCGCAGGCACTTTATGATGAGGTGACCTATCCCGTCGGCCTGACCATCGAGGGCGCAAAGAAGCCCGAGGCGGTTGCCTTCTTCGAATTTCTCAAGACCGATGAGGCCTCTGAAATCCAAAAGAAATACGGCTTCGTGATTCGCTGATGCGCCACGGCCACTGCAAGGAATGATATGGTCATGTTTGATTTCACCCCCTCCGACTGGCAGGCGATGGAACTTTCCGCCAGGGTGGCCATGACGGCCACTCTACTTTCGCTGCCTTTCGGCTTCGCAGCCGCCTATCTGCTGGTCTTCACACGCATGCCGGGCAAAGCCCTTTTCGACGGCATTGTCAATCTGCCGCTGGTCTTGCCGCCGGTAGTGGTCGGCTATCTGCTGCTGCTCACGCTCGGCAGCCGGGGCTGGCTCGGTGGGCTGCTGGCGGATTGGGGCATCCAGATCATCTTCACCTGGAAGGCGGCGGTTCTCGCCTCGATGGTGGTCGGCTTTCCTTTGCTGGTACGGTCCATTCGCATCGGCATGGAGGGGATCGACGCAAAGCTGATCCAGGCCTCTCGCACCCTGGGGGCCCACTGGTACGACACCCTCTTCTCGGTGATCCTGCCCCTGTCAACCCGCGCCCTGATTGCCGGCGCCTCGTTGATGTTCGCCCGCAGCCTTGGCGAGTTCGGCGCGACCATCATTATCGCCGGCAACATCCCCGGAGTCACCCAGACCATCCCGCTGGCAATCTACGACTACACCAGCACCCCCGGTGGTGATCGCATGGCGCTGGGGTTGTGTCTGGTCTCCATCGTTCTGGCACTGACGGTGTTGATGTGCAACGAGAAACTGGTCAAACGCTTCAACCAGGGAGGCAAGCGATGAGACTCGAGGTCTCCCTCAAGAAAAACCTGGGTGACTTCAACTTCGCCTCTGAATTTTCGGTGGAAGGAAGTCGCATCGGCGTATTCGGCCCCTCGGGCAGCGGCAAGTCAACGCTCATGAATATGCTTGCCGGACTGCTCAAGCCGGACGCCGGCTTGATTCGTCTGAACGGTGAGACCCTTTTTGACCAGGCCACCAGGGTTAATCAGTCCCCGGAAAAACGCCGCATCGGCGTGGTCTTCCAGCACGCCCACCTGTTTCCCCACATGAGTGTGCGCCGCAATCTGCTCTACGGCTACGTGCGGACTCCCCGCCCGGAGCGCAAAATCGACCCCGCGGACTTAATTGAAGTGCTGGGGCTTGCTGCACTGATGGAGCGTGGCGTGAACAGCCTCTCCGGGGGCGAGCGCCAGCGGGTGGCGCTGGGCCGCACGGTGCTCTCCTGCCCCCGGCTGATTCTACTCGATGAGCCACTCACCGGCCTCGACGAGGGGCTCAAATTCCAGATCATCCCTTACCTGAAAAAGATCTTCACCGAATTCGATATGCCCCACCTTTATATCAGCCACTCCCTCAACGAGATGCGACTGATGACCGACCAGGTGCTTGAATTCCACAAAGGCGGCCTGCAGGCTCAAACCTCGGCTCACGAACTGGCCCTGCGCAGCATGGCCACCAGTCAGGTCGGTTACATCAACTTGCTGGAGTTGCGCGATCCACGCCACCATGACGGCCTGTACGCCTACCGCTGGGGTGAACAGGAAATCTTTCTGGCTGCGGGAGGGCCCGAGTGTTTGGGCATGTTCGAACTCTCATCCAAGGATATCACCCTGTTCAAGCGGCATCCCGAGGCGACCAGCGCCCGCAACATGCTTCGGTGCCGGGTGCAGAGGATTTTCGAGGCGGGCAACAGGTTCGGGGTTGAGCTCGATTGCCATGGACAGCATCTGGTGTCGCAGGTAGTCGGCGAGGCCGTCCGCGATCTGGGGCTTGAACCGGGTAGCGAAATTATCGCCGTCATCAAGGCCTCGGCGTTTCGCAGACTCTACTGACCAACCTTCTGCCCTTCAAGAAAAAAAAGCCCCACAGCCAGGAGGGACTGTGGGGCAACGGGTTCTATGGGTTTCGCTTAGGAGGTAGAACATGAAGAGTTATGTTCTGTGGTTTATATCTTACTGATTTTGTCAGGTATGTCAACTGAAAAATGCAAATAAATTTTTTTTGTCAGCGACCAGGCCGTAGCTATAATACGCCTTGTGTTTTTCGTAATGTTCAGACAACTGGTTTTTCGTGGTTTTCCCGGGATACATCTTCCTGATTCTCCTCGCAACAGCCGTGTTTATCCTGCTTGCCCCTCTCCCCTTCACAGTGGCAATCATGCTCCGCACCTGAAGCAGGTTTGCACCCGCCACGCAAACCTTTGCGCTTGAGGAGAAGACCTGCTGCCAGTCCGGAAAAAGCGAGCAAAAACAATACCAGCGCGATTAAAAAGATTTTCATTGTCCAACCTCTTGCAAAATCTTCCGGAAAGCGGAACTCTGATAAACAGCCATCGATTCCTTGTCATACATTATAAAATAGGCGGCAACCTGGTTCTCTTCACAGAACCGGCGGCCTTTCTCTTCGCCCAGAACCATTAATGCCGTAGCCAGCGCATCGGCACGTGCGCAGGTTTTATCAAGCACGGTAACCGACGCCAGTTTGTGGCGGGCCGGCCTGCCACTGTGCGGATCTATGGTGTGTGAGTAACGTTGGCCATTCTCCACATAAAAGTTGCGATAGTTACCGGAGGTCGCCATGCCGATATTGGTGACAGGAAAGATTGCGGCAACCTCGCGGACCCCTTCCAACGGTTTTTCGATCGCTATCCGCCAGGGGGTGGCATCGTTACGCTGTCCTGCAATCCGCAACTCTCCGCCAATCTCCAGAAGATAGTCGCTAAAACCCTGTTGCTCCAGAATCTCGGCCAGGTCATCCACCGCATAGCCCTTGGCGACGGCAGACAGATCGATGCGCAAGTTCTGAACCTGCTTGCGGATTGCCGGCGGTGCCATGCGCAGTTGAAGATTTTTGTAGCCCACCAGGGCCAGCACCTCACTGACCTGGTTGGCGTCAGGGGCCTGCGCCGCCCGTTGGGTTGCACCGAACCCCCAGAGTTCAACCAGGGGACCAACGCTGATGTCAAAAGCGCCGTCGGTGAGTCGGCTGATATCCAGCGACAGGGCAATAACTGCGGCGGTCTCTTCGGAGATGGCAAACCATTCGGAGCTGGCCTGAGAATTGAAACGCGAGACCTCCGAATCGGGATCATAGGTGGACATCAGGCGATTGATGCGGTCGAGGCGTAGCTGCAGCTGTTGTTTCAGGAGGGCGCCATCCACCCCGGCAGAGCCGGGGCGCAGGGTCACCGACCAGGTCGTACCCATGGTCTGTCCGGCAAGCTGCAGGGTTTCAGCAGTCGTCTCCTGCTGGCAGCCGGTGGTCAGTAACAACAAGGTGAAACTGATCAGCAGTTGACAAACCAGGCGAGGCATCAAAGATCGGCCAGACCCTGGGCGTGGCGTATCATGCGTTTCATGGCTTTTTCTTCCTGGGTTTTCAGAGTCTCGAAAAGATGCCTGGTCTGCTGATCGGTGCAATGTTCGCTGGCATAGGCAAAATAATCAATCAGAGCCTGTTTATAGTTGACTGCGGCCTTGATCAATTGATCGAGGTCCGTTGCAGCAGAGGGATCGAGAACCTCAGCACGAGGTTCCGGGAAGTTGATCTCCAGCCCTTTCAGCCAGTGCTCAAGCACCTTGTGCGGTTTATCGTGGCAGAAATCGGCCAGCGCCAGAGCCCTGTGCTGCTCATGATCGATCAGATAATCGAGCATCAAGCGGATCCGTGGCGACTCCACGTTCTCTTCGAAGAGTTGAAAAAAAAGACTGACCCGGCGGTGGTATTCGGGAGCCAGCTTCTGCAATATGTTTCGGGTCTGTTCATAGCGCATAATTCAAGCTCCTAAATACCGAAGTCATCATAGAGGATGTTCTCATGTTCCACGCCAAGGTTGTAGAGCATCTCCCCGGCCGCCTTGTTCATCATCGGCGGTCCGCACATGTAAAATTCGCAATCTTCCGGGGCCGGATGACTGGCAAGATAGTTGTCATACAGGTACTGATGGACAAAACCTTTCGCGCCCTCCCAGTTATCTTCAGGCAGGGGATCGGACAGCACAAGGTGCCATTCAAAATTGTCATGTTTTTCCGCCAGACCATTAAAGTCGTCCAGGTAAAAAGCTTCTCGCAAACTACGTGCTCCGTACCAGAAAGAAATTTTCCGCTTCGAATTGAGACGTTTGAGCTGGTCAAAAATGTGTGAGCGCATCGGTGCCATGCCGGCGCCACCACCGATGAAGACCATTTCGGCATCGGTGTCCTTGGCATAGAACTCACCATAAGGCCCGGAGACTTCCACCGTATCGCCGGGTTTCAGGTTATAGATAAACGAGGACATTTGCCCGGGAGGTGCATCGGGGACCTGCGGCGGCGGCGGGCAAACCCGCACATTGAGCATAATGATGCCTTTTTCATCGGGGTAGTTGGCCATAGAGTAGGCACGCATGATCTCTTCATTGACTTCGGACGTGTACTGCCAAAGATCGTATTTATCCCAGTCTTCCCTGAAGCGCTCGGCGATCTCCATGGTCTTGTACTCGACGACATGCGGCGGTGCTTCGATCTGAATATAACCTCCGGCACGGAAATCAAGATCCTCGCCTTCGGGCAACTCCAGGACCAGCTCCTTGATAAAGGTCGCACAGCTCTGGTTGGAACGCACCCGGCACTGCCACTTGCTGATGGAGAAAATTTCAGGGGGCAGTTCCAGGTCAAGATCCTGCTTGACGCTGACCTGGCACGACAGGCGGTAACCTTCGTTGGCCTCGCGTTTATTGATGTGCGCGGTTTCGGTCGGCAGAATATCTCCACCACCCGCTTTGATCTTGACCTTGCACTGGGCACAGGTTCCCCCTCCACCGCAGGCGGAAGGGATAAAAACCTCATGCTTGCCGAGTACATTGAGCAGCTTGCCGCCCGGTTCGACGGTCAGCTGTTTACTCTCATCATTATTGATCTTGATGGTGATATCACCGGAAGGGATCAGCTTCCACCTGGCAATCAGAATCAGGGTGACAAGCATCAGGACGATCGCAGTGAAGATTACTATCCCTAAGCCAATTTCAATCATCGCTCATTCCGTTACAATTGAATACCGGAGAAGGCCATGAAGGCCATCGCCATCAGGCCGGCAATCATGAAGGTGATGCCCAGCCCGCGTAAGCCGGGAGGGACATCGGCATATTTCATTTTTTCGCGGATGCCTGCCAGGGCAACCAGGGCAAGGGCCCAACCGGTGCCGCTGCCAAAGCCAAACACAACACTTTCGGCAAAATTGTAATCACGCTCAACCATAAATAACGACCCGCCCAAAATAGCACAGTTGACGGTGATCAAGGGCAGGAAGATCCCCAGCGCGTTATACAATGAAGGCACATAGCGATCGAGAACCATTTCGAGAATCTGCACCATCGCGGCAATCACGCCGATGTAGCAAATCAGGCCGATAAAGGTCAGGTCGGTCTCTGTCAGGCCCAGCCAGGAAAGAGCACCCTCTTTGAGCAGGTACTGGTAGATCAGGTTATTGGCCGGCACGGTAATCGTTTGCACGACAATAACCGCAACACCAAGACCGATGGCGGTGTCGACCTTTTTCGAAACGGCAAGAAACGTACACATACCGAGAAAAAAGGCCAAGGCCATGTTCTCGATAAATATCGACTTGATCAGCAAGCTCAGATAATGCTCCAGCATCTCAATTTTCCTCTTCGATCTGCTCGGTCTTCCAGGTCCTCAGTGCCCAGATCAGCAGACCAATGATAAAAAAAGCGCTTGGCGGTAAAAGCATCAAGCCATTGGGCAGATACCAGCCACCATCATTGACAGAAGGCAGAATGGTCAGACCCAGCAACTTCCCGGCCCCGAGCAGTTCACGGAAAAATGCCACCAACAACAGCACCAGACTGTAACCGAGGCCGTTGCCAAGGCCATCCAAAAAACTCAAGCCCGGCGGATTTTTCATAGCAAAGCCCTCGGCACGGCCAAGCACGATACAGTTGGTGATAATCAGACCGACGAACACCGAAAGCTGTTTGCTGATTGCAAAGGCATAGGCTTTCAGAAACTGATCGACAATAATCACCAGGGTGGCAATGATGGTGATCTCCACGATAATCCTGATACTGTCCGGGACCTGCCGGCGGATCAGGCTGACGGAAACATTGGATCCTGTGATCACGAAAATGACGGCCAGCGACATGACGATCACAGTTTCCAGCTTGGAAGTCACCGCCAGGGCAGAACAGATACCGAGGATCTGCAGACCGATCGGATTCTTATTGAACAAAGGATCAAGCAGAACATCTTTGGCCTTGGTCATAGTTTGACCCCTTCCTTTTGCAAGGTTTCAAGGAAAGGCCGGTAACCATCCTCTCCCATCCAGTAGTGAAGCAGGTTTTCGACCCCGCGTGCGGTCAGCGTGGCACCGGCAAGTCCATCGGCCTGGTAAACCGCGTTGGCAGCATTGCGATCGACCGTGCCCTTGAGAACGCGGATACGGACCTTGCCATCCTCGCCATAGATTTTTTTCCCCTGCCACTGCTTTTTCCAGCTTGGGTTATCAATTTCACCGCCAAGCCCCGGGGTTTCTCCATGTTCGTAAAAAGCGAACCCCTCGACCGTGGCAAAATCCTTCGCCAGGGAAACAAAGCCGTACATGGTCGACCATAAGCCCTTGCCATGAACAGGTAGAATCAGCTGCTGCAGTTGCTTGTCCTCAAACACCAGGTAAACGGCCTTGTAGCGGGAACGAACCTTGATATCAGCCAGGTCGAGCGCATCCGGAATCTGCCGACGGGTCTCGGGTTTGCGCGCCATAGCACGACTGTCGAAGAGGGATGGATCGAATTCCGAGGTGAACTCGCCGGTCTGAAGGTCAACGATGCGAGTTTCGATTTTGTTGAACTGTTCTTCGACCGGTATGCCTTCCTCGTAGAGGCCTGAGGCCTGCAAAATGTTCTTTCTCTTCTCCTCGATCTTGTTTTGCTCCTGCCGCTCGCTGAGCATGACCGCAGCAGACGAAACCAGAATGGAGCAGACCAGACAGAGGAAGAAGGCGACGCTTAAAACTTTTGTCGTACTATCCCTGGACATGCTGCAGCCTCCGCCTGATGTGGAACTTGAGAACCAGTTGATCAATCAGTGGTGCGAAGACATTGCCGAACAGGATGGCGAGCATCATGCCTTCCGGAAAGGCCGGATTGATGACCCGGATCAGGATGCACATGCTGCCGATAAGAAAGCCGTAGATCCACTGCCCCTCTTCTGTCATGGCCCCGGAGACTGGATCGGTCGCCATGAAAATCAGGCCGAAGGCGAAGCCGCCGAGAACCAGATGCCACAAGGGGCCGAGCTCGAACATCGGGTTACTGCTGCTGCCAATCAGGACAAACAGCGTAGACAGCCCGACCGCGCCGATCAGCCCGGAGAGCATGATGCGCCAGGAGCCGATGCCGGAAAAGACCAGCACCGCGGCACCGAACAGGCAGGCGAGAGTCGAGGTCTCGCCCATGGACCCTGGAATGGCGCCGATAAAAGCATCGAACCAGCTGGTCACGGCCGTAACCGCCTGCAGACCGCCCTCGGCGGCACGGCTCAGCGCCGTCGCGCCGCTGACTCCATCGACGGCGGTCCAGACCATGTTGCCCGAGATCTGTGCCGGGTAGGCAAAAAAGAGGAACGCCCGCCCGGTGAGTGCCGGGTTGAGAAAATTTTTACCGGTGCCGCCGAATATCTCCTTGCCGATCACCACACCGAAGCTGATGCCCAGCGCCACCTGCCAGAGCGGCAGGGTCGGCGGACAGATCAAGGGAAAGAGCGAGCCGGTAACCAGAAAGCCTTCGTTCAATTCGTGGCGACGGATAATGCTGAAGAGCGCTTCCCACAGACCGCCGACAAGGTTGGTGACCAGATAAATCGGCACAAACCAGGCCGCTCCGAGCAGCAGGTTGTCGGCAAAGCTGTTCGGGTCGCCGCCGTAGCCAAGAACTTCGAGCAGCACTCCCCGCCAACCCTCAACGCTACCACCAGTCAGCAGCATGGCACTGTTTGCCTGGTAACCGGTATTCCACATGGCCATGAAAAAACAAGGGATAAGGGCGAAAACCACGGTGATCATGACCCGCTTCAGGTCGATGGCGTCCCTGACATGGGGCGCACCGTCGGTCACTGCGCCGGGGGTGTAGATAAAACTGTCGGCGGCTTCGTAAAGGGGATAGAATTTCTCGAATTTACCCCCCTTCACAAAGTGAGGGTGCAGCTTGTCGAGAAAAACACGTAATGCTTTCATCAGCCCTCTTTTTCTATCTTCTGCAGCGTTTGTCGTAAATGATGGCCATAGTTGATTTTCCCCGAGCAGACAAAACTGCACAGGGCCAGATCCTCTTCATCCAGTTCGAGGCAGCCAAGCTGCTGGGCCAGATCGGTATCCAGGGTGAGCAGGGAGCGTAGCAACCAGGTGGCCTTGATGTTGAGGGGCATGACCTGCTCGAAAGCACCGATTGGCACCATGGCACGCAAACTGCCGTGCCTGCTGGTGGTCAGGGGCAAAGCCCGGCGCGGCACGAGGGCCGCAGCAAAGACATTCTTGACCGAGAACTTGTTCAGACCAGGCCTGGCCCAGCCCATGAGTTCGCGCTGGTGATTTTCTTCGAGTACGCAGACCTGGTTATGGTAGCGGCCGAGAAAATTGTTACTCTCACTCGCGCTGTGGCCGCTCAAAACCGATCCGGAAATGATCCGCTTATCCTTGCCCTTAAGCTGGCCCGCAGTCAGCTCGGAAAGACAGGCGCCAAGGCGGGTGCGAAGCAGTCGCGGTTTGCCGACGGCGGGACCGCAAAGTGCAATAAGTCTCTCGGTAAGGATTCTGCCGGTGAGGAACAGGTGACCGATGGCGATCACATCCTGGTAACCGATGTGCCAGACTGTGCGCTCCTGATCGACACGTTCGAGAAAATGGATATGGGTACCGACCAGGCCGGCCGGGTGACATCCGGCAAATTCACTGACCGTGATGCCTTCTGGTGACGGTAACTGTGCCTGCGGTTGTTTACACAGGTACAGCGGTCCTTCGGTCAGGTGGCGGAGGACCTGCAAACCCGCCTTGAACTCGTCGGCTTTTTCAGTGATCACAACCTGCGGATCAGCCGCCAGGGGGTTGGTGTCGATCGCGGTCACAAAAAGTGCTGCGGGACGGCTGCCGGGATCCGGAATTTTACTGTAAGGCCGGGTGCGCAGAGAGCTCCACAGCCCTGAGTTAAGCAACTGCTGCTCAACATCATCAGTGGAAAGCTGCTCGATCCTTTCTACTGCGGTGATCGGGAAGGTCTTTTCATGATCCCCGGAGATTTCTATGACCAGGGAAAGAAACAGGCGGCGTTCGCCACGATTGATGGCGACAACCTTACCTGATGCGGGAGCAGTGAAGATGACTTGAGGGTTCTTTTTGTCGGAGAAGAGCGGCTGGCCCAGTGCGACCCGGTCACCTTCGGCCACCAGCAGGGCCGGCTTCATGTCCAGGTAATCGCTGCCAACCAGGGCAACATGAGAGATTGGGGGCGACTCTTCGATCAGCATGTCCGGCGCGCCGCCGATAGGCAGGTCAAGACCTTTTTTTATCTTGATCATGGACGACCCTTCAGAGTGGTGATTAACCACCAGAACAGATGAACGCCCCGTCTTTACTGAAATGGGGCAGTGCATGAAGTTGTCGAAGCTTACAAGTGTAACACCTTCAAAAAGACAGGCGGCCCTTGCCGGCCTTGCAACTGCGATGGGTCATCAAGGAACGCCTTTGATGTACTTTTTCAGTTGCTTGATGACAAAATCTTTCTCATCGAGAGAGGCTTTGACCAGATCACCGATGGACGCCAGCCCAACCAGTTCGTCGTCCTCCAGAACCGGTAGATGGCGACAGCGATTGTCGGTCATGATCGCCATAGCTTCATCGACGGAGGTTTCGGGTGCGACATAGCAGATTTCCGTGGACATCACCTGGCGAATGCAGGTTTCCCGCGAAGAGAAGCCGCCAAGATCAACCTTGCGGGTGTGATCACGTTCGGTAAAAATACCGACCACCTTGCCATCAACTGTAACAACCAGTGCGCCCACGCCTTTTACCGCCATCAAGGCCAGGGCGTCGTAAACCGTCGCCTCCGGGCCGATCGTCCAAACCTCACTCCCCTTAAGCTTCAAAATTTGCCCGATAGATTTTGACATGTCGGTTCCTCGCTGAAGTGTAATGTCTACGGGATATCTTAGCAAAAAACTTGCCGGAGCAAAAGGAAGCTCATCGTCTCTGCTGTTTTCGAGAGGCTGACACCGATGTCCCTGCCAGGAACTGGTCCTCCAGGGCTATCTCGAATTCAGCCAGGGAGATTTCGTCGATTCCCAAAAACTGTGCTTCGGCCGTGGTCGGCAAAACCAACTCCGGTGATTTTTCCAGCCCCAGGCCCAGCTTGCGACAACCCAGGTTTGCCAGTCGGACCAGGGCGACCGCAATGTTTTGTGTATCAAGTTCAATATCGTGGTGCTCGGTAACGACCTCCTTGTAGATTTCAGGCAGATTCCATTCTTCAAACAGGCGGATCCCCTGCTCTACATGCATCGTGGTAATCACCTCGTTAATCAGTTGGCTGGATAGCCTCATGCTGAATTGACCACTGACGGCAATTTCCTCCAGCGCGGCCAGGAGGAACTGCTTGCCGACATCATGCAGAAGGCCGGCCAGGTAAGCCTGGTCGGCAAGTTCCTGATAGCCACAACGATTCGCCAGCCAGCGGGAACCGGCGGCGCAGGCCTGGGAATGCAGCCAGAGACCTGGCATGTAATGTGGCAGTAGCTTACCTTTCGAAGCACTGACACTCTGCTTGCAGGTTTGCTCAAGAACCTGACGGGACTTGTTCTTGCCCAGGCGGGTGATCGCCTCCTCTATGGAAAGGGTCTTGTGTAAACCGGTAAAGAAGGAGGAATTGGCGGCCCGGAAGAGATTACAGAGCAGTCCCGGATCCCGGCCGATCAGCCATCGCAACTCCTTGACGTCGAAAGTTTCTGCGCTGAGGAGTTTGCTGACATGCAGACCGATGTCGGGATGGACCGGCAGATGCACCCGATCGGCTGCGACCATTTCCTTGATGATTTCTGTCAGTGGTTTATTGGCCAAAGTTATTCTCCCAACAGGCGACGCAATTCGTGCAATGGACGTGGTTTTAAAATTCGCGGCAAGCGGCGCATGACTTCAGGAAGAGAGACCTTGCCGCGGGCGGCCTTGGCAATACCGTCCTCCATCAGGGTGATCAGACCGGAGGTTTCGATGCTGACCCGACGAATTTCCTGGACCGTTTTACGGGCCAGGACGGCTTCCTTGACTTCATCGTTGAGCACCAGCAATTCGAAGATGCCGACCCTGCCTTTATAGCCGGTAAAACGACAGGCTGTACAGCCCCTGCCGATCTGCAGATCGGCTCCGGCCAGATCACCGTGGGTGTAGCCGAGCCGACGGTATTCATCGGGTGTGGGTGTATAGGCGACGGCACAACTGGAACAAACTCTGCGCAGCAGACGCTGGGCGAGCATGCAGTTAATGGTTGACGCAATCAGAAAGGCTTCGATGCCCATATTCAGAAGCCTCAGCAGGCCACCGACGGCATCTTCCGTATGAAAGGTGGTCAACACCATGTGCCCGGTCAGTGAGGCCTGAATGGCGGTCTCGGCCGAGAAGGTATCGCGGATTTCCCCCATGACGATGATATCGGGATCCTGACGGACGATGTGGCGCAGGGTTTCCGTGAAGGTGACGCCGATCTTCGGGTTAATCGAGCATTGGGAGATGCCGTCGAGCACGTATTCAACCGGCTCCTCCGCGGTAATAATGCAGGATTCAAGGTCATTGAGGTGATTGACGCAACTGTAGAGAGTGGTGGTTTTGCCGGCACCGGTAGGGCCGGTGACCACAATGATGCCGCTGGGCGAGGCGAGCCCTTCATCACGGAACTGTCGCAACATGCGCGGAGCCATGCCGATATCGTCAATATCAAGCAACTCTCCCTTTTTGTTCATCAGGCGCAGCACGATCTTTTCGCCATGCACGGTGATGTAGAAGGAGACGCGCAAGTCCAGAGTCATGCCGGTGGCCGCACTCTCGTAGAGGATACGACCGTCCTGGTGACGCCTGCGCTCGGCGATGTCGGCTTCCGCCATAACTTTCAGGCGCGTGGTCACTGGCGCAGCCAGGTCCAGGTTCATCTCCTTGTGTACGCCGAGCACGCCGTCGCGACGGAAACGAACGCGCAGTCGATCTTTCATGGGCTCGATGTGAATGTCGCTGACACCCTGCTGCATGGCATCATCGAGCAGGCTGTTGACGATGCCGATGATGGTGCTGTCATCCGCTTCCTCTGCAGCCATGCGCTGGGCTCCGCGGCGGTAAAGTTCTATGACTTCACGGATCGCCTGACGGGTGGCGATAGCGGGACGAATCTGCCGGCCGAAGATTCGGTCGACAGCTTCATGATCCTCGAGATCCAGGGGATCAACGAAGGCGATGGTAACGCGGCCGTCAATTCGTTCCACGGGGACAAAGGCGTGCTGAGTAAACATCTTGGCCGGCACCTGGGCCAGCAGCTCACGATCGATTTCGGTAAAGACCGGTTCAACAAAAGGAAAACCGAGCTTGGAGGCCAGAATCTCCATCAGGCGGTGCTCATCGATGAAGCCGTATTCAACCAGGATGTCACCGATTTTCTGGCGCTGGTTTTCCTGCTGGATCGCCAGAGCTGCCTCGAGGTCACCCTGGTGGATATAACCCAGCTCGACCAGCAGGTCACCGATACGAATATTCAGACGTTGCTGCTTGAGAACTTCATTGAGCTGCGGGTTGGTCAGCAGGCCCAATTCCTTAAAGATTTCAACCAGGGAACGGTCAGAAACCAGTTTTGCCTTGATGCGCTTCGCATAGGTCAGCTTGGCCGCAGTGATCAAGCCTTGCTCAACCAGCAGGCGTGCGATGGTGTCGCCGCCCTGGGCCACGCCCTGCGGTTGGGTTATGGGGAGATTCTGTGACTTTTGTTTCGAGGCAGGCGTGTTGACTTCGGGCATAAGGTCAGTCCATTGCATTAAAGGAGTTTCCGTCCGGAGTTCCCGGAGGGACACAAAGGAGGAAATCAGTCGCTAAAGCGTACCATAGATCTTTCCGTGTGCAAAAACAGAAGCCGTCGTTACGACTATGAACCTGCAAATGAGCTAAAATCTGTTCTCAAATTTATAAATTATCGATTGAGCCTCGATTGTCGGTCAGCCTCTCAGGGCAGAAGCAATCTCAGGGCGAAGATCAAAACAGTAGCAATCACAAAGCGTTTGATCCATTCGTGACCTTTCTTTACGGCCAGGTGCGAGGCAAACCAGCCGCCCGCGGAATTCCCCGTCGCCAGAGCCAGGCCGAGGGCATAATCGACCTGGTCGTGCAGGACAAAAACACCCAGAGCGACTACGGTGAAGGCGAAGATCACCAGAACCTTGACGGCATTGATGCGGACCAGGTCAAGACCGTGAACCAGCAGACCGGTAATGATCAGGAAACCGACGCCGGCCTGGACGAAGCCGCCGTAGATGCCGATGCCGAAAAAGCTGATCACCAGTATCGCCAGACGCGCCGGTGTTATCGGCTTCTCTGCTTGCTGCATATGTTTCAACGGGTCGACGATCATGAAAATCAGGACACCGACCATGACCAGGGCGAGCAGGCGTCGAAACAGCATCTCATCGACCGTGACAGCCAGGTTGGCACCGATATAGCTGCCGATCAGAGCGGGAGGAGTGCAGAGCAGCGCAAGACGAATGGGGAAGACCCCCTGGCGCTTGAAACCGCTGATGGCAAAAATATTCTGACAGAAAATGGCGACCCGGTTGGTGCCGTTGGCGGTTGCCGCAGGCAGGCCGAAGAAAATCAGCAGCGGCAGGGTCAACAAAGAGCCGCCCCCGGCCAGAACATTGAGGACGCCGGCGACGGCACCGACCAGCACCAAAACCGGGATTTGCCAGAAATAGGGATCCATTTATGATTCTTTCTTTGCCAAGAGCTCGCGGATCACTTCACCGGCCATGGTCAATCCGAACAGAGGGGGGATTACCGAAGAGCTGCCAAGCGGTGCGCGCTGGCCTTGATAGCTTGCAGGGTCGTCCGTATTCACCTCACGGCGACCAGCGCTCAAGGGCTTGAACTCCTCGGTGGAGTAAACCGTCTTGACGCCGGCAAAAATATTGCGACGTCGCAGTTCCCTGCGCAGAATCCGCGCCAGACGACATTTGTTGGTCTTGCCCAGATCGGCAACACCGATGCAGGTCGGGTCAAGCTTGTTAGCGGCCCCCATGGAGGAGATAATCGGCAGCTGCATGGTGACGCAAGTCTCGATCAGGTGAATCTTGGCGGTGATATGGTCGATACAGTCAAGCACGTAATCGTAGCCGCGTTCCAGCAGTTCGGCAGAATTCTCCTGGCAGTAAAACGCCTGCAACGGCTCCACCTCGACCTCGGCATTGATCGCCCGACAGCGCTCTGCCATGACCAGGGCCTTGGCCTGGCCGATAGTGCCTTGCTGGGCATGGATCTGGCGATTGCTGTTGCTGATGTCAACCCGGTCGAAATCGATCAGGGTCAGGCGACCGATGCCGCCACGCACCAGGGCTTCGACGGCGAAACTGCCGACGCCACCAAGGCCGAAAACCGCGACAGAAGAGCCCTGCAGGCACTTCAGCCCATCTTCACCGTAGAGCAGGGCCAATCGGTCAAAGCGATGATTGTGACTCATTATCTGGGGTTTCCTTATCTTTATCTGGGGTTTCCTTGCCTTTATCTGGGATTTCCTTGTCTTTCTGCAGGACCTCGGGCCGAGGCAGGCCGAGGACCCGACAGGCATTGAGGGTTGTTTGTTGAGCCGTTTCGGCAAGACTCCAGTCACGTAGTTTTGCCACCCGCCTGGCTACCAGTTCAAGATAGGCCGGTCGATTCGGTTGTCCTCGGTGCGGTGCCGGCGTCATGTCCGGGGCATCGGTCTCAAGCACCAGGACTTCGGCAGGAACTTCGCGTACCACCTCAGGCAGGCGGCGTGCCGTCTGCCAGGTCACCACCCCGCCAACACCGAGAAGAAACCCCATGTCGATGACTTTGCGAGCCGTCTCCAGGCTGCCGGAAAAGGCGTGAAAAATCCCCCCGACCTGGTCGCCGCCCTCCCTCTGCAGAAGCTCAAGGATCGGTTGCGTGCTGCGCCGTGCATGAATCAGCAGCGGTTTCCTCGTCTGCCTGGCCAGGCGGATCATCTCGACAAAAAGTTCTTCCTGCTTCTGCCAGGCCACATCAATCTGGCGATCCAGACCGACTTCACCGATTGCGACCGCCTTGTCATGGCTCAGAAGTTGTTTTAATTCATCCAGGTGGGCCGTTGCAAAGCGTCCCGCCGCCTGGGGGTGAATCCCGGGAGCGAAGTAGACCTGCTCATGCAGCACGCCGGTTGCCATCACCTGCGGCCATTGTCCCGGCGTGACACCCGGGACAACCCAGGCGACAACACCGACCTGTTCAGCCTCCCGCAGCAACCGCTCAGGCTCCACCAGCCGGTCGAGATGAATATGGGTATCAATATAACGGATCACAGTCTGAAAAGACTACCATAACCGTCTTGCAGCGAACAGCCGTGTGTGAATTTTTAAGCATTTGGCTTGCCGCTTTTCACCGCTCTGTGATAATCGTAAACAGTTGTATCTCTTGTCTTTATGACCAGAAGATCTTTAAGAGGACGTTCTCATGCAAACAGCCACGCAAGGCCGCTCCAGTTACCTCCGCAAGCTCTTTCTTTTTAATCACGCTGCCGGTCTGATCGTCGGGGCCTGTTTCCCGTTCGTTGCTTACATGATGCTCGGCGATGAGGCACTGACACCGCTGTTCTTCCTGGTTTGCCTGCTGGCCGGTTTAGTACTCGGCGCGGCGTCTTTCTGGTTTGTCAGGCAGACCTTGAAAAAACAGCTCCACGAGCAGCTGGTCGCCCTGCATGATCTGCTCGGTGAAGATGTGCAAGGACACGCCGGGCAGACGGTTGAAAATCTTTTTGAAGCGGTCAACAGCACGGTCAGCAAGGTTCGTAACCTGTTGACGAATCTCTCGACGACGCTTGAAGAGTTCGTCCCGCATTACCAGTCTCTGGCTGATGCCAGCCGTTATCTCTCCGCACGCTCGGAAGATGGTCTGCAGGCGGCAAAAAGCGCCCGCATCGATGTCGATGGCATGTACCAGAAGCAGCAGGCCGTTATCGAGCAGGTTGAGACTCTGAACAATCGATCTCAGGATGAAGCGGCCATTTCCAGGGAACTCTCCGCGTCTCTCGAAGAGATGGCCGGGGCGCTGGAACATTCCTCACAAAAATTTCTCGAGACGACCCGCAACGTTGATGCTCTGGTCAACTCCATTCAGAATGCCACCGGTCAGGCTACCCGGATGGCGCAAACCACGGAAATGACCGCTCAGGATCTGGACCAGATTGGCGAAGCGCTCGATCGCCTGCGCGCAGGAGTGACCAGTACCGCCGACAGCTCGGCAGCCGTTAAACAGGACGCCGAACAGGGGGTCAAGGTTGTTACCACCTTTACCTCGGAAATGGATCGCATCGACGAAGAGAGCCAGAAGGCCATTGCCGCCATGCAGCGACTGAACCGTCAGACCGCTGAAGTTACCAAGATTATCGAAGTGATAAAGGATTTGGTCTCCGATACCGAGCTGCTTGCTTTCAACGCGGCAATCATAGCGGCCAAGGCCGGTGCAGAGGGTCGTGGCTTCTCGGTGGTTGCCGAGGAGATTCGCGACCTGGCCGACCGGACCACCGCCAGCGCCGATGAAATCGAGAGCATCATCAAATCGATTCGCAAAGACACCGAGCAAGTCAACACCTCGGTTGAGTCGACCGGACACTTTATCGGCCGGGGCAAGGAGTTGTCTTTTTCAACCGCCGCAGCCCTGAACAAGATTGTCGCGAGTTCCAGTCAGGCCGCAGATGCCTCGCATGAGCTTTCCCGGCAAGCCGCTGATCAGGGCTTGCGGGCACGCACCCTGATTGACCAGGCGGGCAGCAACCTGCGTTCGGTCAAGGAAATCGTGGCGACTCTGGAAGAGCAGAGCACAGCGATCAGTCGGGTCGATGCCGGCGTCGATGAAATGAAGTCCGCTGCGGACCAGATTGCCCGGGGGTTTGATGAACAGGTCAATGCAAACCGGGAATTTGACCGCAGCCTGGCCGCGCGAGAGGACCAGATTCAGGCGATCTTCGCAGCCACCCGTTTCCAGATGGAGACCGTTGAAAATATTTTTGCTCACTTCGGCCGTTCGGAAGAACGTCTTTCTGGTAACGCTGCCAAGGCGCGCGTCCTCATCGATGAAATCAACGCGCTGGAAAGCCTGGCCGAGCAATTGCGCAAGCTGGCCTCCTGCTTCCAGGCCGAGGACGCGGTAATTGAGGAGGAGGCAGACGTCGTTCAGGAAGAGGCCCCCGGCGACAGGCCGGAGAACCCGGGTGCCGGGATCTTTTGAGCTGAGCTCAACCGATACTGCCCAGACTGGCCAGCGAGACCACCGTTTTAAGGTCGATCCGATCGCGCCCCTTGACCATGAGCTGGTTGCAGCCAACCGGTCTGAAACCGGTCGCGGCAAGCAGTGCTCGCAATGGCGAAGAGAGCAGGATATCGACGATCACTTCTTTGGCCGGGTCTGCGGCCGCCAGCAGTGGCAGCAACAACTGGCGGTTGGCTCGCGGGCAGTGCGTTGCTGAATACCAGGGGCCCAGAACCTGCAGGTCATCGCCGCGTTGCAGCAGTGCAACCGCATCGTCACAGGCAAACAGCTGGCCAGCAGATGAGATCCGGCTCAGCAGGGCCTGCCGATTCTCCCCCCAGGCAACCCGGTCTGCGGTACACAGCTTCTCCACCACCAAAGTTCTGACGTCTTCAGCTTGGCAGGAGCCAGGCCGCGGCTTACGAACCCAGCGTTCAACCTGATCAACCACCACGAAGCCGGCCTTTTCGTAAAGCGGTTGCCCGGAGGCGGAGGCCGTCAGCCAGCAGGATTTCAGGCCACGCTCTTCAAGATCACTTAAAGCGGCCCGGAACAGTTGGCTGCCAATGCCCTGGCCACGCAAAAGTCGGGGCACAATCAGGTTGCCGATCCAGCCGCTGTTTTCGTAAGCGACGGCCGTGACCAGGCCACCGAAACAACGCTCCTCGAAGACCTGGACAAACTCGGACCAGGCACCTTCAAAAAGCCGACGTTCAAAGAGTGGGACCTTCCAGCCTTCCCTGGCGGCAAGGGCATAAAATTCTGGCCAGTCTGGTGGCTGGACGCGACGGATCGGCATAACGCTCAGGCGACCGCCCTGCGCTCCTGGAAAAGCTCGATCAACTCACCATCGGATAAGGCGCGTTTGTTGTGCTGGGCCCGCTCGCGCACCTCTTCCAGAAAGCGCTCAAGCTCACGACGACCAAGCTTCAGACCGAGCAGACCAAGACGCGCATTCAGACCGTGTCTGCCGGAATGCTTGCCGATCACCAGATGGCGTGCAAGTCCGACTTCGGAGGGGTCAAAGCCTTCATAGTTGCCGGAGAACTTGAGGACGCCATCGGCATGCAGGCCCGATTCGTGGGAAAAGACTTTCTCACCGACCACGGCTTTCCACTCCGGCACAGGTCGGCAACTCGCCTGGCCCACCAGCTGCGAAAGTTCGACAAAACGGCTGGTGTCAAGCGCAGGATCGATGCCACAGGCGTACTTCAGAGCCATAACCACCTCTTCCAGAGCAGCGTTGCCCGCCCGTTCGCCAAGACCGTTGACCGTGGTGTTGACGAATTTTGCGCCGGCGCGCACCCCGGCAATCGCGTTGGCCGTGGCCATGCCGAGATCGTTGTGGGTGTGCACCTCGAGATCCAGAGCGACACGACTGGCCAGATAAGCAACCTTGTCGTAAGTCGCGAAAGGATCGAGGATGCCGAGGGTATCGCAAAAACGGAAACGATCAGCGCCCAGGCTGCGTCCTATCTCCATCAGCTCCACCAGAAAGCTGAGATCAGCCCTGCTGGCATCTTCTCCGCCCACCGAGACGTAGAGATCGTGCTGCTTGGCAAAACCAAGGGCCCTCTTGAGCTGTTCTTTGACCCAATCACGATCTTTACGCAGCTTATGTTGAATATGGATATCGGAGACAGACAGGGAGATATCGACAGCCCTGACTCCGCAGTCGATAGACGCCTGGATGTCAGAAATCACCGCCCTGTTCCAGGTCAGCAAGCGGGCGTTCAAACCCAGCTCAACCAGGGCCCTGACCGAAGCCTGCTCCTGCCTGCCCATCGCCGGAATGCCGCACTCCAACTCGCCTACGCCTGTTGCATCCAGCAACCTGGCGATGCGTTTCTTCTCCTCGAGACTAAAGACCACCCCGGCGGCCTGTTCGCCGTCACGCAGGGTGGTGTCGTCGATAATCACTTGTTGCTGTTTCGAAGCAGACATAAGCGTCTCGTTTCAATCGTTTTTTGTGCAATACCCTGAAACAGAAAAGCCCCAAACCACCATACGTGGATCAGAGCTTCTTTGCCGTGGCCCGGCGACCTTGCCGGAGCTATCGACAGGCTGATAAAGCAAGGGCCGTGCCTATTAGGGACTGTCCCCGCAGTTCAGGGGACTGTCCCGTTTTTTGAAAGGGTTTACAGGAACCAGCCCCTGCTCGGCACAGTCCCCTGAGTAACGCCACTGTGCACAAAAAACAGACAATCTGCCTGATTTTTACCCCGACAACCGCTTTTGACTGGGCGCGCAGCATCAACAAAGCCTTGTTTATGGACAATCCACATCATGGCAAGACTCTTGCTGTTAATGAACCGAAACGATCAAGAGTCACCCTCCTTTTTCGCCGATGCCGCCGGAAAAGCCGGTCTCCCTCCCAAAGATGCGACGGGACTGATTTCTCAACTTTTCAATATGAGGTCAGCCCATCATGGCAAGCAAACCAAAGATCAAAGAGCTGCTCGAGGAAAGTTCCTGCGCTCATAACAAAACCAGGACAAGCGCGTGCAACGCCCCGACTCCCGGTGCGACCACCGGCGGCTGCGCGTTCGAAGGTGCGCAGATAGCACTGTTCCCCTATGCCGATGCCGCGCACCTGGTCCACGGGCCGATGACCTGCCTCGGTTCTTCCTGGGAGACCCGTGCCACCGCCACCAGCTATAGCGGACGCGACCTGACCCAGGTCGGCTTCACCACCGACATCAACATCAATGACGTCGTCTTCAGCGGTGAAGAAAAGCTCACCGCAGCGATCGATTACATCGTTGAACATTACGCTCCCGAAGCCGTCTTCGTTTATGCCACCTGCGTCACCGCCCTGATCGGCGATGATCTCGACCTGATCTGCAAGCAGGCCGCAGAAAAACACCTGCTGCCGATTGTCCCTGTGCATGCGCCCGGCTTTGTCGGCAGCAAGAATCTCGGCAGTCGGCTCGGTGGTGAGGCGGCCCTGGCCCACCTGGTCGGCACACTGGAACCGGAGCTGACCACGCCGTTTGATATCAACCTGATCGGTGAATACAACGTCACCGGCGATATGTGGCAATACGTGCCACTCCTTGAAGAACTCGGTATTCGCATCCTCTCCACCCTGAGCGGCGACGGCAGGATCTCGGACATTCGCACCGCCCACCGGGCCAGGCTCAACGTCATCGTCTGCGCCAAGTCTCTTGTCTCTTTGACCCGCAAGATGGAAGAACGCTACGGCATTCCGTCGATCTCTCTGTCTTTCTACGGCAAAAGGGATACCAGCAACGGTCTGCGTGCCATCGCCAGCGCTCTGGGCGATGAGGCTTTGCTTGCGCGCACCGAACAGCTGATCGCCCGGGAAGAGGCCAGTCTGGCGGAAAAGTTAAAACCCTACCAGGCCTTTTTCCAGGGCAAGAAAGCGATCCTCAATACCGGCGGCAACAAAACCTGGTCCATCGCTTCGGCCTTGCAGGACCTTGGTATTGAAGTGGTTGCAACAGCCGTCAAGAAAGCCACCGCAGACGATCGTGAAAAAGCCCGGCAGACGCTCGGTGAGACAGGCGTGCTGATGATGAACCCCGGTGCGGAACAGGCCAAACTGATCGATGAGAGCGGTGCCGAACTCTTACTGGCCGGTGGCCGCAGCCTCTACACGGCGATCAAGAAAGGCATTGCCTTTGCCGACGTCAACCAGGAGAAGAAAAAGAGCTACGGTGGCTACGACGGCCTGCTCAACCTGGCAGAAGACCTCAAGAATGCCCTGCAGAACCCGGTCTTTAAAAATGTCGCCCGGAGGGCCCCATGGGAAAAGTAATCCATAAAAACCACAAACCGCTGCAGGTCAATCCTTTCAAATTGAGTCAACCGATGGGGGCCACGCTGGCTTTTCTCGGTGTTGACCGCTGCATGCCGCTCATGCACGGCGGTCAGGGCTGCACCAGCTTTACCAAGGTTTTCTATACCCGGCATTTCTGTGAACCGATTGCCATTCAGACCAGTGCCGTCACCGATGCCATCGCCGTGCTTGACGGTGGTGATTACAGTATTGTGGAGTCGGTCAAAAACATTACCAGTAAAGTCACTCCGAGCCTGATCGGCCTGTATACCACCGGTCTGGCCGAAACCAAGGGTGATGACATCCGCGCGGTCGCCAGCCAGATCGACTTCCCGCTGGTCTATGTCAACACAGCGGATTACGAAGGCGGTCTGGAGAGTGGCTGGGCGCTGACCTGCAAAGCCATCATCGAGCAAGTTGTCGCCGCCAGCGCAGAAGTCGACGATAACAAGCTGGTCCTGCTACCGCATGTCAGCCTGCAGCCGATCGAAGTGGAAAAGATCAAGGAATTTATCGAGAGCTTCGGCTTCAACGTCTTCGCCCTGCCTGACCTGTCAACCTCTCTCGATGGCCATCTGGGTGACAAGCAGGCCGCGCTCTCCAGCGGCGGTATTGGCGTCGAAGAGATCCGTGCTCTGGGTGACGCCGGCCTGGTGATGACGGTTGGCGAGTCGATGCAAGGCTGTGCGGCAGCGCTGCAGAAGAAGAACCCGCAGATGCGTCATCATCATTTTGCCCACCTGCAGGGGCTCAAAACCACCGACGATCTGGCTGCCGTTCTGCTTGACGAGACCGGTTTCAGTCGCCCGCCTCTGGCTGTGGCCCGTTGGCGACAGAGGCTGCAGGATGCCATGCTCGACAGTCATTTCACCTTGGGCCAGACCCGCTTTCTGGTGGCCGCAGAGCCCGATCAGCTTGCCGGAATCTGCCAGGTCCTGCAGGAGGCGGGCGGCAGGGTGACGGTTGCGATTTCAAGCGTTGATTCACCGCAGCTGGACAAAATTAGTGCGGCCAGGATTTTGGTCGGTGACCTGGAAGATGCAGAGCTGCTGGCAGACGAATATGACATGATTGTCGGTAACGGCCACTGCGAGGCGCTGGCCCATCGCCTGCACAAGGGCTTGCTGGTGCGCGGTTTTCCGAACTGGGAGCAGGTTGGTAATGCCCTGAAGAATGACGTCTTGTACGAGGGTGGCTGTTACCTGCTTTTTGAGGCGGCTAACACGGCGACGGCACGGAAAACGTTATGTTCAATAAAAACACGCTGAACAGAAAGAGAAAGGTCAAGACCATGAAAGATCAATTAGATAGCTTGCCCCTTGCCGTTGCTGCAAAAAAAATGCGGACCACATCCTTGAACATCCTCATGCACATCAAACGCGGCATGTTAAAGGGCGTCGAAGAAGACGGCGTCTGGACAATCGACAGTCAGAGCCTCGAAGCCCTCATGGCGAAAACCGGCGGCGGCAAGGCCCAGGATGTCTGCGCCAGCGGTTGCAGTAAAATACACGCCTGCGGCGGTGACTGCAGTTGAGCGGCGAGGTGACAAGTATGGGGATTGAAATCAAACCCTCTGATCTGTATTTCAAGTACCGTCGCAACAAGGAGCTGCGTGGCGAACCCAAGTTTACCGGCAAGCCGGACCCGAACCCTTACGATCGAGACGACCTCTACGATGTCATCCCGATGCTCGGGGCGGTAATGGACACGCTGAATTGTCGTGACGCCAACGTCCTGCACCGCCTCGAAGAGCTGGCCGGTGATGAGATGCCAAAATTTATAACCAGCCGCGAAGAGGTCTTCGACTTTCTGGTCAATGTCATGGGCGAAATGCTCGGAGAACCCACAGGACACGAAGACGCATGATGAAAGAAATAGCAGGTGACCTCTGGCAGGAACATGCCGGAGGAGCTGTCGTAGCGATCACCACCAACGGCGCGGTCAATAAGGTGGGCAAAGCGATCATGCAGCGTGGTTGTGCGCGTCAGGCAAGGGAACGTTATCCCGAGCTTTTGAAAACTCTTGGCACATTGCTTCGCCATCACGGCAACCACGTCTTTGACCTTGGCCACCATATTGTCAGCTTTCCGGTTGAGGCTGATCCTTACCAGGTTCCGGAAATGCGTTTGATAGATCAATCGTGCCGTGAATTGGTAGACCTTGCCGATTACAAAGGCTGGCAGAAGATCGTCGTGCCGCGGCCTGGTTGCGGAGGCGGCGGTCTGGAATGGTCAGATGTGCGAACCATCCTGGCACGCCATTTTGATGAACGCTTTCATATCATTACAGCCGAGGAATAAACAGATGCCAAGAGCACAGACGGGTGACCGGGTCAGCGTTCATTACATAGCCACCCTCGACAACGGCCGGATCTTTGACCAGCGCGATGGTGATGAACCGCTGTCTTTTAAGCTGGGGTCCGGTGAAGTTTTCCCCGCCATGGAAGCAGAAATCATCGGCATGCAAGTCGGTGAGGTCAAAAACATCCAGCTTACGGCGGAACAGGCCTACGGTCCCCGACTTGAAGCAAACCTGCTCAAAGTCTCCCGGCAGATGTTCCCTGCTGACCGGGAGTTGACGATTGGTCGTAAATTGAGCATTGAGCTGGCGGATGGTGAGCAGCGGATGATGAGAATTCGCCAGGTTGACGAGCAGGACGTGCTGCTTGACGGTAATCACGATCTGGCCGGCTGTGACCTGACCTTTGCGCTGCAGCTGGTGGCGATCGATTGAGGTCGTACTTGCAGGGGCACGTGTTCTGCGTGCCCCTGCAAGTTACCTCTAAAAGGCTTCGAATTCGCGGTCCAGTGAGTCTTCGTGCGTCGAAGATCCCAACTTGTCGATTTCTAGCCGGTGAGGCGTTTGAGCTTTATCGTAAGCGCGCATAAGCCTTGCCCGTGGTTTGTCGCTTACGCGCGTGGCCATGGCACTTGAAACCTTTTCGTAATTGTTGCCTGCAGCCATGGAGAAGTATGAGATGATGCCTGCCAGTTGCTCCGCTTGTCCGAGCAGCTCCTCAGCCGTTGATGCCATTTCTTCCGACGAGGAGGAGTTCTGCTGAATCACCTGATCGAGCTGCTGAATGCTTGTGTTGATCTGGTCCGCTCCCGAATCTTGCTCCCGGCTGGACGCGCTGATCTCCTGAACTAGTTCGGCAGTGCGCTGAATGTTTGGTACCAGTGTACCGAGCAGCGTTCCCGCCCGCTCTGCAACCTCAACGCTATTGCATGAAAGTTCGTTGATCTCTCCGGCGGCGACCTGGCTGCGTTCCGCCAGTTTGCGTACTTCGGCAGCAACAACCGCAAAGCCCTTGCCTTTCTCTCCGGCACGAGCTGCCTCTATAGCAGCGTTAAGTGCCAACAGGTTGGTCTGGCGGGCAATCTCTTCGATAATCAAAATCTTTTGCGCAATTTCTCTCATAGCGATAACGGTTGCGTCCACGGCATCACCGCTGTCCTGAGCATCTTGTGCAGACTGGATCGCTATTTTTTCGGTCTCTATGGCGTTGTCGGCATTCTGCCGGATGTTCGCTGCCATCTCTTCGACGCTCGATGCCGCCTCTTCGGCCGCCGCGGCCTGTTCAGCAGCGCCTTGCGACATGACTTCACTCGAATCACTCAAAGCCTGCGAACCGCTTGCAACCTGTGCGCTGGTCTGTTTGACGCCACCAATGACTTCACAGAGTTTGCTGACCATAGTGCTCAATGCCTGACCGAGCGAGTCTTTGTCTGAAGCTTTTTTGATCTTCACACCTAAATCACCACTCGCTATTTTGCTGGCGATATTTGCATATTCCTGGAGGTGGTCCGCCATACCGTCCAGGGATCTGGCCAGGTGACCTATCTCATCTTTTTGTTCAAGGTTAAGACGCAGGCTGAAATTTCCGGCTGAGACAGCATCAACCAAAGCAGTCAGTTTTCTTACCGGAGCAACGATGCTTTTCTGACTGAACCACATCGCCAGTAAAAATACCGTCAGACCGATAAAAAGAGACACTCCGGAGATCGAAAGCTGTAATTGATCAAATGCGCCTCCGACAGCCTCGACGCCGGCCAGAAAGTCGGCCTCCGGAATTGCTGTCGCGATGATCCAGTCCTTCGGTTGGTAATAAGCATAGCGGATCATGGTGTGGTGGGTCTTGCCATCAATGGGATTCTGCAGTTCAGCTTTTTTTTCTAAAATCTGCGCATGACCGGCCTGTTTCGCGGAGGTGATCAACTCGTCTGACAGGTTCAACTCTGCTGCCGTCCGGTTTGTCATATTGCCAGGGGCCACAACAATTTTGCCGCGATCTTCGCCTCCGGCCTTGATCGCCCAGATGAAGCCAAGCTCTCCAATCCGGTAATCACGCAAACGGTCATTGAATCTTTCCACGGTTGCCGCCTCGCCTTGCAGATCGTGCAGATCAGCCAGTTCATCAAGAAAAACACCAGGCGCGATGATCAGATCAAGAGGCGCGAAGTAGCGGTAAAAAACAGCTTTGTCACGTTTTGCGGTCACGCTGTGATAAGCAATGTAGCCTTCTTTCTTTTTGCTCATTTCATCAATGTGTGTTTGTCCGGCCAGACTTTTGCCTTCACTCTTCGGGTGTATGGTCAGTACACCCTGGCTATTCAGACCAAAAGCGTAGCCAGTGCTGGCAATTTTCTCCGAGAGAAGCGTCTGTCGCATCAGTGCTGCGACTTCTTCTGATGGCGCAGTTTTGTGAATGCGGTCGACTTTTGTGTAAAGGCTGTCGGCAATGGCCCGCAGGTAATTTCTGGCGGCCGTTTCCCGTTGCTGCTTTATCGAGTTCTGGTTGGCTTCAGCCAGGGTAAAAATGTTCTCAACGATATGGTCGAGGTCGGTGACAGCCAATTTCTCTGCTTCGGTGAAGGCGATTTTTTCAGCTTGACCAGAAAGAATGTTGGTGACCAAGAGAATCGAGAGCAGCGGAGTGATGACTGCGATGATCACGATCAATGTGAGTTTGGCTTTAAAAGACATGAGCAATCCTTTTCAGGGTGGGTTAAATTCCCCCCAGCATTGTTTTTACCACCAGAATTTGAAATTTTAGTTGGTAAAGAGGTTTTTTAGGTGATTTGGTTCTTAAACGCAAAAATCTGCCCGTGCAACCAATGCAATATCTCTGCCTGAATTGTCCGGTGCATTATCCCCAGTGGGAATCCCGGCATTGATCGCTATACCAACCATTTAATAGGGCGCCGAGAGGCGTGAGAAAGAGATGTAACGGGTGACTGGTTGCAGGACACAGTGACGTGTCTTGACTAGCATACCGGTCATCTCACGGATTAAGAATACACAGGAGTCCAAGGCGGAAAAGCAAGATTGGCGAAATTTATTCCCGAAAAAGATGCCGAGCATTCTGGGCTCAGAACGCTTCGTCGACCAAGAATGTCTACGCGAACCAACCCTGCTTCACGCGTCGCTTTTCTGGCGATTGGTTAGCCGCATCTTATTCTGGATGGCCGGGGATTTGTGCGTCTTGCCAAGTCGCCACAACCTGTGTGACGTTGTCTTTAACTCTAAAGGTGGCGGGAAACTGCCGTTTCTGGGCGAGAGCTACCTGATAATGACATATAAACTTGTTGCTATTGCGATCGCCGACAAGCCGAGTGAACTAAAGATCAGGATTTTATATGTTGCAATCTGCTTTTGAGCTGCTTGTGCGGCATTTTCAAGGTCTTGAATAGCCCGCTTCAAATTTTCTGCAAGGATGTGAATAGATTGCGCGTTTTGCGTAGCAGCCGTTTGAAGTTCTTCGATTTGCTTAGATATAACAGGATCTGATTTGGCGGCCTCCGGTTTGGAGGTAAACGCGGGAATTGCAGATGTTGCGATTTGGGCTATATACGGTGCGGCAGCTTTAATGATGGCTAAAATCGGAGCGGCCATTTTGTGTCTCCCTGGTATTTATTATGAGGATTAACAACCAAGCTAGCAACCTGTCGGACTGGAACTGAGCTTTTTCAAGTGTGTAAACCTGTAAGCCATCTGTATCTCCCGTAGCAGAGATTAATGAGTCGCCTTATCACCCCAGATATATCTTAACCGTGCATCGCGCCCGCAGTTCCAACGATATGCATTGTAGCGTATGGGGCTTTTTTTGTAGAAATCCTGATGATAGCTCTCTTCCCCCTTGATCGGGTAGAAGGTTGATATCTTCAGGATGGGTGTGACCACGGTCTGGTCAGGGAACATTGCGACCACATCTTGTTTCGATTCCTCAGCGATTTTTCGTTCCGCCTGGTTGGCGACAAAGATGGCCGCCAGGTAACTGTGGCCCTTATCACAAAATTGTCCACGATCATCAAAGGGATCAATATTCACCCAGAAATGATCGAGCAGTTGCTGATAGCTCAGCTTATTCGGGTCGTAGGTGATTTCTACCGCTTCGTAGTGGCCTGCATGGTTACCGTTGTAAGTTGGGTCCTGCACGGTGCCGCCGGTAAACCCGGAAACCACATCGTTGACACCGTCCAGTTTTTCAAAATCCGCCTCCATGCACCAGAAGCAGCCACCGGCAAGGATCGCCTTGTCGGCCAGGGCATTGCTGGCCAACACAAGTGTCAGAGTAAAGAAAAAAAGAATCCGAGTGGATAACATAAGCCCTCCTCGTTTTTGCGCAGAGAGGTTGATAAAGACAGTCGGGGTGCGCCTGTTATTCGAACAGGCTCAGGTATTCTGCGTAACCTTCTTTCACCAAGTCGTCTTTCGGGATGAAACGCAGTGCCGCTGAATTCATGCAGTAACGCAAGCCAGTCGGTTCAGGGCCATCATTGAAAACGTGGCCCAGGTGCGCATCGGAAGCTTTGCTGCGGACTTCGGTCCGCACGGAAAAGAAGCTGCGGTCTTCCTTTTCAACAATTTGTTCGACCTCCAGGGGTCGGGTGAAACTCGGCCAGCCGGTTCCTGATTCATACTTGTCGGTGGAGCTGAACAAAGGTTTTCCGGAGATGATGTCGACATAGATGCCCGGCTCGTGATTATTCCAGTAGGCATTGTTAAAGGCCGGTTCGGTTCCATCCTGGCGGGTGACCTTGTACTGCAAGGGGGTAAGCCGGTCGCGCAGTTCCTGGTCCGTGGGGATCCTAGTCTGGTCCATCTTCACCTCATCTTTCTGCCTTTGCATCTCATTCTCGCTCATCATATCACCTGCTTTCATTTCCATGCCATTGTGCTGCATGGATTGAGACGTTACCCTGTCATCAATCCTATCGGTCTTCTCGTCCAGACTCTTGTCTTGTCCCTGGACAACGCCGAGCATGGCCAGGGTCAAGCTGAGAATCGTGATCGTCAGAATTTTCATAACGTCCTCCGTTTATGGATCCATCGTTACGCTGCTTCGCATTTTGTCTTTCCTTTTAAGTATAACGAAATTGTGAAAGGGCTGCTTAAGAACACTGTAAAATTTTGATAAAGTTGACGCGGGTCGCAAACGCCACAATGCTGAACAATTCATCGCCAGAACTGCTTAAAGTCTGCACAAGCCTTAAGCACAACAATGCAGACCCTCGTTCAATGGCTTTGTAACCACCTGAAAATACACAGTTCATACTTTTTGGCACAACTGATGCTTAAGAGATTATCTGCAACACCTTAAAAGGTACAGTGATGTACCTCCTTCAGGCGAAGAGGCCCATGAGTGTTTAGCAGTCGTCCGACAGCCTGCTGACAGGCACTGGTGGGTCTTTTCTCTTTGGCAAACCTGAATCACTCAGGTCAGAGATAACCAAACGATTGCGGCACAACGATTGCGCCGCCGGGCATTGACGCCCTATCCGGATTGACCGGGTAGGGCGTCGTTTATTTTGTGCACCAGCTTTTCTTCGGACACATCAAAGGCGATGCCGCCGCGGAGAAAAAGGGGGCACAGCAAACTTAAGGGCTTCTATGAGAGGCCAAAGGAAAGGGACAAGACCATGGCTGAAAAGAAACTGCGTCAAATTGCAATCTACGGCAAAGGCGGCATCGGCAAATCCACGACAACCCAGAACACCGTGGCAGGCCTCGCCTCCCTCGGCAAGAAGGTTCTGATTATCGGCTGCGACCCCAAGGCCGACTCCACGCGACTGATCCTGCATGCCAAGGCCCAGGATACGGTTATGGACAAGGTTCGCGAACTCGGCACCGTCGAGGATCTCGAACTGGAAGATGTCTGTAAACGTGGTTACGGTGATGTCATGTGTGTTGAGTCGGGCGGTCCTGAGCCCGGGGTCGGTTGCGCCGGTCGCGGCGTTATCACCGCCATCAACTTCCTTGAAGAAGAGGGTGCCTACACCCCGGATCTCGATTACGTCTTCTACGATGTCCTCGGTGACGTTGTCTGCGGTGGCTTCGCCATGCCGATTCGCGAGAACAAGGCCCAGGAAATCTATATCGTGGTTTCCGGCGAGATGATGGCCATGTACGCGGCCAATAACATCTCCAAGGGGATCGTCAAGTATGCCTCTTCAGGCAGTGTGCGTCTGGCCGGCCTGATCTGCAACAGCCGCAACACCGATCGCGAAGCCGACCTGATCGAAGCCCTGGCCAAGCGTCTCGGCACCCAGATGATCCACTTCGTGCCTCGCGACAACCAGGTGCAGCGCGCCGAACTGCGTCGCATGACCGTTATCGAGTACTCTCCAGAGCACAAGCAGGCCGAAGAATATCGTCAGCTGGCACAAAAAATTGCCGACAACAAGATGTTCGTCATACCGACCCCGCTCGAAATGGAAGATCTCGAGGATCTGTTGATGGAGTTCGGCATCATGGAAGCCGAAGACGAGACCATCGTCGGCGTGGCGGAAAGTGCTTAAAAACCCGGTACGCGGTACGAGGTACGAGGTACGCGGTTAAGACTTAAAACCACGAGCCACGAGCCACGAGCCACGAGCCCTGAATTTCGGGAGAAATGAACATGGCCGAACGTAAGCCAATTAAAGGCATAACAATAGAAAAAACTGAAAGTCTGATCGCTGAAACCCTGGCGGAGATGCCGGAGAAGGCAGCGAAGAAACGTGCCCCGCACCTCGGTGCCAATGAGCCGACCGTGTCGAGCTGTGCGGTCAAATCGAACAAGAAGATTGTCCCCGGCGTCATGAGTCAGCGCGGTTGTGCCTACGCCGGTGCCAAAGGGGTGGTCTGGGGTCCGATCCGCGACATGATCCACGTCTCCCACGGCCCGATCGGCTGCGGCGTCTACAGCTGGGGCACCCGGCGTAACCTGATGCAGGGCATCCCCGGTGTCACCTCCTTCCCGATGGACTTCACCAGCGACTTTCAGGAGCGCGACATCGTTTACGGCGGCGACATCAAGCTGGAGAAGCTGATCCGCGAAGCCAACGAGCTGTTCCCGCTCAACAAGGGCCTTTCAGTGCTCTCCGAGTGCCCGGTCGGCCTGATCGGCGACGACATCAACGCCGTCGCCAAGAAGATGGAGAATGAACTCGACAAGCTGGTGGTGCCCTGTAACTGCGAGGGTTTCCGCGGCGTGTCGCAGTCCCTCGGTCACCACATCAGTAACGACTCGATCCGCGACCACATCATCGGCAAGTTCGAGTTCAAGGAAGAAGCCGGCCCCTACGATGTCGCCCTGATCGGCGACTACAATATCGGCGGCGACGTCTGGGCCGCCAAGCCGATCCTCGAAGAGATCGGCCTGAATGTCAAATCGGTCTGGACCGGTGACGGCGAGGTCGAGAAGATCGGTGCCACTCACTCGGTCAAGCTCAACCTGATTCACTGCTACCGCTCGATGAACTACATGTGCAAGGTCATGGAAGAGAAGTGGAATATCCCCTGGCTCGAATACAACTTCTTCGGCCCGACCAAGATCGAAGAAAGCCTGCGTGCCATCGGCGAGTGCTTCGACGACAAGATCAGGAAGAATGTCGAAAAAGTCATCAAGAAATACAAGCCGCAGATGCAGGCCGTGGTCGAAGAATACAAACCGCGCCTCGACGGCAAGACCGCCATGCTGTTTGTCGGCGGCCTGCGCCCGCGCCACACCATCGGCGCCTACGAAGACCTCGGCATCCAGATTACCGGCGCCGGTTACGAATTCGCCCACCAGGACGACTACGACCGCACCGCTCCGGAGATGGCCAAAGGGACGTTGATCTACGATGACGTCTCCGAGTTCGAGCTGGAAAAGTTCGTCGAAGAGCTCAAGCCTGACCTGGTCGGTTCCGGCATCAAGGAAAAGTACGTCTTCCAGAAGGCCGGCATTCCGTTTCGCCAGATGCACAGCTGGGATTATTCCGGCCCCTATCACGGCTACGAAGGCTTCAAAATCTTCGCCCGCGATATCGACATGGCGATCAACAGCCCGACCTGGGGCTTGGTCAAATCGCCCTTTTAGGCGATTTGCCGTGGCGCGTAGCGAGTAGCGCGTGGCGCGGAAATCAAAAACATGACCATTCAGTTCACGTACTGATGGTTTCTGAATCGGGGTGTTGGCCTGGTCATCGTGGTTTTCTCGCCACGCGCCACTCGCCACGCGCCACCGCGAAGGAGTGAAACGATGAGCGCAGCAGAAGCAGCCGTAAAATTCGTCACCGAGACCCCGGCGGAGGAGATCGCCCGGGTCAAGGAATGGATCAATAGCGAAGAGTATAAAGAGAAGAACTTTGAGCGTACCGCCCTGGTGGTCAACCCGGCCCACGCCTGCCAGCCGCTCGGCGCGCAGATGGTGGCCACCGGTTTTGAAGGGGCCCTGCCGTTCGTGCACGGCTCTCAGGGCTGTGCCTCCTATTTCCGCAGTACCTTTTCCCGTCACTATCGTGAGCCGTCTGCAGCGACCTGCGACGCCATGACCGAGGACGGCGCGGTGTTCGGCGGTCAGAACAACCTGTTTGAGGGCCTCGAAAACGCCTACGCTCTCTACAAGCCCAAAATGATCCCGGTCTACACCACCTGTATGCCCGAGGTCATCGGCGACGACCTGACCGCGTTTATCAAAAACGCCAAACTGCAGGGGCATCTGCCCGAGGAGGTGCCGACTCCCTACGCCAACACGCCGAGCTTCAACGGCACCCACATCCACGGCTACGATGCCATGCTGAAAAGCATTTTGCAGACGCTGACCGAAGAGCAGAGCGTTGCAGGCAAGTGTACCGGCAAGCTCAACATCATCCCCGGCTTCGACGGCAACGTCGGCAACCTGCGCGAGTACAAGCGCATCTGCGAACTGATGGGCATCCCCTACACCATGCTCGCCGATGTCTCCGATGTGTTCGACTCAGGATGTGATGGTGAGTACAAGCTCTACCCCGGCGGCACCAGGCTCGAAGACGCCGCTGAATCAATCAACGGCAAAGCCACCATATCCTTTCAGAAGTACTCCACGGTCACCACCATGAAGTGGATCGAATCCGAGTACACCGGCGAGAAGGCAATCCTGCCGATGCCCTTCGGCATCAAGAAGACCGACGAGCTGATCCTCAAGCTCAGCGAACTGTTCGACAAGCCGGTCCCCGAGGCGCTGAAGAAAGAGCGCGCCCTGGCGGTTGACGCCATGACCGATGCCCACCAGTACCTGCACGGCCGTAAGTTCGCTGTGGCCGGCGACCCTGACTACCTGATCGGCATCGTCTCCTTCCTGCTCGAGATGGGCGCCCGCCCCTGGCATGTGCTCTGCTCACGGACGACCAAGAAGTTCCAGAAGGAGATGGATGCGCTGCTCGCCTCCTCGCCCTTCGGCGAAGGTTGCACCTGCTACATCAACAAGGATCTCTGGCACATGCGCAGCCTGCTGGTCACCGATCCGGTTGACGGCATCATCGGCGATACCCACGCCAAGTGGGCCGCCCGCGACGCCGGGATTCCGCTGTTCCGCATCGGCTTCCCGATCATCGACCGCGTCAACCTGCACCGCACCCCGGTGGTCGGATACAACGGCGCGATCAGCATGCTGAGCATGATTGCCAACAAGTTCCTCGATATCAAAGACGAAACTTGTGACGACCAGTGGTTTGAGATGATGAGATAAAAACCGGGAGTGAGTAGCGCGTGGCGTGTGGCGAGGTAATCTTTTGCCTTTCGCGCTACGCGCTTCGCGCCACGAGATTATGATAAAAACCCGCAGCTTGAAAATCATCAGACCAACAGCTTCGAAAGGACTGTTCATGAAAGTCGCATTTGCCAGCACCGACAAGGTGCATGTCGATGAACACTTCGGCCAGGCCGTGGAATTCTACATCTGGGAGATTGGCCCGGAGCAGGCCGCGTTCAGCGGCGTGGTACAGGTTCTGTCCGATGCCGACGCCCCCGGCCATAGCGATGACAAGATCGAGGCTCGCGGCGCAGCCCTGGCAGACTGCGCACTGGTCTATGTCGGTGAGATCGGCGGCCCCGCTGCCGCCCGTCTGGTGGCGAAAAAGATCCACCCGATCAAGAGCAAGGATCGCGAGCCGATTACCATCGTAGTGGAAAAACTGCAGCAGGTTCTCAAAGGTAACCCGCCGCCGTGGCTGAGAAAAGCGATGCTCAAGGGCGAACGCCCAGGCTAGGGCCAGGGGACTGTCCCGGCAGTTAACGGGACTGTCCCCGGGTTGATTGCCGGGCGCAGAGCAGATAATTTCATCAACATTCCGGGACAGTCCCCATGCGGGGACAGCCCCTTAATGAAAATTCAAGGAGAAAAGACAATGGCTTTATTAACTGGTATCACCAGAGGTGGCGAGAGCTGGACCCCGACCTTTGCCGAGGCAATCGACCCGGAAAAATGTATTGGCTGCGGGCGCTGTTATAAGGCCTGCTCACGCAAGGTACTCGGCCCCATGGATATTGAAGACGAAGAGAGTTACTCGACCCGCATGGTCATGTCGATTGTTGCCACGGACAACTGCATCGGCTGCGCCGGTTGCGGCGTGACCTGCCCGAAGAAGTGCTTTACGTTTAAAACCATGGAGCTTTAAGGCTGTAAAGCTCTAGGGCTATAAGGTTTAAACCTTACAGCCTTACAGCACTAAAGCCCTATAGCTGAATTTACGGAGTAAATTATGTTAATCGCAGTCACCTCAAAATCCGGTACCGAGGTCGATCAGCACTTCGGCCATGCCGAAATATTTCGCATTTTCAAGTATCGCAAAGGCAACCCGGTGCAGGTCGATGAAGTCAAGGTGCAGAAATACTGTACCTTTGACCTCGAACACCCCTTCCGTCATGCCCAGCTCAATGGCATTGTCGAGGCACTTAAAGACTGCAAGGCGGTGGTTACAGCCATGATCGGCGAGTTGCCGAAACAGGAAATGGAAAAAGCCGGTTTCAAGGTGATCAGTACTGAAGGGCCTCTGCAACCTGCTCTTAAATTGGCGCATGATGCGGTCTGTGATGGCCAATGTCAGGGCCGTCGTGAAAACTGTGAGCACACTGCATAATCGATGAGCATAAAATCAAGATTGCTGATTTTATGCCCTTTCCAGAGATGTAATTGCCAAAGGCTTCGACAGGGCTGTCTCAATGGGATGAGCCCTGCCTGATTTTTTTTGCGTTAAGAAAAGCTCAGTTCCTCTGTAAGATATTGTTATTATTAGTTTTAAGGTTTTCTACAAAGAGATTGAAGGTGTTGGCATAGCTGATGCTCATTAGGTTGAAAGTCCAACCAACAATTTGATCCAGCGATACAAAGTAGTAGCGCTGTGAAAAACGGCAAAGACGCCCCGGGAGCACATGCTCTGCGGGGTTTTTTATATTCACTGTTAAACGAGCACAGGCGCTCTTCCTGATTTCAGGGATTGCGCCTGTTGAGGTTAATAAAGGAGATGACCCATGGCCACAGGCTGCCCGATGATGAAAATGCAGAAACAGACCGACCACCCCTGCTTCGGCGGCGATCATGCCAATACGGGCCGGATTCACCTGCCGGTCGCGCCGGGCTGCAATATCAAGTGCGGCTTCTGTGAGCGGCGCTTTGATTGCGCCAACGAGACCCGCCCCGGTGTCACCAGCAAGGTGCTCAGCCCGCAACAGGCTCTAGAGCGCGTGCGCCTGGTGCGTCGTCACTCCAAGGTCGGCAGCAAGCTGAAGGTGGTCGGCATTGCCGGCCCCGGAGATCCGCTCGCCAACCCGAAGACTTTTGAGACCTTTACGCTGGTCAAAAAAGAATTTCCTGATATGCACCTCTGCCTTTCCACTAACGGTCTTCTGCTGACCGAACACCTCGATCGTCTGATCAATCTCGCTGTGCACAGTGTCACGGTGACCATCAACGCCCTGACCCCGGAAACAGGCGCCAAAGTCTACGAATGGATTCGACATGGCGGGGTGAGATTTGATGGCGAGGAAGCGGCCGCGATACTGCTCAAGCGCCAGTTCGATGGCGTCCGCTATGCGGCGGCAGCCGGCATGATGGTCAAGGTCAACTCGGTGTACATCCCCGGCGTCAACGATCATGAGACCCTCGACCTGGCGGTCAAGGTGCGGGATCTCGGTGCCGACGTCATGAATATCATTCCAATGATCCCGCTGGGAATTTTCAAGGATCTGCAGCCTCCTTCCGATGCGGTGATGGAGATGGTACGCAACCAGGCGGAACTGATTCTTTCCCAGGCGCGGCATTGCAAGCAGTGTCGAGCTGATGCGGTGGGCATGATCGGCGAAGATCTCGATCTTGACGCGTTGCACGCACTGAGGGCTTAAACCCCAACGGTAAGCTTTACGACTGTAAGCTCTAAGGTTTTAACCTTATAGCTTATAGCTCCACCCTATTCCTGTTCCGGTGCAAAACAGAGCGCATAATCGCTGCAATCGCCGCAGAGCGGCGATTTGCACAGGAGGCCGCCACTCTCTTCACAGAGCTGCTTGAACAGGAAGCGTTTCCAGCGCATCTTCTTGCTGTTTGCGGCCAGCAGGGCAGGCAGATGTCGACCGATTGCGGCACTGAGCTGGGGCCGTTCAAACAACCCCATGGCGATCCAGAGGTGGCCGGGATGGGCGGCTCGTGCGGCGATGGCTTGAGCGAGACAGTTTGCCAGCAGAGACTTCCAGTTGTCATTTTCTGTTGCGACAAAAGTTTGCAAAAGCGCCAGTAAATCAGAGTTGATGGCGGGTGGCGAGCCGGTCTTCAAGAGCGGTTCAGAAAAGAGCGTCTCGAAATCCAGGCACGGGAAAAGCTCGGTAAACAGCTTGAAGAGTTCATGCCTGGTCAAACCAAGGGCCTGGTGAAGAGGAGAGGGCTCTTTCTCGGCTGTGGCAAGCAAACAGGCAAAGACATGCCGGTCTTCATGCTCAATACCTGCCCTGGCCGGGCTTTTACTTAAAACCTGGTAAATAAAATCATCCTCTGTCAAAAGAGGACCATGCGCCTCTTCGCTTGCCTCAAAGGAGGTCGCAACGCTGACTGCGTTGTTTTTCGCGCTGTTGAGAGCCGCCTGCAAAGCCTCAATGGCCAGGTCAGCGCAATAGCTGCGCTCTTCTGGCAGGCCTCCCAGGCTTTGATCAACAGCGGCGGCGTCGAGCAAAGCGATCTCGTCCAGGCGCTGTCCTTCGATCAATCTAGTGATAGCGGCGCACGCCGCAATCGTGAAGCCGCAGCCGAAGACTTTATAGCGAGCGGCTTTGACCCGATCTTGTTCAACTTGTATGGTCAAGCGCACCGCCAGCTTGCGACCAAGTTCACCCGCAGCAAGGCCGACTTCACCCGTGCCGTCAGCCTCTTCAAGCTGACCGGCGTGGCTGTCATCAGTGGCATATTTGAGAATGGTTTCGCTGTATCCCGTCATAAGAATGTCCGTTGCCTTCTGCACTTTTAAAAGACTGAGGTCGGCCAAGCCAGCTTGGCGTCAGCAAGACAAAACCCGCACGGATTTCTTCCGAACGGGCAGCACTGCTCAAAAGTGACAGCCACGTCTTTGTGGCTGAGATATCAAATAAGGCTCCTACTGCCCTTCGCCCCAGGGGGAAAGTTTGACCAGGCGCAGAGCTTGCTCCTCGACTTCTGCCCTGACCTCTTTGTTCAACTTTTTCAACCAGCGTGCCGGGATCTGCTCGGGGCCGTAAAAGGCTCCGGCAATCATGCCGGCAATAGCGCCGGTGGTATCGGCATCGCCGCCCTGGTTGACCACGCCGATCAGGCACTCTTCGAAGCTGGCGGTGGTAAACAGGTAATGGAAAACCGTCTGCAGGGTATCGACCACGTACGCGCTGGCGTTACCGCGATAGTTGTGGAAACGAAAGCTGCCACACTCTGCAACCAGCTTGCGGGTCAGCTCATGGAGTTCGAAGCGGTTGCAGCCGAAGATCGCGCTCTGCACCATGCTGCCGAGGGTTAAGCAGGCGGCATCCGAGAGAGGATGGTTATGGGTCAGGTGCGCCTGTTCAAGGGCGCAGCGGGCCATCTCATCCTCGTCTCCCAGAGTAAAAAGCGCGACCGGGGCCATGCGCATGGCCGCGCCGTTGCCGGCGTCCCACTCGTTGTATGGCGTCTCCAGCTGGCCCTTGTTCATGTAGTCGCGAATACCGCGCCGGCAGGTGGAGCCAATGTCGACCGGTTTGCTCCTCATCCAGGCCAGGAAATTTTCGGCGATGCTTTTGCGATCCCAGTGCCCGGCGATCAGAAGTGCCCGCCCCAGAGCGATGGACATCTCGGTATCGTCGGTGACCTGGCCGGGCTTCAGGTAGAGCCAGCCGCCACCGATGATCTTGCGATGCACCTTGTAGGTGGCCTTGATCTCACCCGGGGTCATGAATTCCGTGGTCGCACCGAGGGCGTCGCCGATCGCCAGGCCGAGGTAGGCCGCGCGGGCGCGGTGAAGAACCGCCTCGCGGGACGCGGAACGCGGAACGGGGGACGAGGAAACCTTTGACTCTATTTCTGATCCCTCGTCATCTCCACTCAACCCCATGTTATGCCTCTTCTGTTCAGCTAATCGTTTTTGACCTTCGCGTTCCTCGTCCCGTGTCACGCGTCCCGGATAACCTGCCAGCAGGTTATCCGCCAGTCAACACCTTGACTTCGAACTCACCGCCGATCACCAAGGCCTCGCCTTCGCCCTTGAACAGGGACCGGGGCAAGAGGCCACCCATGAAGAGGATCTTGGTCAAGGGAACCTCTGTCTCGAGGACACGATTGCCAAACTCCCAGGCCTTTTCAAAATCGTCGGTAAAGGAGTTCAAATTGTTCAGGCGCAGCAGGTAGCTGTTCTTGGTCAAGGTTTCAAGGACCTGGTGTTCTTCGAAATCGTAGATGCCACGATAGAGAGTCCTATGTGACTGGCCGGCAAAACGGCGGCCCAGTTCGTATTGCACGAACTCGTAGAGCAGGTCGAACTGCGGCAGGATGGCGTTGGTGCGTTGCGAACCTTTCATGCGCTCGACGGTGTAACGAAAATAGGCTTGCGAATGAATGTCGTTGATCGGCCCGTGGTGAAAGGTTGGCGTCAATCCCATGCGCGATTCCACCCAGCCCTTGAGAACCGCGCCTTCGATGGAATTGCTGTCAAAAAGCCAGCCGCGCAGAAAACGCAGGTAACTGTTTTTCAGGCTTTTGCGGCTGTTGGTGGATTCTTGCCGTTGCCATTGATGCAGTTGGTAGCGGACATCCATGAAATCATGAAAAAGGCAACCCCGCACCTCGGGGTCCTCCTGCTGCTCCAGCTTCTCAAAAAGGGGGCGGCCATTATGCTGCACCCCCTGGAGCTCCAGCGGTTTCGGGTGGCGGTTGTAGTGCCGTGATGCAATCGCCCAGGGCGGCAGATTGCATCTATTGAGGGGCGTTGTGTACATATTTTCCATTCGGCCGGAAATTGGAACAGGCAATGCACAATAATGAGGGCAGGATGCCTGTTTTTTTTGCTCTAAAGTTCTAGGAATTTTCTCCCTGATAGCAAACCAATCGTCAGCCTATACAAACTAATCTCTCTAAGTTACAGGCATTTAAGTCATTCATTGCTATCCGATACTCTGGATTGGCAAAGTCGTCCGGCCCTGTTTGTTAATTGACAGATTTTATCTGCATCTAGAATGCCAACAAAAGCGCGTTACTGGAAAAGAAAATGAATCTGGGTTTTCTGGCGTTGTCTTTCATCCAAGTACGTGCAATAGCTAGACCAGCTAGAAGGGTGTCAGCAACAGATAAATGGTCGGATCGAGCAATACCTGCCATTCCCGTGTTATCGCGATCAGATCGCCAATGATCAAATTAAAGTCCGCATGAAATTTATAAATAGGGAATCCCCCTGTCTAAAATAGGCCAATCACCCATATCATTCCCTTTTTAAATGATACAAAATAAATCATAATTACGAAGAAACTCGATACAGACTTTCTACTGCCAATGATCATAAACAAAGAAGAGATGGGTACTTTCAGCCAGCCCTAAGAGCTTCATGATAAAAATTGAACAGTCGACATTGTCAATGGCCAAGAATTTTTGGCGATTCCGCAATAATCAGTCAACGTAGGACAGCGCAGGACGTTATGAATCTTTCCGTTCTGGTCCGATTAGATTTTGGGAGAAATTTATGAAAAAGTTAAGTGGTAGTCTCGTTGTATTGCTGTGGGCCGTGTTTATGTTGTTGGCCACGGATGCCCTGGCAATCCTTAAAGACTTCGGGCCGACCGATCCGGCCAATGGCTACCCTGTCTGGTACCGTGATCTTTCCACCAATGTCAGTGCTAACGGACAGGACTTCCCGCAGGGATTGCCACTGGAGCTTTGCGACTCGATGACCCAGAACGGCAACGGCTACCTCTGTAACCTGCTGCCAGAGGACCCCGCTCCGCCCGCGTCACCGGGCTACGACCCTGCCCAGCCGCGGGACTTTGCGACCAACTTCCCGCACGAATCGTTCTATTTCCTCGCTGACGCAGCCATTGCCGGCGGCGGGGATTTCGCCAACGCCGGATTGGGCCTCGCTCTGGAAGCTGCTTTCGGTGGCGATGTCGCGCCCGGCAACCAGATCACTTTCGCCCGGGTCCGCATCCGGATCGACATCAACACCCCCGGCAACTACCGGATCACCCACCCCTACGGAGTCCTGAACTTCCCCAACGTCCCTGCTGGCGGCCGGGCCATCAACTTCACTGAAGACATCGGCATCGGCAACCCCGGGGACTTCTCCGGCGCTCTGGCGGGCGCGATCGGTCCTTTCCTGACCTGGGACACTGATTTCCCGATTGTCATCGGCGAGGATGTTTTTATCGGTGACCCGGCTGTCGCCCATACGGTGACAGGGAGTCCCTTTGGCACCAACGTCTTTCGCATTGAACGCATCGATGCAGAAGGCAACACGCTTACACAAGAAGAAACCAGTTTATTCAATCTGACCGGAAAAATTTTCACCACGCCGATCTCCAGTCCCCTGAAGGCAACCCGGGCCTCTTATGTCCGCAACGCGGCCGGAGCACACGTGTTCGTCTTTGCTGAGGCTGATGTGGTTTCCAACTCTCCACCATCCCTGTCATCCCTGCAGGTCAGTGCTCCAGGGGTTGATCCGACTCTGATGAGCACTGACGGCAACGGCAATTTCTTTGCACATCTTTCAACTGCGGCTGATACGTTGCCGGCCACAGTGACGATCACCAACATCGCTGACAACCCCCCTAATGCAATCGAGGTTGCAGTGATCGACGAGGTCACGATTGACTCTGCGGTCTACAACTCAGACAACCAGACACTGACACTCAGTGCATCATCCTCGGACAGCGTTGCAGTGCCGGAGCTCACCACCCCCTATGGAAACATGGTTGACGGCAAGCAGTTCGTAACCGATCTTCTGGCTCTACCTCCGAAGATTACAGTCCTCTCCTCCGCCAAAGGGCAGGATACTGAGCAAATTCAGATTACCTCTGCTGATCTCGCCACAGGTCAGGTCGTCACCCCAAATGGTGGTGAAGTCTTTTATGGGGCCAGTGAAGCCGTTGTCAGGTGGGCTAACTTTCCAGGTGATGCAGCCAGCTTCAACCTGTTCTACTTCGATGCCGACTTGACACCGCATTTTATTGCCACTGTTGGCAATGTCTCAAGTTACAACTGGCAAGTACCGAGAGTGCTAGCAGAAGAGGACGGTAAGAGATTCCGGGTAACCGCCTTTGATGCTATTGGTAACAGACTTGGGGTTGCCTGGTCTGATGCGCCATTCACCATTACACCAAACCCGGCAGTTGTTCGTATGATCACACCGAATGGTAGTGAAGTATTGACTTCAGGGGAGATTTCCACTGTCGAATGGAATCCTGCTCTTGGTGCAACTTATTACAACTTGTTCTACTTCGATGCCGACCAGACACCGCATTTTGTTGCTACTGTTGGCAATGTCACCAGTTACAACTGGCAAGTACCAGCGGTGACAGAAGGAAGCGGTAAGAGGTTCCGGGTGACCGCCTTTGATGCTGCAGACAACAGGCTTGGGGTTGATTGGTCCGATGCGGCATTCAGCATCCAGCCACCGTTAGTGCAATAAGTCGACGAAAAGAAAGCATCACAGTGATTAAAATGATGAAGGGCTGGAGGAATCCAGCCCTTCCGTTTTGAGGGGCGCGCCCTGTGGTCGATTCAGGACAATTTGTTACCACTTCACAGCGAGGACCAAGATGGTAACCGCTACCTTATATCCAAAAGCATAGCTTCAACAAGCCCGGCCGTCATCATCGTAATCTTTCTGCAGTTGGCCTGATGCTCCTCACTCATCCAGGTATAGTTTTTCGAAAGTCCACGACAGCAGGTCGTTTGAAACACCGCCTTGAAAGCAGCCATCAAGTCTGCAGCGCGGTCAGCGCGCCAGTTCAGGCCGAGCGCCATGACGCCGCCGGTGATGGCCCCACAGAGACAACCGCTCTTGCCGATACCGCAGCTGAAGCCGGCCGTTGCCGCCAGCAGTTCATGATTATTACTGCCGCCGGTTGCCTGCAGCACCGAGCGGATGCAACTGTAACCCTGATCAAACAAACGGCCGGCGATTTCTGCAAGGCTTTCTTCAAGGGCCCTTGCTGTCGAAGCTTCCGCGCTCATCCTTCTTTGACTCCGAGTTTACGCAGGAGCGTGATCATCGGACACCAGTTGGAAAAAGCGCTTTGAAACAGGTTCAGGCCGACAAAAGCGGTGAAGAAGAGCCAATAAGGGGAATGCAGCTGGGACAGCAGGACGCTGAGCATCACAAAAAAGCCGGCGATCATACGCAGATAACGGTTAATGGTCATGATAAGATTCTCCTTGTCTAAAAACTTCGCTCTTGGTTGTTAAGCGGCCAGTCTTGCAGGGTGGGTGACCGGAAACCGCAGGCAAAAATGATAAATCAGGCAGGCTCATGCTGCCTTTGCCTGTGTCCCGGGCTTTTTGAGCATGTAATAGAGTACCGGAACCGCCATGCGGCTGACCAGCAAAGAGGCGATTTCTCCAAACATCAGGGAGATAGCCAGACCCTGAAAGATCGGATCGGCAAGGATTACCGAGGCCCCGACCACCACGGCCAGGGCCGTCAGCAGCATCGGCCGGAAGCGAATGGCTCCGGCTTCAACCACCGCTTCGGCCAGCGGCAGACCGTGCCTGATGCGCAACTCGATAAAATCTACCAGGATGATTGAGTTACGAACCACAATCCCGGCGCCGGCCATGAAGCCGATCATCGAGGTTGCAGTAAAGAAAGCGCCGAGGGCCCAGTGGGCCGGCAGAATGCCGATCAGAGAAAAGGGAATCGCTGCCATGACAACCAGTGGTGTGAAATAGTCTTTAAACCAACCGACCATCAACATGTAGATCAGGATCATCACCGCGCAAAAAGCCAGACCGAGGTCACGAAACACTTCGAGGGTGATATGCCACTCGCCATCCCACTTGATCGATGGCTGCATGGTGTTGAATGGCTGCTTGAGGTTGAAGATCTCAACCGCCTCACCATCGCCGCCAAATTCGCTGGCTTCAAGGTCCTCAAGCTGCCGATTCATGTCAAAAATAGCATAAACCGGGCTCTCAACTTCGCCGGCGACATCTGCGGTGACATAGATCACCGGTTTCAGATTCTTGCGGTAGATCGGCTGTTCGACCACTTGCTCGGTGACCGTAACCAGTTCCCGCAAGGGCACCAAAGCCCCAGGCGCATTATCATTTAAACCCGGCGCATCACCAGTTGAACCGGGCGCAGTGCCAGTTGCACGAAGTGATATGTTCAGGATACTGTCGATGCGCGCCCGCTGGCTTGCCGGCAGCTGCAGGACGACAGCGATGTCCTCCTTGTCGGCCGACTGGTGAAACAAGTCGATCGGTAAGCCTTGAACCGCCATCTGCACGGTGCGGGAAATCACCCCTTCGCTGAGGCCGTTGAGCGCGGCCTTCTCCTTGTCGACTTCGAGCAGCAGGCGCTTATGTTCGGCTTCGCGGTACCAGTCGATATCGACCACACCTGCCGTGCCGGCAAAGATCTCCCTGACCCGTTGCGCCAGCTTGAGACGTTGCTCATCGCTGCTGCCATAGACCTCGGCGACCAGCGTTGCCAGCACCGGCGGCCCGGGCGGAACTTCCGCGATGGCGACAGCGGCCCCGTATTTTTCGGCTATTTCAGTGATCTCAGGACGCATGCGTACAGCGATATCGTGACTCTGCAGCGCACGCTTGTCCTTCGGCAGCAGGTTGACCTGGATATCCGCCACGGTTGGTCCGCTGCGCATGAAATAATGACGGACCAGGCCGTTGAAATTGTACGGTGAGGCCGTGCCGATATAGATCTGGTAATCGGTTGTAGTCGGATCTTCGCGAACCACGGCTGCCATCTCAAAGGCCACGCGGCTGGTCTGCTCAAGGGTCGAACCTTCCGGCATGTTGAGAATCACCTGGAACTCGCTCTTGTTGTCAAAAGGCAGCATCTTGACCTTGACCAGACCAAAATAGACCATGGAAAAACCGCCCAGCAGCAACAGGACAATCGTGGCAAAAAACAAGCTCCGCGCAACAGCACTGCCAAGCAGTGGGTCCATGGCCCGATGGTAGAGGCGGGTCAGGATATCATCGGCGGCACGATCGTGATCCGGTTGAGCAGACTCTTCATCACCTTCGGGTTGCCGGCCTTTTTTCAGCAGCCGGATCGCCGCCCAGGGCGTGACGGTGAAAGCGATCAGCAGCGAAAAGATCATCGCCGCCGACGAACCGATCGGAATCGGTCGCATGTAGGGGCCCATCAAGCCACCGACAAAGGCCATCGGCAGTATCGCCGCGATCACCGCCCAGGTTGCCAGGATGGTCGGGTTGCCGACCTCGGCCACGGCCTCGATGGCAATCGTCAACATCGATTTGGCGCGGCCTCCGGGCAGGCGCATGTGACGAACGATATTTTCTACCACCACAATGGCGTCATCAACCAGAATGCCGATGGAAAAAATCAGCGCAAACAGGGTGATTCGATTCAAAGTGTAGCCGTAGAGATAGAAGACCAGCAGCGTCAGGGCCAGGGTCGTGGGGATCGCCAGCAAGACCACCAGTGCTTCGCGAAAACCGAGAAAGAAGAAGATCAAAAGTGCGACACCGAAGACCGCGATGCCCATATGGAGCAACAGCTCATTGGATTTTTCAGCGGCGGTCTCACCGTAGTTGCGGGTGACGCTGACCTTGACGTCAGACGGGATCATGCTGCCCCTGAGGAGGTCGATTTTAGCTTCGACCGCATGGACCACATCGATGGCGTTGGTACCGGGGCGCTTTGCCACCGACAGCGTCACCGCCGCTTCTTCGCTCTGTCCGGCTGCGCCGTAGAACACGTAGTTATCAGGTTCCTGCGGGCCATCGATAATCTCTGCAACATCGTCAAGATAGACCGGATGCCCGGCATGTACGCCGACGACAACACGGCCAATCTCGGCCGCAGAACTGAGAAACTGTCCGGTCTGCAGCAGCAGCTGATGGTTCAGAGACTCGACCTTGCCGGTGTATTGCTGGGTGTTGGCCTGCTGGAGGGCCGGAACCAGTTGCTCCGGCGTCAGCTTGCGTGCCGCCAGTCGCAGCGGGTCAAACTCAATCCGCAGCTGCCGCCGGGTGCCGCCGATAAGTTTCGTCTCGGCGACATTGGCAATGGTTTTAATTTCATCGTCAACCTGGGCCGCCAGTCGCCGCAGCATGAAATGATCGTAACCGCCACCGTGGAAGGTCAAGGCCAGAATCGGCACATCATCGATGGAGTGCGGCTTGACCAGGGGCCGGGAGACACCGGGCGGAATTCGGTCAAAATTGGTGGCCAGCTTCTGGTTGAGGCGCACAATGGCCGTTTCAGCATCCTCCCCGACATAAAACCTGACCACCAGCAGGCTCTGACCGGCCATTGAGGTCGAATAGATGTACTCAACCCCCGGCAGCTCGTAGAGCAGCTTTTCCATAGGGATGGTGACCTGCTGCTCAATCTCGGCGGGTGTGGCACCGGCCATGCTGACCAGAACATCGATCATCGGCACCTTGATCTGCGGCTCTTCCTCGCGAGGCAGCAGATTGATGGCCATCAGACCGAGCAGCATCGAGAAGATGACGATCAGTAAGGTGAGTCTCGAATTGATAAAATATTTGGCGAGCTGCCCGGCAAAGCCAATTTTTTCGAACTGTGCTTCGCTCATTGTGCCGCCCTGTCCGTGATCACCTTAAGGGGTTGACCATCCTGTAGTGCATCGTTTGCGTCGATCACAATCTGCTCGCCGGCTTGCAGACCGGAAAGAACTTCGCTGCGGCCAGCAAACTCCGCACCGATTCGGACCAGACGCATGCGGGCCAGACCCTGTTCGGCCACAAAAACCTGTTGCAATTGTCCCTTTTTCCTGAGGGCACTGCTGTTAATCAGCAAAGCTGTCGCCTGATTGTCAACCAGGGCGACCCGGGCAAACTGGCCGCTATGCAAGCGTGGATCAGGGGGGAGCATCAATTTGACTTGAGTGGTTCGCGAAGCCGGTTCAACGGTTGGCGAGATTTCCCGGATCTGCGCCTTAAGGCTCAACTCGGCTGCCGGCACTGTCAACGGCAGACGGCTCTCGAGGGCTAAAGGAAATGCCAGGCCCTCGGGAACCTGGATGACGACTTCAAGTTCTGAACCGTTTTCCAGCTTCAAGAGAGGAACGCCTGGTGAAGCCTGGTCACCGACGTCGACCGGCTTGCCGGTTACGATGCCTGCGAAGGGCGCACGTATTTGCGTATAACCGAGGATCGTTTGGGCTTCACGGTAGGCCGCCGCATTGATTTCTACCAGCTCGGTGAGTGTTTTGACCTTGGTGCGGGTCGAAGCATTGACCTGCAGCAACTGGGTCTCCCGTGCCAGGTTGCGCCGTGCCTGAGCGAGTTGGGTCTCGGCCTGCTGAGCCCGGGCGTTGATTTCGGCGGCAGCAATTTTTACCAGCAAGTCGCCCTTTTTGACCTGTGAACCGATCTGCACCGGCAGTTTCTCAATCTGACCAGAGACACGTGCCGAAATCGTGATCTGTTCAACCGCCTGCAGGGTTCCAGCCAGTTCAACCTGTATGGGCACCTCGCTCAGGGCGAGCGTTTCGACCTCAACCTCAAGCGGAGGCAGAGAGGTGGCGACTGGTTTCTCCAGAGGCTCATTGCAGCCGGAGAGCATCAACAGGGATAACAGGCTTAAAAACAGGCAACTTTTGTTTAGAATCATGGCTGATTCTCCATGCTGGTGGTCTGGTTGAGGTCGTCGGCATATTGCGGCAAACCCGCCGCGCGGCGCAGGTCTGCGATGGCGATCTGCACGGCGGAGGACGCAAGGGCATGACGAACCCGTGCCTCTGTCAAGCGATTCTCGCTATCAATCAGCTCGGAGATCAAAAGCACCCCGGCACGGAAACGGGCCTGGGATAAACTTTCACTTTCGACAGCCTGCTCGACGGTTTTCTGCGTGACATGTTGCCGCTGCCGGGCCAGAGCCAGGGCTAATTGCGCCTGGGTCACTTCAAGGCCAAGCGCAAGCTCCAGCTTCTTCTGCTCGGCGCGCAAACCACCGAGTCGGGCTTCAGACAGGGCAATGTCTGCGCGAGACTGATAACCATCGAACAGTTTGAAGTTTAAATTAACACCGGCCATCCAGGAGTCGCCGCTACCATCCAGAACCGTGCCCTGGTCGTGCTGGTAACGAGCAAAACCGTCAAGAGTCGGCAGGCGCGTACCGCGGGCCGCAACCAACTCTGCTTCTGCGGCCTCAATGGCTGCGGTCAATTGCCTTAACTCAGGGCGCTGGCGCGGATCGGCAGCTGCTGGCAGGCTCGGCTGTTCTGCGTCATCGAGCTCAAGCTTCAGATCGTCACCAAGCAGGCCCAGCAGCGTCAGAAAAATCCTTCTGGCCAGTTCCAGATTATGTTGCGCCTGAATCAGGTTTTCCATGGCCAGGGTTTTCTCCACTTCAAGATTCAGCAGGTCAAGCTTGAGGAGATCGCCTGCGTCATAACGGGCCTGGGCAATCGACAGCGAGGAGGTGATCGCCTCCAGCGCCTTCTGTCGTGCCTGCAATAGCTTGCCCGCTTCGTTAACGCGCTGATACGCTCGGAAGACTTCGAATTCAAGCTTCAGGCGGACCGTCTCACTTGCAGCGGCGGAGAGGTCGACCCCGGCTTTGGCAGCATTTTTGCGCGCCTGGTCCTGGCCACCGTTGTAGAAGCGATACTCTATGCCAACGCCCAGTCCGAGGTTGTCCGTACGCCCGGGATTGTTAAAGTCGATCGCCGAAGAAAATTCCCCCTGGTTGAGAATATTGCCAAAGGAATGCATCGGGTTATTGGTCTGGCTGTAGTTGCCAAAGAGTTCGATGCGGGGATAAAAGCTCGCAGAAGACTTCTGCAGCAAGGCCTCAGCCTCGATCATTCGCTGCGTGGCCAATTGGCTGTCCGGGCTGTTCTGCCTGGCAAAGCTGATGGCCTGCCGTGAAGTCCAGGTCCCGGGTAGTTCTGAACCGGCGGCAAACACAGGCAGATTGAGCAGCAGGGCCAGAAGAAGAGAACAGAGTTGCTTAGCTGTCTTAGCTGTCATTGTCTTGCCTGTCGTTTTCCTGTTGCTTGCCTGTCATTGGTGGCCTTGACGATTCTGAATGCAGAGATGCCTACAACATTCAAATAAACATATATATGGTTATTCTATTTACGTCAACCTTGAAGGTTAATAATAGCACGCAATTGGCTTTTTTTAATCTGAGGCAGAGAAAGAAAGGACGCTTTTCCTGAGCGATTGCCTTGCTGCTGGCTGTTAAAGGGCTGAATTATTGGCTTTGCAGTGTTGAATACTTGGCTAACCTCGTGTTTCCTATAAAAAAATTGAAATAAAACACGGTTTGCTTTAAGATGCGCATTCCAAACATTGTCTTACAGGTTATTTTTAACCTCAATTTCTTAAGGAGTGGCGCTCATGAAACGTTTGTCTCTGTTGGTTATGGCTCTCTGTCTCACCCTGATTGTCGGTGTTTCCGCCGGCTTCGCTGCAGAAGAAAAGAAAGACCCCCTGGCGGCCTGGAAGCCCAAGTTTGATCCCAGCGGCGCCGAATACACCTACATCCTCTCCAATATCTCGCATCCGGTTATCGAGGGCGTCGGCGCCGGCTACCGCATTCGTGACCGCGTCTGGGAAGCCTCCAAAGGTCGCCTCTATGTAGACTTCCGCCCCCTGGCCCAGCTCGGCGGCGAGAAGGACGTTATCAACAAACTCAAACTCGGTGCCGTCCACGGCATGTTGAGCTCCTCGGTGGCGGCACAGAATGTTGCCGACACCCTCGGTATCGTCAACATGCCTTACGTGGTCGACACCTTCGACAAGCTCGACAAATTCCGCAACACTCCGGAACTCTGGCAGCCTTTTACTGAAAGCGCTCTGAAGAACGGCATCATGACGGTCGACGTCACCGGTTACGGGCCTTACGGCTGGGCCACCACCACCCCGGTCAAAAGCATAGAAGATGCCAGATCGATTAACTTCCGGATTGCCGAAGCTCCGCTCAACGCGGACTTCTACAAGGCATGGGGCATGAAATTTACGGTCATGCCATGGCCGGACGTGCCCCAGGCTTTGCAGACCGGCGTTATCACCGGCCTTGATCACACAGCCATCGTCTGCAACATCACCAAGAAATTCACCATTGCCAAGAACTTTACCGAGCTTGACTATGCCCAGGGTCTTTTCATCCACCTGATGAACAAGCGCTGGTTCGACAAGCTGCCGGAAGATCTGCAGAAGATTCTGATGACCGCGATCCAGGAAGAAAGTGCTGCAACCCGTGAATTGACCCGCAAGCAACATGATGAGCAGGTCGCCAAAGCCAAGGAAGAGGGCGTCACGTTCCATAAACTGTCCGATGCTGAAAAACAGCAGTTAATCGATGAAATCGCGCCTATCTATGAGAAGTGGGGTGAGAAGATCGGCATGGATTATTTCAAAAAAGTGCAGGCTGCGCTCGGCAATTGATTCTTGATACAAAAACAGCTATGATCTGCGGCCGGGGAGAGACTCTCTTCCCGGTCGCTTTTTGTGCAGGACCGTCGCACAGGGCGAAGCCAACAATATCTTTCCAGCGTCCATAAACAGGGGTTTCTGTTGTCCGCGCCACGCGCACTCTGAGCCTATGAAAAAATTTATCTATTACATTCATCGAGTGTTCGCTTTCGTCGAGGACTGGAGCCTGTTTGCGACGGTCATGGTTGCCCTGACCGTGGCAATTGCCAATGTCGCCTTGCGCAAGCTGACCAACGACGTCAACCTCTACTGGTCAGATGAAGTGGTGCGTAAAACCATCTTCTTCACCACCTATGTCGGTTGTATCGCGGCGATCCGCAACCGTTCGCTGATTCGTATCGATGCTTTGCCACAGCTCCTGCCCTTCCTGAAGAAGCCGCTCACCGTCTTCAGTCATATCGGTGTGCTGGTCTTTGCCGGCTTCATGATCAAGCTCGGTTATTCCCTGACCGAGATGGTCTATCACGATGAATATGCCAAAACGGCATCCCTGCAGATCCCCGAATGGTATTTCTACGCGGTGCTGCCGATCATGGGCGTGATGATGTTCATTCGCACCCTGATCATCATGGTTGAAGACTGGTTCGGCATCAAGCTGTGCGAGCCTCCCATCGAAAACAAGGTGTCCTGATGGAAACCAATCACCTTATCATCGGGGCGCTGCTGATCGGCGGCCTGGCCTCAACCCTCCCGGTTTTCATGGCGCTCTTTTTTACCGGCATGGTCGGCCTGGTCTGGATTGCCGGCATCGATCCTCAGATCGTCATCGAAGTTCTCTACCGCAGCATGGACAAATTCGCCCTGATCGTCGTGCTTTTCTTCGTCCTCTGCGGCAACATCATGACCACCGGCAGCATCGTCTCAAAACTGATCAAGACGGCGAACTGCATGGTGGGCTTCCTGCCGGGCGGTCTGGCCATGGCCGGAATCCTGGCGTGCGGCTTCTTCGGCGCCATTTCCGGCTCCACGGTGGCGACGGTGGTCGCCATCGGCGGCTTTATGATTCCCGCTCTCCTTGAGAATAATTACGACGAGAAATTTTCTGTCGGGGTCATGACCACGGCTCCAATCCTCGGTGTGATTATCCCGCCGTCGATTGCGATGATCCTCTATGCCATGGTCACCAATGACCCCCTCGAAGCGCTGTTTTTGACCGGCTTCGTTCCCGGCCTCCTGATCATGTTCTTCATGTCCCTTTACGCATACTTCTTCTGCAAACGCCGGGACGCGGTGACCATGCCGAAGCCGAGCCGGCAGGAAGTGCTGGCCACCCTGCGCGAAAGCTTCTGGGCTCTGATGCTGCCGGTGCTGATTTTCGGTGGTATCTACTCCGGCTACTTTACTGCCAACGAAGCGGCCGTGGTCGCCTGCTTCTATGCTTTTGTGGTTGAGCTCTTCATTCACCGTGATCTCAATCTCCGGGATATCAAAGGTGTGGTCATCTCTTCCGCGATCACCTCATCAACCCTGCTTGTGATTGTCGCCGGCGCCTCGGTCTTTGGTGAGTACCTGACCTTTGAGCAGATCCCGGGACAGATCGCCAACGCCGTCGTTGCCAATATTCAGACCCCCTGGGTGTTTCTGCTCACGGTCAATATCCTGCTGCTGATTATTGGTATGTTCATGGATATTATTTCCGCCACCCTGATCCTGACGCCGATCTTTCTCCCCCTGCTCAGCCGCTTCGGTATTGACAGTATGCATTTCGGCCTGCTCATGACCTTGAACCTGGGCATCGGCTACTGCACGCCGCCGCTCGGCGTCAGCCTCTACATTTCCGGAGCGGTTGCCGATCGCGATCTGATTTATGTTTCCAAGGCGGTGCTGCCGTTTCTGTTGATTCAGATTGCTATCCTGATGCTGTTGACCTTCTGGCCCGACCTGGTACTCTTCCTGCCAAACTGGGTGTATCCGTCATCCTAAAAGACAGTTGGCTTTTGCTTTGCAATTTTTTCACAAAAAAGCTTAAGAGGTCTTGATAACAATGAAAATCCTGATTCCGGTCGATGGTTCCGATACCGCAGGACGCACGCTGGAAAAAATCGTGGCCTCGAAAGAGCGCTTGCCGAGAGAGTTGACGCTGCTGCATGTTGTCGATGTCGACAAATTGGCCTACCGCATGATTCCTGATTTTCAGATCGACATGGTGCGTAAAAATGCCGGCAAAGCCGGCCAGCAGGTGCTTGACAGCAAAGCTGCCATTTTGGAAGAAGCCGGCTTCAGCATAAATGCCCGTCTCGAATTCGGTTCGCCCCGGCAGACGATCTGCAAAATCGCCAACAGCGAGGGTTTTCAGCTCATGATCATCGGTCGGCGCGAAAGCAGCGGTGAAATCCGCGATGTCCTGTTCGGCTCGGTGGCCAATTACGTTCTCCACAATGTCGCCTGTCCTGTCCTGCTCTTCTGAGCGTCCCTGCTCATTTTTACAGGGTGATTTATGAATTTTTCCGCCAAGGATCTGCAACAACTTGAAGCATTGAAGATTGACCCGTCAAAGGCCGAACGTCAGCTGGCCTGGCTGAACAGCGGCCAGAGCGCAGTCAGGCTAGACCGCCCTTGTACCCTCGATGACGGCATCACCCGGATTCAGCCCGAGACCCACCCTTACCTGAAGCGGGCTTTTGACTCTGCGACCGCAGCTGGTCGTCTGCAGCGCTTTGTCCCCGCCTCAGGTGCGGCTTCGCGTATGTTCAGTCCCCTGCATGCCGAGCGGAGTATTTTCGATGCCTGTCGTGCGGTAGAGCCCTTGCCAGGTGCCTCCCGGGTGGAACTCGACCTACGACGTTTTCTCGATGAAATTGAGTCCTTCGCCTTCTATACGGACCTGAAAAACGCCATGGCAGAAGAGGGCCAGGATCTGCAGCAGGCTTTGGCCGACCGCGATCTTGCCCTAATCATCCGTTACCTGCTGGAACCTTGCGGTTTGAGTTATGCGCGACTGCCGAAAGGCCTGCTGGCCTTCCATGCCGCGGTGGACGGTGCCAGGAGTCCCTTCATCGAGCATCTTGCCGAAGCCGCGCTCCTGAACGGCCTGGAGGGCGTTGTTCACCTGCATTTTACCGTATCCTCAGAGCACCTGGAGCTTTTCAAGGCGCAGTTTGTCGCCTGGCAGGAGACCCTTGCCGCCGCTTATGGCTGTCCTTTCGCAATAACCTACTCAACCCAGAAAGCGTCGACCGACACTTTGGCCCTGGATGCGGCGGGGCAGCCGCTGCGTGACGGCGAGGGTCGCCTGGTGCTGCGTCCCGGTGGTCACGGCGCCCTGATCGAGAACCTCAACGATCTGTCCGGCGACATTGTCCTGATACGCAACATTGACAATGTGGTTCCTGATATACACAAGACCGCCAACCTGACCTGGAGCAAATTGCTGACCGGCTACCTCCTGACCCTCCAGGAGGAGCAGCATGCTCTGCTGAAAGCACTCACCGATCAGCCGGAAGACCCCATGGCCAAGCAACTGGCGGTCTGTTTTCTCGGCGACCGGCTGCAGGCAGAGGTCTCACTCCTTGATGACGGCCAGACCTTGATCGACAAGCTTGATCGCCCGATCAGGGTATGCGGCATGGTGCCTAACAGCGGTGAACCCGGCGGCGGCCCTTTCTGGGTGCGAGATGCAGAGGGGCGCGTATCGAGACAGATTGTCGAAGCAGCACAGATTGACCGGAACAACCCCGCGCAAGCCGCGATCCTGGCCAGTTCAACCCACTTCAACCCTGTTGACATGGTGTGTGGCGTCAGCGACTGGCGTGGCAAACCTTATGATCTGAGTCGTTTTGTCGATGAGGAGGCGGTGATCATCACCAGCAAACAACAGGCGGGACAAGAGCTGAGGGTTCTGGAACTTCCCGGCTTGTGGAATGGCGCCATGGCCGGCTGGCACACCCTGTTCGTCGAGATTCCACCTGAGGCTTTCAACCCGGTGAAGACGGTCTTCGATCTCCTCAGACCGGCCCACCAGGCATAACCGGAAAGAGAAAACCATCTCAACGGCAAAGGGAGCGGAACGCAAGCCTGCTCTGTTTGCCGTTGTGTTGTTCAGTGATAACGAATTTTTTTATCCCCTCCTGCCGCCTGACCGCCTGCCAACAGCCTGAGGGTAATATCCAGTTCGACTCTGCCCGGTATTGTCGTTGCAAAAAACATGTGATGTCTCCTTTTGCAATATAATGATGGAAAGACCAGACTCTGGTAGACTGGGACAAACTAATTGCAACCCTTCTGGAAAGTTTAACATGACACCTGCCAGCCATCATAAGCGCCTGCTCGATTCCGCGAGCACAGATTTTGTCGTACTGCGTGGTCAGCCGCAACCCTATGGCGTCAGCAACCTCGCCGAAGGGGTTAATTTCGCGGTCTTCTCGCGGCATGCGACCTCAATCAGTCTGGTCCTTTTTCAACCCGGCAGTCTCGAACCCGTAAGAGAATTTGCCTTCAACCCCAAGATCAATCGCACCGGAGATGTCTGGCATATTTGCCTGCGTGGCCTGATGCCGGGCTTTGAATACGGCTACCGGGCGACCCGCGAGGCAGAGGAAGAGACCCCCATCCATCGTTTTGATGCTGATGCGATTCTCCTTGATCCTTACGCACGCGCAATCACCGGGCCTTGCCAGTGGCGGGAAGCAAGTCGACGGGCATCCAGAGCGGGCCACTGGCGCGGGATGCTGGTGGTCGACACGTTTGACTGGGAGATGGAACAGCCGCTTAACCGTCACCTGGCCGACTCGGTGATCTACGAAATGCATGTGCGTGGCTTCACCCGGCATACTTCAGCCGGAGTCACGCATCCTGGGACCTATCTCGGCATTATTGAAAAGATTCCTTACCTGCAGGAGTTGGGTGTTACCGCTGTGGAGCTTATGCCCGTCGCCGAATTCGACGAAGCCGATAACTATCGTAAGAACCCCCTGACCGGCGAGGCGTTACACAACTTCTGGGGCTACCATCCATTAAGCTTCTTCGCTCCAAAAGCCGCCTACGCCGTCGACATGAGGCCCGGTGCACAGATCCACGAGTTCAAGACAATGGTCAAGGCCTTGCATAAAGCCGGCATCGAGGTGATTCTCGATGTGGTCTTCAACCACACCGGCGAAGGCAATGAACAGGGTCGCACCATCTCCCTGCGTGGACTCGACAACAGCGTTTATTACATGATCGACCCGGAGACTGGAGACTATGCCAACTACTCCGGCTGCGGTAATACCGTCAATTGCAACCATCCGGTGGTCCGCGACCTGATTATTGACGCCTTGTGCTACTGGGTCACCGAGATGCACGTTGACGGTTTTCGCTTTGATTTGGCCTCGATCCTCGGCCGCGGCTCCGAAGGTGAGGTGCTGACCAATCCGCCGCTGCTGGAACGCATTGCCGGTAACCCGCTACTGGCCAACACCAAGCTGATCGCTGAAGCCTGGGATGCAGCTGGCCTCTACCAGGTAGGCACTTTTCCCAACTTCGGTCGCTGGGCCGAATGGAATGGCAAATTCCGCGACGACATCCGGCGTTTCATTCGCGGCGACCTGGGCATGGTCGCGATTTTAGCCACCCGTCTGGCCGGCAGTTCAGACCTGTACCAGGAAGGGGGCCGAGCTCCTTATCACAGCATCAACTTCGTGACCAGCCACGACGGCTTTACCCTCACCGACCTGGTCAGCTACGCAGAGAAACACAACGAAGCCAACGGCGAGTACAACGCCGACGGCGACAATCATAACCTGAGCGCCAATTATGGCGTCGAAGGGCCCAGTCAGGACCCGCTCCTCTGCGCTCTGCGCGATAAGCAGGTGCGCAACTTTGCGGCCCTGCTGATCCTCGCTCATGGTGTGCCGATGCTGCTCGCCGGTGACGAAATGGGCCGCAGCCAAAAAGGCAACAATAACGCCTGGTGTCAGGACAACCCTGTCAGCTGGATTGACTGGGATGATCTCGAAAGCCACCGCGATCGTTACAACTATTTTCGTCACCTGATCGCCTTCCGCCAGCAGCATGCCTTGCTGCGCCCCCGGAATTTCGAATACGATGAGGGGGGTGGGCGCCGTCTGACCTGGCACGGCTTCAAACTACACCAGCCAGACTGGTCGGAGCCCTCCCAGTCTCTGGCCATGCACTTGGAGGGGACAGCGGATGAAGCTGAAATCTACCTGATCGCTCATGCAGCGGCCAACACTGCCGACTTCGAATTGCCCGCTGCGGAGAGGGGCCGACCATGGCGGCGATTTATTGATAGCTCTCTGGAGAAGGACGCTTCAAGTTGTTCTCCGGGAGAAGAGCCGATTCTGCGGGAGCAGCAATCCTATTGCGTTGCCGGCCAATCGGTGGTCGTGCTGGTGAGATGAATGTGAGTCAGGAACAGACAGAGCATAAACACCCGGCATGAACAAGCCTGGCCCATAAATGTTTCCCCCGCCTTTGACCTCAAACCTGCTGCGAGTATACTTTTCTACTGTTTCGATTATCTTGAGCAAAAAACCTATAGGAGACTTCTTTGAAAAAAATCATTTTTTTGACAGTGCTTATCATCTGCGGCCTGGTCGCCTTTTACCTTTACGTTGATACAAGCCCACCCGTAATCTCCTGGGGAGTTGCAGACGGGGACAGTATAAATCAAGCTCTCACGGTCAAGATCGAAGACGATATCGCCCTGAAAGAGGTTTGCTACACCCTGTCCGGTGGTGCCTGCTCGGCTGAGGAACGGTGTTCAAAGGATCTGCAAAGCCAGTCCTTTGAGTTGCTGGTTAAGCCTGAGCAGTGTGTTGCCGGCCCGGAACCGCTGCAGGTGAAGATCGCCATAAAGACGGTCGATTCCTCTCTGATCGCCAACAAAACTGACAGCTCGATTACTCTAACCTACGATGATCAGGCCCCGACCCTGATGACCTTGCAGGGTTCCCGCTCCCTGAAACGTGGTGGAGCCGGGGTGGTTCTTTATGAGGTGGGTGAAGTTCCAAAAGAAACAGGGATCCTCCTCGATGACTTGTTGTTCAAAGCCTTCGAATTTGAGCCGAACAAGTACCTGAGTTTTTATGCCCATCCCTATAATGTTAATGCGGATGATTTCAAGCCGAGAATTTTTGCCGTTGATGCAGCGTCCAACATAAGAAAGATCAGGCCCGGCTCAAGAACCGCGTCGCACACCTATCGTAAAGAGCAAATTGAACTGAGTGACGATTTCCTGGAAACCGTCAAAGATAAAATGATGGCGTCCTCAAGCATGTCGCCACTGGAGGTTTTTCTCGAAGTCAATAACAATGTGCGTCAGGAGAACTACCGGAAAATTGCCCAGATCTGCCAAACCACGGAGCAGAAGAAACTCTGGGAGGGGGCCTTCCTGAGGAACCAGGGTGCAACCAAGGCCGGTTTTGCAGACAGTCGAAGCTACAGGTATCGCTCTGAGGTTGTCAGCCAACAGGTTCACCTGGGTCTTGACATAGCCGGCATCAACAATACCGAGATCTTTGCAGCCAACCATGGCCAAGTCATCTTTGTCGGCGAAATAGGTATTTACGGTAATGTTATCGTGCTCGACCACGGCTACGGGCTGCATTCTCTGTACGGCCATCTGCACCAGGCAAAGGTTCGCGAAGGCGACCGGGTCAGCAAAGGCGACATTATTGCGGTCTCTGGCGAAACGGGTCTGGTTTTCGGCGACCACCTGCACTACGAGATGAGAGTCAGCGGCGTCGCAGTCAACCCCATAGAATGGTTTGACGAGGTCTGGGTTTTGAATAACATCGAGGCCTATCTGCCCAAGGGGGAAGCAGAGAATTAAACTGCGCAAGGGCTGAGAGACTGCGAGATAGATGACCCGCGAGATAGATGACGCTGAGCATTTGTCTTTACTGGCAGACAGGAAGCTTGTTAGACTGTTCTTATGAAAAGTTGGGAGATGCTATCCGGCTGCCAGCGGCAAGGCCAGGCCAGGGAACATCCTTCCGCATCGACTCAGGTCGTTACTAACGGCAATAACAAGACAAAGGGGCAAACTCGATGGCTATCAATGTAGTCGACATCATCGTCGAAAGAAAGGGTATGATCCTTTTGATCAAAAGGGGAGATTTCTGGATACTGCCCGGTGCAGAGATAGAGCCGGGGGAAGACGAGATGAAGTGCCTTGAAGAGGTCGTTGCCAAGGAGATGAATGACCAGGTTGCCTCGGTTTTCAGAAAGCTCGAAAAAACCGTTAAAGGCCCTTCGCCGGTCAGGCCGGGCGATGTTGAGGTTTCAATTTATGTCGGTGATATCAGCAGCGCAAAGATGTCTGATGTTAAAGACTGCAATGCGCATTGGTTCAGCAGAAGAAGCATAGATACTCTGAGGCTCTCCAATATCACCAAGGACATTCTGGCCTATTATTTCTCTGAAAAAGAACCCGAGTAGCATCTGTTGCCTGCCTTGACGAAAGCACAGCAAAAGATCATAACAAGGGCCGCGCATATGCGCGGCCCTTGTATCTTTTCTGGCTTTTCTTCCTATTTTTCCTGTTCTCTACAAGAGAGTTTTTAGCCTTCCACGTGCTTTTTCCAGTCAGCCAGGAATTTCTCCAGGCCGACATCGGTCAGCGGGTGCTTGGCCAGCTGCTGCATGACGCTGAAGGGCATGGTGCAGATGTCGGCCCCCATCAGGCCGGCCTCCAGAACATGTTGCGGACTGCGGATCGAAGCGACGATAATCTGGGTGCTGTAGCCGTAGTTGTCGAAAATGGTGCGAATCTGATCAACCTCTTGCATGCCCTGGTGACCGATATCATCAAGCCGACCAACGAAGGGAGAGACGTAGGTGGCTCCGGCTTTGGCCGCGAGCAAAGCCTGCAGCGGCGAGAAAATCAGGGTCAGATTGGTTTTATAACCTTTTGCACTTAAGGCCTTGGTTGCCTTGAGTCCCTCCTCGGTGATCGGCAGCTTGATGACGATCTTGTCTTTGTCGAGCCTGGCCAGCTCCTCTGCTTCGCTGATCATGCCGGCAGCATCGGTGGCAACCACTTCAGCGGAGATCGGCCCATCGACCAGAGCGATAATCTCTTTGAGGACTTCATGAAAATCCCGGCCGCTTTTGGCGACCAGGGAGGGATTGGTGGTGACGCCGTCAACCAGTCCCAGTTCATTGGCGGCGGCAATCTCTTTGACATCTGCTGTATCGATAAAAAATTTCATCTCTTTAGCTCCTGGTGAGTTAAAGCAGCACTCAGCTGCGTTCCTGGTAATTGTCACGGCACTCGGCCGAACAGAAATAATGCGTTGTTCCTTTGATCTGGGCCTTGATGGCGTCGTTGCGCGGTACGTAAGTGCCGCATTCGGGATCGAGAAGCATCTCTTCACCAGAGGAGGTCTTTTCAGGGGGAGGCGAAGAGTTCCTGGTCACAGCCTGCTTGATAATCTGGTAGGCGGTGTAGATCAGAAAGCCGACCAGCAGATAGATAAGGGGTCTTACCAGCATGTGGTTACCAGGTTGTGCGCAAGGGCGCCAGTTCTGCAGCACCGGGGGAGACGGCGGCCAGTTCGGCGATGGTCTGATCAAGCAACGGGTGCCTGAAGTTCGGGGCGATCTCTTGTAATGGAACGAGTACAAAAACACGTTCCTGCAGTCTTGGGTGCGGTATGATCAAATCCTCTTCTGTAAGGACCCGGTCTGCGTAAAACAGGACATCAACGTCGAGGGTGCGTGGCGCCCACCTGACCGGTCGCGACCGACCGAATTCATCTTCGGCAGCCTGACAGACCTCAAGCAATTGCCTGGGGTCAAGGGAGGTTTGAATCTCCAGGGCCACATTCAGAAAAAACGGATTGTCGGGAGGACCGCCAACAGCTTCAGTTTCATAAACGCCAGAGGTCTGTATCAGTTCAATGGCGGGCGAATCGATCAACATATCCCGCCCGCCCCGCAGGAAGGCCAAACGATTGCCGAGATTGCTGCCAAGGCCAAGGTAGGCAGTGTTCATGATGACGAAAAGCTCCCTCTCATTCGGATTGAATATAACCATAGTGGACGATGGGCGTCAACCATGCTGACTCAGCTTTGATGAAAAGTACTGCCGCTGCAACCTGATATAATTCAGCCGAGGTTGCCTCTGCGTTCCTTGCCCGGGGTCCGCCTGTCTCCGGGAGGCTACGATGAGCAGCGTTGTAGAGAAAACAAGGTTTTCCGGCTGCCCGGGGGAAGGGTGTCTGAAACGTGCAGCTTTGTGTTATTATCAACGCTGTTATTGGAGCAGCTTCAGGTTTTCAATTGCCGCTCGAAGCGGGTGTCCGCCTTCAGGGCGGCGTTTATGCGCAACCGCCTGCAATCAAAACACTGCATCGCTTTAAGGAGTGAATCAATCGATATGTCAAATGATCCGCGTCTTCCGGTCCTCAAGGTCATCGACATCCTCGCCAACCAATACCTCAAGGGCAAGGTCAAGGCCGTCAAGCTGGCCATGATGTCTCTGCTCTCCGGTGGTCACCTGTTGCTTGAGGATATCCCGGGGCTCGGCAAAACCACATTGGCTCTGGCTCTTGCCCACGCCCTGGGACTCTCTTTCGGTCGCATCCAGTGCACCAGCGATCTGCTGCCCTCAGACATTACCGGCCTGTCGATTTATGACCGTAACGAAAACCAGTTCAAATTTATCGAGGGACCGATTTTCAACAACCTGCTGCTGGCCGACGAAATCAACCGGGCCATGCCGAAGACCCAGAGTGCGCTGCTCGAGGCGATGGAAGAACACCGCGTCACCATAGAGGGGAAGACCTATCGCCTGCCGGACCCCTTTATCGTCATCGCCACCCAGAACCCGGTTGAGCAGGTGGGAACCTATCCGCTGCCCGAGTCGCAGCTGGATCGCTTTCTGATCACAACAGGCATCGGGTACCCGCCGGAAGCGATGGAGAAAACCATCATCCAGACCGGCAGCATCCGCGAAAGCGTCCGTGAGATTAAACCTTTGATCTCGCGTGAAGAACTTCTGCAGGCCCGCCAGGCGATCCGGGACCAGGTCCAGCTCTCAGAGAGGATTACCGAGTACATCTACCGCCTGGTAGTGGCGACCCGCGAACATCCGATGCTGGCGGCGGGAATTTCAACCCGCGGCGCCATCAGCCTGGCCGATACCGCTCGCAGCCACGCCTTTTTGGCTGGCCGCGATCATGTTATTCCTGAAGATGTCAAAACCCTTTACCTGCCGGTCTGCGCGCACCGCCTGATCTTGCGCCCGGAGAATGAAGCCCTCGATCGTAAGGAGATTCTGCTGTCGCTGCTCGACGAAAATCCGGTTCCTTTGGTTTGAAGCTGACCCGCGCCGGGTTCCTCTATATTGTCATTACCCTGTTGCTCGGCTTTGCCGCCGTCAACACCGGTAACAATCTTCTCTATCTGCTGGTTTCCGCACTGCTCGGTTTCATGTCCGTCTCCGGCGTGCTGGGTAAATGGAATCTGGCCAGGGTCGATTTCCGCTTTCTGTTGCCCGATGAAATCTATGACGGGGTGCCGACCCTGCTCGGTATCGAGCTGATCAACGGGCGCCGCTGGCTGCCGCTCTTTCTGATGGAGATCAGCGTTGCCGAACGCACGCTCTTTTTCCCCCTGGTGGAACCCCTGCAGGGACGGCGCAAAAATGTCGAGATCACCCTCTCAGGACGTGGCCTCCAGCAATTGCCGGAGGTCTCGGTACGCTCACGTTTTCCGGTTAACTTTTTTGTTCGTTCACAGGGTCTGTTGATCGAACAGGAGGCCACGGTGTTTCCCGCTCCGTTGCCTTGTACCGATCTGCACCAGGTTGATCCCGGTGGCGGATCGGGCTCGCAGCAGAACTGGCAGAAGGGCGACGAAGGCGACATCAATCGGATTGCCGATTACCAGGGCGGTGAGCCGCTCAAATCGATCCACTGGAAACTCAGCGCCCGCCACGATCGCCTTAAAGTCAAAGAACTCTCGGCGACCACCCGCAAGCCTGTCGTGCTCGACCTGATGGCCTTGCCCGGCACAAACCTCGAACAGCGCCTGCGCCAGGCCACTTACCTGATCACGCGCTGGCTGCGCGACGGCTGGCCGGTTGGCCTGAAAGCCGGCAGCCTGGAACTGCCACCCGCACTCGGTCGGCAGCAGAAACTGCTTTTACTACAGACATTGGCTCATTATGGTCAGGATCAAAAGACTTCTTGATATCCTCTCCGGGATCGTCGCCCTGCTCAGCATGGGCCCGATCCTTGCCTACCTTGACCCGCCACTATTGCTGCTTGCGTTAGTCGCGATCCCGGCAGGCTTCTGGTGTGATCGCCGTGAGCGCTATCCCCTGCCGGTTTGGCTGGCGACGCTGATAGCCCTGTGCGGAATGGCTTTTTATGCCGTGCAGGTCACCCGCGCCGAGGTTGCCATCCCGGTGGTCCACGCCATGGTGGTCCTGATGGTCGTGCGTCTGTTGACCCCGAAGCAGGGCCGGGATTATCTGCAAATTTTCGTGCTGGCACTTTTCATTCTGGCCGGTGCTTCCCTGATCAATCTCGAAATAGCTTTTATCCTCTACCTGGTGCTGCTGGTCTTTGGGGTGACCCTCGGCCTGGTCCTCTTGACCGTCCATGTTACCGACCAGAAGTTACTTATGAGCCGTCGAGACCTGAAAAAACTGGTCAAGGTCGGCCTGCTCCTGCCAGCGGTTTCCCTGATTCTGATGCTGGTCTTTTTCGTCGTCCTGCCAAGGACCCAACATCCCCTGTGGAATTTCCTCAACCCGTCGAGCACGGGTGAGGTCGGTCTTGCCGAGACCGTACAGCCGGGCAGTTTTACCCGGATTTCCGCGAACAAGTCCCTGGCTTTTCGGGCAGAAGGGCCAGAACTCGCCCCTGAAGACCGCTACTGGAGGGCGTTGGTTCTCAATCAGCCGCAGGCGGGCCAATGGGTGCGCAGTGAACCGCCCAAAACAGGTGGCAGCCGCGTCACTGGCCCTGCGCCTTTGACCTTTGTGATTTACCCGGAACCGCGCAGAGATCGCTACCTGATGACCCTGGACCGGCCGCTGCTTGTCGATGGCGTTCGCAATGATCAGACTGTTGACCAGATGTTTGTCGCCCGCAGCGCCATTGATCACCGCTTCCGCTACGAAGTCCGGGCCAGCCCCGGAGGCCATCTCAAGATGTCGGCTGACGTGGATCGTGATTTTTATCTGCGCCCTCCCGCCGAGACGTCTGTGCGCATGCGCGAGCTGGCCGCCGCAATTCTGACCCAGGGTGAAGATGTGACTATCCGGGTTGCGGCCCTGGCGGATTTTTTCCGCAACCAGGGTTTAAGCTACGCCGAGGAGGATCTGCCATCCGGTGCCGATGCCGTCGACTCCTTCCTCTTCGACAAGAAGCGGGGTTATTGCGAGTTCTTCGCTTCGGCGTACATCTCCCTGGCCCGGCTGGCGGGCATTCCTGCGCGCCTGGTCGGCGGCTATTACGGCGGCGATTATAACCCGATGGGGGGTTATTACCTGGTGGGCGAAGAAACTGCCCATGTCTGGGTCGAGATCTTGGCGGCCGATAACAGCTGGCAGCGCATCGATCCCAGTCAGTGGGCGATTAATGCCGAAACGACTCTGGGCAATCGGGATCGGCAAGGCCTGAACCCGTTGCGTCAACTGGTCGACAGCCTGAATTATTACTGGGTGCAGGCGGTCGTAGTCTTTGACTTGAAGCAGCAGATATCGATCTTTCGTGAAACCGGGGCCAGGCTGCGCAGCCTGGGTTCCGTGCAGGCTCCGCAAGATTTGGGAAAAATATTTGTCGTGCTGCTGGTTGGCATGGCACTGGTGGCCGGGGCCTTCGCCTTGCGACGCAAACCCAAAGAGGTACGGTTGCTAAACGAGTTTCGGACCAGGCTGAGGCGGCGTTACGGTGATGACATCCTGCAGCCGGGATCAGGTCTGGCGGAGATTGGTGAGCAGCTGGACAGTGACCTCTGTCGAGAATTTGCCAGGATCTATTACGGCGCCCTGTTCCGAGACCGCCGCTTGACGACGCAGGAATTCCAGCAGCTAAAGAACCTGCTGAAGGGGCTCTAGCTGCCTGTCTTTCAGACCGTGGCCGGGCTTTTGCGACGCCTGCGCCTCGGTCGATGGTGAGTCCGCCGGCTCGCTGGCGGCTCGGCATGACTTGCATGGTCGGGCCCCCGGTGCAGGGCCTTCTGCCAGACCTCCAGCTGTGCGGGGTCACCGTTAACGGTTTGATTCCAGAGGCGAAACAGCTCAAAGGCACGCAGTGCCGCCGGGTTGTCCAGAAAACGTTTCTGGCCGCGATGACCGAGGCCGCGGGTAAAGCGATAACAACCAACCAGCATTTCCCGCGCCTGGTGACGCAACCCGTGAGCGAGGCGAAAGTGCGCGCAGTAGGGTGTTAACAGATGTCCGGCCGAGTGGAGAACTTCGTTAATCGGCAACGCCGACTGTGCCGGACATTTTTTCCAGAATTGCTCGATAAAGAGGGCGGCCAGTAGCATGCTCTCATCGATACGACCGGTCTTTTTGAAAAACCGGTTGAGGTGTTCAAGTAACCTGAAGGTTACCTCTCCCGGCTGGTAGCCTCCCATCATCGGCCGCATCAGGCCGAGATCCTGCGCTCTCTTTAGAACCGCAGCCCCCACACCATGGCGGAAAAGCTCTATCAGCTCTTCACGAACCCTCGCTGGAGCGGCTTCGGCAATCAGCGGCGCCTGCTCCGCAATCCCCGCCAGCGTCTCGGCATCCAGGGAAAAATCGAGGCGGGCGCTGAACTCGAGGGCGCGCAGCATACGCACCGGGTCTTCATCGAAGCGGACCCTTGGATCACCGATCACGCGCAACTGCCGGTTGTCGAGATCTTTCAGCCCGCCGACATAATCAACAATCGAATAATCAGCGATATTGTAGAAGAGTGCGTTGATGGTGAAGTCGCGCCGGAAAGCATCCTCACGCGGTGTGCCGAACTGGTTCTGAACAAAAAAACTGTGCTCTGCGGGGTCTTTTGGCAGTTCATCGGCTTGGGGATGACGACGGAAGGTGGCCACCTCGATCACCTCGTCGCGACCAAACCTGACATGGGCGAGCCGAAACCTGCGCCCCACCAGAAAACAGTTGCGGAACAGCTTCTTCACCTGCTGTGGGGTCGCGTCGGTGCCGATGTCAAAGTCCTTGGGCGTCCTGCCCAGGAGCAGATCACGGACGCTGCCGCCGACCAGGTAGGCCTGATAGCCGTGACGATGCAACCGGTAAAGCACTTTCAGCGTGTTTTCGTCAATCTGCTTACGGGAGACGCCGTGGTCCGAACGGCACAATATCACCGGCGGAGCGGCTGTTTCTTTCAGGTTTGCTGGGGAGCCAGGCATGGAAAAATTTTCACCCCTGTTGCCTTTAAAAAAACCAAGGCGCAGATTAAAGTCATCACTGTATAACAGATTTCACCTTGCGAAGGAAGCCTGCCGGGAATACGCGTTGTCTTAACCTGGCGATCCGGTTATAAATAGTTTTCGTCCGGAAACTGCACCCTGCCCATCCGAAGTTTCCCGATGGGCACTAAATAAACGCCTGTACCAGGTTTCTGCCTCCTGCTCTCTTTGGAGTTAGCCCTACAATGAATCTTCTCGTCCTGCTCGGGCCGACGGCATCGGGTAAAACGCATCTGGCGGTTCAGGCCGCTCGGCGCCTTGATGGCGAAATCATCTCGGCTGATTCGCGACAGGTCTATCGTGGTCTGGATATCGGCAGCGGCAAGGACCTCGAAGAATACGGAACGATCCCTTATCATCTTATCGATGTAGTCGATCCCGGCTATGAATTCAGCCTGTTCGACTTTGTGCAGGCCTTTGGCCGTTGCTTCAGCGAAATCAGCAGGCGTGGCCGTCTGCCAATCTTGTGCGGAGGCAGCGGTCTTTATCTCGACGCCGTGCTGCAAAGGTATGAACTGGTGAAGGTCAGTGAGAACCGGGCGTTGCGCCAGAAGCTGGCACCTCTCAGCCTTGCCGTGCTACAGGAGCAGTTGCAAAGCCTGCGCCCCGAACAGCACAACAGCACAGACCTCGAGGACCGCAGCCGGCTGATCCGGGCGATTGAAATCGCGGTTGGTGAGGACCAGTCCGGGGCCAGGCCTTTGCAACTTCCGGTATTAAAGCCCAGAGTTTTCGGCCTGCGTTGGCCTCGGCAGCGGTTGAGGAAACGGATCACGCAACGTCTTCAGCAGCGTCTCGACCAGGGCATGATCGAAGAGGTCGAGGCTTTGCACACCTCCGGCGTCGCCTGGGAGACACTCGACTTTTACGGGCTGGAATATCGTTTCGTTGGTCAATACCTGCAAGGACAGCTGAACCGCAACGATCTTTTTCAGAAATTGAACAGCGCCATCCATCAATTTGCCAAGCGCCAGGAAACCTGGTTTCGCCGCATGGAGCGTCAGGGCGTTATTATCCATTGGCTCGATGCTGAAGCCGATCCCGTTGCCGAGATGCTCGCCGCCTGTCAGGATTATCTCAAATGAGGCCTGTGCCTGCTGCAGTTCAGCGCTACCTCGACAAACGTGCCGTCAAAGGCGCCTGGACTGTTGCCGGCGCCGAGGACAGGGATTTTGCCGGTGCCGTAGTGATACCGTCTCTGGCTGAGGGTGACGGCCTCTTCGCAACCTTGCGCAGTTTGGAGGCGAACCCGGCGCACTGGCAAGACCAGTTTCTGGTGCTGGTGGTTATCAATCATGGCAAGCAGTCCTCCTCCCAGGAGCAGCGTCAGAACATGCAGGACCTCGCCCGTTTGGTCAACTGGTCTGCAACGTCGGCGCTCTCTCTGGCCTGGATAGACGCGGCCAGCCCTGGTCTTGAAATTCCAGCCAGGCAGGCCGGCGTGGGCTTTGTCAGAAAACTTGGGCTGGATCTCGCCTTATCCTGTCTTGGCTGGCAGAAAGAGCCCCTGCTGGTCTGTCTCGATGCAGACACTCTGGTGGAACCGAATTATCTGCAGGCGATTGTTGCCCATTTCCAGCGTTCGCCCTCGGGTGCGACAGTCTTGCCCTTTCGCCATCAGCAGGCCGATGACGCTGTGCAGCAGGCAGCTATCGATCGTTATGAACTCTTCATGCGCAGTTACGTCTATGGCTTGCGCCTGGCCGGATCACCTTATGCCTTTAACAGCCTTGGCAGTGCAATCGCCTGTCGGGCTCAGTCTTATGTTCGCTGTGGCGGCATGAGCAATCGCAAGGCCGGTGAGGATTTCTACTTCCTGCAAAAGCTGGCTAAAACCGACGGCGTTGACCTGATGAACGCCACCATGGTCTTCCCGCAGCCACGCGTTTCGGCACGGGTCCCCTTCGGCACCGGGCGCAGTATGGGCCGCTTGCTTGAGGGCGACACGCAGGGCGTTCAATTTTATCCCGTGGCTGTGTTCAGGCTCCTGTCCGCCTGGCTGGATTGCGTCACCCGGAACCCTTGCGCTGATGCAGATCAGTTGTTCCGTTATGCCGAAGCAATTTCTGTTGTCCTGGCCGATTACCTTGCGCAGCTCGATTGGCACTCGATTTGGCCGAAGTTGCAGAAGAATCACCCCATTGCAGAGCATCGCATGAAAGCCTTTCACTGCTGGTTTGATGGCTTCCGCACCCTGCGCCTGATGCACCTGCTTTGCGAAGCGGGTTTGTCACGGGGAGAACCCGAGCAGATGCTCCCGGATTTTTTCGCCTGGGACCGCCGCTCTTGCCCGCAGACTGTCACTGCCATGCTCGAACAACTACGTCTGTGCGATCAGTCTTCAATTAAAACGCTGCATGACAACGACAAGTTTTAAAAAATTTAAAAAGCTGTGCTATGATTGCTGATATTGACCGTAAATCTGTTGTGCGCTCACAGACAAGCAGAGATGCCTGCAGGGAAGAAGAGAAATCGATGAGTGAGTCTGAAAACAGCGCGTATAGCGAAGAACAGAAGAACAAGCGTCGAACCGTCAGGGCCCCGTTAATCGTGGAAAAGATCCCCTGTGGAGATGGTTACAAAACCCTCTTCGGTTACGCCAAGAATGTCAGCCGCGGCGGCCTGTTCATCGCTACGGTCAAGCCCCGCGAGCCGGGAGAAACCTTTCTCATCGAATTGACCTTGCCGACCAAACCCCCAGACAAGGTTCGCTGCCAGTGTGTGGTGGTGTGGAAACGCCTCTTCAAACGCAAAGATCAACATGAACCGGGTATGGGCCTGCGGTTTCTCGATCTTACCGATGGTGATGGCGACAAGATCGAAGCATGGGTCGAGGAACAGACGACCAGGTATCCGGGATAGTTTGTCTCTGCAGAGCATCGAAGAACTTTTGCACTGCATTATGATTTTTCTTGGCAGCCTTTGCGTGCTGCAATGAAAGGAGAGTTTTATGCCCCAGGAAATGAAATTACTCGAGGCGATCAAATCTGCTATTCAGACTGAAAAAAACGTTATGGATTTTTATCTCAAGGCGGCCAGCTTAACCGAAAACGAACGCGGCAAGAAGGTGTTTGCACAGCTGGCCAGTGAGGAGCGTGAGCATGCCGGCCACTTTTTCGAAATCTACACCGGCAGTGACCTTGGCACTTTTGAGGAGTTTATAGCTCATCCGCCTGCAACCAGTCATGCCATGATCAGGCAGCTGGAAAAAGCTCTTGATGAAAATGTCCATGAGCGCAAGGCGATGGAGTTGGCCATGCAGGAAGAAGAGGATCTTCTCAAAAATCTGCGCATGACAGCGGCCCGTATGGTTGATCCCTCAGTGCGTGCCGTTTTCGACCGCATGGCCGAAGAAACCGAACATCATTACGCTATCATCGAATCGGAATACGCCCACATGATGGCCATGGTTCATGAAACGGATATTAATATTTATGTACGAGAATAATAGATTGCGAAACTTCCTGTTGTTCGCGGCGGGGCTGCTGCTTCTGCCGTGTACCGCACTTGCCGTGCCGGGGGCAGTGCATGATGTGCATCGCCTGCCCGCTAACGATGAGTTCCAGAACACGATTGAAAACCGCTGCACCATCTGTCACACCCGTGGCCGGGTCGACAAGGCTCTTGGCCAGGGGGAAGATCTGGACGCCCTGCTGCAGCGCATGATCGAACGTGGTGCGATTCTCAGCGAGCGTGATCGGAATGTGCTTGGCACCTTCTGGGGGTCACCGCTCAAAGCAGAAGACGCGTCTTCTCCGCCTACGCAATAAACCTTATTTTTTCACTTCAGAAACCAACAAGGGACCGGCTTTTATGCCGGTCCCTTGTTGGTTCAAAGCGCTTTTTATTTTCAAGGCTGCCAGATCTTCAACAGCGCATCAGCCATCTCAGCCGGGCTGTCGGCAACGCTGACCCCGCATTCACTGAGGAACGCCTTCTTGCTGGCTGCATCGCCTTTGCCGCCGGAGATGATCGCACCGGCATGACCCATGCGCTTGCCGGCAGGAGCCGTGGCGCCAGCGATAAAGGCCGCGACCGGCTTGGTCATATGATCACGGACAAATGCAGCCGCCTGCTCTTCGGCATCGCCGCCGATCTCACCAATCATGATGACCGACTCGGTCGCCGGGTCATTTTCAAACATCTTCAAAACATCAAGATGACTGGTGCCGTTGACCGGATCACCGCCGATGCCGACACAGGTGGTCTGGCCGATACCGCGGGTGGTCAGCTGCCAGACCGCTTCGTAGGTCAGGGTTCCGGAACGGGAAACAACGCCAACCGGCCCGGGCTTGTGAATATAACCGGGCATAATGCCAATCTTGCACTCACCGGGAGTGATTACGCCGGGGCAGTTTGGTCCGATCAAGCGGCAGTTTTTGCCTTGCATGTATTTCTTCACCTTGACCATATCGAGAACCGGTACGCCCTCGGTGATACAGATGACCAGTTCAAGGCCGGCTTCAACCGCTTCCATAATCGCATCGGCGCTGCCGATTGGGGGAACATAGATAACCGAAGCATTGGCACCGGTTTCCTTAACGGCATCTACGACCGTATCGAAGACCGGAAATCCGTCAATTTTGGTGCCGCCTTTTCCGGGGGTGACCCCGCCAACCATCTGCGTGCCGTAGTCACGGGCGCCCTGGGCGTGAAAGAGACCGGTGGCCCCCGTGATCCCCTGGGTAATAACCTTGGTGTTTTTATCGATCAATATACTCATGGTTGTCTCTCCTTAACCCTTGACGGCTTTGACGATCTTCTCCGCCGCATCAGCCATGCCATCGGCACTGACAATATTCAGGCCCGATTCTGCCAGCAGCTTTTTGCCCAGATCCACGTTGGTGCCTTCGAGGCGCACAACCAGGGGGACCTTGACGCCAACCTGTTTGGCTCCTTCAATAACACCGGTGGCGATGACATCACATTTCATGATACCGCCGAAGATATTGACCAGGATTCCCTCAACTTTTTCATCGGAGAGGATGATCTTGAAGGCTTCCGTGACACGCTCGATAGTGGCACCGCCACCCACATCGAGGAAGTTGGCCGGGTCACCGCCATAGTGTTTGATGATGTCCATGGTCGCCATGGCCAGACCGGCGCCATTGACCATACAGCCGATGTTGCCATCCAGGGCAATGTAGGAGAGGTCATACTGGGAGGCTTCGATTTCCATCGGATCTTCCTCGTCGTAATCGCGCAGATCGCGAATCCGGATATGCCGGAAGAGCGCATTATCGTCAAAGTTGATCTTGGCATCGAGACAGAGGAGGTTGCCGTCACCGGTCAGGACCAGAGGGTTGATCTCGAGCAAAGAACAATCCGTTTCGACGAAAGCTTTGTAGAGGTTCATCAATAAGGGCACCGCCTGCTTGACCTGGGCGATTTCATAGCCGAGTTTGAAAGCCACCTTGCGGGCCTGGAAGGCCGTCAGGCCAACCACCGGATCGATGGCTTCAAAGAACAGCTTCTCTGGAGTCTTGGCAGCGACTTCCTCGATATCCATGCCGCCTTCGGCTGAAGCCATCAGGGTGACCTTGTCGGTCGCCCGGTCGACCAGGAAAGAGACGTAGAATTCGTCGGCGATGTTGCAGCCGCTCTCGATCAGTACACGTTTGACGACCTTGCCTTCCGGCCCGGTCTGATGCGTCACCAGGGTCATACCGAACATCTCGCGGGCGTACTGCTTGGCCTGATCGGCCGTCTTAGCGATTTTGACGCCGCCGCCCTTGCCGCGTCCACCGGCATGGATCTGGGCCTTGACCGCGTAAGGCCCATCGCCGAGGCGCTTGGCCCAGTCGCGCGCTGAATTGCTGTTGTAGACCACGTGTCCTTCCGGGACCGGAACCCCGAAATACCGCAGGATGGCCTTGGCCTGATATTCGTGAACATTCATGGGTGTTTACCCTCCGCAAGAAATAGGTTGTAGGGTCGATCCTGTCGATCGGCCAACGCTTATACTGTCTACGCAAAGATGATGCCGAGCGTAGCCAGTTAAAAAGTCCCGTAAAATTGGGTGTTTGTCAAATTAATCTCGCTGCTTTTTTTACAAAAGTGGCGAAAGCTCACCTTTTTTGGCGAAACTCGCCATTTGGTCAGACCTCTGACCATGTACCTGTAGAGGGAGACTAACGCGAATTTTCTTTTTTGTCTAAGTAAAAGCTTTTACTTTAGATAAAAAATCGCGCCAGACCATATCATGTGTCTGCAGCGTCGGCCCCGAGGCTTTATCCTGGGCAGCTTCTGATCAATGCTCGTGGTCGTGGGGTTTGCCGCTGTGTTGAGGAACCAACGGGGATTGGCTTGGCAGAGGCTGTTGGTCGGGGGAGCAGACCGGACAACCCTGCATGGCAAAGGGCTTTTCCAGTCGACAGGTTTTGAGGAGTTGGTCGTCATTGAAAATTTCCAGGGTCGGACCGTCGGCCATAACCCTGCCCTCATGCAACACGATGGTGCGATCGCAGAGCTCGACAATCATATCCAGATCATGACTGGTGACTATGCGCGTGTGGTGAAAAGCTTTAAGCAGGGCAATCAGCTGGCGGCGGGCATGGGGGTCGAGACCGTTGCTCGGTTCATCGAGGACCAGTATCTCCGGCAGCATGGAGAGAACCGTTGCAATCGCCACGCGCTTTTTCTCACCGCCGGACAGATGGTAGGGTGGCTTGTCACGTAAATCAAGAGCATCGACCCGGCCGAGGGCGTCTGCGACCCGGCTTTCAATTTCATCGCTGGCAAGGCCGAGGTTGAGCGGCCCAAAGGCGACATCGTCATAAACCGTCGGCATAAACAGCTGATCTTCCGGGTCCTGGAACACCATACCGACTGTGCGCCTGATCTCGGGGAGGGTCTCCTTCGTGAGGCGGTGGTCACCGATGATGATTTCTCCGGAGGTTGCTGAGAGGTAACCGATCAGATGGAGGAGAAGTGTCGACTTGCCGGCGCCATTGGCACCGATGATGCCCACCGCTTCGCCATGATGTATCAAAAAAGAAACATCGCGCAGGGCCACTGTGGCATCAGGGTAAACGTGCTGCAAATTCTTGACCTGGACAATGTGATGACTCATGGCATGGTACCTGTGAAAAGCCCGCCGAGGTATTGCGGGGCATTATAAAGGCGCAGCAGGACAAAAAGACTGATCCATCCACCCATGAAAAACATTTCAGCCCGACCGAAACGGCTTTGTCGTCGGCTGGAATGGACTTCGCCGGCAAAACCGCGGGCCAGCATCGCCATATGAATGCGTTCGGCGCGCTCCCAGGTGCGTAGTAGCAGATGGCCGAGCAGAGAGCCAAATTGGCGGAGACCGAGCCCCCGCTTACCGAAGCAGCGCAGTTGTCGTGCCCTCGCTGTTCGGACGCCTTCATCGGTGAGAACGAAGATGTAGCGGTAGAGAAACAGCAGTTGCACGGCAAACACCTGCGGCATCTTCATTTTTTCCAGGGCTTCACAGATGGCCGGAAAACCGGTGATCGCCACCAGGATAATGGCTGCGCTCGCGGTGAGAAGGGCACGTAGCAGTATGGACAAACAGGAAATCCAGCCCCCCCAGATCTCGAGTGAACCGATCTGCATCAGCACCTGACGGTCGAAAACCGGGTTGAACAGACCGATGAGCAGGGCAAAAGGGATGACGATCAGGATCTTGCGCAGGATATAACCTAAAGGCAAATCGCCGACAGCCATCAACACGGCGGGGTAAATCATGAACGGCAACATAGCCGAGATCTGGTAGCGGTCGAAGGAGACCACGCTGACAATGAAACAAAGGGTGGTCAGGACCTTGGCGCGTGGATCGAGGCGGTGGACAGGCGTCTGCCGCAGGGCAAGCAGATCGAGTTGCTTGAAGTCGAGAAACGACCCGTCAATAGCCAGCATCCTAAGCCTCTTTCCGCCTGGCGGAGCTGCGTCTTTTCAGGATAACACCGATCAGGCTGCACAGAACCAGGGTCATCGCACCGCCAAGGATGCCGGACAGACTGGTACCGATACGCTCGGAAGCCACCGATTCGACCTCGCCTTCAGCGTTAGGCAGCGCATAGTCGGGCAGCAGCGCCGTCTCTTCCTGAAGTTTGGCTAACTGCTGGTGCTCACTGCCCCCGACCTCCGTCAACTCGGGGGAACCGGTGATTTTGGCGATCGACCATTCCAGTCCATCCGGGTTTTCGGAAACAAACCAGGAGAGCACGCCACCGATCAGCAGTGAGGCAACCAGAAAGCTGACCAGCAGAGATTTGACCGGTAACTCGCCAAGGGGCTTCTGCTGCAAGGCACTTTCCAGAATCTCCGGTCGGGCCTGGTAAATGAATGAGACGACAAGCGCTGTGACCACGCCTTCGACCACGCCAATGCCAAGGTGAATCGGTTGCATGAGCAGCAGAAAAGTTCCAAATGGCAGCACGGAGACACCGGACAGGACCGTCTGCAGCACCACACCCAAAGAGCCGAACTGCAGGGCAACAATCGCGGCGACGATTGATGCGGCGACCATCCGGGATTGACGTGGATCACGACCGACCAGTCTTTTGTAGATTAAAGGATAAGCAATAAAAGCGGGAAAGACGCCGAGATTGAAGATGTTGCAGCCAAGCGCCAGCAGTCCGCCATCGGCGAAAAAAAGCGCCTGGATCATCAGCACCGAAGCAATGGTCAGGTATGCGGCAGAAGGCCCCAATAGGATCGCCAGCAGCAGCCCGCCGCCGAGGTGGCCACTTGAACCGGTTGCCGGGATCGTGAAGTTGATCATCTGCGCAGCAAAAACGAAGGCCCCAAGGACGCCCATGAGCGGCACCTTGCGATCATCAAGGTCCTTACGTACGCGCGATGAAGAGTAAGCGATGGTTCCGGCGGCGGCCGCCCAGAACGCGCCGCCTACGGCAGGGGATACGAGTGCATCGGCCATGTGCACGGTCAAATCTCCTTTTCGTCACGCTCTGTTCGCTTAAACTCACAGGTCAATCGAGCTCTGTAAGATTCTGCGCAAAAACGGGACAGCTCCAAGAGTCAATAGGATTTGAACCAGCACTTTATTGCCAGAAGAGACCTCGGTCAAGGGCAAAGTGTTACGAATTTCAAAATCGTAACACCGGCCTGCTGCCAGGCTCCAAAGCACTGCAATGAGAAGGGGTGAATTAGCCGCACGGGACACTTACATGCTGCAGAGGTGTTCTGCAGGCCTTGCAGAGAGCCTGACAGTTACGACCGATCTTGTTGTGCATAATGCTGGTCAAGCGGTGTTCACGACAGCTGCAGGTGTATAGAAACGGTCTTGGCACGACCCGGGCGGGCGAGGTCCGGTAACTGTGGCAGCGTTTTGGTTCCAGCCCGAAGCACTCGCGCATGACCGATCGCCACTCTGTGCCGTGGGGTCTTGGCTGCAGACGCTTTTTACGGGCTGTCCAGTAGACGACCAGGTGAGCCACTTCGTGGGCAATGGTCTGGCTGAGATAATCATCCAGATTTTCAGCGAGCAATTGCAGGTTGATGCGCAAAAGGGTCGCCCCCTTTTTCTCAACTCTGGCCTGACCGGCACAACGACCACGCAGGGAGAAATCAAGTGCAGCGGACGGCAGCCTGATAGCGTAAAATTGCCGGGCCCGTTCTTCCGCACGACGGACGGCGGCAAGGGCTTTTTGTTTAAGCTCATCACTGGATAAATTATTGTGCATACACCTGGAACCGCGGTTGCTATAGGGTGCAGGTATGATACAGCCGGGCACTCTTTATGACAAGCGCTTGCAGTGTGATTGTTTGAGTTTTGATCCAGGCTTATCCTTGACGCAGGGTCTTGATCAGCTCCCTGGCAGGTTGGTGGCCGGAATGAATGTGCAGAGCCTTCTCACAGTCGACAAGTGCCAGCTCAAATTGCTGCATGTCGTAATGGGTCTGAGCCCGTCCGAAGTAGCTATCAGGACGACCTGGATTGATGAGCAACGCTTGGTCGAAGTCTTTGAGTGCTTTGTCGTATTTTTTCATAACCCGGTAGCAGAGACCGCGATTGGCATAGCCCCGATCACCCTCGGGGTCGTATCTGATGGCACTGGTAAAATCTTTGAGTGCACGCTGGTGGCTGCCGATAGCAAAATAGGCCATCCCCCGGTGGTTGTAGACCAGACCTCGCATTTTACGATCGAGCTGCATGCCGAGCAGCTGTCCGTAGAGCGCGATGCCATTTTCAAGATCATGATTGCTGTGGGCTTGCAAAGCCCGCAGCATGGTTTTTTCCAGATGGCTGGCCATACTGGTCGAGATCGGTCCGATGCGAGCTGATGGCTTGCAGTTCGTAGGCTGAGAGATGGCAATAAAGTCCCGCTCCAGAGACTCCCGTTCGACGCTCGCACGTCGTTTTCGGCCATGCTGACGAATCTCTTTCTGATAGTCGCGAATCTCCTGAAAGATCAGATCAGACAGGGTCAAAGTGGCATTCAAGGAAGCCAGCTTGCGACGAATCGATTGGTTCGGCAAGGAGATATCCGATTTGTAGACCAGTTCATGCTCAACCTCGGCCCAGGCATCCTGAAGAATGGTTCGCAACTGGATCTCACAAACATTTCGCACTCCGGGCATCGCACGACCGCTCTGTCTCGTTTGCATGCGGATGGCCAAGTGTACTGAGTCATAGCCGAACTCGCGGAAAGAATGCTGGTTGGCTTTGCATTCCGTCTCCAGAACCTCGAAGTGGCCGGCAAGCAGGCTGGAGACGGTTTCAACGTCTTCAAGAAAAGGGCAGACGATGCGCAGGCCGAAGAAATCATTGATCGTTGCCATGCGCCGGCGCGCGCTGGTTTTGTTCAGTTTACGCAGCTTGTCGAAGTAGGCCGGAAAACTTTTGATACGATACTTGATGGCCGGAGTCAAACCCTGCTGCTCAAGAATTAAACGTACATCCTGGACAAGCTGCTGCAGCCTGGCCTTGTAGGCCGGCAGATGCTGGTCGTAAAGAAGCTTTGTTCTGTTCCGGTCCGGAAGACGACCATGGCCGGTTGAGGGAGTCTTCATTCTCAGCTCCAGAGATCATGACAATCGGGACATTGCATCCTGTTACAGTTTAAGGGAAGATATGACCGAAGCAAGGCAAAGGCAGCGAAGAGCTGTTTGACGTGCAAATCACAAATACACACAACTGAACCCTGTCCAGTCTGCCTGCCGTTCAACACCCTGCCATTCAGTTGGGGCCCCTGGATACTCGGCCTTATCTCTATAAATTGAGAGTCCGCCTCCGTCCTTTGTGCCCTTCTGTTATACTTCCAGATATTTGCTAATATAGCATCTTCATTTTTTAAGAGAGGCGAAACAATGCTTATTTCCGGCTTCTGGCTACTTTTCGCAATCGCTTGCGGCCTGCTTGTGAATCACCTGTTGTGCAAAATCATCTTACTTCGTTTGAGTGCCAGCAAGGCAACGCTGGCTATAGCGTTTCGTAAACACCTTTACCCCGTTCTTCGCTTGCTGATTCCTTTGCTCCTGATTCAACTGGTTGCCCCCTCCTTGACGATCCCTGATGATTTCGCCCCGGTTCTTCGTCCTTTATCCAGCGTTCTGTTTATCGCCCTGATCGGCTGGCTTGCCGTCGCCATGGTGCTGACCGGACGCGATACCCTGCTCGAGCGCTACAGGATTGATCAGAAAGACAACCTCAAGGCGCGGGCGATTCATACCCAGGTCAAGGTCCTGGTTAAAATCCTGGTGATTGTCATCGGCGTTGTGACAGCTGCCTCGGCCATGATGGTCTTTGAGCAGGTTCGTCAGGTCGGCACCAGCATCCTGGCCTCAGCCGGGGTCATCGGTATCGTCATCGGTTTTGCCGCTCAACGCAGCCTTGCCACCTTGCTGGCCGGGCTGCAGATTGCCATCACCCAGCCGATCCGAATCGATGACGTGGTTATTGTCGACGGCGAATGGGGGCAGATCGAAGAGATCTCTCTGACCTACGTTGTGGTGCGTATCTGGGACCTGCGTCGTCTGGTCGTTCCAACCCATCATTTCCTGGAAAAAACCTTTCAGAACTGGACCCGGGTCTCCGCGGAGCTGCTGGCGACCGTCACTTTTCATGTTGATTACAGTCTGCCGGTTGAAGTCGTCAGGAATCAGCTCCACGAAATTCTCAAGGATCATGAGCTCTGGGATGGCAAGGTATGGCGCCTGCACGTGATCAACGCAACCTCAAGCACTGTTGAGTTGCGCGCCCTGATGAGCGCGGCGGACTCCTCTCAGGCCTGGGAGTTGCGTTGTCATGTCCGGGAACAGCTTCTGGCTTTCCTGCAGCAAAACTACCCGCAGTGCCTGCCGAAATTGCGGGCTGAAATTCGTGAAATGCCTACACGGGGTTAGTTGAATTTCGGGCTCAAAGGATCGGTTTAGCTTCTTGCAACAGGGGCTGGTGCGGGACGCGAAAACCCTAACCTGAGATTTGATGATTGCTTCGGAATTATCGGTTTAGTCCCTTGCTTCAAGAAAGCTGTGCGGAAAGGCCCCCCTGAACAGGGCCGGCTCCCCTACTCAGAAACCTATAGAAACCACCGAAACCTGGCGAAGGAATATGCCCTCCGCTAGGAAAACCAGTCTTTTTGCTTACTTTTTTGACGCTGAAAAAAGTAAGGCGTCTGGCGGGACGCGACCCGCCGGTGTTGGTTTTTCTTGTGCCATGCGTTCATCATCTAACAAACAACACAGCACAATGAAACATCAATAAATTATCAACATTATGCCACTATTCAGCAACTTCGGACCTGTCACCGGGCTCGCGCATCCGGCAACGGGTCTCGCGGACCGGGATCAGCGCAACCACCGACAGCAGGGCACAGGCGAACAACCAGGCGAAGGCGGCAAAATAGGCGTCGGCGCTGTAGATCGGGATATCTCCCAGCAGCCGGCCGTCCCAGTGACGATCGAGAATCCAGCCCAGCAGCGGCTGCAGAATCGCAGCGAAGCCGACAATCGACATGTTGACCACGCCGCCGGCGGTGCCGGCTACCGCCGCCACATTGGCTTCCCGGGCAAAGGCAAACCCGACGATCAGGCCGCCGGAGCAGAAACCGATTGCAGCAAACAACCCAAACAGCAGCGCATACGGCAGGTTGGCGAACAGGAAGATGCCCCACAGCAGCGCCGCGCAGAGATTGGCGATCAGGTACGGCGGCTTGCGCCGCTTGATCCGGTCGGACAGGGCCCCCAGCGCCGGTCCGCCGACCGCCCAGGCCAGCAGCATGGTGGAGGTGAGCAGCGCAGCCTGGGAGCGCTCGAGACCATAGACCTGGGTCAGGTAGGGCACACCCCACAACCCGGCAAACACCAGCAGCGGCGCAGACGAGAAGCCGGCGGCAAAGAACAACAGCCAGGTGTCCCGTTCCCCGATCACGCTGCGCAGCGCTGTCAGCGGCGGTACGGCCTGATGGCCCGCCTCGCGGTGGACGTAGCTGGCATAGCCCCGTTCGGCGGGATCATCGCGCACCACCAGCCAGATCAGGATGGCTCCGACCAGGGTGACCAGACCGCTGGCCGTCATGGCACTGCGCCAGCCGAACCGCGTGATCACCTCGGCCAGCGGCACGCCGGCGATCACTCCTCCCAGGTTGCCCAGCAACAGCGCAACACCGGTGACCGTGGCAAACCGGTCAGTGGGAAACCAGTGGCCAGCCAACTTCATGCAGGCAACAAAAGCGACCGCCACCGAGGCTCCGACCAAAAAACGGCCGGCGATGGCCATCCACAGATTGGGTGCCAGGGCAAAGGCAAAAATTCCCAGCGCGGCGGTCAGGGCGGCGATGGCACTTAAGCGACGCGGACCGATGGAGTCGGCCAGCAGTCCGCTCGGAATCTGCATGGCGGCATAGGCGTAGAAATAGGCGGCAGAAAGGTTGCCCAGAGCGGCGGCGCCGATCTGAAAATCCTGCATCAATTCATTGACCATGACTGCGGGAGCGACCCGCTGGAAAAACCCGATCAGATAGAGGTTGGCAACCAGCCCCCACATGATCCAGCCGAGTAAAGCCGGGGCTTTCGGGGCAGATGTCATGGACCTTCTCCTTTATGCTCATCATTCACGTGACGCCCGCAGCAGGGGCGGGGTTGATGCGACGAGCCGCATTATTCCCGCGTCCGGTAAAAATTGCAAGCGCCGTTCCTTTCAACCTGCCCGGTCGCATTGCCAGCTTTCGGCATATAGGAATCTTCTGCCAAGCCCATAAGCATATCGTCACCGACAAAGCTGTAATCGACTTCGTGACAACGCATAAACTCTCTCTGTGAACGTCAGATCAAACAAAAGAGGCTGACTTGACTTGTCGCAAAAAACAACGGAAACTAAGAATGGGCTGGAAGCATGCTGCAGCGTAAAAACAAGAAAACCTGGCAACCTGCCAGGCGAAAACGCCAGGCTCTGCCGAAGTTCCCGCTTCACATAACCCTGCCCTGCTCCTGAGCAATCGGTTGATGCAACAGATTCGGGTCATATTGACCTAAAACCCTCCTAAAAACCCATTGCTGCGCCTGCGCAGCGCCGGGTAACGATTGATAAGGGTTTTATTATGCAGTTGATGCTCGCCATTCTCACGCCTTTTTGCGGTGCGGCCCTGACCTCATGGGTCGCACGCCGCGGCCGAAAATGGGCGTTTTTTGCCGCCTTGGGGGGCTGTTTTTTGTCAGCTCTGTGGCTGGCACCCCTAACGCTCGAAGTCTTTGACGGCGACGTCAAAATCCAACGCCTGCCCTGGATGTCCAGAGCTGGGATTGACCTGGTGCTGAGATTTGATGGCCTGGGGCTGTTGTTTGCGCAGATGATCCTGGGCATCGGTGCCTTGGTGTTTATTTTCGCTTATTACTATCTGGCCAAGGAAGACAGTCTGGGACGGCTCTATTCCCTGTTACTGCTGTTCATGGGTGCCATGCTAGGTGTGGTGCTGGCAGAGAACCTTATTGTCCTGCTGGTGTTCTGGGAGCTGACAAGCCTCGCTTCGTTTCTGCTGATTGCCTACTGGCGACGCAACGAGCAGGCGCGCCGCGGCGCCCAACTGGCTCTGGTCATCACCGGTGCTGGAGGGCTGGCGCTGCTGGCGGGATTTGTTTTGCTTGGCCAGGCGGCGGGCAGTTTTGAACTGACGACGATTCTGCAGCGCGGTGATGAGATTCGTGCCGCCGCTACCTATCCCCTGATGTTGCTGCTGATTCTTCTCGGCGCCTTCACCAAATCGGCCCAATTCCCTTTTCATTTCTGGTTGCCCCACGCCATGGCGGCGCCGACACCGGTGTCGGCCTATCTGCATTCAGCAACCATGGTCAAGGCCGGGGTGTTTTTGCTGGCACGGCTGTTCCCGGTACTGTCCGGCACCCTGCTGTGGACCTGGTGGGTCGGCGGTATCGGCCTGATAACCCTGCTGCTGGCGGCGGTGATCGCCCTGTTCAAACACGACCTCAAGGGGTTGCTGGCCTATTCGACGATCAGTCATCTGGGCTTGATTGTCGCTTTGTTCGGCATCGGCACGCCTCTGGCGGCGGTCGCCGGGGTCTTTCATCTGATCAATCATGCGATTTTCAAGGCCGGGCTGTTTATGTCCGCCGGGATTATTGACCACGAATGCGGCACCCGCGACATGCGACGTATCAATGGCCTGTGGCACGCCATGCCGCACACCGCGATTCTGGCGATCGTGGCCGTTGCGGCTATGGCCGGTGTCCCCCTGGCCAATGGCTTTTTATCCAAAGAGATGTTTTTTGCCGAGGCCGTCAGCGCCGGCGGGCAGATGCGTTTCAGCTGGTTCTTGCCTGCGGTCGTCACTCTGGCCGGAATTTTTGCCGTGGCCTACTCGTTGCGTTTTATCCACGATGTCTTTTTTAATGGCGAGCCAGTCGACCTGCCGAGAACTCCCCATGAACCACCGCGCTTCATGAAGGTTCCGGTCGAGATTCTGGTGCTGATGTGCCTGCTGATCGGCATTGTGCCCCAATACACAGTCGAGCCGATTCTGGTTGTGGCCGCCGGCGCGGTTTTGCAGGGGCCACTGCCGGAGCATGATCTGGCGATCTGGCATGGCGTCAACCCGGCCCTGTTCATGAGCCTGATTGCCCTGGTGGGCGGGCTGCTTCTCTATCTTGGCCGCAAGCCACTGTTTGTGTTGCATGCGTACCTTGAGGGGCGCTTGGATGGTCACAAGATTTTTGCAGCGGCGCTCGATAAAATTTTGGCCGGGGCCGGGCGGTTGACTGCTTTTGCCGATCGCGGTTCCCTGCAACAACAACTCGCGCTGCTGGTGAGCGCCGCCCTGTGTCTTGGGATTGCGGGCATGCTGCCTGGCCCGGCAGTCTTGACCAACCTGCCGCCTTTGCTGCCGGTGGACGGTGTCAGCCTGGTGATGACCCTGGTGTTGACCGCGGCGGCACTCAAGGCGACCTTTGGCCATCGCCAGCGCCTGACCGCGCTGGTTTTGACTGGTGCCATCGGCTTGATTCTGGCCCTGATATTCGTCAAGTTTTCTGCCCCCGACCTGGCCCTGACCCAGTTGGCGGTCGAAGTGGTCACCCTGATTCTGCTGCTTCTGGCCCTGTATTTTTTGCCCCAGACCAGCCCCAATGAATCGAGCCCCGCGCGCCGCTGGCGTGACGCTCTGCTGGCGCTGCTGGCCGGCAGCGGCATGAGCGTACTGGCGTTGGCGGTGCTGACCCGCCGGTCGGCAACCATCTCAGACTATTTTATTACCAACAGTCTCAGCGGCGGAGGCGGCCACAATATTGTCAATGTGATTCTGGTCGATTTTCGTGGTTTTGATACCCTGGGCGAAATCAGTGTGCTGGCGGTTGCCGCTCTGGGAATTTTTGCAATGATGCAGAATCTGAAGCTGGCGGGGCTGGAACAGGATGCTCAAGGCCGCCAGTTTGACCCTGACAAGTACCCCTTGATCATGGCGACCTTTTCGCGGCTGTTGCTGCCCTTGGCCTTGCTGGTTTCGGTTTACATTTTTCTGCGCGGGCACAATCTGCCAGGCGGAGGATTCATTGCCGGGCTGGTCACAGCGGTTGCCCTGATCCTGCAATATCTCACCAATGGAGTCGTCTGGACCAAACAACGCCTGCCGGCCGCCCAGGCCCATCCGCTGATCGCCTGGGGGTTGCTGATTGCCCTGCTGACCGGCTTGGGCAGCTGGCTGTTTGGCCGACCGTTTCTCACCTCGGCCTTTGGCCATTGGTCTTTACCCCTGGTCGGAGAGGTCGAGCTGGCTTCGGCCACGGCCTTTGATCTGGGGGTTTATCTGGTGGTGGTCGGCGCGACCCTGCTGATTCTCATCAATCTGGGATTATTCAAGTCGTCGACCCAGTCACAGGGGAAAAAACCATGGAAGCCCTGATCGCTCTGATCATTGGCCTACTCAGCGGCTGCGGGGTTTATCTTCTGCTGCGGGCCCGTACTTTTGCCGTGGTGCTGGGGCTGACATTGTTGTCTTATGCTATCAATCTGTTTCTGTTTGCCACCGGTCGGCTGGTGATCGGCCAGCCGCCGGTGCTGGGTGCGGCCAGCAGTCCCGCCGATCCATTGCCCCAGGCCCTGGTGTTGACGGCGATTGTCATCGGCTTTGCCATGACCGCCTTTGCAATCATGCTCAGCCTGCGCGCTCAGGCAGAACTGGGCAGCGACCAGGTAGACGGAGAGCGGTGATGATATTAGCTCATGGGCCAATCTTGCCCCTGCTATTGCCCCTGGCGGTGGCGATTGCTTTACTGTTTCTGCCGCGTAGGGCACAGCGACTGACCCAGGGACTGTCCCTGGCTGGAAGTCTGGTCCAGGTTGGTTTAGCTCTGCTGCTGCTGCGGACGGTCACCGACGGCACGCAACTGGTCTACCGGCTAAGTAATTGGCCGGCACCCTACGGGATTGCGCTGGTGGTCGATCGTCTCGCGGCCTGGTTGCTCTTGACCAGCGCCTTGCTGGCCCTGTGTGCTTTGATTTATGCCCTGGCCGGCTGCGACCGCCAGGGGCGCCATTTCCATGTGCTGTTTCAGATGCAGATTTTCGGAATTTCCGGCGCCTTTGTCACTGGTGACCTGTTTAATCTGTTTGTTTTTTTCGAGGTGTTGCTGATCGCCTCTTACAGTCTGTTACTCCACGGCGGCGGTGGGCCACGCACGCGTGCAGGACTGCATTACGTGATTCTCAATCTCGTGGGTTCGGCGATTTTTCTGCTAGCCGCCGGGCTGATTTACAGCAGTTGTGGCAGCCTGAATTTTGCCCATTTGGCCCAGTTGATGGCCGGGCTGGAGGATGCCCAGCTGGCTCTGGCCCGCACTGGCGGTTTGTTGTTGCTGGTGGTGTTTGCGCTCAAAGCGGGCATCATGCCGCTGCATCTGTGGTTGCCGGCCGCCTATGCCGAAACCAGTGCTCCGGTCGCCGCCTTGTTCGCGATCATGACCAAAATCGGTCTCTACGCAATTTTGCGTCTTGGCACGCTGGTGTATGGCAACAGTGCCGGGTCGCTGGCGGGTCTCTATCTGCCCTGGCTGCTGCCCCTGGCCCTACTGACCCTGCTCATTGGTGCCGCCGGTGCCCTGGCCGCCCCCCGTCTTGGCCGGCTGGCGGCCTATTTGATCCTCCTCTCCGTCGGCACCTTGTTGACCGCCTTTGCCGGTGGTGCGGCGGGCATTGCCGCCGGGCTCTATTATCTGCCCCACAGCTGCTTTGCCGCCGCCTTGTTGTTTTTGTGCGCAGGCGCTCTGCGCCGCCGACGCCCGGCCAGCGGCGATCAACTGGTCGCCGATGGCGATCTGCCCCAACCGTTGTTATTGGGTGGGGCCTTCCTCGTCGCCGCCATGGCCATCAGCGGCTTACCGCCCTTCGCCGGATTCATTGCCAAGATGTTAATTCTGCAGGCACTGCCTCAGTTCCTGGTCTGGGGGGTGATTTTGACCACGGCCCTGGCTGCGCTGATTGCCCTGGCACAGGGGGGCAGCCAGATCTTTCTGGCCGCCAGTGGGACCATGGCTTTTCCCCGCGGTGGCCAACGGGTTACTCTGGGCGCCAGCCCCTGGGAGCTGCCGGCGATGGCGGGGTTACTGCTATTGATCGTTTTATTGACCCTGGCGGCGGGGCCGGCACTGGAATTTACCGAGGCCACTGCCCGGCAGATTCTTGACCCCGCAAATTATGTGCGGGCGGTCTTAGGGGGCAGCTTATGAAAATCGACCGTAAATACCTGCCTCATCCGCTGTTAACGCCCATTCTGGTTTGCTTCTGGCTGTTGCTCAATAACAGCCTTGCCCCGGGGCAGATTTTTCTCGGTTTGCTGCTGGGGTGGGCTGTTCCAGTCTATACCCAGACCTATTGGCCGCAAGCGGTACCGATTAAGCGGCCCGCACGGTTGATGCTTTTTCTGGGGCGTTTTTTCGTTGAAATCCTGCTGGCGAATCTGGTGGTTGCGCGTCTGATTCTGGTCGGGCCCAGGGTTTTGCGGCCGGTGTTTGTGGTGGTGCCTCTGCGGCTACGTAACGAATTGGCCCTGAGTCTGTTGGCAAATATTATCTGTCTGACCCCGGGCACGGTTTCGGCGCGGCTGTCCAAAGATCGGTCTGAGCTGTTAGTTCACGCCCTCGACTGCGCCGACCCATTAGCCCTGGTGGGTCGGATTCAACATCGGTTTGAAGCGCCATTGAAGGAGTTTTTCGAATGCTGAACCTGGCTTTGTGGGTGGCTTTTGTGTTGGTAGCGGGTGCCGTTGTGTTTAGTGCCTTGCGCTTGCTGATCGGACCCAGCACCGCCGATCGGATCCTGGCCCTGGATACCCTGTATATTAACGCCATCGCCCTGCTGGTGCTGCTGGGGATCCAGCTTGCCAGTCCTCTCTATTTTGAGGCGGCGCTGTTGATTGCCCTGATGGGCTTTGTCGGTACCATTGCCCTGGTCAAATTTCTCTTGCGCGGAGACATTATCGAATGAGTATTTTCAGCGAATTTTTGCTGGCTCTGCTGTTAGTCGCCGGCGGCTTGTTCACCTTCATTGGCTCTTTGGCGCTGGTGCGTTTCAAGGATTTTTACACCCGCCTGCATGGCCCGACCAAAGCCACCACCCTTGGGGTCGGCTGTCTGCTGCTGGCCTCGTCGTCGTTCTTCAGTTTGCACAGCGAGGGTTTCAGCCTCCACGAGGTTCTGGTCAGCCTGTTTCTGTTTATCACCGCACCAATTTCGGCACACTTACTGGCCAAGCTTGCCCTGCATCAAAAATTGCCCAGTGTTGTTCCTTTGCCGGCAGATCAGGATCAGGATCCTCCCCTGGCGTAATTTTTTACACCAAGCCGAGTCGCTGGCATTGCGCTAACGGCTCCATTCGGTCTGCGAATTGATGAAGTTCATTTGCGGTTGTCGGGGGAGAGACAAGGAGACAAGAGAGAAGGGTCAGAGATAAGGGTCCACCATCGAAGATGTCGGGGCATCCCCGGCAGAATCACCGTGCTGTTGATTGCCCTCAACTATTGCACAACGATAGTTCTGACTGCACTTTGCGTCTCAGCGCCATGAATATCCCTGGCAACCATCTTCCAGTAATAGGTTGTTCCCGGGGTCAGCCCGCCGACGACTATTGACTGAACCTCTGTGGCCTCTTCCGTCTCATCGCCAGCATCATCCCCTCCACTGCTACCTCCCCCGCCACACGCGACCATGGTCAAGATCAGGACCGCAAGGATTACGGCCGGCATCAAATTTCTGCGGCGCAGCAGGCCTGTCATCAGAATGACAAGCAGCAGACCACCGCTTCCCAGCATGATCGCAGAAACCATCTCGACCTCGCGTGGTATCGAGAAAGAGAAATCAGCGTGGGGCGAATAAACCAGAAACTGCGCAACCGCATCCCCGTCCGCATCACTGGCCGGCAGCCAGCTGAAGGTCACAGTCGTACCCACCGTTGCCTGATTGGCCGGAGCCAGCAATTGAGGTGCGACAGGCGGTGTATTGCCGACGCCGGTGAGGGTCACCGTTACACGCTCTTCTCCTGTGCTGCTGGAGAGTATGACCAGGCTTCCGGAAAAACTTGCCGAAAGGGTCGGTGCGAACTGCACGGCGATGGAACAGACCTCTCCGGCGACCAGGACCCGACCGCTGCAGCCGTCATTACTGATGCTGAACGGCTCGCGGACATTGCTGACATCAATGGTTGCCAGAGGCAGGGGCAGACTGCCGGTATTACGCACCCGGACGTCGGCTGTGGCAATGCTGCCCGGGGCTGCGCTGCCGAAGGCAAGGATACCGTCGTCTTCCGGGATAATCGAGTCAGTTACATTGATATCCAGTCGACCAACCAGGTTGTTGAAAGCCGCCAGAGAATCGATCAGGCCGTAACCATAGATATTATCTGCCCCAAGCGTGCCGAGATCGGTTGCTGACTGCTTGAGCGCCGTTTCAAGGGCACTGACCGGGATACCGGGAAACGCGTTGAGCAGCAACGCCATCGAACCGCTGACATGCGCAGTCGAAAAAGATGTGCCGGCAACCAGGCTATAGGAATTAAGGATCTCTCCGTCATCCGTCAGGTCGCTTGTCCTTATCTGGAACCCGGGAGCCACAACTTCGGGGTAGATCGTGCTGTCACAGGCAGAAGGCCCGCGCGCGCTGAAAGCGCTGATCAGGGTGGGCGACGTCGAAGTCCCCACGGAGCCAACGGCAAAGCTTTCAGGATAATTGGCTGGTGCAATGCTGGTGGCGGGGGCTGGCCCGGTATTGCCGGCGGCAAACACGACAACCATGCCTGCTGCTTTCATTACCTGAATATCGGCCTGGAACTCCCTATCCGCTGCGTCACAAACATCAGGGGATTCCTCGAAACTCCATGAATTATTGACGATGTCCGGGGCATCATCAGTATCCGGATTACCGTCCGGATCGAGCAGCCACTGGAAGCCGGCATGAATCACGCTGTTCAGGGCTATGCCGTTATCAGCGAAGATTTTCACCCCGATCCATTCGGCGTCTGGTGCAACACCGATATAGGCTCCGCTGTTATTGCCGCCGAGAACCAGCCCTGTCACTTTTGTTCCGTGGCCATCACGGTCGGTCGGTACAAAAGCATGCTCGCCATTTGGGTCAAACCAACTGTTGCTGCCGCCGCGCCAGCGCGAACCGAGATCGGGGTGGTTGACATCGACACCACTATCGACAATGCCCACCGTAACGCCCTGGCCGGCATAGCCGAGCTCCCAGAGTTGCGGTGCGTTGATCAGGTTGATGTTCTGTTCGGCCGGTCCCAAAACCTGGGCAGGTAAAACCTCCGGAATTTCAATCGCCTGGTCGAGATCAATCGATGCGACTTCGGGCATCCTCGAAATTTCCTCGATCTGTGCGGGAGACGCCTTCAGGGCCATGCCGTTGATCAGCCAGAGTTGCCGAACTCCACTAATCCCGTGGCGTTCCATTAACGTCTGCAATGGCTGTTGGCTCTGCTTGGAGCGCGTTTTGAGTGCATGGATCAGCTTTGCCCGGGCCTGTGCGCGCATGGGCCCCTGTTTGACGGTTGGGGTGGCGAAAGACTGAACAGCAAGCGGATCTTTCATCCGAACGATAACCGGTATGTTTTCTTCAGAACCGACCATGGTGAGTTGGCTCTGAAGAAAGGGGGCGATTTTTTGCTCCCGGAGCGCATGGCCAGGCACCGGCAACAGACAGAAACCAAGGGATAACGTCAGGATAAGTTTAATCAGTATGCGTTCCATGCCGCTACCTTTTTTGCCGGGAAAGGCATATGAGTTTAATGAGTGCCCATCCGGAAACTCCGGACGAAAATCAATTATACCTGATCTTGGGGGAGATATTGCGTTTTAGCCAAGAATAAGCCGAGCTTCGAATTTGTGCGCTAACCTGCCAGCAGCATGTCAAATTTTTCCAACATCAGCAAAACTTATCATTTCAGATTAAAGACGCCACCGCCAAAGCAAAAGGCCCCCGCTTTACAGCAGAGGGCCCTTTACTTGTGGCGTGCAGCACCTCCTTTCGTTGTGACAGGATCAAGTCGTATCTCTCATCAGAGAATGATCTCAGACGTACAATTCGGGCAGCGAGTTGCTTTTAAAGAGATCGTCGAGCAACAGAAGGGGCAGTCGTGGGTGGTCGGCTCTACAACCGGTGCTTCTTCCTCGCGCTTGAGTTTGTTGATCGCCCTGATCAGCATGAAAACAGCGAAAGCAACAATCAAAAAACTGATCACGGAGTTGATAAAGACGCCATAATTAATGGTTACAGCACCAGCAATCTGAGCTTCTGTGACTGTTGTATAGGGGCCAGGAGTATTTCCGCTGCTGAGCACCAAAAACAACTGCGAGAAATCGACATTGCCCAGCATCAATCCTATGGGAGGCATGATCACATCGCCGACCAGCGATTTGACGATCGTGCCGAAGGCGCCACCGATAATGATACCGACCGCCATATCAACCACATTGCCTTTTACAGCGAACTCTTTGAACTCCTTGATCATAGACATGACTTAAACCTCCCTTATCGTTATCAGGACAAAAAGTGCAGCATATTGCCACTCGCTATTATAGTAATTGATCAAGAAAAACAAGGGGCTTGTCATGCGCAGCTTTAAAATGAAAGGTTTTCTCCGGTCGGTTCATGGCCAGATCGGATGTTGCCTGGAGATTGAGCCAGAACTCGGGGGACGACAATTTAACGTTTCACGGATAACGTGCAACCATGAAAATGAATTTTGAATCGTCGGGCTGGCTAACGTCTTCTTCCAGTCTATAATTGATTTAAACAATTTTACTTCACCGGCAACCTGTCGGACCATCCATGAGCCGGCTGCAAATCCGGCTGTATGGCCCATATTTCAGCTCCTTTTTGGTCCATAGCTACGGTTATGAACCTGCAAATGAGCTAAAATCTGTTCTCAAACAACCAATTTTCGCTTCGGCCCGTATAGCCCGACAGGCTGCTAGAGACGCTGACTAATCGAAGGACAATATTCTGGAACAGGAGTTCACCGCAGACGACAGGAAAAGGCAACTCGCCGATAGACGTGGAGGAATTTTGTCATGCGCTGGAAAGGTGGACGAAGAAGCGACAATATCGAGGATCGGCGGGGAATGCAAATTGGCCGGGGCGCCAAGGTCGGCGGCTTTGGTACTATTATCCTGGTCCTGGTCGCCATGTATTTTGGTGTTGATCCGAGTGTGATTCTCGATCAGGGGACGCCCGAACCCACCACCTCCCAGATGCCGGCATCCGGGTCACCGCCCGTAGGGCAAGATCTGTTAGTGGACTTCGTATCGGTTGTGCTGGCCGACACCGAGGACGTCTGGCACGATCAGTTCCAACGGATGGGCGCAACCTATAAGGAGCCGGCCCTGGTCCTCTTCTCCGGTGCTGTGCAGTCGGCGTGCGGCTTCGCGGAAGCGGCCATGGGGCCTTTTTATTGCCCGCCCGACCAGAAGGTCTATATCGACCTGGCCTTCTACCGCGATCTGAAGGAGCGCCATAACGCCCCGGGGGATTTCGCCCAGGCCTACGTCATTGCCCATGAAGTTGGCCATCATGTGCAAACTCTGCTCGGCAGTTCTGAAAAAGTCCAGCTGCGCAGCCGTCAGGTGAGTCAAGTCGAGGCCAACCAGCTCTCGGTGCGTCAGGAACTCCAGGCCGATTGTTTCGCAGGTTTATGGGCCCACCATGCCCAGCGCAGCCGACAAATTCTCGAAGAAGGGGATATCGAGGAGGCACTCAGTGCTGCCAGCGCGATCGGAGACGATCGCTTGCAACAGCAAGGGCGTGGCTATGTGACACCGGACTCCTTCACGCACGGCAGTTCCGCTCAACGCGTCGAGTGGTTCCGGCGTGGCTTCAACTCTGGCATCCTCGAACAGTGCAATACCTTCGAGGCGGAAACAGTGAGGGAATAAGCCGGCCGGGAGCGATCCAGCCTCGGCGGGTGCGGTAAGCGGTAGGGGTTCAGGCTTGACAAACGGAGTTAACAGCCTTCGTTTTCAGCTGTTCAAGGGTTATTCTCAGGTCGTCATCTTCAATGGCTCTAAGCTCAATTAACACAAGTATGCAAGTTTGCAAGTTTGCAAGCCTGACCCTTTTAAACTTGATACGCGCCGGCGTGCGCGTCCACGAATACAGCGAACGGCCGCTGCACGCCAAGGTCGCGGTGGTCGACGACAACTGGGCGACGGTCGGCTCAAGCAACCTCGACCCGACCAGTCTTGGCCTGAACCTCGAGGCCAACGTGGTCGTGCGCGACGAGACCTTCGCCAGGCAACTTCGGGAGCGGCTCGAGCACCTGATGCAGCAGCGCTGTGAGCGTGTGCAGTTAACGATGCCCGGACCGCTGCGCTCGGCCTGGATCGCACTGCGCAATTTCGTCATGTTTCACGCCATGCGCCACTTCGCGGCCTGGGTGAAGCAGTCGCCAGAAGCGGCACCGCGGGTCGTTCCCCTGCGGTCCGATCTGAAA
>JAGXHL010000050.1 GCA_024636215.1 Deltaproteobacteria bacterium
ATGAAAGGAGAATCGATGCGTAAAAGACGATCACGACTTGACCCGATCAACGACTTAGCGTAAGACAAAAAACTCCAGCGTCGCTGCGCTCCGATTGCTGGCAAGTTTGCCTTGGAACGACTGGAAACTTTGCGTTGGAATGACTGGCAAGTTTCATCGGAATACGCAGCAGTTCAGCATCCCGTGTTCCAAGCAAAGAACCAATCAATTCTTCAAGCTTCTTGCACTCCTTTTCAGCGTCTAGTTTTTCAGCTAAATCGCGAGCTCTATCCCTGATTGTATTAAGGGCATCCTCCCCACGTTGTCTTAAAATTTTCTCTAAGCGCTCCTCAACCTCCCTTTGAGAAAGCGTCCTTGGCACACTTCCTTTTCTCACACGGGAAGACCGCATATTTTCTAAATATGCTCTTTCAGTGGATGACAGATAGCACCCACCCAAGAAGGGGCTATCTGTCTCTAATGCCCCTATACCCGGTCGGGGCTTAAAAGTAATTCCAGGAAGAGATACTTCCCTTTTTTTAGAGGAAACAATAAAAACGGAACCGTCTAAAGCAGGCTTATTTTCAAGGGCAGTACGGTCTGCAATTAGAGCATCTGGATAATAGCTCTTTAAAAGGAAATACCAATTCCTCCGAACAATGTCTTCCGGAGGGGCTGATAAATTTTTTGTATAGAGGCGCGAACCAAGCTTTCTAAGCATTCCGGCTTTAACCGCTTGATTGACTGATGCTGACATTTCAGTGTTGGAAACAAAAATTTCTGGCAGATTGTCTAAAAAACTTGTCATAAAAAGTCCTTTTGAAGTCATTATATTTAATTTTTGGGGAATAAGAAAGGGTGTACTTTAAATTTTGGGACTTAACCAACACTCACAGCAACAAAAGAAACGAGAGTTAACACCCCTTAGTGCCTTTCGGCTGGAGATTTTTGAGGGTTAAGGGGTGAGATTATTTATTTTTCGGGATTTAATATGGGACAGGCACGCGCTGCTGTCCCGCAAGAGTTTCCCCGTGCGGTGACGACCCCCAAAAGCAAAAAAACCGCTCAACCACACAATGCGGCTCAGACGGCTTACAAAAATCACCCTACGCCCCCAGCTCTCAAAATAACATCCTCCAATCAGCCGTCACCCAGAGGGCTGTGGGTCTCCAGGGTCCGGGAGTCTGACTACAGCCTATTGTCGCCGTCTCGCAGGACGCCGTGATCTTTTCGGTTTATCGGGCTCAGGGCTGGTCGCCGGAGTCGCCGTTTTTCTTGGCAGGGCTTCGGTGACACTGATGATGCGCTTATGCAGTGAGACGCCGTCGAGGGTGTTGATGGCGTCCTTCGCTTCAGCGGCGGTTGTCATATGCACAAAGGCGCAACCTTTGAACACGCCGGTCTTTGCGTCGGTGACCATGTGAATGGAACGCACCTTGCCGCAAAGGGCAAAGAGTTTTTGCAACTCCTCTTCTTCTGCCTCGAAGGGGATGTCCGCCACGTACAGATCTTTACTGGTTGAAGGTTTTTTCATGTGGTTACAACTCCGGTGTCAGTAACGGGTCAGGCGTCATCAGCTACCTGTTGATTTCGTACGCTTTGCATCCTGTTGCCTCGGCGTGTCTGCGGTGTTCCGGATAGCCACGGCAGTGATCGGGTTTTATCTCCTCGATGCCGCACAGGTGGCCTTTGCGGTCAAGGCGGTCAATCAGCCATGGGCAGCGTTCGACATCGTCTCCTGTTGCGGGGTCCAGCCACGCCGTGTGAAGCTGGTTGGTCGGCCCCAGGTCAAGGGTCCGGACCCAGGCCAGGATGTCGAAGCGACCCAGTTGCTGCCAACGTTTCAGATCTTCATCACTGACACAACCGTTATAGGCATCGATGAGATTGAGGCAGCAATGGCCGCAGCAGCGGCAGGTAAAGTTTGACTGCATAGCTTTCCGAGGGATCTTTTTCATTCAGTATAGAGGGCGAAATTGGTAATGCAAAAGAAATAGTAAGATCATCTCACCCTTGAACTTTTCGGAGCAGGGGGACCAGGGTCAGGGTCTGGTCGTCGCAACTTAACCAGATCTCGCCATCCTGCAAGGTACATTGCAGCTGCATACTGCGTTGCACAAGCTTTGCCAGTTGTTGACTGCTTGTCTCCGCAATCTCAATAACCGTGAGATTGCGGAAGCGCTGCAAACTGGCCGAGTTTTTGTTCCACCAGAGTTCGGCGTTGCGGCCGCCATACAGATAGAGGCAAACCTGCATAGCACGATTGCAGGCTTTGCGCACCCGCTTTTCATCGGGCAGGCCGACATCCACCCATAACTCGATTTCGTTGCTTAAACTCTTCTGCCAGAGGTCCGGTTCATCATCAACACACAACCCCTTGGTGAAGCTCAGCCGTTCATCGGCGTGCAGAGCGAAGGCCAGCAGTCGCACCATCATGCGTTCGTCGGTTTCAGACGGATGCCTGGCCAAGGTCAGATGGTGGTCGGCATAATAGTGCCGGTCCATGTCTGAGATCTGCAGGTTGGCTTTGAAAATAGTGGCTGTGAGAGCCATAAGGAACCCTTTGCTGGCAAGTTTACAACTTTAAGTCTGCCTCGCCATTGCACATCTGTTCGCGCAGTGCCGTGATCTCCGCACTTTCAAGGTACTCCTCAAAGCTCATAACCCGATCAATGATGCCGCCCGGGGTGAACTCAACGATCCGGTTGGCCACCGTGGACACGAACTTGTGGTCATGGGATGTGAAGAGGATCACTTCGGGGAAGTTGATCAGGCTGTTGTTGAGAGCCGTGATCGATTCCAGGTCGAGATGGTTGGTCGGTTCGTCGAACATGAGCACGTTGGCATTGCTCAACATCATTCTGGAGAGCATGCAGCGCACCTTTTCGCCACCGCTGAGAACACTGGTCATCTTGGTGGCTTCGTCGCCGGAGAAGAGCATGCGACCGAGAAAACCGCGCGCGAAGCTCTCCCCTTCATGGGGCGGGAACTGGCAGAGCCATTCAATCAGGTTCAGATCGTTTTTAAAGTAGGCGCTGTTCTCTTTCGGGAAGTAAGAACTGGTAATGGTCACGCCCCAACGGAAGCTGCCGCTGTCGGGCTTGATCTCCTCGGCAAGGATCTGCAGCAGCGTAGTCTTGGCGAGACCGTTGCTGCCGACAAAGGCGATCTTGTCATGTTTGTTGACGATCAGGTCCAGGTTGTCGAGAATTTTGACGCCATCGACAGTTTTGCTCAGACCTTTGATCTCCAGGATGATGTCGCCACAAGGTCGCTCCGGTTTGAAAACCACGAAAGGGTACTTGCGCGAGGAGGTGGGCAGCTCTTCTATGTCCAGCTTGTCGAGCAGTTTTTTGCGCGAAGTGGCTTGCTTGGCCTTGGAAGCGTTGGAGCTGAAGCGGGCGATAAACTCTTTCAGTTCGCTGGCTTTATCACTGGCTTTCTTGTTGGCTTCCTGTTTTTGCTTCAAGACCAGCTGGCTGGCTTCATACCAGAAGTCGTAGTTGCCGACGTAGGTGCGAATGGTGCCGAAGTCGATGTCGGCAATATGGGTGCAGGCCTGGTTGAGGAAATGTCGATCGTGGGAAACGACGATTACTGTATTTTGAAAACGGCCGAGAAACTCCTCCAGCCATTTGATTGATTTGAGGTCAAGGTTGTTGGTCGGCTCATCGAGCAGTAGAACGTCGGGGTTACCGAACAGCGCCTGGGACAGAAGAACCCGAACTTTTTCACCGCCCTCAAGATCTTTCATTTTCTTGTGACGAAGTGCTTCTGGGATGCCTAAACCGTTCAGCAGTACAGCCGCCTCGGATTCCGCCTCGTAGCCGTTCATCTCGGAGAATTCTGCTTCCAGTTCACCTGAACGGACGCCGTCTTCCTCGGTGAATTCAGTTTTGGCGTAGATGGCTTCACGCTCGGTCATAACGGCATAAAGGCGTTCGTGGCCCATTATCACCGTGTTGAAGACGGTTTCTTCATCAAAGGCGAATTGGTCCTGACGCAGAACCGCCAGTCGCAGGCCCTTGCCGATAGTGACTTCACCTTTGTCGGCGTCGATATCTCCCGCAAGAATCTTGAGAAAGGTCGATTTCCCGGCGCCGTTGGCACCGATCAGCCCGTAGCAGTTGCCGGGGGTGAACTTGATGTTGACGTTTTTAAAGATGGTACGTTTGCCATAGGCCAAACAGATATTTGCTGCACTGATCATGGGTCTTTGGTTCCTCGGCATCTCTGGAGCGTAAAAAATAAAAAACCACAGGGGCATAACCCCGTGGTTTAGCGCTGCAAAGCTATAGCATTGTTCCAGTGGGCTGGCAAGTTTTTGTTCTGCTTTGTTCTTTGTCGCGGCACTTTGTCATGTGAACCTTACGGTCCACTTCTGAATCAGGACGACTCATGTCTCGATCGTTGCCTGGTTCTGCTTGTCGCCACGGCCTGCCAGGGATCATCCGGCCATGGATGCTTGGGATATCGCCCCTTCATCTCTTTTTTTACCTCCGGGTAAACAGCGTCCCAGAAATTCCTCAAGTCTTGTGTGACAGCCAGGGGTCGTCCGGCCGGAGAGAGCAGGTGGATGGTGACAGGGACGAGGTCTTCTGCAAGCCTGAGTGTTTCGGCAAGGCCGAACAGTTCCTGAAGCTTGACCGCCAGAACCGGCAGTTCCCCCATCTTGTATGCAATCCTGATTCGCGAGCCGCTCGGGACCTCAAGTTTTTCCGGAGCCATCTGCTCAAGTTTTTTCAGCTTTTGCCAACCGATTCTGGCCTGCAGAGCGGCAGCCAGCTCTATGCGTTTCAGGCCGTTGCGGGTATTCACGTCCGTCAGGTAGGGCGAAAGCCAGCTTTCCAGCTCATCGATCAGGGTTTTGTCCGAGCAGTCAGCCCAACCGCCATCCGGCAGGTGCTGATGCAGCAGGGCGGCCCGGGCCTGCAGTTGTCGCGTCTCGCGCGTCCAGGGCAGAATCTCAAGCCCCTGTCGCCTGATCAGGTCGCACAGGGCCGGCAGGGTATCGTCAGCAGTCGTTTTAGCGGGGCGCTCCTGCAGAATAATAGCGCCCAGCCTGCGCACTTCCCTGGCCACCACGCGGTTGCTTTGATCATCCCAACCGGCTTCATGCTGCCATTCGAGTTGATCGCCGAACAGCTCTTCGATAATCTCGCGGGTCAAGCCGCTGGCAACACGGATTTGCTCCTCGGCGTTGCTTCGGCCATGGGTCTCTACGGCAACCAGCCATTCTGAACTTCGCACCACACTCTCGGGCGCCAGTGTGGCGCCCTGGCCATTCTGCAGCAGGTAACGCTCACTGCTCGTTTTGCGTCTGAGGGCAATCCTGTCCAGATAGGCGCTGGCGAGTAATCTTCCTATCTTTTCTGCGTCATAAGAGCTTTCGTTATCGGCCCCGGTCAGCTTCCTCCAGTAGTTTGCCGCTTTTCGAACGGCCGCTGTCCTGGGCGATTGGTCATGCTGGAGAATTTCCAGACGTACGATCAGGTCGCTGGCCGCAGTTGTGCCGGCAGCCTGGCGCGAGGGGCTGAGGAGATCCTGTTCAGAGAGGAGGGCGGTGAGGTCGCTGGCAAGATCAGGGCAGCCCGCTTCAAGGCCGGACACCAGCAGTCGCGCCAGGCGGGGATGGGTCGGATAGCGAGACATCTTTTGTCCCAGAGGGGTCAGCCTGAGGTTTTCGTCGAGGGCACCAAGGCTGGTCAGCAGCTGGCGGGCCGCGATCAGATGACCGGCTGGAGGTTGATCCATCCAGGTCAACTCGGCAACATCAACAGTTCCCCAGCGGGCAAGCTCCATGGCCAGGGGCGCCAAATCTGCCTGACGAATCTCGGCCGGAGAGAAGGGCAGCAGGCTGCCCTGGGTACCCTCGCTCCAGAGGTGGAAACAATGGCCCGGGCCGACGCGGCCTGCACGCCCTGCGCGTTGTTCGGCACTGGCCAGGGAAATGCGCAGAGTCTCCAGACGGGTCATGCCGCGTGCCGCGTCGAAGCGTGGCCGACGCTCCCAGCCGCTGTCGACAACACTCTCTATCCCTTCGATGGTGAGGCTGGTCTCGGCAATATTGGTGGCCAATACCACGCGCCGTCGTTTGCCCGGCAGAATCGCCGCTTCCTGGTCGGCGAAGGCAAGGCTGCCATAAAGGGGGCGGATATCAATTTGTGCGGATAAATCTTTAAGATTCTCGTGACAACGCCTGATCTCGCCTGTGCCGGGCAGAAAAGCGAGAATGTCCCCCCTGGTTTGCTGCAGAGCCTGACGAACACCAAGGGCGGTACCTTCTGCGATCCGGTGTCTTTCAATATCGTTGAGATAACTCACAGACACCGGGAAGGAACGGCCGGACGCGGAGATGATCGGACAGTTTCCCAGCCTCTGCGACAAAGGCTCGGCATCGAGGGTTGCAGACATGACCAGTATGTGCAAGTCGTCCCGCAGGCCCTGCTGGGTTGCCCGGCAAAGGGCCAGAGCCAGATCGGCGTTCAGACTGCGTTCATGGAATTCGTCAAAAATGACCAGGCCGACAGATTTCAGCTCCGGGTCGCTCTGCAGGCGGCGAATCAGCAGCCCTTCGGTCATCACTTCCAGGCGGGTCTGCGCACCGGCCTTACGTTGGTATCGAATGGCATAGCCGATTTTGTCGCCAACCTGCTGATCGCATAGCGACGCCATATACCGAGCCGCATTGGTTGCGGCCAGTCGGCGCGGTTCGAGCATCAAGATCGATCGCCCCTGCAACCAGCTCTGGTCGAGCAAGGCCAGGGGGACCCTGGTGGTCTTTCCTGAGCCGGGCGGGGCCTGCAAAACGGCGGTTCCGACGCGACTCAGGGCCTGGTTAAGTTCGTCCAGTATGCTTTCGACGGGGAGTTGTAACGAGGTTGCATGCATGACAGCTATTTTGCCACAAATAGCTATTCTTGTATCTCTTTGATTGGCGCTTGATAGGTAAAGTTTTTTCTCTTTCTGAGCTGTGTTCTTTTGGACTTTTCGCCGCTCCAGCTTTTATCTGCACAACTATCCGCTATAGTTTAAGCGTTCCGTTAAGAGGATTCTATTTTTTCAACGAAGGGAATTATTATGTCTGACGATCTTCTGTTTTCGCCATTTCAACTGAAAAATTTCACTTTGCGCAACCGTCTTGGGGTTGCTCCCATGACCCGCATGTCTTCGCCGGGAGACAGCATCCCGCGTCAGGATGTTTTTGATTTCCTGGTTCGAAGGGCAGAAAAGGGTGCCTCGCTTGTTTTCACCGAGGCAATCGTTACCGATTACGAGAGCAGTCAGGGTTATCCGAAACAATCAAGACTGGTCACCCAAAAACAGATTGACGCCTGGAGTCCTGTCATCGAGGGGATTCGTGACCATGGCGGGGTCTCTATTATGCAGATGTTCCACTGCGGCAGAATGGCATGGCCTGAAGTCAATCCGGCCGGGCGCTCGATCGCTCCGAGTCGCATTGCGCCCAAACAGAAGAATCCGCTGACCGGAGAGGCTTATCCCGTCCCTGAAGAGATGAGCCAGTTCGACATTGATCACGTCATTAACGGCTTCGTAGAAACCGCCAAAGGTGCGATAATGGCTGGCTTTGACGGTGTTGAGATTCACGGTGCACACGGTTACCTGATCAACCAGTTTCTCTCGAACTATTCCAATAAACGCGATGACAGCTACGGCGGTTCCGTGGAAAACCGCTTCCGGTTTGCCCGCGAGGTGATTGAATCAGTTGCCCTGGTCATACCGGAGGATCGCCTACTGACCTTCCGTGTCTCGAACTGGGGGATCGCCGATAGGGAGGTCTCTCTTTTTGACAGCGCTGAGGAATGGCAGGAGATGATCGGTCTGCTGGTCACAACGCCCATCGACGCCATCTCTCTCTCCACTTACAACTTCAGGGATAAGGCTTTTGGTACGGATCGGAACATGTCTCAATTGACCCGGGAAGTGACGCCCTTACCTTTGATGATTTGCGGCCAGATCCACGATCGCAAGAGCGCAGCAGAGGCCCTCGAATCAGCGGATATCGCCTTGAGCAGCAAGTCAATTCTGCTCAATCCCGACTGGGTTTCTGATGTGTATGATGGTAAAGAGCTTCCTCTTCACAAATCGACAGAGGCTGATATTGCCTACACCGATGAGCCATTGCCTTAAGAGATGTCCTGTCGCTTGAGGCCGTTTTGCGTCGACTTGCCGGCGACGTTTGTCGATACCCTTCATTAACGGTTTTTTGTCCGCCGTGACTGCGTCGATCTGCGGGACTGCTTGTCTCGACTCAGGCAAAAAGGCGTGCTGCGATGCAGTGCCGAGCATTTTTTCTGATTCTGTTGCTCTTCTAAACCGTCTCCGTTAATATCCACAGATGATCAAGATGAAACCCGAAAACTGGAAGCCGGCCAATTTGAGCTCTCTCGTCTCTGACGTGGTAGCTGCTGTTGAAAATGGCGAGATCGACGCTGCTTTTGATGACATCAATATGACCGCCGGCAGCTTAACCAAAACTAAAAACACTAAAAATTACACCAAGAATTATCTGGTGGCATGCATTCAGGCTGGAATTCAGGGTGTTGCTGAGGCCAACAAGGATACGGCACTGGGCGTGCTGAACGCATTCAGGCAGATGAATGGGGAGGCGCCTCTGGATGAGCTCCCGGAAAATTTCAAAGTTGTTGCGATCAAGCTGCCTAAAAGAAACGGAAATCCTGATGTTGAGATCTATATCAAGGAAGGTGACAGGGTGCTCTATGGTGAGAAAGTCCTGCCTCGTGGTATCCTGACAGAAAATTTTTTAAACATAACGGGCGCAAGTCTTTTGTAAAGATCAATATTCAGCCCTTTCTTTGAGAGCTGGTCTTTGTCCTGTCCACAGCGAGTCCCTGAGGTTGTTGTAAATATGCCTGAACAGAAATTGGTATTTATTGACGTGGAGACGACCGGTGTCAACCCGGAGCGCAATGGTTTGACCCAGATCTCCGGTTGCGTACAGATTGGTGACGAGGTTAAAGAATCATTCGATTATTTTGTGCGCCCTTATCCCCAGGATGCCATTGAAATGGCCGCACTGGAAGTGACCGGCATGGATCGCAGACAGTTCCTTCCCCCCGATCATCCCGATCACCTGGCTGTTCCGGGTCAACTGTTCGAAGATCCCAAAGATATTTATGTGCGGCTTGCGACAATGTTTGCAAAATACGCCAGCCAATATGACAAGTCCGACAAATTCCAGTTTGTCGGTTATAACGCACATAGTTTTGACATGCCTTTCATGAGGCGCTTCTGGGAGAAGAACGGCGACCGCTTCTTCGGCAGCTGGTTCTGGTATCCCTGCCTGGATGTTATGCTGGTCTGGGCGCAGATTCTTCAGGAGACGCGTGCAGAGCTGGGAAACTTTAAATTAGCGACGGTGGCAAAGCACTGTGGAATCGATGTTGATGACAGCCGCCTGCACGATTCGCAATACGATATCGAGTTGACCCGTGAACTCTGGTTGGCGGCACGACACATCATTGGTCGTGGCAACAAGGAGCAACCGGTATGGCAGCAGGGGGAGCTTTTTGACTTCTGATTGATGCTTTGATTGTAGAGACATCTTGAGAGCAGGGGAAGAACACTATAATTCCTAAGGACATCTGAGAAAGAGTTGCAACAATATAATTGAGAATATTAAATGGTGAGCTTCCAGGCGTTACTGTTGATCGTGACTTTTAAGAAAAAAAGAGTGTCTCAGAAGTCCTAGATAATTTGAGACTTGCCGCTGGAACAACTTGTGAGACAAACACGCTAAAGTGTCTCATCCACCAAGGTGTTGACACAGTCTCTCGACAACTGGTAACAGGC
>JAGXHL010000051.1 GCA_024636215.1 Deltaproteobacteria bacterium
AATCAGCTAAATTGTCAAAGATCGGTTCCGTCTGACCGGAGAAACTGCCCCGTTAGACGGATTTAAACTACAAACTTCTCGCGAAAATGACTTGGCGAGAGGAATCGGAGAGGTGAAAACTGGCCTCTCACTGATTCAGGTGAAAGTGCCAGGCGGTTGCCTGGCCGACATCGAGAGTCAGGATGCGGACACGGACATTTTCGGTCTCAAGGATGACTTCATCTCGATTCTTCATCATACCTCCCCTGCCGTGTTAATAGATCAGGTCACTTGCTCCATCTTTGAAACATTTGCCAGATGTGCCGGCATGATCTCGCCCGCGGGGCTCACATAACGGACCTCGCAGCAGAGTTCAAAACCAATCCGCTCACGCACCGTGCGACGAATATGCTCGATCAGACTGAGGACATCCTTTGATGTGGCGCCGTTGCGATTCACGATGAAGTTGGCATGTTGCCTGGAAACTTCGGCATTGCCGATACGTGTGCCCTTAAGTCCTGCATCCTCAATGAGTTTGCCGGGCGGGCCAACGCTCGCATGCATCTCACCGGTACTGAGAAAGACCGAGCCGCAATTGGGAAGCTTGCGAGGAAATTTACGGCGCCGTTCACGCAAATCGTCGAGCATCTTCTGGCGAATCCACTGCGGCGGCTGGCGCTCGCACTCCAGTTCCACTTTGACCACGACGGCACCGCCGTTCTGCAGATCACTGTGTCGATAGGAGAAGGCACACGCGTCCCGGCTTAGCTCGGCCAGCTCGCCCTTGCGATTGACGGTCCAGACCCTCCGCACGTTGTCGCCAATGCCTTTGCGTTGGCTGCCACCGTTCATCAAAACCAGGCCACCAAGGGTTCCGGGAATACCGATGGTGTGCTCAAGACCGGTCAGACCAGCCAGCATCGCTTTACGTGCCAGGCCAGGCACCCAGGCGCCGGCCTCGGCAGTAATATTGTTGTCACTTATGACAATTCTGGAAAATTTGTGCCCCATCTTGAGGACAATGCCACGCAGGCCGGCGTCATCGAAAAGCAGGTTGGTGCCCTGACCGATGACAATCAACGGGATGCCGTGACTGCTGGCAAAACGAACAACCGTGGCGACCTGGTCGACAGTTCCGGGTTCAATCAGCAGGTCAGCTGGACCGCCGATCTGCCAACTGGCGTGTTCGCCGAGAGGCGCATCGAAAACCCAGCTGCCGATGTCAGCTTTCACCAGCTGACTGAGTTGCTCTGCGTATGTTTGAGGAGATAACCGGGTTTTCATTGAAACCTTGTTTGAAGAATCTGTTTTTCTGCTCATCAGCAGGTAATTTTACGCGTGCCGGAAAACCAAGTCATGCTTTTTTTCGTGCGGCTTGTTGTAGCACTGCCGCTTTCGCTAACGTTGCCACGAACACAACATGACGGAGGCCACCCCGGCCGGGTCGTTCATGCCTGACGGTAAAGCCGGCCGCGCACAATCGTTTGTCAAACCCCTCATCGTAGTTTTCGCCCCAGACAGTAAACACTCCACCGGGCTTCAAGGCCAGGCGGGCATTGTCGATTGCCCGGCTGCCGTAGAGCGGATCATTATATTTATCGGTATGATAATGCGGCCCCTTGTAGAGGTCGAAAACAATAGCGTCAAATTTTTTGGCCCTTGCATTGCTGGCGGTGTCGCGCACCACCTCCGCCACGTCTCCAATCACAACATCAACCCGTGGATCGTTTGCGGCACCATCGGTCAGATCTGCCAACGGCCCCCGGCACCAGGTTAACACTATCGGATTGAGTTCTGCCACGACCACCTCAGCCGTCGCTGGCAACGAATCCAGAACCGCGCGCAGAGTACAAGCCATCCCCAGGCCGCCAATTAGAACCCTTGGCCGAGGATGGTTGTGCAGATGCTTACAGCCAAGCTGGCCGAGGACCATCTCGGATCGATTGGCCGTGCTGTTCATCAGCACCAGGCCAGCGACGGTGATCAGGAAATCGCGCTCATCGCGCTGCCGCAGTTCGAGCACACCTTCATCGGTGTCGATGCTGTCAATGGTTTTCCAGGGTTTCGCCATGATTATAACCTGTGGTGAATGTTGGGGGCATGCATTAACATGAGTAACGGACATAACCAGAGAATCTGAAAGAGAAAAACGGGGATAGCCGTGATGACTGTCCCCGTTTCTCGCTTCGTTAAACATGGTTCAGAACAAGCGGTTTCCGAAGGTCTTACTGCGCCTGTTTCAGGTAGCGATAATAATCGGAATCGGTGGAAATCACCAGCCGGCCGTTTTTCTGGATCGACTTCTTATAGGATTCGAGAGTCCGCAGAAAGGCATAGAACTCTTTATCCCTGTTGTAGGCGTCAGCATAGATTGCAGCAGCTTCAGCATCAGCACCACCGCGCACTTCGAGCACCTTGCGGTAGGCCTCTGAGCTGATTGTCTTAAGCTCGCGCTCCATCTGACCGAGGATATCCGCCTGCTCGCCTTCACCCTCGGAACGATACTGAGCGGCAACCTTCTTGCGCTCGTTGATCATACGTTCGTAGACCCGGGTGCGCACCTGCTCGACATAGTTGATGCGCTTGATCTGCACATCGATCAACTCGATGCCGTAATCAGGGGTATTGGCCCGCGCTTTGTCAAGGATGCCTGCCATGATCTCTTCACGGCCGATCAACTCCTCCGTGGGGACGACCACCCCCTCAACCTCGAACTGCTCTTCGCTCTGGTCCTGAGCCTTGTAATCGCTGCCGCGAACCAGTTCCACCAGCAGACGTCCGGAGACGGCATCGCGCACCACCGAATCAAGGATATCGTCGAGGCGGCTCAAAGCGCCGCGCTCGGTGGCAACCGTCGTGTAGAACAGCAGTGGATCCTGGATGCGCCAGCGCGCAGTGGTGTCGATCCAGATGAATCGCTTGTCCTTGGTCGGAATCTGATTCGGCGCGCCGTCCCATTTCAGGATGCGTCTTTCGAAACGTGTGACTTTCTGAACGAACGGCATCTTGAAATGCAGGCCTGGTTGGGCAACGTCCCCTACCGGCTTGCCGAACTGCGTGATAATCGCCTGCTCCGCTTCGTTGACCACGTAGAGGCCATCCATACCGATAAATAGCACGGCAACAATGAGAATTAGAATTACGGGTGCTTTCATTATTTTACCCCTCCTTCCGGCGCCTTGCGCAGGGGAAGCAGCGGCAAGAGTCCACCACTCTTATCATCCATGACATAGATCTCATCCAGGCGGGGCAGAACCTCTTCGAGTGTCTCCAGATAAATCCTGCTTCGGGTGACCTCCGGGGCTTTGCGATATTCGGTGAGCAAGGCCAGAAAGCGGTTGGTCTCACCACGAGCCTTGTTGACCCGCTCGACGGCATAGCCTTCTGCCTCCTGCAAGACCTTCTTCGCCTCGCCGCGCGCGCGCGGCACCTCGCGATTGTACTGTTCACGCGCCTGGAAGATCAGACTTTCCTTCTGCTGTTCAGACTCGTTGACCTCGTTGTAGGCCGCCTTGACCGGATCGGGCGGCGTCACATCCTGAAACTTGACGGTAACGATGCGCACACCGATATCATACTGGTTGAGGGTAGTCTGCAGGTTCCTCTGTATATCGTTGGCCAGATTGGCACGCTCGGTGGTCAGGACCTCGGTGACGTTGGCATTGCCGATTGACCTGCGTACCATCGCCTCGGAGATGTCACGGATGGTTTCGACCGGATCCTTGATGCGGAAGATGAACTTATAGGGGTCGGAGACCTGAAACTGCACGATCCACTCGACGTCACTGACGTTGAGATCGCCGGTCAGGGTCAACGACTCATCCTCCAGCCCCTTCTTGGTGTAGGTCGTACGCACATCAGGCGTAACGGTGCGGAAACCGAATTCCTCTTTCAAAACACGCCCGGTCGGTACCAGGTAAATCTTGTCAACGCCGAAAGGGACTTTGAAATGCAGCCCCGGATCAACAAATTTGGAGAACTCGCCAAAGCGCAAGACCACTCCGGTCTCTTCAGTGTCCACTTCGTACATGCTGCTGTAAGCACCGAAAATGACCAGAAAGATCACAATCACTATCGGCAAAATGGACTTTTGCGGTCCGAACTTGTTCTTCAGATAATCCTTGATTTCGATGACCTTCTTTTCCAGATCCTCGCTCGAGGGACCCTTGCCCCAATCCTGCATTATTAGACTCCTTTGGTTTATGGGAAATTCACATCTTTATACTGTAACGTCTGTCAAACAGTTCAGATGCCATGATTGGATATTTATAACAGCTTTATTCATCGAGTTAAAGGATATGCGGTCACATTGCTGCTAGATTGCTACGATTGTCCTTGCGCCCGGCCGCATTGACTCCCGCAAGGTAGCCGGTTGACCAGCATTCCTGCAGGTTAAAGCCACCGGTCGGACCGTCAAGATCGATCATTTCACCGGCGAAGAAAAGGTTTGTCACCCGTTTCGATCGCATGCTGCGCATATCAATGTCTTTAAGAGAAACGCCTCCCGAGGTGATGATGGCCCGCCGGAGACCTTCGCAACCGGCGACCTGAAGTTCGAATTCCTTGAACAGTTTCAGCAGTCGCTGCCGCTCCACCCGCGTCACCGAGTGGCACTTCTTCTTCGGGTCTATGCCCACCAGGCGCACAAAGACCGCGATCATATCACGCGGCAGCAGCTGGCCGAGTGAATTGGCGAAATCCTGGTTGCTGTGCTCGGCCAGCTCCCGCTGCAAGCGCTTGTCGAACAGATCAGAGGCAACGGCCGGTTTGAGGTCCAGCAGCAGCTTCACCTTTCCGTGCTTGAGAGCATCGCGTATGCGACTGCTCATATCGAGGACAATCGGCCCGCCGATTCCGGAACGGGTAAAGAAGGCTTCACCGAAACGTTCATCGATCTTTTTGCCATCGACACAAAGCGTGATCCTGACGTTCTTGAGATTAAAATGGCTGACCTCAGCGGTCCAGGGGTCGCTCAACCTTACCGGCATCAGGGCGGGTTCGGGTGTTATCAGGTGATGACCGCATGCCTTGGCCCAGGTATATCCATCTCCGCTGCATCCGGTTTCCGGATATGACAGGCCGCCAGTAGCGAGGACAACATTGACGGCGGTAAACGTTCCGATCGAGGTTTCAACCTCTTTGACCACACCCTCATCGAACAGCAGGTTTTTCACTTCGCACCCAGTTTGTACGGTAACGCCTGCATCACGGACAAAGGTTTCCAGAGCCCTTTGAACATCTGCCGCTTCACCATGCTCAGGAAAGATGCGGCCGCCCCGTTCAATTTTCAGCGGCACCCCTTGTTCTTCAAAAAAGGCCACCACTTCTTTAACGCCAAAAGCATAGAGCGCCGTCAGCAAGGCCCGACCGTTGCGTCCGAAATGTTCGACGAACTTGCGTGGATCATCCTCACTATGGGTAATGTTACCGCGGACCTTGCCGGTAATGAGGATCTTCGCGCCGCAGTGCGCGTTCTTCTCCAGCAGCACAACCCGGGCTCCCTGGCGTGCGGCAAATCCGGCGGCGAACAATCCCGCAGGACCACCACCGATCACAATCACATCATATCTCTGCATGGTGCATCCATTATCAGTTTAGAGTCGCAAACAATCCAGAATCCATCAGTAACAGCGAGTTGCCAACGATGGTTGCGCACGCAGAATAGCAGGTTTCGGCAGAAATCGTTAGATTAACCGCATGCGCACCATCTTAAGTCATGACAGCAACAAGAAACATGCCTATAATAATGGCCCTTATCCAACATTTAAAACGAGGCAACCCATGAATGACGAAACATTCGACGACCAGGAAATGAGTGAAGAAGGCAGTTTTGCCGAGATGTTTGAGCAAAGCATGGTCGGCAAGACCAAACTTGAGCCGGGGCAGAAAATCGATGCCAAAGTGCTGCAGATCGGCAGCGAATGGATTTTCCTTGATGTCGGCCAGAAGGGTGAAGGGGTCCTCGATTCCAGGGAGCTCCTCGACGAAGAGGGCAACCTGACCGTCTCTGTCGGCGACCGGGTCGGCGCCTATTTTCTGTCCCGCAAGGATGGCGAGTTACGCTTCACCACCCGTCTCGGCGGCGGCTCTTCCGGAACTGCGCAGCTCGAAGAAGCCTGGCGCAGCGAGATCCCGGTTGAGGGGCGCATCGAAAAAGAGATCAAGGGCGGCTACGAGATCAAGCTGCCGGGCAACGTGCGCGCCTTCTGCCCCTTCTCCCAGCTTGGCCTGCGTCGCCAGGACGACTCGGAAGACGTCACCGGAACGACCCTTTCCTTCCGTATCAACCAGTTCAGCGAGCAGGGACGCAACATCGTCGTGTCACATCGGGTCATCCTTGAAGAAGAACGTCGCCAACAGCGTGCCGAACTGATGAACACCCTCAAGGAAGGCATGGTGGTCACGGGCACGATCACCAACATTCGCGACTTCGGCGCATTTATTGATATCGGCGGACTGGAAGGCCTGCTGCCGATCTCCGAAATCTCCTACGGCCGCGTGGACAAGATCGAAGATGTGTTGCACATCGGTCAGCAGCTCGATGTCGCCGTCAAAAAATGTGACTGGGAGAAAGAGCGGTTTTCCTTCAGTCTGCGCGACACCCTGGCCAATCCATGGACCAAGGTCGCGACCGCTTACCCGGTCGGCTCGATTCATACCGGCACCGTATCGCGACTCGCCCAGTTCGGTGCCTTCGTCACCCTGGAAGAAGGTATCGATGGCCTGATGCATATTTCCAAAATCGGTGGGGAGCAACGCATCAAACACCCTCAGGATGTGCTGAAACTCGGCCAGCAGCTACAGGTCACGGTGGAGAAGCTCGACCTGGACGAGAAGCGCATCTCCCTGGTGCCGGTACGTGATAAAACGGATGAGTCGGAAGAGACCTCATACGAAGAGAAAGCCACGGGCGGGATGGGTTCCTTTGCTGATCTGTCCAAAAATGCCCAAAAGAAAAAATAACAGACGCTGTAACATTCTTTCGGATTGTGCCATCCGGGGTTTTCGTCGGAAACCCCGGAGGCAATCAAGGCGAAACCTGTGCACCCCCCTCAAGAACCAGTTTCGCGACCACCATATAGCGGATCAACTTACCTGTTGTCACCAATTGCAGAAATCTCCAGAACCCGGTTCGCAATATTCCAGCTACCAGGCAGAGCGGATCGCCGAGCACGGGAACCCAGGAGAAGAGCAGCGCCCAGCTGCCGTGACGGTTGAAAAAACGTTCAGCACGCTGCCGGCTCTCCTGACTGCTCCGCAAAATCCGCTGCACCAGGTAAGGTCCGCCCCATAAACCGATGGCATACGTCAACAGGGCGCCACAACTGTTGCCGACCGTCGCCACCAAAACCACGGTTGGTGGATCGAAACCGTTGATCAGCAGAACCGCCAGCAGCCACTCGCTGCCGAGGGGCACCAGGGTGGAGGCCAAAAAACTGAGCAGAAAGAGGGCCGGATAGCCGTATTCGAGCAACCAGTATTCCAACAGGGTATTCCTTTAGGGTCGCCATCTATGCGATGATGGTTTTGATATCTTTGCACGAGGTCGTCATGCGTCGAAACACTTTCTTCATCTTTATCCTGTTTTTTCCCTTTGCCTGGTTGACTGGTTGCGAATCCGGCCCACGCATCACCCCGCTCGGACAGGACGCCGTGGTCTTGGCCTTCGGCGACAGCCTCACATACGGCACCGGATCTTCTGAGGGGCAATCCTACCCCGATGTTCTGACCGAACTGCTCGGCAGACGAGTTATCAATGTCGGCATTCCCGGTGAGGTTTCCGCTGCCGGGCTGAAGCGACTCCCCGGCATACTCGACAGCCACAAGCCAACACTGGTCATCCTTTGTCACGGCGGCAATGATTTTTTGCGACGCCTTGACCAGGAGGAGACCATCAGCAATCTCAAAACGATGATCGAATTGATCCGGGAACGTGGTGCCGATGTCATACTGGTTGGCGTACCGAAGCTTGGTTTTGGCTTGCAGATGCCCAAGTTTTACCACGCCATCGCCGAAGAATACTCCGTCCCCTTGGAAACGAACATTCTTGTCGACCTGCTGGGTGACAACAGTCTGAAAAGTGACTCGATCCACCCCAACGCCAGCGGCTACCGGCTGATGGCTGAGGCGATACAAAAGGTTATCAACAAAGCGCAACGAGGCTAGCACTCTGTCAGATTATCCATGAGCCGGCTGCAAATTCGGCCCGTATAGTCCGACAGGCTGCCAGGATTTTCATTGGTAGAGACAAACCGCGACAGGTTCATTCCATGCAGCCGGGCAGACATGACTCAACGAGGCTGGGACGAGCTCGATGTACTTTTCGTCAGCGGCGATGCCTATATCGATCATCCGGCCTTCGGTACACCACTTCTGGCCCGCCTGCTCGAAGCCGAAGGTCTGCGGGTCGGTATTCTCGCCCAACCGGACTGGCGCGATCCTGAGGCCTTCAAAGCCATGGGACGTCCGCGCCTGTTTGCCGCCATCTCCGCAGGTGCCATGGATTCGATGGTCAACCATTACACGGCAGCCTGCAAGGTGCGTAATGACGATGCCTTTACTCCTGGCGGTCGTGCCGGGGTTCGGCCAAACCGGGCGGTCATCGCTTACACCGCAGCCGTCAAGGGCGCCTTCAAGGGACTGCCAACGGTGATCGGCGGCATCGAAGCCAGTTTGCGGCGACTCGCCCACTACGATTACTGGGACAACAAGGTCAGACGCTCGGTACTCGTGGACAGCAAGGCGGACCTGCTGCTGTTCGGCATGGCCGAACTGGCTCTCTCGGCCCTGGCCAGACGCATGCATGCCGGAGAATCGATTGCGGATATCACCGATCTGCGCGGGACAGCATACATGGCTAAAAGCAGACCGGTCGATGCGGTCGAGCTGCCATCGTACGAAGCGGTTGCCAGCAGCACCGACACTTACAACCATGCCTTCAAGCTGGCCTCGGGACAGCAGAATCCTTTCCGCGGCAAAGCGTTGTTTCAGCCGCATGGCGACCGCCAGGTCGTGGTCAACCCGCCGGCCATGCCACTTGAAGTTGCACAACTCGATCGCATCTACGTCCTGCCCTTCACAAAGCTGCCGCACCCATCGTATTGCGAACCGATCCCGGCCTATACGCAGATCAAATTTTCCATCACCAGCCACCGCGGTTGTTGCGGCGGCTGTGCCTTCTGCGCGATCACCCATCATCAGGGGAAAACCATCCAATCGCGTTCCCAACAATCGCTAAGCGACGAGCTCGATCGTTTGAGCCGCCATGCCGAGTTTCGCGGCACGGTAACCGACGTCGGCGGCCCGACTGCGAACATGTACGGCCTGCGCTGCAGCGACCCGCAGGCCGAGACTGCCTGCCGTCGCGAGAGTTGTCTCTATCCGCAGATCTGCAAGCATCTCGACACCGGTGACGGGCGTGCCGTAGCGCTGTTGCGCAAGCTGCGCAGCCATCCAGCCGTCAAGCATCTGTTCGTCGCCTCGGGAATCCGTTTCGACCTGCTCAACCATCAACCGGACTATTTTGCCGATCTGGTCGAGCACCACGTTGGTGGGTTGCTCAAAGTAGCTCCCGAATCGAGCAGTCCGAAGGTTACAAAAGTCATGCGCAAACCGGGGCCGCAGGTCTTTCAACAATTCCTGCAGCACTTCCGTGAGCTGAATCTCAAGCTGGGGAAAAAACAGGCGATCGTTCCCTACTTTATCAGCTCTCACCCGGGTTGCACTCTCGACGACATGATCGATGTCGCCCTTTTTCTGCAAGAGAACAACTTGCGCGTGGAGCAGGTTCAGGAGTTTACCCCGACTCCAGGCAGCCTGTCCACCTGCATCTACTACACAGGGCGCGATCCTTTTAGCGGAGACGCGGTGCATGTACCGCGCAATGCGATCGAGCGGCGCCTGCAGAAATCCCTGCTGCTCTGGCATCTGCCGGAAAGCCGCGAGGATGTAATCGAAGCTCTCAGAAGCTGCGGCCGGAAGGAATTGATCGACAAGTTGACAACCAATCAGAATCTTTCCACCGGTAACGCGTCCAGACCCTCCGGGCAACGCAGAAAACACACCGGAAAGAGATAACCCGGGGACAGCCGGCAGAGCAACATCCCCTGCTGACAGCCTTGGCATTTCATATGCGTATCGTTATGATGTCCGCACACCAACCTGATCAGAGCAAACAAGGATGATTATGGAACGGCTACTTGATGAGATCGAAGTCCGGGTACTCGGCTGCCTGGTTGAAAAGGATCTGGCAACACCCGAATACTATCCGCTGACTCTCAATGCTCTGACCAACGCCTGCAACCAGAAATCCAATCGCGAGCCACACATGCTGCTTGAAGACACTGACGTGGTCCGGGCACTCGACAGCCTGCGTCAGAAACAAATGGCCCACCAGTCTGCAGAAGGGGTGCGTGCAGCCAAATACTGTCATAATCTGGAAGGGCTGCTGCGCCTGGACCCCGAAGATCTGGCAATCCTTGCCGAGCTGCTGTTGCGCGGCCCGCAGACAGTTGGCGAACTGCGCAACCGCGCTGAACGCATGTGCCCGGTCGGCGATCTGGCCACAGTGGAAGAATTGCTGCACAACCTGATGGAAAGGGAAGAGCCCTTGGTAATGCGCCTGCCGCGCCAAGCGGGACGCAAGGAGCACCGCTTTGCCCACTTGCTTGCCGGCACGCCGGAGATTGACGAAACATCTGTCTTGCCGACCGACCCGGCCAAATTTCGGGTTACCGCTGAGAATGATCGAATGGCAAAACTGGAGGACCAGGTTGCCGCCCTCCGCGCCGAACTGGATGAGGTACACAAACAATTGAAAGCATTCCAGGCACAGTTCGAATAATTCACTTCCAGCCAACACTTATCACGATGTCTGAACGCGCTGTTCTATACGATTCTCATGCCGGAAACTGGCTGCGCTTCTGTGAGCCCGTCGAGCTGATCGAAGCCTACGATCTGGACAAGGTCCTTCCGGCTCTGCAGCAGATCGAACAACGCGTGGAACAGGCAGGTCTGTTTGCCGCCGGTTTTGTCAGCTATGAAGCGGCCTCGGCTTTTGAGCCTGCCTTGCAAACCCATGCGCGAGGGGAGTTGCCGCTGCTGCATTTTGGCCTCTTTGCCAAGGCAGAACGAATCGACCTGCCGTCGCTTGTCGGCCAACCCGGACTCCCCGACTGGCAGTCGGAAGAGACCTACGCCGGGTTTTGCAGGAAAGTCGATCATATCCGGGCAGCCATTGCCCGTGGCGAGACCTACCAGGTCAACCTGACCTTCCCGCTGACCAGCGACTTCTCACAGGACCCCTGGTCATTCTTCTTACACCCTATTCACGGCCAGCCGACCGATGGTGCTGGCTACCTGCAAACCGAACGCTGGGTGATCTGTTCCTTCTCGCCTGAACTCTTCTTTACCAGGAACGGTGAACACTTGAAAATGCGTCCCATGAAAGGAACCGCAGCGCGTGGCCGCACCCTTGCAGAGGACCTTTGTCTAGCAGAGGAGCTGGAAAAATCGGCCAAAAACCGCGCCGAGAACATCATGATTCTCGACATGGTGCGCAATGATTTGGGACGACTGGCAGCGCCAGGTGAGGTCCGGGTTGAAGCGATCTGTAGCCTGGAAAAATATCCCACGCTCTGGCAGTTGACTTCGACGGTCACCGCTCGCAGCAAAGCATCCCTGCCGGAAATCTTTCAGGCGCTGTTTCCCTGTGCATCGATTACCGGTGCTCCCAAAATCAAAACCATGCAGATCATCACCGCCACCGAAACCAGAGCGCGCCAGCTCTACACCGGCGCTTTCGGCTGGATTGCACCAGGTCGTCAGGCACACTTCAATGTCGCCATCCGCACCGTACTGATTGATCAGCTGCATAAGCGCGCCACTTATGGTGTCGGTGCCGGGATCACCTGGGACTCGAACTGCGCTGACGAGTATCGGGAGTGTCTTGACAAGGCCGAGGTTCTCTCACGCTCTAACGGGGCTTTCGCCTTGATCGAAACGATGCGCTGGGCGCCCGGAAAAGGTTACTTCCTTCTGGAGGAACATCTGGTCCGGATGCTGACCTCGGCGGAATATTTCAACATTGCCTGCTGCGGTGCACAGGTGATCGATCGCCTGCAGACTCTGGCAGAGAGCTTCCCGGCAACACCGCAAAAGGTACGACTGCTCCTCCACCAGGATGGTCGCATGCAAACAACCTGCGCACCGCTTGAGCCAGCCCCCTTATCACCGTTGAAGATCCGCCTGGCACGTCATCCGGTTGATTCCCGACTGACCCTGCTCTATCATAAGACGACGCAGCGCCGGATTTATGAGACCCGCCTAGCTGAAGTGGAAAAGGCCGATGAAGTTGTGCTGTGGAATGAGCGGGGTGAAGTGACCGAATGCAGTACGGCGAACCTGGTTGTCTTGACCTCAGGAAAGCTGGTAACGCCGGCCATAAGCAGCGGCCTCTTGCCCGGGACCTATCGTAATTTTCTACTGAAACGCGGCATCCTGACTGAACAGATTCTGACTGCAGACGACCTGAGCAATGCGTCCCTTATCTTTTTGATCAATGCTGTCCGCAAGTGGCGGCGGGCGATGTTTTGTCGATAATGACAGTCGACAACAAACGGGCTCCACAGAAGCCTGCGGAGCCCGTTTTAATCTATATTGGTTAGTAACTTCAGGCTTTACTTACATTGGAAGCCTGGAGACCTTTAGGCCCGTTCTCAATGTCAAAAACGACGCGCTCGCCCTCTGCCAGTGATTTGAAGCCGTCCCCCTGAATGGTGGAAAAGTGTACAAAAACATCCGGTCCGTCATCCTGAGTAATAAACCCGAACCCCTTCGCATCATTAAACCATTTCACCGTTCCTTCAGCCATTTCTACTACTCCTTCTTTCTGCTCAAGCTATTGAGCTCTGTTTGGTTGTGCCAGAAATAATCAGCCGGAAAACAAAAATGCCGCACGAACGCTCTTGTCTGTGCGCTGCGACATCATGCCAATGAGTCAATCATGCTTTTCCAGCCTTTTTATTCAAACACAAACTTCTAAGAGATTTTTTAATTAAACCAATTTCCGGGTCAAATGCAAGTTTAAATACAACCCCAATGAGAACTTTCTGATAAAATCTTAATAATAAAATGTGGCTTTTTTGTTTCTTTTTAACCCATGCCAAGGTATTTGAGCAAAAAAGAGGGGCCAAACATTGAATCAACATGAACAGATGGAGAAATTTACCGCTGCGTGGCTCGCGAACTACCGTACGTCGGGCAAGACGATCTATTGCCGCGAAAACTGTTCCGGCTGCTGTCACCTTGCAGTGCATGCGACCTATCCTGAGGCCGTTCACGTTGCAAAAGTCTTGACTGAAACACAGTCAATAAAACTTTCAGAGTACATTGAACGCCTGAAAAAGGCCCTGCCGGGATTAACCGGTGTGAAGAGTTATCTCAAAAGTCATCGCCAGGAACTCGGCCCTTGCCCCTTTCTCGACACACACGGGTCTTGTACAATTTACTCTATACGACCGCTTTCTTGTCGCGCCTTGTTGTCGACACGCCCGGCTACGTGGTGTACAGTTGATTTTTCGAAACTGGACAGCTGGGACAAACAAGCATACGAAAATGGCCTCGATCGCCAGGTCGTTTCTTGGCCGACGCACTATGTTGCCGCGACACAGGACTTCGGCCGTGAGTTGGAGAACACCCTTCTCGAATCGATGTTGCGGGAAAAGAACTGGTCGATGTCAGGCAATTTTGCGCTAATGGTCTGGCTTGATAAAAATTACGGTGTAAGCAGAGGCAATATCGCGACGACACAACAGATTCGCGACATCCTGGCTGCCAATGAACTCAACAACCACCTGCTGCTGAATCTGGGAGAATGACTATCGAGGATGTCATGTTCGAACTTCACCCGCGCCTGTCACAGGACACACTCGCTGTCGGCGATTTTCCGCTCTGTCGCCTGCTTTTGATGAATGACGTCAACTATCCCTGGTTCATCCTGGTTCCGCGCCGCGCAGAGATTCGGGAGATTTTCGAGCTTGAGTATCATGACCAGCTGCAGCTGCTTGCTGAATCTTCACAGTTATCGCAGGTGTTGAACAAGATTTTCCAGGCCGACAAGCTGAACATTGCCGCCTTAGGGAATATGGTCCCGCAGCTGCATATCCACCATATTGTCCGTTATCAGTCAGATCAGGCCTGGCCAAAGCCTGTTTGGGGGCTATTCCCTGCTCAACCTTACACAGAGAGAGCCAGACAAGAAACTTTCGCAGGCCTTGTCGATCACCTGAACGACTTTCTCCCCGACAAGAACTGGGCAGTGGCTCCGAGAGTCTGCTGAACAATCACCTCGTTTTAAGCAATTAATCATGAACATCGCTGATCCAAAATATCTTGAACACCTGCGTGAGCTGCCCTCGGGCTATCTTATCGACCTGCTCGCCGACAACGAGGATATCGACAAGGAGTCTATTTACTGGGTGCTGCAGGAACGCGGTCTGACGCGAGAAGAGCTTGACCGGAAACTGCAGCGCAGGCGCAGCTCAACCTGGCCAAGACCTTATACTCTATGGACTGCGGCTCGCTGGCTGACACTTTTTAACACCTTGATCGTGACCTACTTCAACACCACCAATCTCTACCAATTGGTGCATAGCGACCACCCCTTCAAAGGACCACTGCTTTTCCTTTCGGTCGGCTGCCTCCTGTACGGTTTTGTGGTCGGCTTCAAATTGACGACCCACCTTTATCAGGGGAGCCGATCAATCCTTTACTGCGGGTTCCCGATTCCGGTCGGATTCGTCGAGCTGCAGACAGGGCAGGAAATTCTTATGAACAAAACCCGCATGATTTTGCGCATGGCCCTGAATGCTCTAGTCGGTGTCAATATCACGCTCTTCCCGCTCATATTCATCTACATCATGATGAATTAATCAACGGTTCTATAACCCCAAAAAAGGTTTTGTTTTGCCACCAAGACACCAAGGCACCAAGCAGTAAATTTTACAGGGTAAAGATCGATATTTTCTATCTCGCAACATGACTGTTTGAAGAAAATTCAAAAATCTGCTCAGTGTCTTGGTGCCTTGGTG
>JAGXHL010000052.1 GCA_024636215.1 Deltaproteobacteria bacterium
GACCTTGATGCCGTTTGCAGGAGCCACTTCAGGGATAAACATCTTGCCTGAGTTGCGCTCCCAATCTGCGGCAAAGCGTTCCAGGTGACCAATCGCAACAGGGGGCTTCTTAAGCTTTAACGTATAGATACAGCTGGCTTCACATTGGATCTCTTGCGGGCACACCCGGCCGCAGACGGCGGGCAAGGCGTTGGTCTCTTTCAATGAACGCGCTGCAGCGGCAAAATCCTGTTTTTCAATGTACTTGATGAATTTAGGGATATTGATACTCACAGGGCATCCCGGAATACAGGTCGGATCAGCACAATCCAGGCAGCGGCGGGCCTCCTCGACAGCCATCTGTTCGCTTAAGCCCTGGTTCACTTCGACATGGCTTTTGGCGCGTTCAGCAGGATTTTCCTCCGGCATTGTGACGCGTTCCAGACTTGTGCGGTCTTTCGCTTTCATCAATTTTCGTAAGGTCTCACGCCATGCCTGGCTGCGTTCTCGTGCTAAGTGTTCGGTCATTTTTTCCATTATGCGACGTCTTCCTTAAGAGCTTCGAGAAAGGCTTGATATGCTTTGAACTCTTCATCCTTGAAGCCACCCAGGCGTGTCAGCAATTCGTCGAAATCAACCTCGTGGGCATCAAATTCAGGGCCGTCAACGCAGACGAATTTTGTTGCCCCGCCAACGGAAACCCTGCAGGCACCGCACATCCCTGTGCCATCGACCATGATGGCATTTAAACTGGCCACCGTTGGTACATTGTATTTTTTGGTGAGCAGGCTGCTGAATTTCATCATGACCGCCGGCCCGATAGTGACGGCAAAATCAACCTTTTCACGCTGGATAATTTCTTCCATGCCATGCGTTACCAGGCCCTGCTTTCCATAGGAACCATCATCCGTCATAATGACGACTTCATCGGAGAATTCAGCGATCTCCTCTTCGAGGATGATCAACTCTTTGCTTCTTGCCGCTAAAACCGTAATCACACGATTGCCTGCTTTATGCAAGGCTTCGACAATGGGTAAAAGGGGTGCCGTACCGACGCCACCTCCCGCACATAATACCGTCCCGAACTTTTTAATATGGGTCGCCGATCCGAGCGGGCCAACAACGTCGGTGATTGAGTTGCCAATCTGCAGGTTGGCGATTTTATGGCTGGTAACACCCACTTTTTGCACGACCAGGGAAATGGTTCCTGCTTCCGGGTCGGCAGACGAGATGGTCAATGGTATCCGTTCACCTTTTTTACCGATTTTAACGATGACAAAATGACCCGCTTTGCGTTTCTTTGCTATGCGGGGCGCTTCTATGCTGAGCTTTACGACATTTTCGGAGAGATGCTCAATCGATATGATTTTGTTCATAGTCTAGCACTTTCGCTGGTCACGCAATCTGGGCATTGTCGATCTAACCCGTCTCTGGTTTGGAAACCCCTGAGTTCGATGCTTACGTAACTAATGCCAATGGCCCACCGCCCGAGGATTGAATCATAACAGACAGAGTCTTCCTGGCAACAGGATGTCCCCCGCTGGCCAGACGATTCTTGCCTGCTGACGCATTTACAGAAAATATCTGGACATGAAAAATCCACCCTCGAAATTTTTCGCCAGCACGGCGGCCAAATGCACGTGAGCGAAGCCCATGCTCAGGGCATCAGTCGTTACTTACGGTTGCATCATGTCGGAGGTTCTTGGCAGCAAGGCTGAAAATTGCATATGTAGAACTTAGTGGTAATATTTACACTTGTTTCGAAGAAGGGGTTTCCCTCATACAAATCCAAGGAGGTTGCTTACATGAAAGGTAACGAGAATATTATCAACGCCCTCAACGATCGCCTGGCTGAAGAACTGAGTGCCATCAACCAGTATTTTGTCCATGCCGAGATGTGCGAAGACTGGGGCTACAAGACCCTGCAGACAGAGATCAGGGAGCGCTCGATTCAGGAGATGAAACACGCCGAGAAGCTGATCGAGCGCATCCTGTTCCTCGAAGGCCAGCCGATCGTATCCAAGCTTGGCCCGATCTCGATCGGCAAAAAGGTCGATGAGATGCACACGAAAGACTGGAACTTGGAGTTCGACGCCGTGCAGAAGTACAACGAAACCATCAAGCTGTGCTCCGAACTGGGCGACAACAACACCAAGACCATACTCGAAGGCATTCTCGCCGACGAAGAGATGCATATCGACTGGCTCGAGGAGCAGCAGGACCAGATCGAGCAGATGGGTATCCAGAACTATCTGGCCGATCAGACCGGCAAGTCTTGATCCAAAGCCCACTTAAAGACGTCTCCGAACGGCCGATGATTTACGTCGGCCGTTTTTTTTAAACCCAGGGGAAATGCAATGGAGCAGAGAGGGGGAATTCGATGGTAAACCCCAATATCATGACTCTCCGATGTGTTGTTACAGAGATAAATCTTTAAGACCGAAACTATCTACGCGCAACATCTGACACAATATTGTCCCAACCCAATAGTGTGGCATGCTGTAGGAAATGCTGTCCCAAATCTTCAGTCAAAACTCTCCGGCATCAACATAGTCGCAAAAAAAATCCACCTGAAAACAACACTTTGACTGGCTGGCGCCAGCACAACAGGCAAGGCCGTGAAAAAGTCTTCTTCCCGGCACAGGGGTTGCTCTATCTAAAATCAAGAACTTCGCGGAACTTGGAAGGGGCTCGGGAAAAACACTGGTTGACACAGGAGGTACCGATGACTCACAAAACAACAGCAAGATCGCTATTGATTGCTCAATTACTGGCTTTTCTGCTTTGGGGCGGCACTATATTCTGGCTTTCCCTGACGGCCAATCCACCTGTATTCAAAGGGCTTTTGAGTTGGGACAAGTTGCAGCATGCTAGCGCATACGGTTTTTTGAGCCTGCTGGTTGCCCAGTTTCTGCTCTGCTTGCCAGGTCGGTTCTCGCGGCGGGCATGGTGGCTTGCCATCCTGACGGCGGTTGTTTGCGGTGGCTTTGTAGAAATTCTGCAATGGCAGATGCAGGCAGGTCGCGTCGCCGAATGGGGAGATCTGCTCGCAAATACCCTCGGCGCCTGCTTCTCTTGCGTCTTGTTTCGCCAGGCCACTCTTTTAAAGCTGCGGCGCATTGCAAGGCCGGCTGAAATGCATAAAAAGGGTCAACTGGGCGAACTGACATTGACATGAAAGACATTTTTTGCCAAGTCCAGGCCGACAGTGGTAATATTCATCTTGATCTCCTCTCGCATCTTGTTAATGGAAGGTTGCTTTTTCTCCATTATGGCGCATTGACGCCGATGTAGGTAGCGGGGGGAGACCATCCATCTCATCAATAGCCTGCCAGGATGATGGAAATTCCTCAGATAGCCGAGAGTGAGTCACATCAGGGGGGCACGTGACCAGAGAGCAGCACCTTGAGCAATTGAAAGCCGGGCACACCTTTGACCTGCTCATCATCGGCGGCGGCGCAACCGGTTGCGGAGTCGCTCTCGATGCAGCAAGCCGAGGCCTGAAAGTGGCCCTGGTTGAAAAGAACGACTTCTCCGAAGGCACCAGCAGCCGCAGCACCAAACTGGTTCACGGCGGGGTCCGCTACCTCGAGGCCGCAGTCAAGAAACTGGACCGGGTCCAGTACCATCTGGTCAGGGATGGTCTCAGGGAACGTTTCCGGTTGCTGAAAAATGCGCCGCATCTCTCCAATCGACTGCCGCTGGTCACCCCTCTTTATCGTTGGATCGATGTCCCCTATATTTTTATCGGCCTCAAGCTCTACGATCTCCTCTCCGGAAAACATCACATTGGTCACAGCCAGTTGCTCAGCCGCAAAGAAGCATTGCGCCGTTTCCCGATGCTGAAACCAGAAGGACTTAAAGCCGGTGTCCTCTACTACGACGGCCAGTTCCACGATGCCCGCATGGCCCTGTCCCTGGCTTTGACCGCTCAGCGTCAGGGCGCCACCATCAGCAATCACCTTGCCGTCACCGGGTTGATAAAGAACAAAGGCAGGATCTGCGGGGCCGAGTTGACCGATTCGCTCACCGGGGACAGCTGGGCACTCCAGGCCAGGGGCGTCGTCAATGCCACCGGCCCTTTTGCCGACCGGATCAGGAAGCTGGATAACCCTGACGCGGATGAGATTATTTCTGCCAGCACAGGGATTCACATTGTCCTCGATAAACGTTTTGCGCCACCCGACACAGGCCTGATGATCCCTGAAACCGAGGATGGCCGTGTTCTGTTTGTGTTGCCCTGGGAAGATCATGCGCTGATCGGCACCACGGACGAACCGGCAGCCATCACAGATCATCCCAAGCCTCGCGAAGAGGAAATCGATTACCTGCTGCGTCACGTCGGCCGATATTTCAATCTCAAGGTCGAGAGGTCCGACATCAAGGCCGCCTGGAGTGGTTTAAGGCCGCTGGTGCGCGACCCGCAGGCGATAGACACCGCTAGCCTGGCCAGAGACCATGTGATCGAGGTGAGCACAAACGGCTTGCTGACAATTGCCGGCGGCAAATGGACTACCTACCGGGAAATGGCGATGGACACCGTAGATAAGGCCTTAAAGTGCTTCCAACTCGAAGCACCGAGCCCGAGCTGCCAAACCGAGGGACTGCCGGTCCTCGGCGGGGCCGACTATCACGCCCGAGACGCTCAGGTTTTAGTCGAACAATATGGCTTTGCAGCAGACATCGCGGCTTATCTGCTTCGCACCTACGGTGATCAGGCGGAGCAGGTTGCCAGACTCAACAGACCGCCAGGGGGCACACGCCTGGTCGAGGGTCATCCGATCCTCGAGGCTGAGGTGCTCTACGCAGCGCGCTACGAAATGGCTGAACGGGTGATTGATGTGCTGGCCCGGCGGACGCCCCTGGCCCTGATTGATGTTGCGGCCGCCAGGTCGGCGGCTCCCAGGGTGCTGGAGATCATGGCCGAGGAGTTGGGCTGGGATGAGCAGCGTTGCAATGAGGAACGTCAATTTACAGAGCAACGTTTAAGCGAAGGGCTTTAGCTGGTTTTCGTCCGGAAACGGCCCTTTTCCGCAATCTCTGCGTCAATCTACGGATTTGATTGTGCGGCGTAAAGCACTACGCCTCCGCTCAAATCCTTGATTTCTTTGACCTTGCGAAAAATTGCTCGCTTCCAGATCGAAAACTGCACCCTGCCCATCCGGAGTTTCCGGATGGGCACTGGCTGGTTTTCCATCGGCAAACGCCACTTTCCCAGGAGTCAAATAGCTTCTCGTTTGCAGGAATCAAAGCAATTTTTTTTGTCAGTTATGTTGTCTGATAATTTTTGTCGGGTATTTTGACCCCGGTCATGTTTTTGGCCGGGGTTTTTGCTTATTCTGGGCTCAACAAGACGAAAAAAGGAGTTTTTAGAGATGAATTTGAACAACGGAATCGGCGAACAAGCCATTAATAAAACCATCGAAGACCATCCTGTGATCGGCGAGATTTTACAGAAATACGATATCGGCTGTGTGACCTGCGGGGTCGGCATCTGTCGGGTCAAGGATGTGGTTTCGATCCACGCTTTAGGCGATGAGGTCGAAGCGCAAATTGAAAAAGAAATCAACCATTACCTCGATAACAAACAAGGAGCATGAAGATGAGTAAACTTGCCTGTGGATGCCCGGGTGCCAATGTTCGCACCATCGAAAGAAACGAAACGGAAAACCTGACCTGTACGGATAGCCGTCCTTCGGAGTTGCAGCAGTGGCCGACCCAGTTGCAGCTGGTGCCGCCGCACGCACCCTATTTGCAGAATGCACATCTGCTGATCGCTGCGGACTGTGTCCCCTTTGCTTATGCTGATTTTCACAAGGATTTTATCAAGGGCCGAGTGCTGGTTAATGCCTGCCCGAAGCTGGACGATACCAGTCCTTATGTTGAAAAGCTCGCAGCGATCATCGCCCGGAACGACATCCAATCCGTCACAGTGACGATCATGGAGGTGCCTTGCTGCCGTGGCATGGCGATGTTTGCGCAGCAGGCGATTGCACAGTCCGGCAAGGACGTACCACTCGAAGTTGCTGTGATCGGTGTTGACGGCCGCAGAAAGGCATAAAACAATGAAAACCAACGTGACCCGGGTGATGGTTGACGAACATAAACTGATCCTGCGCATGATTGCCCTGGTTGAGAAGAACACGCAATTGCTTGAACAAGGCAAGTTCCGCGACTGGCAGTTTTATCTCGATGCGGTAGACTTCATTCGCAACTACGCGGATCGTTTTCATCATGCCAAGGAAGAGGATGTGTTGTTTGTTGAATTGATCAGGAACGGCATGCCGGAAAAGCAGTCACCAATCGAAGCGATGCATATGGAGCATGATCAGGGCCGTGCCCATGTGCGAGCTATCGAAGAAGCGGCTCAAAAATCACTCGCTGGTGAGGTCGGGCAAACGGCCGTTATCGCTGAAAATGCCAAAGGATATGCGGCCTTGTTGCGTGGGCACATTGACAAGGAGAACGATATCCTGTATCCGCTGGCGGAACGAATTCTGCCGCAAGAGGTTCGCGACCGGATGCTGGCTGCTTATGCCCGGGCGGAAGCGAAAACTCCGCAGCTGGAAGAAAAATACCTCAAGCTGGTTGAACGCTATGAACAGCAGGTGGCTGCTTGAATATTTAAAAACATTGAACAATTATAAATAGCTGATATTATTGTATTTTATTAAAGTAAGCCCGTCTCATAAACTCTCAGCAAAAGGAGAAAAACGATATGTCCATGTTCTGTTACCAGTGTGAACAAACCGCTAAAGGCTCAGGCTGTACGGCTATCGGCGTCTGTGGCAAACAGCCTGACGTCGCAGCCCTGCAGGATCTTCTGGTGTACACCTTGAAGGGGATCGCTTTCTGGGCCGACAAAGCCCGGGCCAACGACAAGAAAGACCAGGAAATCGATCGTTTCATGATCGACGCCCTGTTCACCACCGTCACCAACGTCGATTTCGATGCTGAGGCCGTCTCTAAATTCATAACCGAAGGTGTCCGCCTGCGCGGCAAGGCCCGGCAACTGGCCGGTATCTATGATGGAGACGTGCCTGCCGCTGCCCAGGATTGGGCACTGCCGGCATCTATTGAGGATCAGGTCAAACTGGGCCAGTTGCACGGTGTCAAAGACTACACCGTCGATCCTGATATCCATTCGGTGCGTGAAATCACCCTGTACGGCATCAAAGGCTATGCAGCCTATGCGGATCACGCCAAAATCCTCGGCAAAGAATCCGAAGAGATCTATGCCTACACCCATAAGGCTCTGGCCGCAATGCTCGACGACAGCCTCGACCTGATGGCCAATGTCGGCCTGGCCATGGAGGCCGGCAAGATCAACTACCTGACCATGCAGCTGCTCAACCAGGCCCATACCGACACCTACGGTCACCCGGTGCCGACTCCGGTTCAGCTCGGCACCAAGGCCGGCAAGGCGATCCTGGTTTCCGGGCACGACCTGAAATTCCTCGAAGAGCTGCTCAAGCAGACCGAGGGCACCGGTGTCAACGTCTACACCCATGGCGAAATGCTGCCGGCTCATGGCTATCCGGGCCTGAAGAAGTACGCGCACCTGGTCGGCAACTTCGGTGGTGCCTGGCAGGACCAGCACAAAGAGTTTGCCGACTTTCCGGGCGCCATCATCTTCAACACCAACTGCATCCAGAAACCGGCCGACAGTTATAAAGATCGTTTGTTCACCTGGGGTCTGGTGCAATGGCCAGGCGTCAAACATGTGGAGGGTTGGGATTTCTCGGAGGTTATTGCCACCGCCAAGGCATGCCAAGGCTTCGAGGACAATCCAGGCCAGGAGATCCTCACCGGTTTCGGTCACAACGCAATCCTCGGTGTCGCCGACAAGGTGATCGAGGGGGTCAAGACCGGCGCGATCAAGCATTTCTTCCTGGTCGGCGGTTGTGACGGTGCCAAGACTGGTCGCAACTACTACACCGAGTTCGCCGAGCAGGCCCCGGATGACACCATCATCATGACCCTGGCCTGCGGCAAGTTCCGCTTCAACAAGATGGAGCTTGGCGATATCGGCGGCATCCCGCGTCTGCTCGATGTCGGCCAATGCAACGACGCCTACAGCGCCATCCAGGTCGCTCTGGCCCTGGCCGATGCCTTCGAGTGCGGCGTCAACGACCTGCCGCTCTCGCTGGTGCTGTCCTGGTACGAGCAGAAGGCGGTTGCCATCCTGCTGACCCTGCTGCACCTTGGCATCAAGAACATCAAGCTCGGACCGACACTGCCGGCCTTTATTACGCCGAACGTGCTCAACTTTCTGGTTGAGAACTACAATATCGGCCCGATCACCACGGCCGAAGAGGATCTCAAGCAGATTCTCGGTTGATTGACACACGAAGGGCCGTCCTGCATCAGGGCGGCCCTTCGTGCGTCTGCTCAGGGGGTGCGAGGACAGGTTTCGCATCTTTGCGGTGAACTGGCAGCGGTGACAGGATTGCAACCTTCAAAATGCGCCAGGGTCTTCCGAGGAAAAGTATCACCTGTTGTCGCAGCGATACCGGCTGCGCAGCTCTGCCAGATCCTGCCGGGAATCCGCATCCATGCAGATGAAGAGATCATCGATCGTAACATCCAGCTCCCGATCCTCGTAGCTTCGCAACAAACCACGCAAGCCATCCCGCCCGGAAATAGGCCAGAACGCTGTCGAACAGACAGGCTGCATGGCGACAGAGTTGATTGCGTCTGTCATCGGGTTTATGCTTTTCAATCGCGATTGCGCAGAAGACGGTCCAGGCTCCACGGGCCACCACCGGCTACCGCCAGGTAGAGGAAGACAAAACTGTATAGAACCGCCAATTCACCCTGATTCAGAATCGGCCAAAACCCCTTCGGGGCGTGGGCCATGAAGTAAGCGACAGCCATCAGGCCGGACAGGAGGAAAGCCGCCGGGCGTGTAAACAACCCGAGGAGGACCAGCAAGCCGCCGAAGAATTCCAGGACACCCGCCATCCCCATCAGGGAAAGCAACTCGACCGGCGTTTTGTCAGGGCCTGGGACCCCGAACAGCTTTTGGGAACCATGGAACATGAACAGAAAAGCCGTCACAATCCGCAGAATGCTCAACAGGTTCAGCGACCAGCGCCTGCACAATGATTCAATCTCAACCATAACAAACTCCTCAGAGACGACAATGACCAAAGGCGAACTCCTGCCCCTGCCTCACAAGCGCCGTGGCCCTGTATCTCATGGTCATGGGTGTCCCGAAAAACAGTCGATTAAGCCGCAATTGAACGGGGCTTGGTTAGTCATCAGAAGATTTGTTTGAAGGTCCGGGTTGAATGACAGGAGTTCCCTTGCTCTCCATGATGTCGACCTCCCGACCGAAATTGCGGAGCTCATTTTAAGCTGGAGAGCTCCCCTTGTTCTGCAACCTGTGGATGAAGCATATCGCGAAATAGCCGTCGCGCAATGGGCAAGCAGCGACTCTTCAGGCAGATTCACCTGGCCGATTGCCTGTCTGGGTTGCATCCAATCAGGATTTCGACCATGCAGAACAGAGCTGCTCATATAACTGCTCGACGTCCTCCAGCAAACACAACTCTGTACCGGGAGTCAGCAGGGCTGCAGCACCTGCCGCGTTGCCGTAGCAGAAGGCCTCTGAAAGCGACAGCTCGCGGACCAGGCCAAGCACCATTCCGGCAACAAAACTGTCACCGGCGCCGACCGAACTTTGCGTTTCCAGTGCAGGAGCTTCGACTTTTCGGCTTTCCTCGGCAGTGATCAACAGCGCACCGTCTTTGCCGAGGGTCAGAGCGATGACTTCGCATCGACCATCATCGATGATTTTTCGACACGCCTGCTCCTCGTCCTCTGCACTCTCAATCTGCCGTCCGGACAAATCCTGCAGTTCGCGCCTGTTCGGCTTGATCAGGTAGACTTTTTCTTCAAGCGCGGCCTGCAGGGCTGTCCCTGATGTATCGAGCACCAGCCGGACACCTGCTGATAGCTATCAACAAAAATGACGGCGTAAAAGTTACCCAAAGAAGTGAATACTTGTCCTCTCGACCCAAGCTATAGGAAAGCCCAAGAACGTTGAAAACTAAATGCACTGTCAGAAATATCAAGGCCAGTACCCCAAATGCCAGAAGAGGCTTGTACCTATCACCAACCACTTCCCCTGCTTTTAGAAGCAGTACCAAAATGGCACTAAGAGCGAGGCCCATTATTGATGCGTAGACATAGACGGACATCAACCTCGCCACCTCCAGGCATAAAAAAACCACCCCAGTTTAAAATGGATGGCTTGTAGTCAAAGTTCAATATTTCACCCAGATTCTCATACACCAAGCAACTGACACAGTCGCCAATCTACCGGAACTATTACATTTGGTCAAATTTGAGAAGTCTTGAAAGTTGTGTCAGAAGCTAATGAGGGTTAAATCCAGCCGATCTGGACGATTCTTACAAACCCTGCGACTGACACACTTTAAATCTTATTGCTATCTCTTCAAATGACGATAAACATCCTTCCTATGACCGACATGGACAACCAGGACAATGAGTTTGCCACCATCAACTTGATAAATAATTCGATAATCACCAACTCGAAGTCGATAAAGGTTGGCAACTTCACCAACTAGGTTTTTGCTGTTTGGCGGAGTCGGATTATTTGCAAGAGAAAGAAGTGCTCGGTCTATTCTGACCATTAACGCACGATCTTTCTTGGCCAGCTTCAAAAGAGTCTTTTCAGCCGCCGGGGTTAACTCTATGGTGTACGGCATGAGTTAGAGGCCCAACTTTTCTCTTAAGCTTTGATACGGAATACGCTCGCCACCTGCTTCAGCCAAAGCTTTGCGAGCCATGTCAATATCTAGTTGGTCTTCCAACATCTCCAACAACTTCAAATCTTCAATGGAAACTATTGCACCGACATCCTTGCCACGCTTAGTAAGAACAACACGTTCATGGGTATATCGAGCACGATCAACTACCTCGCTCAAATGGTCACGTGCATCGGAAACACCAATTTTAGTCATGATTTACACCTCCGTACAATTTGTACTTATTGTACGATCCGTACAACAAAATGTCAACCAATGTTTTGCCTCCTAAGTTACGAACGAGAACAACCACACCAAAAAACAGTCTCAACACCTCGGTGCTGACACACCCACAAAATCGTCTCTGGATCGTGCAATTGAGACACTCTTTGCTAGCCGAAACTTTCGTCAATCTATTCATAATGTGTCCACATCCTGAGCACCTTAACTGTTCTGGTGTCTTCTAGCACCTGGTAAACAAGTCGATGTTTGATATTGATCCGACGCGAGTAAGCCCCGGCCAAATCACCTACCAACTTCTCGTATGGTGGGAGATTCTGAAAAGGGTTCTCTGAAAGAACGCCTAGCAGTTTTTGAGCCTTTGGCTTAAGTCCTGCTGAGGATAATTTTTTAGCATCCTTTTGAGCCTGCTTGGTATAAACGATCCGCCAAGTCACCAGTCAAGATCCTCGTCGCATTCCTCAACAGTTGTCTTTATGCCCTCGCGGATGGAATCTGTCATACCAGGGACGGAGTGAAGATAAAGAGTCTCTTGAACAGCTCTCCAATCATCCTCAGAAACCAAAACAGCCGTATTGCGCTTACCCGTAATCTGAATTGGCTCATGTGACTCAGAAACTTCGTCAAGCAGCTTATAAAGAATCTTTCTTGCTTCTGTTGCACTAATTGTTGTCATGTCTGCACCTCTCACTTGCCGTACGTTAAAGCGTACGATAAGTGATGGGTAATGTCAACAGGAAACCACACGAATGCTCTTCTCAATACCTCGGCCCTAATACGCCCTGGAGTGATTCAGATGCGTCCAACTGACACACTCGTTAACTCACGTACCGCAATCGACATTATCCTGAATTTTGGTTTTAGCTCTTCTGTCGGCCAGCCAGATGCCCCAAAATGCGAAAGCCCCTATTGTTGGCCAGATAACAGTCCATCTTAAACTCCGTTCCCTGCCTGCTTCCCTCCAGCTCATGTTATATCGGTCAACAATTTGGGTGCCAACTTGCACTTGTGTAATCCAATCCATCTCCGTACATGGCGGCATACTAATTTTTCTTTGGCTCCATATAGTTACATCCTTGGTTGTTGTGCCGCGCAAAATTCTTAAAGCCTCACCATTCAATAACCCATTGTACTTAATGATTGTACCGTCATCTGTTTTTAGGTAGACGCGATCCCCGCAACTCTTTCGAGTTCCAATTCTCTGACGTAGTGCCACTTTTATTACTGATCCTGTTCTTGATTCCATGTCTTCAAGCGTCAAAACAGGATTTAAAGAACCCACCCAAGTGCCTACGGTAAAAAGGGGGGTGACCATCACAACCCAGAGCAGAAGGTGGGTGCCTGGCCGCCTTACAGCCCGCACCACATAAATTTGATACAATTCGCTTTTGCGTAACCTCGTGATGAACTTTGAGGGCAGCATATGGGCTTGGTAACGCTTGCGACAATAACCGGCAAGCATATAGACAGCCCAAACTACAACAACGGCCATCATCGGCGATGCGTACCAATAAATAACCAAAGCAAGGCCGATCAGAGACCATAAGACGCTCACTATTGCTTTTTGCAGCGGACTTGTTCCCAGATGTCCCGTCTTGGCCTGTTCAGAAGTCTCTTCATTGTTAGATGAATCGCTCATTGATAGTTATGAACCCTTGTTCCACATTCCGAAGAGTGCACCAACAATCACTCCATTAACAATCAGGCCAATTGAAATAATGATGATGCTGTATAGCTGGCTGTCGATTAAAAAGGTGACAGAAGACCACGGAAAGCTAACAAGCAAGCCTGGCATGTAGATAAAAAACCAGTACAGTGTGTTGTGCTCGGGATGTCCTCCACGATAAAGAGGTGACATGACCTGTAGGGCAAAAAAAGCGCCCACCATCATTCCAATCAGCTTATATCGACGTGGTTTCTGGATGTTCATATAAAGCAGACGCCCTACCTTAAATCACCAAAAGCCACCCACACTCATTCATGTAGATGGCTTTTGGTAGTCCGTCATTATCCCCCTAAATTCTCAATAGCAAGCAACTGACACACTCGGCAATTTACAGCAAATCAGCAGAATCGTCAAAAATCACGATTCCTATAAGTTATGTCAGCGGCTAATGAGAGACAAAATCACCCTCTGTGGACTATTCTTATAAATGCTGCGGCTGACACAGCTAAAGGACCACTGTGACCGGACATGTTCAATAATCAACACATAACGCGAACAGAGCTAAAGGATTTTTCTCCAGTAGAGGCAGGCAACACCAGGATCTGCACCGCATATCCGGCAGGCTCCTGGCCAGGGAATGAATCCGCTAAGCAGTTACCCCAAAGCCACATCGAGAATCATCATGACTGAGAAGCCGGTCATGGTCATCATCGTCACCAGGTCGATGTTCTGGTAGTTCCTTTGTGATTCGGGAATGAGCTCTTCAACCACGACAAAAATCATGGCGCCGGCGGCAAAGCAGAGCGCATAGGGAAGAATATTTTGCATATGAATGACAAACAGGGCACCGATGACGCCGGCAATCGGTTCCACAGCACCCGACGCCTGACCGAGGAAAAAGCTTTTCCTTTTTGACATGCCCTCTCTGCGCAAAGGCATTGCCACCGCTGTGCCCTCCGGAAAATTTTGGATGCCGATGCCGATAGCCAGGGCAATCGCCCCGCCGATTGTGGCAGAGGGCAGTCCTGCCGCAACCGCCCCGAAGGCAACCCCAACGGCTAAGCCCTCTGGGATGTTGTGCATGGTGATGGCCAACACCAGCAGCGTACTTCTCTGCCACGAGGTTTTCACACCTTCACTTTTGTCTCGACTGAGTCCGGGGTGCAGGTGAGGTAAAAAGCGGTCGATCAGGCGCATGAAAATCCCGCCACCCATGAAACCGATGACTGCCGTCAGCCAGGGCGTGTGGCCCAGATTTTCCGCCATTTCCAGGCCGGGGGCAATCAGTGACCAGAAGCTGGCTGCGATCATTACGCCGGCGGCGAAGCCGAGCATTGAGTCCATTATTTTAGGTTTTAAATCCCTGGCGAAAAATACCAGGGCGGCCCCTGCAGCAGTCATCGCCCAGGTAAAAAGGGTCGCAATAAAGGCTTGCGTCACGGGACTGAATTGCAGAAAAAATTCACTCATTTTTAGCCTCCTCGTGGTATTGACAGAAGAGTTGAAGCGGCTTGCTTTCCGCAACATTATACCTGATGAGAATTTTTTGCAGCGAAAGTTTGTGTTCAAGTGTGAGCGTGATGAGCCCTTTTGTTCTCATCTGTTCCATTGTAAACTAGAATTTCGCAAGATTGAACAGAGCAAAAATGGCGATTGTTTGCGGGTTACAGGCTGCTAAGGAGGTCTTTTCATGCCGAGACAACCGAAACCGATCAAAATTGACAAACTTGTGCCGAAACGTCCCTGCGGACTGGTCGTGGTGATCACCGGAAACGGCAAAGGCAAAACGACCAGCGCCATGGGGATGGTGTTGCGTGCCAGCGGCCATGGCTTTAAGAGCTGCATTATCCAGTTTATGAAGGGCGACCTTTATACCGGCGAGTGGGACGGCGTCAAGCGCCTCGACGGTCTGGTGGAGCTGCATGCCACCGGTATGGGCTTTTGTGGAATTCAAGGCAATACCTACACCCATGCAGAGCATCGTGCCAGTGCCCAGCAGGCCATTGAGCTTGCCAGGCAAAAGCTGCACAGTGGTGATTATCAGATCATCATTCTGGATGAGATTAACAATGCGCTGAAGCTCAAGTTGGTCGACCTGGAGCAGGTCCTGGACTTGATCAAGTCGAAGCCGGCACCGGTGCACATGGTCTTAACCGGACGCAATGCTCATCCTGATGTCATTGAACTGGCAGATACGGTCAGCGAAGTCTGTGAAGTCAAGCATGCCTATCAGAAGGATATCGAACCGCAGCCGGGGATTGATTACTGATGCAGCAGGTAATCCTTGAACGCTTCGAGCTGAGCGGTATTGCCCATGGCTGCGACCAAATCACCGGCGACAAACATGAAATCGGCCTCCGGGTTCGGTACGAACTCGCCCTTGCGGATAACCCCGACCACAGACACGCCGAGGCGCCGACGGATCTCCTGTTCACGCAAGGTGTGTCCGCTGAGCGGCGACTCCGTTGCTAAACGCTCCCAGGACAGTTCAAGGAGATTGCGGGCGTTCTTCAGCAGTCTGAGATCGCGGTCGTCGTCCCCACTCTCGCTGAGAGGCTGGTAGAACTCCCTGCGGACCGAGTCGGTATATTGCTGAATCACCGGAATCGGCATCTTCAGATGCAGCAGGGTCTGGCGTGCAATTTCCAGCCCGGCCTCCAGCTCCGGCAGGACGACCATGTAGACGCCGAGGCGATACAGGGAGTGCATCTGCTCTTCCCCTTCGGCCCGCACCACGATGTTCAGTCCGGGATGAAACTGTTGCACATGCAGGACGATCTGTCGGGTCTGGGCGATGACAGGAGCTGTGATCAGCAACTGCTGGGCTCGCTCAATCGAGGCGGCATTCAGCACCAGATTGTGGCTGGCATCACCGTAAATCGTCGGAAATCCGGCCAGCTTGCATTGTTCGAAGCGCCGGTGGTTGACCTCGATAATGACGAAAGGCACCTCAAGTTGCTTCAGAACCTTGGCGATGTGCTGGCCGACCCGGCCACCACCGACCACCACCACATGGTCCTGCAGGCTTTGCCCGGGCAGGTTGATGGTTTCCAGAGGATTATTCTGCACATAGTTCTGAAACAGGGCATAGATCGGCTTGGTGAGCCCCGATAGCAGGGGGGTCAGAAACATGCTGATGACGGTGGCACAGAGGATCAGCCAATATTGCTCCTGGTTCAGAACCCCGCTGCCGAAACCTTGCTGGGCCAGCAGGAAGGAGAATTCGCCAATCTGAAACATGCCCAGTCCGACCGCCAGCGGGATGACGTTGCCATAACCGAAACCCTTGGCCAGAATGGCCATGATGATTCCTTTGCCAAGCCCCACCAGGAGCACCAGCCCGAGGACGATGCGCCAGTGTTCCAGCAAAAAGATCGGGTTCAGCAGCATGCCGACCGAGGTAAAGAAAAGCAGCCCGAACAGATCGCGCAAGGGGATGATATCGCTCAGGGCCTGATGGCCGTAATCCGACTCGCTCAGCACGATCCCGGCGACAAAGGCACCGAAGGCAAAGGAGAGCCCGAACAGATAGGTGGCGTAGCCGATGCCCAGGCCGATGGCCGTGATCGACAGCAAAAACAGCTCGCGCGATTCCCAGCGGGCAATCACTGCCAGCAGGCGTGGCAGCCAGCGGGTTCCCAGATTGAGCATCAGTACCAGAAAGATGGCGGCCTTGCCCGCCGCCAGGCCGAGCGCCGGCAGACCGGCCTGCGGGTCGCTCAACTGCGGCAGCATGATCATCATCGGTACCACCGCCAGGTCCTGAACAATCAGGATACCGATCATCACCCGGCTCGACAGGGTGCCCATCACCCCCTGATTGACCAGGGTTTTCAGGATCACCATGGTACTGGAAAAGGACACCAGTCCTCCCAGCCAGATGGAGGGCAGGGGCGCCCAGCCCAGCCAGCGGCCAATCTGGTAACCCAGTAGGCTGGTCAGAATGATTTGCAGCGGCGTGCCGATCAGGGCGATGGCGCGAACCGGTTTCAGCTCTTTCAGGGAGAATTCCAGACCCAGAGCGAACAGCAGTAAGGCGACACCAATTTCCGCCAGCTTTTCGATCTCGTGGGCATCACCGACCGTGATCCCGCCGGTGAAAGGTCCAACCAGGATGCCGGCAAGGATGTAACCCAGCATCAGGGGTTGCTTCAACCTGTGCGCGACCAGCGCTCCTGCCAGGCCGGCGACGATGATAATAATGATATCTGCGGCGATTCCCATCGGGTAAAAGTCTCTATTGAAAAGTTTGACGTTGACGAAACGACTCTTGACGCAGAGTACAGAACAACCCCTGTCACAATCAAGAGCAAAGCCCGCAATTCAAGATCGGCGAGATCGGAAAATCGCTCGCATCAGACAGTCCGCCGGCACTTCGTCCGGCAACAACCAGGCTTTGATTTGTCGCTGCTTTATGTTTAACTGACCTAGCAGCCTGTCGGACTATACGGGCCGAAGCGAAAATTTGGATGTTTGAGAACAGATTTTAGCTCATTTGCAGGTTCATAGCCGTAGCTATGGACCAAAAAGGAGCTGAAATATGGGCCAAACAGCCAGATTTGCAGCCGGCTCATGGATAGTCCGACAGGTTGCTAGGCAAAGACCTTGAGCTGAGAATCCTTGTCCGATGATATGAAAAACGGTCACGGCTGAGCCAATGGAGCAAATTTGATGACGACCCTACAAACACCGCTTCTCTACGCAGCCTTCGGCGCCTACCTGTTGGCTGTTCTGCTTTATTTGCTGCATCTGCTCCTGCGTCGCGACTGGGTATGGCGCGCTGCTTTTATGCTGGTGCTGGCCGGCTTTTCCCTGCAGAGCCTCTGCCTTGGACTGCGCTGGTGGCAGGGCGGCTATCTGCCGGTCACCAACCTGTTCGGCACCCAGCTCTTTTTCAGTTGGGCCTTAGCGGCAACCTATCTCTACTTCGAACTGCGCTATAAAATCCACGCCGCCGGGCTGTTCGTGATGTTCTGCAACCTGTTACTCTACGGCAGCGTGCTGCAGCGCAGCGCCGAGTTACCACCGCTGATCCCGGCCCTCGACACTCCTCTTTTTACCCTGCACGTTTCCCTCTCTTTTGCCGGCTATGCCTTCTTCGCCATGGCCTTCTCCATGGGTGTGCTCTACCTGCTGCAGAAACGCTTGCAAACGGGTCTGCTGCCTGATCTGATGTTGCTGCGAAAACTCAACGAGGAGGCGGTCTTTCTCGGCTTCAGTTTGTTTACCCTGTGTATGATTTTTGGCAGCATCTGGGCTTATGTCGCCTGGGGATATTACTTCTCCTGGAACATCAAGGGGGTCTGGTCGGCGCTGGTCTGGCTGTTCTATGCTGGTATGTGTCACGCCAAATTTATCCGCCGCTGGCAGGGTTCGGGCTATGCCGCCCTGTCGATTGTCGGCTTTGGCGTGGTGCTCTTTACCTATCTTGGTATCGGCCTGCTGATGAGCAGCAACCATCCCCTCGACTGACCGGGAGACATAAAGATGACGAAAATCTCTCTGTTCGACAATAGCGTTTGGAAACTACTCTGTTCTTTAAAACTGACTATCGTCCTGGCCTCGGCCGTTACCCTGCTGGCGATCGGCGGCTCGGTGCTGATGCCGTTCAGGCCGCAGGTTTTCGGCAGCCTGGACAGCATGCCTCTTGGCCTCTGGCTGAGCCAGGTGGCCAGTCGACAAGCGGGATTGACCTGGTGGATTCCGGTCGGCGGCATTCTGGTGGTTCTGCTGGCCGTGAACACCCTGTGCTGCTTTATTGACTGGTTGCGCTTTATCAAAAATCGCTGGCGAAAATGCGGAGAATATCTGATTCACATCGGTTTTGTGCTGATCCTGGTTGCCTTTTTGTGGGGCAGTCAGGCCGGGTTGCGCAGCGAAGGAACCGGACTGCTGGTCGGCCAGAGTCAACCTATTCCACAGCTGGGTGTCACCTTGAAACTGGAAGCCTTCGAGCCGGTTCTGGCGCCAAGCGGCCGACCGCTGGAGATGCTCAACACTCTGGCTCTCTACGAGGGGGAGCAACTTCTCAAACGCGTGCAGACCCGCAGCAATGCCCCCCTGACCTGGAATGGCCTGGTGGTGATCCCGACTTCTTACGGGCAGACCATGCGTGGCGGACGTTACCTCCCTTACAGCATCCTCACCATCAATTATGACCCGGGCGCCAAGCTGGCGTTTGCCGGCTCGATCGCCATGGGGCTCGGGGTTTTTTTGACGCTGTTTTCTTTTTACCGCAAACGGGTTCGCGGCGACCGGCCCGATATCGTCTGAGTTTAACAGCTGAAATCGGGGCTTAGCTGACGCGCAAAGAACAAGCACGGTGCGAAAGATTATGGGTTACCAGGGTTATATTTGCTTGCCAGTCTTATGAGGAGGAATAATGCGCTGTCATGAAGTTGATTACACGATCATTGGCGATGATATGCAGATGGTTCAGGTAGAGCTTGATCCCAATGAAACCGTTATTGCGGAAGCCGGGGCGATGAATTACATGGAGGAGGATATCACCTATGAAGCAAAAATGGGTGACGGCTCTCAGGCAGATTCAGGGGTTATGGGCAAACTCTTCAATGTCGGTAAAAGAGTTTTAACCGGCGAGTCCCTCTTCATGACCCATTTCACAAATACCGGCATCAAGAAGCGCCATGTTGCTTTTGCCGCTCCCTACCCGGGCAAAATCATTCCGATCGATTTGGGAAAAACAGGAGAAATTTGTTGTCAGAAAGACTCTTTCCTCTGTGCGGCTTTGGGAACCGAAATCGGTATTGCCTTCCAACGTAAACTTGGCACAGGATTCTTCGGCGGCGAAGGTTTTATCCTGCAACGGCTGCGTGGCGATGGCATGGCCTTTGTGCATGCGAGCGGGACCATCATCGAAAGACAGTTAGCGGGTGAAACCTTGCGTGTTGACACAGGATGTCTGGTCGCTTTTGAGCCTACGATCAACTACGATATCCAGCGCGCCGGCAACCTGAAAAGTATGTTCTTCGGCGGAGAAGGCTTATTCCTTGCGACTTTGAGCGGCCATGGTCGGGTCTGGTTGCAAAGCCTTCCTTTCAGCCGTCTAGCCGACCGGGTGATTGCTCACGCTCCCTCGACGGGGGGGAGTGACAAAGGCGAAGGCTCAGTGCTTGGTGGGCTGGGACGTCTGCTGGACTGAAACTAGCTAGTTTTCGTCCGGAAACGGCCCTTTTCCGCAATCTCTGCGTCAATCAGCGGATTTGATTGTGCGGCGTAAAGGACTACGCCTCTGTTCGCCAAGCCTGCCGAAATAAGTACCAAGAGGAAAAAACAACGGCCACCTGCGAGCAGATGGCCGTTGTTTTTACCAGGGGAGTTCCTCACCGTTGCTGTGCCAGAAAGACCCCGAGTTCTCAAGGCTGAGATTTTCAATCCTTTCCGCCAGCCCGTCCGCAGATTCTTGCGGCGTGATCAGGCCGCCAAAATTGACCATGCGGGTTTTAACAAATCCGGGATGCAGCTGGGCCACGGCGATGCCGCGTGGCTTGAGGTCAATTGCCAGGCTGCGGCCAAGCGCGTTGAAAGCCGCTTTCGAGGCCCGATAGCCATAGCGGCCACCGGAGGAGTTGTCGGCGATCGAGCCCATACGGCTGGTAATGTTCGCAATTTTGCTGCCGGACGGCATATTGGCCAGCAGGGCTTCACTGATCCTCAAAGGGGCGAATGCGTTGATCTCCATCTGCAGACGCAGAGAATCAAAATCAAGCTCGCCGAGGGTGTCATCATGCAGGATACCGGCGTTGTTGATCAGCAGGTCGATGGTTTGTCCCTGCAGGGCGGTTACCAGCTGATCGATATAACTTTTGCTGGTCAGAGCAATGCCTGCAATGATTTGCGCAGCGACCTCATCAAGCTCGCTCGAACTCTGCCGGCAGACTCCTGTAACCCGCCAGTCAGCCTTTTGATAGTAACGTGCCAGTTCCAGACCGATGCCACGATTGGCTCCTGTAATGACCACATGTTTCATTGTGAACTCCTTTCTAAAGATAGCTGCCATTTGGCAATAATCTCTTCTACTTTTTTACGGTCTTGAGTGCGATAAGGGCCGACGATAGCGCCGCGCAGGTTGACTGCGGTGAGCAGCTGCCGGGCAGTCTGGCGCAGCCCGGCGGCGGTAACCGTTTCAATGTCGGCAAGGTCATTGGCGATCGTCCTGTGGCTGCCGGTGAGCTCTCCCCAGGCATAACGCATGACCATTTCATCGACCTGGTCACGGGAATAGTCGAGATCGCAGCGATAGCAGTTGAGGATGTGCTGCAACTCATCGTCGTCGACTTCAGTCGTCTGTAATTCTGTAATAATATCGAGAATTGCCGTGGTGGCCTCGGCGAGATGTTCGGCTGTGACCGCCAGGTCGATGGCCAGAGTCCCGGCGTCGGCGTAGAGTGCGAGAGCGGCATCGACGGCGTAAGTCAGACCCAGCTCTTCGCGCAGCCGCAGCATCAGTCGACTCATGCCTCCCCAGCCGAGCAGGCGCCGCAGCACACGCAGGTTGACGGCATGCTCGCTGTCGCGCCCGGGCAGCAGAAAAGCCAGTTGCAGGCTGACCTGCGAACCGGCATCCCGTACCCAGCGCAGGGGCTTGGCAACCCCGGAAAAATCGGTCCATGCTTTTGCCTGCCGGGTTGTCCCACCTCGCCAGGCGCCGAAATGCTCTGTGGCCGCAGCTACGACCTTCTGATGCTCAACCGGGCCGGCCACAGCCAGTACAGCATTCTGCGGGGTATAGTAGGCGGCGTGATGGTTCTGCAGCTGTCGCAGGCTGAGCCGTTCGATCGCAGGGCGGTTGCCTACCGTCGGCTGGCCCAGCGGATGGTCGGGAAATAGCAGGCTGGCGACGATGTTGTCCGAGTTGATCTGCCGGCCGCTTTCGTTGAGGTCGCCCATGGCTTCTTCGAGGATCACCCGGCGCTCCATTTCAATATCCTTGAACAGGGGGCGCTGCATCATTGACGCAAACAGAGCAATCCCCGCAGCGAAATGATGCGGATGAACACGCGAGTGGAAACAGGTGGTTTCGCTGTCGGTGGCGGCATTGGCCGAACCGCCGATGGCTTCGAAGGCTCGCTCCAGAGCCAGACCGGTAGGGAAATCTGCCGTCCCTTTGAAGAGCATATGTTCGAGGAAATGTGACACGCCGGCTTTACGGGGCGTTTCGTAACGGCTGCCGACACCGATATAGATCATCACCTCGGTGCTGTGATGATGCGGCATGGGTACACTGATGATACGCAGACCGTTATCGAGAGTGTCGCATAAATATTCTGGCATGAAAAACCTTGTTGCGCGTGGCGGGTGGCGCGTCGCGCGAAAAACATCAGGGATGAAGGAGTCCCTCTCCGCTCATCCCTGTGCATTGGGTGTTGATCTTTCCGCGCCGCGAGCCACCCGCCACGGGCCGGTTACTTCAGTAACCGGGCGGCTTCCTTGGCATGGTAGGTGATGATCAAGTCTGCGCCGGCGCGCTTCATGCCGAGCAGGGTCTCCATCATGACGCGATCACCGTCGATCCAGTCCTTTTCGGCGGCAGCTTTGATCATCGAGTACTCACCTGAAACATTGTAGGCCACCAGTGGCAGGTTGTAGCGCTCCTTGAGGTCGCGCAGGATGTCGAGATAGGCGAGCGCCGGTTTGACCATGAGGAAGTCGGCGCATTCCTGGATATCCAACTCTGCCTCGCGGAAAGCCTCGATGCGGTTGGCCGGATCCATCTGGTAGCTGCGCCGGTCACCGAACTGGGGTGTTGATTCCGCCGCCTCGCGGAAAGGGCCGTAGTAGGCGCTGGCGTACTTGACGGCGTAGCTCATGATCGGGATGTTTGTGAAGCCGTTGGCGTCGAGTACCTCGCGGATCGCCGCAACGCGGCCGTCCATCATGTCAGACGGTGCGACCATGTCTGCACCGGCGCGAGCATGGGAGAGGGCCTCCGCCGCCAGCAGTTTGAGGGTCTCGTCGTTGTCGACATCGCCATCCTTGATCACGCCGCAGTGACCGTGATCGGTGTATTCGCACAGGCAGACATCGGTGATCACCAGCAGTTCGGGCACTGCGGCCTTAATCGCCCTGATGGTCTCCTGGATGATGCCGGTGTCGGAATAAGCGTCCTGGCCGAGAGCGTCTTTCTCTTCCGGAATGCCGAAGAGGATGACCGCCGGGATGCCGAGTTCGTAGACCTCTTTGGCCTCGGCCACGATATGCTCGATCGACTGTTGGTAGATGCCGGGCATGGAGACGATTTCTTTTTTGATGTCTGTGCCAAACGCCGAGAACATCGGGTAGATCATGTCTTCAGGGCGCAGAAATGTCTCGCGGACCATACGGCGGATGGCGGCGTTGCGGCGCAGGCGGCGGGCTCGAAATTCGGGGAAAAACATAAAAACCTCCTAAGAACTGGTGCGAGGAACGCGGGACGCGGAGCGAGAAAAGCTTTAAGGCCTCATGGCGTTCCGGAAAAGTAGTGTCTGATTGCTGCGATCAATGCTTCAATGGTCGAATGGTCCGGCTCGACAACAACCTCAAAGCCGAGCTTTTTAGCGGTTGCGCTGGTCAGGGGACCGATCGAGGCGACCGGAATCTGTCTGGCCAGAGTCAGAGCCCCATTGTCCAGCAGGCCTACAAAGTTCTGCACCGTTGACGAAGCGGTAAAGGTCAGAAGATCCAGACCTCCGGCGAGAGCCTGCTGCAGTTTTTGCGCTGCATCGACGGGGGGTGCGCTGGCATAGGCCACCGGTGCGATGACTTTTGCGCCGACCGCGGTCAACTCCATCGGGATCAGGTCCCGGGCAAGAGCCGCCTTGGGATAGAGCAGTCGTTTACCCGGGACCCGGTCCTTAAGGAGTGCGACCACACCTTCGGCACAGTAGTCTGGTGGAATCAGGTCTGCGGTGATGCCACGTTCGGCAAGGGCTTCGGCACTCTTCGGTCCCACCGCCACCATCTGCATGGCGGACAAATCCTGATGACTGCGACCGTGAACCGCCAGACGATCAAAGAAGGCGTTGACTGCGTTGACCGAGGTCAGGATCAGGTAGTCGACCTGGTCGAGTCGGGCGATCGCCTGATCGAGTTCCACAAAGGAGTCGGGTGGAACGATCTCGATGGTCGGCACAGCAACGGGCTCGATGCCGATCTCACGCAGTGCCGTGGTCAGCGCAGCCGCCTGATCATCTGCGCGGGTGATCAGCACGCGCCGCCCTGCCAGGGGGGCGGTGTCAGACGTCCTCTTTGTCAACATTGAACGTCTCGTGCTGGTAGACCTCGTTGAGAATCTTGCCGGCACCCAGGATGAGCAGGTCTTCGCCGAGCGAGACGCCCATCTTTTCCGCTTCGTGCACGGAGCCGGTGATGACCTTCTTCAAACATTGTACCCCTTCGCAGTCGGCAACGAAACCGGTCAGGGTGAGACTGTCGCCCGACACGGTGCCGTGACAGGCGATCGGCACCTGACAGCCCCCTTCGAGGGTTTTCAAAAATGCGCGTTCGGCACGTACGGCCCAATCGGTTTCAGCGTGATTGAAGAAATCGATCAGCGCGTTGGTCTCGTCATCGTCGATACGGCTCTCAATGCCGAGTGCCCCCTGGCCGATGGCCGGGATCGAAACCTCGACCGGCAGGTATTCGCCGATCTGGTTGCTGTAGCCGAGGCGGTGCATGCCTGCCGCTGCCAGGATGATGGCATCGAGGTTTTCATCGGTCAGCTTTTTGATGCGGGTCTGCACGTTACCGCGGATATCGACCATCTGCAGGTCGGGGCGAATGTGCAGCAGCTGCGCTTTACGGCGCAAGGCGCTGGTGCCGATACGGGCTTTCTGGGGGAGATCTCTCCAGGTTTTTACCCCGGGCCGGAGAATGACGATGTCGCGGCAGTCTTCGCGCTCGGTGATGCAGCGCAATGCCAGACCTGCCGGGAAGATGGTCGGTACGTCTTTCATCGAATGCACGGCGATATCGATCTCGCCGCGCAGCATCGCTTCTTCAATCTCTTTGACGAAGAGACCCTTGCCGCCAACCATGGCCAGTGGCACATCGAGGATCTTGTCGCCCTGGGTCTTGATTTTGGTCAGGGTAACTTGCATTTCGGGATAACGTTTTTCCAGTTCGGATTTAACCCACTCTGCTTGCCAGAGTGCCAGGGCGCTGGCACGAGTGCCGATGCGCATGTGCTGTTTAGCCATCTATCTAACTCCTTTATGCCTGGTCAGGATCGTCCAGGGGTTTGATTTCTTGATCGCTGTCATGTGGTGCGGGCAGATCGAAAAGGGTGCGTACAGCCTCCACATAGTCCTCGCCGCCCATATCCGTCTGGCTATTCTTGAGAATCGCCGTTGGTTTGTGCAGGATTTTGTTGATAATGGCTCCGGCCATCGCTTCGATGCTTTTACGCTGCTTGCCTGTCAGGTCCTTGAGATTGCCAAAGGTTTTTTCCAGCTCCTGCTGGCGAATCTCTTCGAGCTTGCGACGCAGGGCAATCACCGTCGGTTTGACTTCAAGATTGCCCAGCCATTGGTGAAACTGGCCAATCTCCTGTTCAATGATCGCCTCAGCTTTACCGGCTTCTTTCTGGCGTTCTTTGAGGTTGGCCTGAACCACACCCTGAAGGTCATCGACATCGTAGAGATAGGTGTTGCTGAGGTCGTTGACCTTGGGATCGATATCGCGCGGTACGGCGATGTCGATCAAAAACATTGGTCGGTTCTTGCGGCGTTTCAGCACCTCTTCCATCTGGCGCTTGCCGAGAATGAAATTCGGTGCGCCCGTGGAGGTCATGACGATGTCAACTTCGGCGAGGTGGTCGACAAAATTGTCGAAAGGCACGGCTTTGCCGTTGAACTCGGCCGCCAGCTTTTCAGCTCTGGCAAAGGTCCGGTTGGTGACCAGGACCTTTGAAATACCGTTGTTGACAAAATGGCGGGCCGCCAGTTCGCACATCTCACCGGCACCGATGATCATGACCCCCTTGTTGTCGAGGCGGTCGAAGATTTTGCGCGCCAGTTCTACCGCCGCAAAGGACACCGAGACGGCGTTGCTGGCTATCGCGGTTTCGGTGCGAACCCGTTTGGCGACCGAGAAGGCTTTATGTAGGAAGCGATTGAGAATCAGTCCAGCCGTTTTAAACTCGGCGGCATAGCCGTAGGCGGTTTTGATCTGACCGAGAATCTGCGGCTCGCCCAACACCATGGAGTCAAGGCTTGAGGCCACCCGGAAGAGGTGTCGGATCGCTTCTTCACCCTGGTAGTCGAAAAGATTGTCGTTGATTTCATCCAGGGGAATTTCGTGGTATTCCGCCAGAAACCTGCGCAAAGCAGCGATGGCTGCATCCTGGTCCTTGGTGACGGCACAGAGTTCGACCCGGTTGCAGGTTGAGACGATCAGGCCTTCGGTGATACTGGGCAAGTCGAGCATCTGCCGCAGCGGCCGCTCCATGGCAGTCGGTGCGAAGGCGAGTTTTTCACGAATTTCAACCGGTGCTGTTTTATGGCTCAGCCCGACAATAACGATATGCATGGCGTTCTCCTCTCCGTCTCCGTTATTGCCCCGTAAAGTTACGGAAGCTGTGTTCCCCGGAGAGGAACAGGTTGACGCCAAAGAAGGTGAAGAGCAGGAAGCAGAAGCCGATAATGGCAAAAATTGCTGCGCGACGACCACGCCAGCCGATGGTGAGTCGGCCATGCAGGAGGGCGGCATACAAAAACCAGGTGATCAGCGCCCAGGTCTCTTTGGGGTCCCATCGCCAGTAACCACCCCAGGCTGAGTTGGCCCAGATGGCTCCGGAAATAATTCCCATGGTCATAAGCGGGAAACCAAAGGTCAGGCATTTGTAGTTCATGCTGTCCAGGGTGTCGAGGGAGGGCAGTCGGTAAAAAAGGCCGGAGAACTTTTTGCTTTTCAGCATGCGTTCCTGGAGCAGGTACATGATGCCCGCGGCGGCAGCAATCGCAAACACCGCATGACCGAGAAAGGCCAGAGTGACGTGCACCGGAAACCACCAGCTGTCGAGCATTGGATTGAGGGCCGGCGCTTGCGCCGACTCCTTGGTGCCGAGGATCATCATGACCAGGGCAAGAGGCGCGATGAAGGCGCCGAGCATGACCGTGCGATAACGCAGATAGAACAGCAGATAGGTGCCGATTAACGCCCAGGCGAAAAACGAGAGTGATTCGTGAAGGCTGGCAACCGGAGTTGCTCCAGTGGCCGCCCAGCGGACACCAATGGTTAGACAATGGGTAACGAAGCCGCCGATCAACATCCAGACGGCTGTCTGTCGGAAGCTCTCCCTGCGTGAGATCACGCCGATCAAATAACAGATGGTAGCGACAAAGTAGATCAGCAGGGTGATTTTGAAGAGCAGCAGATTTGCAGTCATGATGAAACGTCTCGAAGACCAGTCCTGGATGCTCAGGCAAGATACTGTTTGCCAGAAACCCGGATCAGCAAGTTGTTAATCTGTTTAAAAAGTCACCGGCATGAGCCTTTGCCAGGGCCATTTCCTAAAACTTGTCAAAACCTTATAAAGATACGTTTTTTCACACTTGGCTGTCAATTTTCTTGTTGATAAAAGCCTGAGGTTTTAAGGTTTTTGGCGCTGCGGTGAGAAAATTCTCAATTCAGATGTCATAGAGACATCTCCTTGCCTCGACGAAAAATTCCTCGTTTCCAGATCGAAAACTTCATCGTGCCCGTCCGAGTTTTCGGATAGGCACTCGTTAAACTTGTGAACCTCATGTTCAGATGCCGAAAAGCTCGCCCTCAACCAGAGCACAGAGCAGATTGCCAATAAAGAGGCTGCTCTCCAGAAGCCGCGGCAATGAATCGCTGGGCAGAGCAAGGCTGGTGTCAGGCAGGAAATCAGCGATCTCGGCCTGTTCGCTGGCAATCAATATGGTGCGACAACCCAACTGCCGGGCGGTGTTCAAGGCTTCGCGGTCTGCCTGGCTCAGATTGCTGCCTGCCAGAACCAGCACCGTGTCCTGGTTGGTGGCAAGGGCCCGTAGTTGACGGCTGAAGAGTTGACTGCCCTGGTCATCACCGGCCAGAAATGTTGCCAGTCCGGCATCGTTGGTTAAGGAAATTGCCGGCAGGGCCGGCCGTTCCAGGGTCTGTCTGTGCAAAAAGGACTGACCAATGATTCCAGCGATCGCGCCGAAGGGTCCGCTGCCGATAAGGAAGAGTCGCCCGCCCCGGTGGAAGGTCGCCACCAGGTGTTCGGCAAGATTGTTCAAAAGAGGTTTCTGGGTGAGCAGAAAAGGGTCGAGCAGGCCAATCTGCTGCATGACCGCTGCATTGATTTTATCCTGAGTCATAGCTGCCTCGTCAGATGATTTGCGGCCATCTTAGGGGGAGGCCTGTGAAGTGTCAAGATCTGCCCACTTTCAATCCCGTGTATGATAATCCCTTGATTTTTTATGCAGGTCGATTATTATGAAACCTGAATGTTTTAAAGTCCCAATCCAATAAGGAGAATATCTTATGTCCAGTGATAAAGTCATCCATGTAACGGATGATTCTTTTGAGAGTGAAGTCAAACAATCCTCGGTTCCCGTACTCGTCGATTTCTGGGCTTCCTGGTGTGCACCCTGCAAAGCGATCAGCCCTCTTGTCGACCAGGTCGCTGAAACCTTTGACGGCCAGGTCAAAATCTGCAAGCTGAACGTTGATGAGAATCCTGCCACGCCGGGACAATTCGGCGTAAGGGGGATTCCGACGCTGATCCTTTTCAAAGACGGCGAGGCTTTTGATCAGGTTGTCGGCGCCGTGCCCAAGAACCAGCTGGAAGAGTTGCTGAAGAAGGCGTTGTAATAAAACCTTCTCGACTCTGAAAAAAGACAAAAGGCCTGGCAGAAACGCCGGGCCTTTTGTCTTCGGACAGCGTGGTTTCTAGACCTCTGTTGCCTCGGTGGCGTTACGCAGTCGCCGGAAAATTTCCCGAGCCGCTTTTTTGTCATTGTGCTCGTGAACCGAACTGGCTAAACGGGCCAGTTTGCTGTCATCCAGGTGCGGATAGAGAGCACGCACCTCGCCCAGAGCCGCTTCGCATGTTGCTTTAGCGCAGAGCCTGTCACGCAAGGCTTCGAGATGATGGAAGTCGAGAGTTTCCCGACGCTGAACGACCGCCTGCCCGTCGAGGGCGGTTTCGAGCGCCAGTCGTTGTTCTTCGTGGCCGCGCAAAATTGCCGCCAAATGCTTGATCTGTCGTTTGCGGGAGCTGTGCCCGCGGGTGTTGCGGGCCAGTTCAATCTCTTTACTCAGTTCCGGGGTTTTCGGCAGTTTGCCAAGTTCTGAGTCGCTGATCTCTGCCAGGCGCTGGGCCAGCTCTTCAATGGCCTTGGCCTCGCGTTTTTTTGCGCTGCGACCACGGCCCTCGGAACGGATTTCCTCTTCTTCATGTCTTTGCATCAGAATTGCTTTCGGCTGTCGAGCAGCAGGGTCACGGGGCCATCATTGACCAGGGCCACCTGCATGTCGGCCCTGAACACTCCGGTGGCGACATGAATCCCTCGGTGACGCAGGGCGGCAACATATTCTTCATAAAGCTGGTCTGCGCGTTCGGGTGATGCGGCGTCTGTAAAGCCCGGTCGGCGACCTTTGCGGCAATCGCCGAGCAGGGTGAATTGAGAGACCACCAGGATGTCACCGTCGATATCCGCCACTGAGCGATTCATCTTGCCGGCATCATCTTCAAAAATACGCAGGCCCAAGGTTTTCTCGGCAAGGGAGACCGCTTCCTGAGAGGTGTCTCCCCGGGCCACCCCGAGCAGCACCATCAGTCCCCTGGAAATGGAGCCAACCTTTTGCTGATCGACGCTGACAGAGGCTTCACTCACTCTCTGAATGACGGCTCTCACAGACTTTCTCCTGCCAGTTTGCGCAGCAGCGCCAAATTAACCCGATCCATGTCACCGTCATCCCCTTTCGGTGTTTCCAGAAGCATGGGAACCTCGGCGAAACGCTGGTCCTGCATCAGGCTGGCAAAGCCTGTCTCGCCAATGCTGCCCTGGCCGATATGAGTATGGCGGTCAACTTTGCTGCCACAGGGTTTCACACAGTCGTTGAGATGAAAGGCCTTGATCTGCTCGAGACCAACCAGTCGATCAAATTCAGCCATGACCTCCGTGTAACTCTCTCTGCTGGAGAGATCGTAGCCTGCGCTGTGAGCGTGGCAGGTGTCGAAACAGATGCCGAAGCGCTTCTCATCAAAGCCGTCCAGCAGTTTTGCCAGGTGGGCAAAGTCGCCGCCGAGATATGTGCCCTGTCCCGCGGTGTTCTCCAGCAGCAGACGAACCTCCGGTGGGGTCTCGGGCAGGATCTCGTCAAAGGCTTGACGAATTCTGTCGAGGCCGCTTGCCTCGCCGCTGTCCAGATGTGCGCCGGGGTGGATGACCAGGCCTGTGACGCCGAGTTGGCCACAACGCTGCAGTTCGTCTTTTAACGCGGCTTTTGATTTGTCCCAGACGTCATCTTTTGGCGAAGCCAGGTTGATCAGGTAGGCATCGTGGGCGATAACCGGGCCGATGCCGCTTTTCTGCCAGGCCTGCGCAAAAGCTGCCGCCTCGTCGTTTGAGATCGGTTTGGCTTGCCAGCGGTTGGCGTTCTTGGTGAAAATCTGCAGCGCGGTACAGTCGCTTGCCAGGCCGCGTGCAAAAGCTTTGTCCAGTCCACCGGCAATGGATACATGAGCGCCGAGCAAACGAGTCATGATGCTTTATTCCAGAAGCCCAGTCCGCTAGGCACCTGATGGGCATAATCGAGATGGACGTCAACGAAATCGGGAGTTTGCCCTGTGCCGACCAGGATGGTCCCCATGCCGAGTTTCTTCGCTGTTTGCAGGTTGTCACGCGAGTCTTCGATCATGACGCAACGCTCCGCAGAGACGGCCAATTCGGCGAGCACCGCGTGGTAGGGTTCAGGGAAGGGTTTCGGTTGGTAGCCAGCGACCCGGATGTCGTAAATTTTTTCAAACATATCTTCGATGCCGAGGGCTGAGAGGACCCGACCGGCGTGGCAGACCGAACCATTGGTGAAGACCGCCTTGCGTTGAGGCAGTTGCTCCAGGCCTTCGCGCAGGAGAAGATCGGGCGCGAGCCGTGAAGTGACGTCGATGTCGTGGACGTAAAGCAAATAATCCTCAGGATCTACCGCATGATGGCGGATCAGACCCTGCAGGGTGACACCATAAAGGCGCCAGTAGTCGCGACGCATGGCATCAACTTCCGGTGCCGGAATGCCGACGATCTCAGTCATGTAGCGGTTAATGCGTACATCGATGAGATTAAAAAGGTGTTTCTCGGCAGGGTAAAGGGTGTTGTCGAGATCGAATATCAGAACGTCCATAATTGTTGTTTAACCACGCAGACTACCAAGAGCAGAAAGAGGCTTATAAAAATTCGGCAAAGTTTCGAGTGTGCTGTATTTCCAGATCGAAAACTTCACTATTCCATCCGGAGTTTCCAGAGAGACCCTATCTGGGAATGTATTCTCCACTAAACACTTCCACGGCAGGGCCGGTCATGAAGACCTCATTTTTACCGTCCCATTCCATTTCCAGGTCGCCGCCGGTCAAGTGGTTTAGCAGCTTGCCTTCGGTTCGTCCGGTCAGCACACCGGCGACCGTCACGGCTGAAGAACCGGTGCCGCAGGCCAGGGTCTCGCCTGCGCCGCGTTCCCAGGTGCGTTGGCGAACTTCGTTGGGGGAGAGGACTTCGACAAATTCGACGTTGATGCGACGAGGGAAGAGTTCGTGGTTTTCAATCGCATAGCCGTAGCGTTTGACCGGAAAGTCGGTAAGGTCGTCAACGTAGATGACGCAGTGCGGGTTGCCCATGGAGACGCAGGTGATCTCAAAAGTGCGATCAAGAACCTCCAACTCCATGTTAATCACCTGTTCATGGGCAGCACCGACCATTGGCAGGTCGCCGCGCGTTAAACGCGGTGGGCCCATGTTGACCCGGACCTTGTCGATGTGTTCATGCTGGTTCGGATACATGGTCAGCGGCAGGATGCCGGCCCCGGTTTCAATCTTGATCTCGGTTCGGTCCACCAGGCCGTGGTCAAAGGCATACTTTGCCACACAACGGACGCCGTTGCCGCACATCTCTGCTTCACTGCCGTCAGAGTTGAAGATGCGCATTTTCACGTCAGCTCGCTTCGAAGACTCAATCAGGATCAGTCCGTCGCCGCCCACACCGAAATGCCGGTCGCTGATTTCCCGCGCCAGCTTCTCCGGGTCTGCGATGTTTTGCCTGAAGCAATCCACGTAGATGTAGTCGTTGCCGGCACCGTGCATTTTGACGAATTTCATGATTGTCCTCTATCCTGTGAATGAAGTTCGAAAAACCATTATAGGGGGAAAGGGGTGCCTCCACAACCGTCCATTGCTGATCGGCATCGTCTCTGCTAAGATTAATCGAAAGAGAGCTTTGAGGAGGAAACCATGCCGCACTTGCAATTTGAACTCAATTTCACCCCCGAGCGTGAAGAGAAATCCGCTTTCGCTGATGCCGTTCGTGATCATTTCGCCTCGATCATGAGTACCGGTACCGATCATATCGGTATCACCTTTCGCTGTTATCATCATGATGACCTGGTGTTTGGGCGTGCCGGTGATGATGGTCAGATCGCTTTTCTCAATGCTGATATACGATTGGGCCGGACTGCTGATCAGAAACGCCGACTGGCTTTGGCGATTATGGATGAAATCGGCGTACGCTGGGGGATGCCCAAGGAACACATTTATATCGTCTACACCGAGCATGATGGCCCTGATTTTCAGCTGAGTGACCGGGTCTTGCCTTCCTGGCAGACAGGTGAAGATCCTCTGAATGATTAGCATCTCTTGTGGATGAGGCTTGGCAGTCTGCAGAACTTGCCACAAAAACAAGCTGAGGTCATAATGAATCCAGACTGTCCGGTTTTTAAAACGGCCGATGGCTTTGTGACTCTTTTAAGGAGACCTGTTATGGCGTTCAACCTGAAAACCCGCATCTGGCAAACCGGTGCACTCGACTGGTGGGCCATGCTTGATAATGAAGACGTTTACCTTGGCAGCCGTGAATTTCCGTTGCCCCCGGAAGAGGGCGATGAGTGGCACGTCAGGAAAACCGGAGATCTTTTTAAAATCATTGACGGCGAAGTCTGTAAACTGGGCAATAAACCGTTTCTGGAGGAAGAGTGGCTGAAGTCCTCCCTGAAATAATCCAGGTCCCGGTTGCCGGTGCCGATAATTTCTCTTACCTGGTGGTCTGCCCGCAAAGCGGCAAGGCGCTCGGTGTCGACCCCGGAATTGCTCCCGATAGCATGCTGAGGGTTGTCAGGGATCATGGCCTGGAGTTGGAGATACTGGCCAACACCCATGGTCATGGTGACCACATCGCCGGTAATGGCGAGGTCCTCAGGGAGACGGGTGCAAAGCTGGCGGCCAGTCCGATTGACGTGCCTGCGGCGGATATCGCCTTGAGCGAGGGCAGTCAAATCCTGATCGGTTCACTCGTGATCGCTGTCCTCCATACACCCGGGCATACGCCCGGAGGTCTGGTGTTTAACCCGCCGGGGGCACTGATTACCGGCGACACCCTGTTTGTAACGCGCTGCGGACGAGCCGATTTCCCCGGCAGCGACCCGGAGGCCATGTATCACAGCTTGTTGCGCCTGGCGGCATTTCCGCCTGAAACAAAAGTTTACCCGGGTCACGACTACGGTCCACAGCCACAATCAACCATCGGTTTCGAACGCGAAAACAACGAATATATGAAATGCCCGGATCTGCAGAGTTTTCTTAAACTTCGAATGGGATAAACCTAGCAGCCTGTTGGACTATACGGGCCGAAGCGAAAATTTGGATGTTTGAGAACAGATTTTAGCTCATTTGCAGGTTCATAGCCGTAGCTATGGACCAAAAAGGAGCTGAAATATGGGCCAAACAGCCGGATTTGCAGCCGGCTCATGGATAGTCC
>JAGXHL010000053.1 GCA_024636215.1 Deltaproteobacteria bacterium
ACAGGGTCATCTTGCCAGCAATCCCGCCGAAGGCCTGGCGACGCCGAAACTGAATCGTTATCTGCCAAAGACGCTTTCTGTTGACGAGGCCGCGGCTTTAATGGAGCGAGGCTACGGCAACGGCTTGCTGGACCTGCGTGATCGCGCCATTGTCGAGCTCTTTTATTCGAGTGGTCTGCGCGTCAGTGAGTTGACCGGTCTGGATATCAGTGCACTTGATTTGCGTGAGAAGCTCGTGCGTGTGCTTGGCAAGGGCAACAAGGAGAGAATCGTGCCGATCGGTCGCAAGGCGCACGAGGCTCTGCTGGTTTATTTGCAAGAGCGCGGCATGCCCGTCGAAAAAGAACCGCTTTTCCTGAATGCCCGCGGTGGCCGGTTAACCCCCCGAAGCGTCCAGAGGAATCTCAAGACACGTCTGATTAAAGCCGGCATCATCAAGGACATCAGCCCGCATGCCCTGCGTCATTCCTTCGCCACCCATCTTCTCGACGGCGGCGCCGATCTGCGTGCTATCCAGGAGCTCCTCGGTCACGTCTCCCTGTCCACTACCCAAAAATACACCCAGGTCAGTGTCGATCAGCTGATGTCGGTTTACGATCGGGCCCACCCGCGCAGCAAGAAGAAGTAGTTGCGCGATTAATCGCGACGATAGAAGATTAATTTTTGGGCTTATAACCAAAACAAAGGTTAGCCACCAAGGCACCAAGACACGGAGTAAAATGTTGCACTTTCATTAAACAGCAATGTTGCGAGATAGGAAATATCGATCTTTACCCTGTACAATGAACTGCTTGGTGACTTGGTGCCTTGGCGGCAAGCGGGAGTCGTTATCGAATGTCGAAGGAAAATTAAAAGTCGATAGTGACTGTGATGGTGTCGCTGTAGCTGCCTACGCGCACGTTCTGGCGTTCCGGGATGCGGCCGTAAATGGTCACATCCAAGGGCTTGTCTTTGTTGACAAAGCCGGTTACCGAAGAATTGCTGGCAATATCCCCCCAAATCGTCGAAAAGGAGGTGGAGTAGAGGTTGTAAGAAAGCGCGTCGCCAGTGCCAGACAGCATCTGACGTGGCGAGAAACTGCCTGAGTTGCCAGTGCTTAGTGAAATCTCGACCTGGATATCCTCTTTAGGGTTTTTTTTGTCGGTATTGTCGGGGTTGTTACAAATGACCGTTATGGTGCCTGTACTGTCACGGGGGACTGAGGAAAAAACATCATAGCCGCCAAAGTTAACACCAGTGGCCGTGACGTCGCATTGAAAAGCTTCGGCCCGATTGTCTGGCCAGATCAGGCTGCTCAAACAGAGCAACAGGGCGATTGTGCTAACTCTCATCATCTCAGACCCTTTTTCTGCCACCGGATTTAAAAGATGCGGCCATCGTATCAGTTCTCAGGGGTAATTGCCACCAGAACGATGGCGCGCCGATTCTGGCGCAGGCAGTCTTCGCTGGTTTCACGGCAAAGCGGTTTGCTTTCGCCATAACTGACGATACTGTTAAAACGTCGCGGGTTGATTCCGGCGTTTACCAGATAATCACGCAGGGCCTGCGCGCGCCAGTAACCGAGCTTCTGATTGTAAGCAGTGCTGCCCTGCTGGTCGGCGTGGCCCTCTATGTCGATCGGTCTCTCCGGATGTTCAAGCAGGTAGTGAAGAGCCTGATCCAGGATAGATTGGTCAGCTGGCAGGGGGATGCTGCTGTCCAGAGGGAAGTGGATGGTGAACCGGGGCAAGGCATCGTCGACGGTTTGCTGATCGGGCTGTACCGATTCCTGCTTTGCTTCGACTGCAAGCGGCGGTGATGCTTCGGCCAATTCGCTCTCTTGAATTGTCTCGTGAAGAGACGCTTCCGGTTGCACCGAAGCCTGCTCCTGCTCCGGCTCGGAAGAGGGCGGCCGGTCGGTTGCCGGTGCCTGTTCTAGTGGTGTACCGGCAAGGACCGGCAAGGTGAGGGTGCCGAGTTCGGCAAAGGTCTCGTCGGAGGCCGGAATGGCCAGTTCGGTCTCGAAGCTCTGTCCGTTCTGACGTACCGTGACCGGGTAGGTGCCGGCAGGAAGAAAGGCTGTCGAGTCCTGCTCAGCGGCGTCGCAACCCTGCACGGTCAGGATGTCGAGTTCATCCATCTGGCTGTCGAGGTAAAATTCGCCATCGCCGCCGGTCCAGAACTTGACCGGCCCGGACGGCGACTGCAGAACGAGTTCGGCGTTCTGCAATGGAACGTTCTCTCCAGCAGTTTCAATCATGAACGTGCCGGTAAATGCCTGATAGCGTTTCAAGGGGAAGTTGATGCAGGAGCCGCTGCGCAGCGGCGGCGAGACTGCCAGCTTGACCTGCGGCATCAGGTAGTCAAGCGGAATATCTTTGTCCTCGAAACTGACGCGGTTTTCGTAATAGGAGGAGAGATCAGGGACGAACAGCTGGCCGTTGCGGTTGGTGCGACCCGTATCCTGGCCGTTAACATAGACCCGGACGTCTTCGGCGCTGCCGATGCTGACAAGAGAGAAGCTGTCTTGGACCGGCCTGGTCAGGCCGAAGCGGTTGCCGACATGCACCAGAGCACCGGACAGGCTGATGCGGGTCGCGGTGTTGGTGTTGAATTCATCGCGGTCGTGGCTGACATCTGCGCGCATAATGGCATATTGGGCATTGTGTTGGAGAAAGCCGTTGAGTCGTTCGCCGGTGTTCGAGGCCATTTCGACCCGTTCCGCCTCGAGACTCCAGCCGGTGCCGTAGCCGCGCGGGGTGTTATTGCGGGCTTCGAGGCTTTGGGTGTCGCGGTCACGTTCGTGGCGATGGCGGGCAGTCAGGGTGAGATCATTGCCGAATCGCCAGGTGAGATTCACAGATCCCTCGGCGTAGGCCTCACCTTCTTCGACCCAGGACAGCGAAGTGCTCAGGTATGCCTGTCTCAGCAGACGGCGCGACCAGGATACGCTGATCTCGCGGCGGCTTTGTCGTTGCTGGAACTGTGCTTCAAGATAGCGCACGCCGAACGAGCCGAGTTTTGCGGTCAGGTAGCCGGCACTGGCAAACATGTTGAGCTTGCGGTCGGAGGACGTATCGAGATCAGCCAAGGTCCGGTAACCAGTAGAATAGGCTTGCAGCCCCAGCCGTGTGTTGAAATGTCTGGCACTATACTCGTAGAGCAGTTGCCCAGCCGTGCCCGACCGCCCCTGGTTGTTACTGATCGAGCCGTCTAGCCTGAACAGGCCGTAGCTGCCAGCCACCAGCACTGACTGAGCGCCCAGATTAACCAGGTCTTCGGACAACTCGGCACGACCACCCAGATTGATCCGGTCGCTCAAGCCAAAGAGATGGAAGGCTGAAAAGACCGGCTTGCCGGCATAGTCATTGCTGGCGAGGCCGAAGTCGCGACGCTGAAAACCTAAGTTGTAGCTGTATTCATGCAGGCCATGCCGTAATACCTGGTCGGTGGAGTAGATGGCCGTGCTGACCACCTGCTCCCGGCCGAATGAGTCACGGATGACGACCTCGATGTCCTGCGCGCCGCGGATCCCCTGGAAATTGAGCAACTCGAACTCTCCTGGCGAGAAACGCTCGGTGCGCATCTTGACGCCGTCAACATAGAATTCGATTTCAGATGGCAGGGCCAGCATCCCAGAAAAGTCAAACAGCGGATAGCGGATAAAGTAGGGGTCGATCCGATAGATCTTCGAGAGGCTAACGCCTCCCAGTTGCACCCTACTGCCCAGGTCTCCAGATTCCGCAGTGTGGTCGCCGATTACCAGCCGCTGTAGCCTGTCGCGCTGATCCAAGACAACCTGAGTGTTGAGTCGCACCCAGTGGTTCTCGTCCGGAGTTTCAGTGTAAATAGCATCGCTGAGAAACAGACTATTACCAAAGCGCAGACCAAGCTCATTGCTGAAATTGAAGCTCTGAAAATCGAGAGAGGAGTCACCGTTGCTGGTGTAGATTAGGCCGTAGTTGACAAACAGGCTGGTTTCTTCGGGGTAGTAGACGCTCCCCTGGCGGTTATAGGTGAGGTCGACGCTGCTGCGGCCAAGTTGCTCCGGTTCGGCCATCAGCGCCAGATTCAGACTCTGCTCATCGAAGGTAAAGGAAACTTCAGGGAAATTGGCCAGAGATACATAGTCTTCTCCGGCAAATGTGATACGTTCTGGCGGCAAATCCTGCAAGCCCATCTGTTTGAGATCGTCCGGCAGGATCAGGAAATCGCCGTCGTCGCGCATGACCACGAAGAAGGTACCTTTGATTTGCTGGTTGAGGCTGATTTCGCAGATGATCGTTTCGTCGGCGAAGACCGGCGAAACCATGACCAGAATGGCCACGGCCAAAGACAGCAGGCAACAGAGGACAGATGGTAGTGAGGAAAAGACAGGTTGGATCTGTGTGGTCTCAGGGAGCCGGACACATGGTCGGATCCACATTGATTCGCTCATTCAATTCGATTTTGTTAGATTGAATTTGGATCTCCAGGGTTTTGATTCGCCTGCAGATCGCCTCGGGAAGCGATATTTCTAAGGCGCGGGAGCTGTTATTGAGCAGATACCAACCGTTAAGTTCCTTGGTAAATTGCTGTACTCCTTCAGTGGATAGCCCAGTGACAAAAATATTTTTTACTCGGAAGTGGCTGTTGCCACGGTTCTCCACACGGGCCGAGAAGGTACCATCTGCCAATTGGGCATCAACGATCGCTCCGGCTATCGTCTCTTTGACAGGTTTAACGAAAACCGGCACTCCGAATTGGATGGCAATGGCCACGGTGTTCGGTGCAGCCTCTCTGGAATCGGGTACTTGTTTTATGAACAGGCGGTAGGTTTTCTCCTGTTCTACGGCTGGAACTTTGATGCCGGTGCGGATTACCCGATCATTTTTTGGTTCGATCACTAACTGCTTGGGGAAAAAGATCAGGTCTGTGGCCGGTTGGTAAACATCTTGTCCATTCGTATCTTGTGTCCATCGTACGGCAGACACCTCTAGTGTGAGGGGCTGATCTCCCTCGTTATTGATGGTTAAAACTTCGCTGCGATTTTTAATATCAAAATTTATTATAATAGGTGTAACACGCCAAGGACCTGCGTAAGCCGGTGTAATTAAACTGACGGTAAGAATTGCTCCGAAGATTGCCCTGATTAAAATTATGTTGTCCCAAAAGGATTTGGTGTTATGAGAAATCATATCGATAATTTAACGACAGCTGGTGGTTTTTGCAAGGATTAATGGAGTTACGGCGTAATACTTATTGTTAGCGTATCCGTTAAGGCTCCGACAGGTGCATTTTTGTAATCATTGCCTAGGACTTTCCCGGTGACAACCAGCTGCAAAATAAGCGGTTGGCCTTTCACTTTAGGGATTGTGCCAGAGGCAGGATTCAGGCTGGTGATTTCATAAGGCAGGTTAAAGATACCGTCCTCGTGCTGCATAGCAGGTGTAGTCGCGGTTCCATATATGCTGTTGGTTACGTTTATCGAGTAAGTAATGTCATCCTGTCCGTTGCCATTGCAAGAAAAACTCAGCTTTCCATTTTCTGTAAAGGCGAAGACCTCCAGCTCCGGAGCCAGAGGGTTAAGTGTGCCGAAATTTAAGGTAGCTCCGTCCGTATTGATGCTGCAATTTCCATTTGAGACTAGGACGGTTGACACGTTGACTGTGTGTGTAAGAGCTTGTGCTCCAGAAGTATATAAGATAATTCCCCAAAACAGAATTATAGCTAAAAATGAGAATAATATGTGCCGGCACTTATTCATAACTTTAAAAGAAGCTTCATTTACATAGTTAAGTTACGGAACGGTGGAAGATATTTTGATTTTGAGGTGAAGGGGAGATATGCCTCCCCTTCACCTTTCTTTATTTAAATATATTAGGGCTCAGGAGTAACCGTAACTATCGCAGTTGCTGTATAGCTACCAACTGGTTTGTTCACATATGCACCTGCAAGCATTGTCCCAGTCAGATCATGTGTCTGAGAAGTGCCGGTACCATTGAGGGTGCCCGTATCATAGACAAGGCTATAAACAATGTTATTGCCACCCGAAATCAGCGGATTCGCAGATGCATTGTCAGTAATTTTGTAATTGGTCCCATTTGTACATGTCACCTCGAAGGGCACGGTTAAAGGCACGAGTGTTTGGTCTGCAGCTTGAAGTGGATCAAGCGAGCCAAAACCAAGGTCTCCTATCTGATCAATGCGACAAGAATCTTCTATTGTTGCAGAAACGGCGATATCTGCTGAGTCTGCTGCCGCCATCGCATTCCCAACCCCAAAAATCCCAATCAAAATCATTGCCACTACTGCCAGTTTTAAACTTTTCATGTCTACTACCTCCATTGGTTGATGTTGCTCAAGTTACCAGTTAATTGTTCTGCCCCATTTAAAACGAAAAAACGCCCGCCTTCTTTGTTGTCGAAGACGGGCGCTTTATTGGTATAGAGCACCTGCCTCTTCGACGACCCGGCTATCCTCACTGAATAAATGAGGACCCGCAGTTTTGCGTCGCTGGATTACTCCAGGTTTGCCTGTTCGGAGACTAAAATTTAATTTTAAAGAAAACTAAATCAGTTTACTTTTTCGGTCAAGTACTTTTGTTTTGCCTGGTTGTGCTACTTTATAAGCGAAAAATGTGCCACTTTTGGGGGGAGATGGTACAGATGCGGGCGGGAGAGGATCTTTGCGGACGCAAAGAGGCAATAATCACGGTTAGATAGAGACTCTATTATAAAACGCGAGTACTCAATTTATTGCTTGTAAATTCGTTGGTTAGACGTATTTCAGGCGGCAGAAGTGTGCAAAAATGTGCACAACTGTGGACAAAAAACGTCAATTGCCGGGGAATGACATGTTTATACACTGCTTAAAAATTTGTTCAGATATTCATTGCCGATACGTTCAGCTGTAACGGATAGTCTCCTTTTTCAATCCCCTGAGGGAGAATCACGCGCAGATCAACGGCGCGGGTTGTTGGCACATTGCTGGCGAGAGCGGCGAAGCGAATCATGTCGCTTCCGGAAGAGGTTCCATTACCAACCACAACGCGTTCCGGACCGAAGCTTTCGAGGCTCAGATCAATATCGCTGCGCAGGTTGGTTGACAGCTGGATGCTCAGGGAGTTGGGCAGATCGATGAAGCCTCTCTGGATCGCTTCGGCATCGACTCGGTAGGATGAGATGAGAGGAGTAGCGGTTACATTCAACCATGGCAGGATCCGTGCGCTGACACGGATGGACGTACTTGCGGCATTCGCCGGGGAGGGGGAGAGCATCGGAACAACCAGCAACAGAACGGTTAACAAGGGCGCAAGCAAAAGCAGGGCAGTGTGCACCCGTTTACTGCTTTGACGCGTGTTGTTTTTGGTTCTTGTCAGCATTGTCTGTACCTTATGTGCTGCAGTCGCAATCATTGGGCTCGGCGACCGGGTGATAATGTGCTTTTTCTGAACTTGACTCTTGCTTATCTCTATCGCAAGCAGTGTGCCAGCTCTTAAAATTGTCTTAACTAGCCGTATTTGCTAAATAATATTGCTTTTTGCAAAGTGCATTGGTGTGCAGAGGTTGAACAGCAGAATTGAGACAAATCAGAAGAGTGAAACGCAAGAAGCTGAATTTATAAGGTTATTTTGGCTGTTCAATGCTTGAACAGCCAAGATGGGGAGTGCACAGAATCAGGAGAGGATTGGAGTCTATATCGGGGTTTGAAATGGGTAACGAAAGCACATGCCGGAACAGGCGTGTGTAGAGATTATCTCTATCTCTTTGAGGCTTGGCTGTCGCGTACCATTACAGGTTCATCACCCGCGTCAATTCCTCTTGCAGGGCTTCTATCCGGAAGGGCTTGGCGAGCCTGCCTTTAAATCCGTAGCGACTGAAATCGGCCATGACGTCATCGGAGAAATAGCCGCTGATAACAATGACCTTTGCCTTGGGATAAAGGGCAAGCAGCTTTTTGATCGCGTCCTTCCCGCCCATCCCTTTGGGAACGTTTAAATCCATAAAGACAACATCAAAAGGCTTGCCGCTGTTTTCTGCAGAGATATATTTTGCTAACGCTTCATCTCCATCAGCGGCAGTCTCAACCTGATATCCGCACGTTTCCAGCATCTCCCTGGTTAAAACCCTGATAATCTCTTCATCATCCATGACCAGCATATGGCCCGACACGGCATCGTTTGAATCTTTGGGATCATTGGCAAAACGCGTTGTGGATATTTTATCTGAAGAGGATTCAGCAGGCAGATAGACGCTAACGGTTGTGCCGACGCCGGGTTTGGAAACCAGACTGACGTGGCCGTTATGCTTATCAATAATCCTATGCACGATCGATAATCCCAAGCCTCTGCCCTCAGTCTTGGTCGAATAAAAAATGTCGAAAACCTTCGACACTTCCTCCGCCGTGAGTCCCGAACCTTGGTCGCTTATACAGACTTCAACAAAATTTCCTGATAAATCAGGAGCATTGTCAAGCTTGATATCAGAGATATTCTGCGCATCAATATGCAGAGTGCCTCCTTCAGGCATGGCGTGTATGGAATTGATCAATAGATTGCTGAAAACCTGGGATAATTGACTTCGATCTCCTCTGATCTGCCATAGTTCTTCCGGCAAAGTCGTGACGATTATAATGTTTTCAGATTTGTTGCTGAGCTTTATTGCATCGTGAATAACTTGTGCAAGATCGGTCTGTTCCAGTAAGGGATGACCGCCTTTGGCGAAAGTCAGGAGCTGCTGAGTCAGATTAATCCCCACGTCAAAGCTCTGTGTCGCCGCAACCAGTCGGGGATGGGCAGGGTGATCTTTGTCAAGTTTCATCATCGCCAGCTGGATGTTGCCGAACAAGCCTGTAAACAGATTGTTGAAGTCGTGGGCAAGGCCTCCAGCCAGGATGGCGATAGCTTCCAGCTTCCGGGATTTCAGCAGCTCCTCCTGCAGGCGGATCTGTTCGCTCATGTTTTGAAATATCAGGACCACACCGGAGATCTCGCCGTCTGCATCGATGATGGGCGCGGCGTTGTGGGCAATGCGGTGCTCAGCTCCGGAGGTGTCGATCAATATGGCTTCGCCTGCCAAGCCCGACGTCTCACCGGTCGCAAGGATCGGCTCGGTCGGGTCGGCCATTGTCTGGCGCGATCGGGGATGGATAATTTTGAAGACTTCACTGAGCGGCCTGCCGATAGCATCTTTCGAGCGCCAGCCGGAGAGCTTCTCGGCAACCGGGTTCAATTGTATAACCCGTCCGTTGCGGTCGGTAGAGATGACCCCATCACCGATGGAGTTAAGTGTCAGGCGCAAATTCTTTTCAGTTTCCCACAACACTGCCTCGGCTTGTTCGCGTTTATGAACGCGCCGCCTGATGTTCCAGGCAGCGCGGCCGATGACGATCAGACCAGTCAGCCAGATCAGCGCGTAGATCAGGATCATGGTACCCATGCGCTGATGCGTCGGTGCCCAGAGTGGCTCAAGCGGCACCGCCACACTGATACCGCTGCGCATCTCGCCGAGCTTGTAGCCCTGTTTTTCGTGACATTTCAGACAGGAGGCTTCAGTCTTCATTGGCATGATCAGGCGCAGGTATTCCGCCTCTTCGATCCGCGTGATTTCGGACGCCTCGGGAACACCTCGCAGAAATGACCGGAGCGCTTCGGCTTCCCAGGCATCCGGGGCATTTCCCGGACGGAGCGGATCGAAGCTGGTAAGGTTCGCGCGGAGGCCGTAAACCTCAAGCCCCAGTTCGTGCACCTGACGGGTCATGTCGGCCGGATTGATCAGTGTCAGCTGCTGGCCGTCCGTGGTGGTCACGTCACGGTGTTCCACATCCGCCAGGTAAGGGTTGGGCGGAGTCTCTTCCGTTACGGGAACGTAGACACCGCCTTGCTTTGCCGCCCAGAGACGGTAGGCCATGTCCTTTGCAATGATTTGCTTTGCCTGGGTGTAGGCAATCTCCTGGACATGTTCGTATTGTTCCCTTATGTGCCAGGTGCAGATCAGGGCGATCGTCATTGTCCATACCACTGCAAGGATAAAGATGGTGCGCTTCAGGTGCAGCGACTGGTTAGGTGTTCTGGTTGTTTTGCTCTTCAAGACATATCCCTTGTTTCCTGCAAAATATCCGATGATGAATCGCACTGCGATTCTCTGCCTGAGCATGCTGGAGCGGCAGTGCGCTATTTGCACGTGAAAATCCGAAACATCATTGCTCGCATTAATCGTAAAAACCAAGCTTTTTTGCCAGAAGCTGTCTAGTAAGCCACTGTGCAAGAATTGAACACTAAATAAGCCCAGTCATTATAAATAGTTGGGTCAGAAAGCGACGAATTGTTCATAAAGCTGTGCATGGAATGAACAGGGCGATAATATGTGAGAGTTAAAAATGCATGTTATTACAGGTAATTACAATATTTCCCGGCTTGGCACACGACTTGCGGGGGGGTATGACGTAAGACTTAAGAAGTAAGTCGTAAGACATAAAATTTAAAACTTAAAACTTAAAACTTAAAACTTAAAACTTTTGATACGCCCATCCACGGGAAAAAAGGGGTTGCACCATGAGAAATAATTACGCCAATGCAGTCGTTGCCATCGTTGACGATGACCAGAATATCCTTCAGTTCCTGAGTGGACTACTCGAGGAGTACGGGCTCAAGGCGCATGTGTTCAACGACAGCCTCAAGGCGCTCGAAAGCTTTAAGAAAGAGTCTTTCGACCTGGTGGTTACAGACTTCAGAATGCCCAAAATAAGCGGTTTGCAACTGCTCAGCGCCATCCACGAATACGACGCCGATCTTCCGGTGATTATCATGACTGGTTATGCCGACATGAGCGTCGCGGTGAAAGCCGTGGAACAGCGTGCTTTTGAGCTGATCCTGAAACCCTTTCAGGCACAGCCTTTCATCGATGCCGTCAGGCGTGGTCTGGAAGCGAGCAGTGCCTCGCGTGAAAAAAAGAAGTTTGTGGATGAACTTGAGAAAGCGGTTCAGTCGCGGACCGCCGAGCTCTCATCATCACTGGCCAAGATGGATTCCATGAACCGCGAGATGATCAAACGTCTCTGCGTGGCGGCTGAACAGCGTGACGAAGATACTGGCGCGCATATCTCGCGCATCGCCCATTATGTCCAATGTCTCGCCCTGGAACTCGGTCTGCCGGAGAGTGAGTCGCAGACGCTGGCTCTGGCCAGCACCATGCATGATATTGGCAAAATCGGCATCAGCGATGCGGTTCTGTTCAAGCCGGGTTCGCTTACCTCAGAAGAGTTCACCACTATCAAGAGCCACACCACGATCGGCAAGCGAATTCTCGAGGGATCGTCGTTCCATCTGCTGACCAGGGCGGCTTCGATTGCCCAGAACCATCATGAGCGGTGGGATGGAACCGGCTATCCACGCGGCCTTCGGGGTGGGAACATCCCCATGGATGGCAGGATCGTGATGCTGGCGGATCAATATGACGCGCTTCGCAGTGAACGTCCTTATAAAAAGGCCTTCAGCCATGAGCAAGCATTCGAAATCATAACCAGAGGCGACGGCCGCACCATGCCCGAGCATTTTGACCCGGACATCATGGCGGCATTCATTCGGGCTGCCCCGGCTTTCGAAAAAATCCATGCCGACTGCCTGGAATCGTTTGCCAACCACAACCTGTTGCTGTCGTTTGCCGGTCAGGAAAAAATTGCCAACCCGCTCTCAATGTCCTATCAGTTTGAACAACTCTGTTTGCAGGCTATCTGAAGGGGAGAAGATGATGAACTTACGAGTCCAGATTGCAGATCATTACAGTACGGAAAATCCTCCGGCGCAGTTCGCTGCCGAGAAAAAGGTTCTCCTGGTCGATGACATCAACTTCTTTATTGAAGTCCAGAAGTCTGCCCTGGGCCGGCTGGAAAATTTTAAGACGCTGACTGCCCACAGTGGAATTGAAGCCCTTCGTGTTATCCAGAAAGAGCGTCCCGATCTCGTTTATATGGATCTGTACATGGACAACATGGATGGCGATGAATGCTGCAGGATCATCAAGGAGACATACGGTTCAAGTATTGCAGTCGTCATGTTGACCCATGGCGGATCTGTGGATGATTTTGAACGCTGCTGGGACTCGGGTTGCGATGGCATCATCGTCAAGCCGATCAATCATCATCTGTTCATCGCTACTACAAAAAAATACCTGAGTATGCCGTCGAACGTCAATCGGTGTGCCGGAATCCGTCATTCGGCACGGATAAAGGTCAAATACGAAACCGGCCTGCAGGAGACTCTTACTGATTATTCGGTCAATTTGAGCACCGGCGGCCTGTTTTTGAAAACCAACTATGTTTTGCCGGTCGACACAAAATTCCTGATCGAATTTACCGTGCCTGTCCGGCCCGCGCCGATCTGCTGCAAGGCACGGGTTGCGTGGATCAACGAACCAGGGAAGCTCTTCAAGCAGGATATGCCGCCGGGGATGGGATTACAGTTCATTGAAATTTCCCTCAGCGATATCGATGCGATCAGGGAATATCTCAGCGGTGGGAGGTTGATCGCCTCCTGGTAAGTCGCAAAGCTGACTGAGTCTTAAGTTGCCTCTTGCGCTGCATCATCACCCGCTTCCAATCGCTTGCGCAGAGTGTTCCGGCTGATACCCAGCAATTTTGCTGCGGCAACCTGGTTGTTGTCATGGTGAATCATGGCCAGTTCGACGAGGTGCTGCTCCAGCTTTGAACTGAGCAGTCGATAAATAGAGCCTGAATGGTTGATGCACAATTCGGGAAAAACTCTTTTTAGATATTCTCTGAAAAGATCTAACTCGTTGCTGTTGCCGAATCCCTGCTGGGTTTTCTCTTGATGGAGTTGGCTGAAGTCGTCAGGTTGTAAAACCTCACCGGTCGTAAATACTACCGCTGCACTGATGGCATTTTTTAACTCCCTGATATTCCCCTTCCAATGTAGCGATGACAGGAACTGTAAGGTTTCAGGTGTAACACGGAGGTTCTTCTTGCCGTACTTGGCCGCGTTCTGCCTGACAAAAAGATCGATCAGCAGGGGGATATCCTTCTGCCTCTCCCGCAAAGGCGGGATATGGAAACTGACGACCTGTAGTCGATAGAACAAGTCAAGCCTGAATCTTCCCTTGTTGACTTCATCCTGCAGATTACGGTTGGCCGCGGCAATAATCCGTATATCTGTGTGAATCTCTTCATTTCCGCCAACACGCTGGAAGGACATGTTTTCCAGAACGCGCAGTAGTTTGCTCTGGTTGAGCAGGCTCATTTCGGAAATCTCGTCGAGAAACAGGGTGCCGCCGTTGCACTGCTCGAATTTGCCGATGCGGCGTGTGTGCGCATCAGTAAATGCGCCTTTCTCATGACCGAACAGATCGCTTTCAAGCAGATTCTCCGGCATAGCCGCACAGTTGACGGCGAGAAACGGTCGATGCTTTCTGGCTGAATTGGTATAAATGGCGCGTGCCAGAAGTTCCTTACCTGTACCGCTTTCACCTTCTATCAAGACCGTTTCGTCTGAGGTCGCAACCCTGCCGATCTTTTTCCAGATCTCCATCATCTGAGGTGATGAACCGATCATGATGTCTTCATCGGGCGAATCGTAAAATATCTCCGAGGGCTCACGGGAGAATTTAACCTTGCGGCTCAACAGGTTTGAGGCCAATCCCTTGGTAACCACTTCTTGTACTTCAAGAATATTGAAGGGTTTTGCGAGATAGTCAAAAGCACCGAATTTCATCGCTTCGATGGCATTCTGGGTGGTGTTGTAGCCTGTCGCAATGATGACAGAAATCTTGCTGTCAATCTGTTTGGCCTCTTTCAGGATTTCCAGGCCCGATTTTCCCGGCAGATTGATGTCAACAATGGCAACATTGGGGCGATGTTCTCTGATGATGTTCAGCCCGGGTTCACTGGCCGTCGCCAAAAAGATCTCAAAGCTCTGATCTTCGAAGATGCCTTTAAGAACGTCACGGATAACCGGATCGTCGTCAATTATCAGTAGTTTAGCGACCATTAATGCTTTCCGTTCTGTGTTGCCGGTAACTTGGGCTGATGGTTGAGTGTTTGCTAAAAAAACGAGCTTGTCTTTGTCTGTCTTTGTCGTGATTTCTGGTTGATCGAAAACCATCCAATACTATCAATCTGATGCATAAATATCAAGGTCCTGTTCTTCTTCAGGATAAATGACTTAAATAGTCATAATGCCCTTGACACCTGGAGAGGAGTCGGTAAACTGGGCCGCAGAATTCTAATGAGCAACTATTGCCTTGAAAGGAGTATTTTAAATGAGCGTTCTGGTTGGAAAGCAAGCCCCCGATTTCACTGCAGCAGCCGTGCTGGCTGATGGATCCATAAAGACGGACTTCTCCCTTGCCGACTATCGAGGCAAGTACGTTGTGCTGTTCTTTTACCCGCTCGACTTTACCTTTGTCTGCCCGACAGAACTGATTGCTTTTTCCAAACGCATCAAGGAGTTTGAAGAGCGTGATGTTCAGGTTATCGGTTGCTCGATTGATTCGCAGTTTTCCCATGTGGCCTGGCGGAACACACCGGTTGATATGGGAGGAATCGGCGCCGTTGCTTATCCTCTGGTCGCAGATGTTAAGCACCAGATCTGTCAGGCTTACGATGTCGAGTTTCAAGAAGATGGTGTTGCCCTTCGAGGCTCTTTCCTGATCGACAAAGCAGGCAAGGTTCACCATCAAGTGGTCAATGACCTGCCGCTTGG
>JAGXHL010000054.1 GCA_024636215.1 Deltaproteobacteria bacterium
GGGTACGGGGTACGGGGTGCGCGGAAACCACGAACCACGAACCACGAACCACGAACCACGAGCCACGAACCACGAGCCACGAGCCACGAGCCACGAGCCACGATCCACGAACCACGAACCATGAACCACGAACCACGAACCACGAACCACGAACCACGAGCCACGAGCCACGAGCCACGAGCCACGAGCCACGAGCCACGAGCCACGAGCCACGATCCACGAGCCAGCTGTAAGCTGATCGTTGATAACTGCCGAAAAAAAAGGCCGACAACCATGAGGTTGTCGGCCTGAAAAATCTAACAACTTGCGCTGAGTCTTTAACGACCACCGCGCTTCGAAGCTTTGATCGGGTTGACCTTGACTTCGGAAATCTTGACTTCAACTTTACGGTGCGTCGCAACGTTGCAGAGACCGGCCGACCATTTTTTAAGTGGAGACGGTGCCTTGGCACAAACCGGACCGATCGTGCCCTCTACGATGTTATCGCAACCTTCACACATTTCGATAATGTTCTGGCAGCTGCCGCCTTCAGCAATACAGCCTTTTTTGCTCCAGAAAATACACTCTGTATCGGGAAGAACTGTTTGACACTTCATTGGGTACTCCTTATTTCAAAGCTTAATCTAGTTTTCGTCCGGAAACGGCCCTTTTCCGCAATCTCTGCGTCAATCGGCGGATTTGATTCCGGATGGACACTGATCTAGTAGTCGAACGGGATTTCTACCCCCTTTTACTGATCCCTGTCAACTATAAAAGCCAGTTATTCATGGCATTGACTGGAATTTGCCGAAGAGGTAGTTTTGCACAATGAGTGCAGGCAATCAAAATGATTCAGATAAATGGGAATCGATCTGTTGCAGGTGTGGTCGATGCTGCTATGAAAAAGTCGATTTTGAAGGACAGGTCTATTACACCGAGTTGCCCTGCGAATTTTTGGATCTGGAGAGCAAACTCTGTCGCGTCTACGCAGAGCGCGATGTCAAACGTCCCGGTTGTGTACGCCTGACCGACGACATCCTCAAAAAAGGTATCATGCCTGCCGATTGCCCTTATGTGGCAGATCTCGAAAATTATCCTGCACCGACCTTGCTGGATGATGGCGATGCCGAAGATTCATGATATCTTTAAATTGGAACAAGCTCCGAAAAACATATTAACAGGGATAAAGGGGATGCAGGGGATACAAACCATAGGCAGGGGCTTTATGGTTTAAAACCAAGGAAAGATTTTGGTTTTGCTTGGTCTATCCCCTTAATCCCCTTTATCCATGTAAAATTTGCCTTTGTTTTAATCTCATTACAAATTAAGGAGTGTTGAGTATGAACCCAATAAAATTCGGAACATCCGGTTGGCGTGGTATCCTCGCTGAAGATTTCACCCTTGATAACGTTCGTATCGTTACCCAGGCCATCGCGGATTTCCTGAATAATGACAAAAGTAGTGCCAAGGGGCTGATCATCGGCCACGACAGTCGTTTCATGGGGGAAAAGTTCGCCAGGGAGACGGCACGCGTGCTGGCCGGATCGAAGGTCCCATCCTTTATCTGCAAACACGATACCCCGACCCCGGTCATCGCCTATGAAATCATGCGCCGCGGGACGGCCGGCGCCATCAACTTCACCGCAAGTCACAACCCTTACGATTATAACGGCATCAAGTTTTCAACCGCCTGGGGAGGCCCTGCTTTGCCCGAGGTGACCGCCGAAATTGAACGTCTGGCCAATGCCATGCTTGGCGAGGTCTGCTATCGGGAGATGCCGCTTGACCAGGCTGTCCGGGCCGGTCTGGTCGAAGAGATCGACCCCATGCCGGATTACCTCGACGTCATCCGCAGCAAGGTTGATCTTGAAGCGATCGGCAAATCCGGTATGAGTGTGATCTTTGATCCCATGTACGGGGCGGGGCGAGAATATGTCGATGGTTTGCTGGTCGAGGCCGGCTTGCTGGTCCAGACGATCAACAGCGCGAAGGACCCTTATTTCGGCGGCATGCCACCCGATCCCGCACCGGCGCACCTGAACGATCTCATCTCCAGGGTCAAAGGCGACAAGCATGTCATGTTGGGTTTGGCCACCGATGGCGACGCCGATCGTTACGGTATCATTGATAGCGATGGCCGTTTCATCGAGCCGAACTATATTCTGGCGCTTCTCTATGACTACCTGCTCCGTCGCAAGGGCGAGTCAGGTGATGCGGCGCGCTCCGTTGCCACCTCTCATCTGGTTGATGCCGTTGCGGCTCATCATGGTTATAAGGTGCGTGAAACGCCGGTCGGCTTCAAATATATCGGTGAATTCATCCGAGACAACGCGATCGTCATCGGCGGCGAAGAGAGCGCCGGCCTGAGTCTGCGCGGGCACGTGCCCGATAAAGACGGTGTGCTTGCCTGCCTGCTGGTTGCCGAAATGGTAGCCGTAGAGTGCAAGACGGTCGGTCAGCTGCTGCAGGATCTCTACAGCCGTGTAGGTGAATTTCACACCTCCCGTATAAACCTGCGCCTCTCCCCGGAACTCGCAGAAAAGATCGACGATAAGCTCGCTTCGCCGCCAGACCGCCTGGCCGGTCAGCCGGTTAAGGACCTGATCACCACCGATGGGGTCAAAATGGTCATGGCCGACGGCTCCTGGGCGCTTTTCCGTAAATCCGGCACAGAACCGGTTGTCCGGGTCTATACCGAAGCGGCCAGTGCCGACGCTCTGCAGGGGTTGACGGCTGCTGCGGTTGGCTTTGTGGAAGGCTGAATGTGACCTGATCTGCTTTCGACTATCGCCTGGTTGACGTAGTCGATGACGACATCTTAAGGGGTTGGTTATCGTCATTGGCAAGCGTGACAATGGTGTCGTTTATGCAAAGTCCCGGATACGCAAACATGAGTGAGGTTTTGCGTATTGCAGGACTCTTCCTTGACCACAATGATGATTTTTTTCATCGCCCCTCGTGATTTCCAGACACGATAACTTATTGTTCTAGCGAAATAATCATACTTAAGTCACTGCAAATATTGAACTTGAGCGAATTTTGTTGTTGACAGCCCGGTTACGTTTTATTAATGTGCCTGCCATCATTATTGTTATGTAATTCTTGTAAATGCCAAACCATCTGTGAGGATGGGGCGGAAAGCCACGGGTCTTAAGCAACACTCAAGATAGCCGGGTTGTCAAGGAACCTCTTTGACGGCCCGGCTTTTTGCTGTTTGAGAACCTACTTTTAATTGTTATGAAATGCTGCAGGAGGGGGTCTTGCTTCAATTTTGTCGATTTCTTACAGCGCTCGCTGTGCTCACCAGTCTGTTTTTTTCTCATGGCAGCTTTATCGCCTTTGCTGCTCAGGGCAGCCCGGTTGAAGAATTTTCCAGGGCCCTTGATCGCCTGCTTCAGGATGTTGAGGCCCTTGCGGCTGAGCTTGCCGAAGGGGTGGCCGGCCCGCAGACTCAACAAGCCCTGTTCTTACACGCTGAAAATTTTCAAGCCTGTCGACTGCTCCTGGCTGATCACTTGTTGACCCGGGAGAAGAGGCTTGAAGGTGGCAACCTGCAGGCGAAAACCAGACATCATGCATTGAAGGCGGTCTTTAGCGAACGCTTTCGGACTCTCGATCCCCTGCTGGAGAAAGTGCTTTCGCAGCAGGCGCTGACCTGGTCCGAGCTGGATGCTCTTTCTGCACAGTTGGAAAGGCTCGTCACACCGGAGCCGGGTTCCTTGCATGGAACTGTGCCATACCGACAGTTGCAGCTGCAAACTGTCGGTCCCCGCTTCACGCCATCAGTCAGCCCCGCGTACAAGTCCACCTCGACCCATTACATCCCCGCAGACCTTCAGACCATTCCGGACGCACCCCTTTCGCAAGCCATCTATCAGCAAGCTTTAAAGATCGCCGAAGCCTCGGCCAAGCAGAACTGGGATCCGGTCGATCTTTATGAATGGGTGAAGAATAACATCCGCACCGAATGGTACTGGGGGAGCATGAAGGGGGCGGAAGAGACCTTGCGCCAAGGCAGCGGTAACGATGCCGATCAGGCCGCCCTGCTGATTGCTCTGCTGCGCGCTGCCGGTTATCCCTCACGCTATGTGCGCGGGGTGGTCGAATTCTTCCCTGACCTCGATATGGCGAGACGACTGACAGGCATCGATGATGCTGCGAGAATCGGTGAGTTCCTGCGCAAGGCGGGTATTCCGCATCAAGCGGTCATGTCGGGCGCGGAGATCGTCAATTACCAGCTTGAACACATCTGGGTCGAGACACTGATTCCCTACGCCAATTATCGGGGAGCCCTGGCCGATACGCAGGGCAAACTCTGGCTGCCGCTGGATACCAGCTTCAAAGTCGCCGATTTCAACGAGACGGGGGAGCTCGATCTGTCCAGCCAGGCGGAACAGCCTCTGGCCTCCCTGCGCGATGACTATCTCGGCTCATCCGAGGACCTCATGCCGCTGGAATTTGTCCGTACGCAGGTTGAATCTTTGCTTGCCGCCGGTGCGCCGGACGTCCTTTACAATTCGGCCCTGCACAGGCGCGACCATCAGCCTGAAACGCTGCATATCCTCTCAGCGGTGCCACAATTCACCGAACTGGCAGTCACCGGAGAATACCAGCAGTTGCCGGAAGAGCTGATTCACAAAGTGCGCTTCACGGCTTCTGATGCAGGGCCTGAATCAGAACTTGTCTTTGATCTCACCCTGCCGGTCCGAGATCTGTCGAACCAGAAGGTGCAGATCAGCTACCAGGCGGAGAGCCTTGCCGATCAGGAGACGATCAACAGCTGGGGCGGTCTGGATAACACCCCCTCATATCTTGTGCGTCTGCGTCCGGTGCTGGTTGTCAAGGGTGTCCGCCAGGTTGTCGGACAAAAAGGCTTTGCGGTCGGTGATCAATTTGACCTGACGGTCACAATGCAGTCTCCCTCAACCTCCGTTACCACTGAAAACCGCGTGATTGCGGGCTATCCGCAACTTCTCGGAATCGTCGCCCAAGATGTCGTGCTGCCGCAGGCCGTAGCTGAAAATGCCGTTGCCGATGAGCTGCTCTATCAAGCCGCGCTTGCTTACATCGAAGCCTGGAATCGTGACGAAACGCAGCTTGCCGAGCTGCACAATCTTGTGCTCGCCAGGCCCTTGCCGACCCTGGTGAGCCTGGGCGGTATGATGAAGGTCACGGAACTCCTCGGCCAGCCGCAGAGCGTCTCCTGGCAAGGGCTCTTCCTCGATGCCGACCTGCGCAGCGTCGAGGCGGTGGTGCGCAATGCCGGCGACGACAGCCGCCTGCTCACGTTCATGCAGCTCTCCGCCTTGCAGGGCTCGGCCTTGGAACACAGGGTTCTCGAAGAGCACTTCCAGGTGGAAAGCATCTCCACGGCCAGACTGTTGCGCCTCGCCCGTAACGCCAATCTTACCCTCCTCACGATTACCGCCGAGAACCTTGAAGCTGTGTTGTCAGAACTGAATCTGTCACCGATTGTGGCAGACGATATCAGAACGGCTGTTGCCGAGGGTCTGGTCGTCCAGATTCCGGATCAGCCGGTTACTGTTCGTGACTGGACCGGTACCGGTTATCTCAAGGAAGTTGTGGCAACCGGGAACGCAGGCTACATGCTTTCCGGAGCGATCGGCGGAGGCAACACCGTGCTCGGCAAGAAGTTCTGGCCGCGGGACATGGCCGATAAGATGGCCCGTCCCTATCGAGGCGAACCGAACCGTGATGTGACGGCCGCTCAGAGTGTCACAGCCATAACTCCCTGGCAGGTACGACAGGCCGTGGCGGGAGAAGAACTGACGGCGCCCCTGATGGTCAGAGTCGCAGATGAGAAGGGTCGGCCTGTCGCCGGCGCGCCGGTACTTTTCACGGTCAATAAGGGGGGCGGTCAGTTGCTGGACGACCGTGCGGAGCCGGCGGCGACGGTTTCTGCACTCACCCTGACGACTGGAGACGATGGCATTGCCAGAGCTCGTTTTATCCCCGGTGAGAGTGTTTTCAACCATCCCATTGTGATCTCACGACCCGGCGATACAGAAGCCAACATTGCCGGTGAAAATCTCATCTCAGTCCAGCTGGCCACCGGCTCCTTTGCAACACTTGACGATCCGGTCATCGTCCTCGGCTTTGCTGGTCAACCGGACCCCCAGAAGCTGCAGCTCATCGGAGCTGGCCGGATCGGCGACGTCCTGAGCTACACTGGTGATTCCGGAGTCATTCTCTACGATCGTTTCGGTAACCCCGTCGCCAATCATGCCGTGACCTTCGAGATGCAGGATGCCGTAGCCAATGCAAACTCGGACTGCCTGAATACGTCCCCGTCGTCTGCCTCTGCTGGTGCAGAGATCATAGAAGTCGGCGAAGCCTGCCTGAATCAGCTGCCGGTCCGTGGCGAATGCGGGCGTGCGGCAAGTTCTCTGACAATGAGAAGTCGCTCCGACGGCAGCGCGATGGTCGGTGTCATGCTCGGTGGCCTGGCCGATGCCGTTTATCCCCTGGTGGCAACCTTGGAGACCACAGCAACGCCAGCCAGCCAGTTTGTCCTCAACCAGCATGCCGCTGGCAACGGAGCCTGTGGCGCTGCACCGCAGCCGGTTGACAAGCTGATCTTGACCTATCCGCGGCTGCAGGATGCAGAGGGTCGCAATGTTGATGCCCGCCCCGTCGGTTCACTGGCCAGAATTAACGTTAAATCTTACCTGTTGTACGAAGACGCAACCGAACAGGCCGATGCAGAGAGCCTGTCCTGTTCACCCGCGCCTGATTTGACCTGCAAACAAATGCTTGGTAACGGTGAATTTTCAATCGCCGCCCCCGATCAGGTGCTCGGTAACCATGTCCCGCTTAAACGCGTCACGACGCTGGCAGAGAGCACGGCGATGCCGTATCTCTATGGCCTCGACATCAGCCTCACAGCAGGTCTGAACCAGATCCCCTTGTCTGCAACGGCCTCCTATGAACGCGCCGTCTTCATCAATCAGTGTTCCGGTTGTGCTGAAAAGGACCAACTGCAGCAGAAAAACGTCGGCCCCATTGAAGCAACCGCCGAGATCTGGGGCGTCGCTCTGCAAACACCGGACACGCTGGTTGCCCGGGTCGATGACACAGGCCGCCTGCTCAGCGACACGGCCTTTGCCTACACCATCGAACCCGCCGGCTATGTTGCCGGCATGGCCCAGGTGCTGATTTACGCCGATGGCGAGCTGTGGGAGTCCATCCTGGCTGCAACCTCCGGAACTGCCGAGGTGATCATTCCTGCGGGATACACCTTCCTGCCGAACAAAACCTACCATATCCAGCTTCTCCTCGGTAACCCGGGCGATGCCAACAGGATCAGCAGTCAGAAAGTTCCTGTCCTGCCCATTGTCAGCAAGGTGGACCTGCGTATCGACGGCCTGCCGGAACTGATTGAAGACCAGGTGGGAGCCTTCGTGCTGCTGAACAATGACTTCGACGAGAGCGATCGTGACGCGTCAGTCACCTTATCGGATATCGAAACGACAACCATGATCCCGGAGGATGACGAACTGAAACGGGCATGGCTGCACATCGATGACGCCGACATGCTCAACGGAACCTGGCAGTTGCAAGCCGATAACCCCTCAGAGCTGCGCATCTACTATGAGCATGGCGGGCAACGATTCCTGATCAACCCCGGCGATCCGCCACAATTGATCACAGAAACCCCCTTGACGCTGCCTCTCTATCTGGAAGGTGTGGCTGAAAGTCCAGACATTCATGCCAATCGCCTGACCCTGACCTATATCTCAAGCCAGGGCATCGAGATAAGCGACAGCTTGCCTCTCACCGTTCTTTATTTCGATCTGGCTGTCGATGGCAACCGTGACCGGCAGATCGAGTTTGACGAAAGAGAAGATGAATCGGCGCTGTTCTGGGTCAATAATGATCATGACGTCGAAACTTTCAGCTTTGGGGACCTGGTGAAGGTTGAGGATGATGAGGAATCCGGCGATGACAGCCTGGACAACAAGATTCCATGCCGGCGGGACCTGGAGGATTTTTCCCGCATGCAGGTGGATTTGGGTGCGACAGTAAAGTCTGGTCAGATGAGCTTTTCTGCAGAAATTGTTGCTCACAATAAATCAGTTCAACCACGCGTGAATATCTTTCCAGCGGTCTCTCTAACTGACGACTATCTGGGTCTTGAGAATGATCCTGCCATGTCATTATCTCAGGTTGCTGCCAAAATGCTGGCCGCGGTTGGTGAAGAACAGGTGGCCTTTCCTCTCGATGCTGCAGGCTCGGTTGAGACGTTTGGTTACCTTTACGAAGGGCGAAGTCACGGTCAGGGGCGTTTTGTTTTGAAGGCCAGGTACAACGGCGTGCCGGTTCTGCAGCGTACTGTCGATCTGTCTCTGTATGACATCAGCTACTTTTATGATCATTACCTTGTTGAAGGGGGCGGCAATGCAGAATTGACGGTGAACCCAAAAGTCAACCCCGTCGGGGTTGATGAACAATCCTCCCGCGAGGCCCTTTATCAAGGGTTTTCGGATGAGTACGTGATGTTTGTGCATGGCTGGAATGTCAAGCCCTGGGAGAAGAAACGTTGGGCAGAAACGGTCTTCAAGAGACTCTGGTGGCAGGGCTACAAGGGCAGGGTCGGTCTGTTTGATTGGCCTTGTCAAACTCTGCCCTCTCTGGATGTCCTGGTTAATTATGATCGCAGCGAGTACCTTGCCTGGAACTCTGCAAAAGCTCTGACTGCGGTGTTGGAAGCTCTGCATAGAGAGGACGCTCTTAACATCAGTCTGCTGGCCCATAGCCAGGGAAATGTTGTGGTCGGCGAGTCACTTCGCCTGGCCAATGCGAACACCGTGAAAACCTACGTTGCATCACAGGCCGCTTTATCCGCAAGCCTGTATTCCGGGGAGTATCCGACCGTCTCAATGTTACCCGCTCTGGCACTGGACCGTTTCGATACGCCTGCCGTGATGAGCCTCTACCCTGGGCGTGCCCCCTTGCAGAATTATTTCGTCGAGGTCCCCGGAAAAATCGAAACTCTGATCAATTACTTTAACCGTAAAGATTACGCTCTGGTAGAAGCGGGGCCGCTGACTCCTGGCTGGGAGTATAACAATCAGACCCGGCCGGATAACTCGATCGGCTACGGCTACGATGGTGATACGGAAGATTATTCAAAAAATGTCGGGAATAGTGGTTTTTACCGAGACACCTTGACCACGCCACGACGAGATCTGACTTTCCCGGATAATGACCACGAAATCTTCTCGTTCATCGCTGAGTCGCGAACCAAGGCCCTTGGTGCCGTATTGCCTTTTGAAGCTTTTCTCAATGCTACGGTGAGTGTTGATGCCGTCGGCTCAAGAGATTTGGAAGCTACCTCAGGTTACGATAACAAGCGCTACTCGCATAGTCGTCAATTTCGATCGAATATCGTCAATGAGCATAATTACTGGCGGAATTTCACGGTTGATTGCGGACTTTCAAATTCAAAATGAGGATCTTATGAACCAGGTTGTATGTAAATCAAAATTTATTCTGTGCGTAACCATGTTCACTCTCTTTCTTGCTCTTCCCGCTTTGGCGTGGCAACCAGATCATAAACCACCGCCCGAGCAGTTGAAGAAACTGGAGAAAATGAACGATCAACGCCGCAAGCAGAAAAACACGACGGCGCTGCTGTTTGGAAAAGTTATAGACTTCTCGGGAGAACCCGTAGCCGGTGCGACTGTCACCATGAGGTTAAGTGCTGTTCCCAGAACGATCCTGCATAATGACCAAAGACTTGTCACCACGAAGACGAATGCCGATGGCACTTTCACGTTCGAAAATACCGGGTTTATGTATTACCTGGTCGATATCGTCTGCGACGGGTATCAGTTCAGGATGGAATATAACAAGAGCCGAAGTTTGGAGTTTCGGCCCAATATCCGTGCTTCAGGCAAGGGGTACGAGCCGGACAAGCCGATGATTTTCAAAGTTCGTAAAAAAGCCCCACCGGCATTTGTCCTCACGGGAGGCTGGCGGTTTTTTCTCGAAGAGGGTGAGCAGAAATTGCTGGATCTATATCGAAGAGATTGGGCCTCTCCTGATCGCATGACTACCAAGAAGATGAGTCGTCCTGATTGGAAGACCGATGTCAGTATCAGGGTAGAAAAAAATGGTGATAACTTCAAGTTGATTTTGGAAGCCGTCAATGAAGATTCCGGCTTTGTTGTGGAACAGCATGAGTTCATAGAAGAAATGACAGAAGCACCACAGCAGGGCTATCGGCAAAAGCTGGTGTTGCCGTTCAACAAGGATCGCGGCGGCCGACTGTTTGCCTATGTCAAAAGCGACGGAGGTTTGTTCTACAGCAAGATCTCCGTGTATTACGCCAATCGAGGAGGCGAGAATTCTGTTGAGCTTGATTGGAGCAATTTTACCAATGTGGCCGGCAATAGAGACCTGGAATTTGTTCATGAAATCGCGGCTCAGTATCTTAAAGATCAGAGAGAGAACAGACGGCCCGGGGTAAGGCGTAAGCATTTGATTTCAGGCAGTGTGGAAATGCCGGTGCTTGGGGTCGAATGATGAAACCAACAACACTCTCATTCATAATCCTGTTGCTTGCCTGCAGCGCAGTATCGGCAAGCGACCTCAACAGCAGAATTCTGAAGATTTCAGCAGCAGACCACGCCGTTGTCGTCAAAACAACTGACGGCACGTTGGAGCTGCTCAAACTGGGCGACACGATCGACGATGACAAGCGAATTATCGGTTTCGAAGGCGATCATGTTGTTCTGGAGGGACCTGGCGAGTGGGGGCCCGTCAGGTATATCGTTGATGTGTCAGCAGGGCCAATGCATATATCAACTATGACACGCAGGCCGTTGGAGAAGCACCTTTGGAGGGGTGGGGACGTGATGCCGTCGAACACGAATTCACGCTGAAGTTATCCCGCGCATGTCATCTAATGCAATGCAATGCCGGGCAAGTTACGACGAACCGGGAGGGGAGCCGTCGAGAAGCGGAGGGGCTTCTTAAACCTGCCCATAAGTGGCGTGGGATAACTTCATCCCCAATGAAATGAAATGTTATGTGGTTGGGCCCGCCGCCCCCGGCGGGCCGGATTTTGGAGAAACGTGAAGGGACAGTGATCAGTGATCAGTGATCTGATAACCCATTTATAAAGGAGGAAGTGGCATCGTCAAAAGCGAAATCACACTGAAATTATCTCGCAACATGCAATGCAATAGATCAACCGGAGGGACATGCAATCTGGTGCTCGCATGCGAGCCCATGACCAATGGAGGGACTTCAATGCGATAGCGAATGGAGGGACCGCGAGATAATTTCAATCCCCTTATGTAATGCGATGCAATGTCGCTGTGGCCCGCCATGAACTGGCGGGCCAATTTTTTAAGAACTTTATATCGAACGTTGAAGGCGGGGGCTGAAGGCGGGGGCTGGGGGCTGGGGGCTGGGGGCTGGGGACTTGGGACTTGGGACTTGGGACTTGGGACTTGGGGCGCGTGGCGCGTGGCGCGTGGCGCGTGGCGCGTGGCGCGTGGCGCGAAAAACCAACCCTGTGATGCAATGATTCTGGATGTTTGGTTTAGTCATTTGCTTCAAGAAAGCTGTGTAGCTAGGCCCCCCATGAATAGGGCCGGATCCCATGCTCAGAATCCTATAGAATCCTCCGAAACCTGGCAAAGGAATATGCCCTCCGCTAGCAGTCTGTCTGACTATACGGGCCGAAGCGAAAATTTGGATGTTTGAGAACAGATTTTAGCTCATTTGCAGGTTCATAGCCGTAGCTATGGACCAAAAAGGAGCTGAAATATGGGCCAAAC
>JAGXHL010000055.1 GCA_024636215.1 Deltaproteobacteria bacterium
CGCAGAGTACGCAGAGTACGCAGAGTACGCAGAGTACGCAGAGTACGCAGAGTACGCAGAGTACGCAGAGTACGCAGAGTACGCAGAGTACGCAGAGTACGCAGAGAAGTTCAAATCAACAATAAGAGGTTGATATTCTAAAGGTTTTCTCGACGGTCTCTGCGCTCTCTAGTGAGCAACGCGAACGGGCGAGAGAAGCTTTTACGGTGTCATTCCCGAAACGATTCTGATCGGGAATCCAGATCTTGTCTGAGCAAATGACTGGATCCCCGATAGAAACATTCGGGGATGAAAGATTCTCCCCTGACACCTTTATATTTGTACCCAAAAAAATTGAATTGCAACCGAATTCAATCTTCGATAGTCTTAGCAAACCTCCATAATGTCACGTCAACCCAAACATGGAGCCCCTTGCGATGAAACTGAGCGAAGCTGTCAAGCCAATTACCTACTTTAAATCGCACTCGGCTGAGGTTTTAAAAAACCTCGAAGAGAAAGGAACTTCGCTCATTATTACCCAAAACGGTGAAGCCCGTGCTGTTGTCATGAGTATTCACGAGTATGAAAGCATCAAAGAAGCAACTGCGCTGTTGCACCTTGTTGCCCAAGGTGAACGCAGTATCCGCGAAGGGCGTGGTCTATCGCTCAACGACGGTTTTGCGCAACTCTGGGACAACATCGATCGACTGGATCAGGAAAAATGAACAGTCGGCAGGTCATACTCCCCTCCGATTTTTTGGCTGACCTTTTTGAACTTTGTCAGTATGTCGCCGTCAAAGATGTCAAGCAAAGAGCCAGGAAGCTTGTTGAAAAGATTGATAAAACGCTCGCGATTTGCAAGATTTCCCGGAACGGGGACACCAACTCCCTGAACTTGCGGCAATGGGCATCCAGGATGTTCAGGAAATTGTCGTTTCCCCTTATCGGATCCTCTATAAAATGCAGGGAGAGAGTGTGCATATTTTAGCGTGCATAGACAGTCGCAGAGACCTGGAACAAACTCTCATCCGTCGTTCGCTATAAAACATGGCCGGAACAAATGGGACGTCGGGGCTTTGCCCTCTGCCTCAGCGCTTTTCACTGTCCAACTCACCGTTGCATGACTTTCTAACGCCTTCCTCATCTCTCCGATTTTCATGTGCCTTTGTGATTTTTGTGGAGAGGCCTCTGATTCGTTAAAATTTTTATGAACTTTCCACAAGAGGCACAGAAGAGACAAAATTTTCTACTGTAGGCCGAAATCATTTCACCCCACGATGGAACAACAATTAATATTCCAGGTTTTAACATTTCAGCTTTTGCGTGAACGTAAGATCAGTACTCCGTTTATCGCGCCAACAGTTAAAGCAATAAAGCAAGGACGTCCACGATATACCATTTCACCCTTGACTGCAGCATTCAAGAGAATCACAATGTCAGTGACATTAACCTGAGTCATGGAGTCTGACATGTCACAAATTACTGCACGCCTGCCTGACGAAATTGTTACCGCTCTTGATCGGGCAGCACAATCACTACATCGATCGCGAGCCGACATCATCCGCCAGGCAATTGAAGCATACCTTGAAGATTTTGACGATCTCTCCATAGCGATTGACCGCCTACGCGATCCGTCAGACGAAACTGTCGATTGGCAGGAGGCACGTCGTGTTTTACTCGCTGGAGATTAAGCAGAGCGCACTTAAAGAAATTCAGAGACGGGGTAAACCGGATCGTCAGCGTCTTGTCGAAGCGATAGATAAACTCATTGAGAATCCGCACATTGGCAAACTTCTCAAAGGTGAGCATTCTGGCCTGCGGCGCATCCGTGTCGGATCTTACCGCGTCATCTATGAAATCAATGAGGGGGAAGTTTTGATACTCGCTCTCAGGGTCGCACATCGTAAAGATGTTTATCGTTAACCGAAACTTGACGTCAAGACGTTATAACGCTAAATTTCTCTTGGAGGCATACCATGGAAACCAAGCGCGCCACGATATATTTCGACCCCGACCTACACAGAGCACTACGACTGAAGTCTGCAAACACCGACCACTCAATTTAAGAACTCGTTAATGAGGCAGTCCGTTACACCTTGGCAGAAAACGCTGAAGATATTGATACCTTCCAGATCCGTGAGGCCGAGCCACTGATCTCCTTTGAAGACGTGCTCAAGGATCTAAAAAATAGTGGCAAATTATAATATCTATTTCCGCAAATCAGCGGCAAAAGAAATCAATAAACGATCTAAAGCGACTCTACAAAAAATTATAAGAAAAATAGAATCACTGGCTGAACAACCTAGACCAGCAGCAGCTGAAAAGCTGACCAGCCAGGAACTTTATCGGATTCGACAAAGCGACTATCGTATCGTCTATTCAATACAGGACAACGAGCTAACCATCTGGGTCATTAAGATCGGCCACCGTAAGGACATCCATAAACGTTTATAAACGAAAGTTATACCGAGGCATTGGAGGGGGTCATGGACAGGGACTACCATTGGATTTTGTAGATGGCGGCCCTCCCTTCATCGTGTCAACATTTTAACATCTCCCTAATTTCACCAATAAGACCTGTTTACAGTACCAGAAACAGGTGCTATCATTTGGTCAACTAAAAGACCTGAAGTGAGGATCAAACAATGAATCCAAAATTTTCGGAAGATGTCATTCCACTCACCGACGTAAAGATAAACCCTGGGAAGGTGGTCAAACACGTCACCGACACCCATCGCCCTGCCCTGTTGACCAGTCGTGGTCGTGGTGTTGCCATTGTTCAGTCGTTATCGGATTATGAAGCTGACACCGAAGAACGTAATTTTCTAAGTGGAGTCGTACAGGGACTGCTTGATCTGGAAGAGGGCCGGGAACTGAGTCTCGATGCCGTCAAAAAGCATCTTGGGCTTTAGTCTCCGTGACAAAGTTCACTTCTATTACCTTTGCGGAATCAGCCATGGCTGATATCGAGGACATCCGTGCATGGTATATTGAGCATCAGGTCCCGGAGGCAGGGAATCAGCAGATCAAAGAGATTATCCAACAGATTGAATCGTTGAGGGATCAACCTGAAATGGGACGTATCGTCCCAGAATTCAACAATAGGACCCTCCGTGAGATCATTCGCCCTCCGTACCGCATTGTTTATCGTCTACAAAAATCCAAAGTCAGCATTGTACGGATCTGGCGCAGCGAACGACTATTAAAAATGTCGACAAAATGATTTTCAAATTGCAAAAGCACCCCCGATGGACGCCTGAGACTTGTCGATCTACAATACGACGCCCTGCTCAAAGCCGACGCCCTGATTCTGGTTACGGAGTGGAAGCCGTACCGCACTCTGGACTACCCGACGATGCGCGCAACCATGCTGCAGCCGTTCATCTTCGATGGCCGCAACCAGTATGACCCGTCCGAAGTGGTTGCCGAGGGGTTCGAATACGTCGGGGTCGGACGAAGGGGATAGTCAGGGCATACCGCTGACAAAAACAAAGGCTTATTCTCGACAAATGCACCTTGACGACATCATATTTAATCATTATGATTAAACATGATTAGGAGGTCAAGTAATGGAAACGAAAGTAATCACCGCGCATGTCCCATTGCCTCTCGCCAACAAAGTTGACCAGATGGCAACTAACTTGGATCGTTCTCGTGGCTGGGTAATAAAACAGGCCTTGACCGCCTGGACAGAACAAGAAGAAGAGAGAAACCGCCTGACCTTTGAAGCACTGTCTGATGTCGACACTGGTCGTACCGTGGACCAGCAGGCAGTTCAAGAATGGGCAAATAGCCTCGACAACGACCAACCGCTGATGGTTCCTCGTTAATGGAACTGAAATGGACCAGCAAAGGACTATCAGATCTGGCGCGACTCTATGACTTTCTATCCATTGTCAATAAACAGGCTGCAGCGAAAACCGTACAAGCTCTGGTCTCGGCGTCAATCAGTCTTTTGAAGCATCCTTATATGGGTGAAAAACTTGAATCATTCAAGCCGCGTGATGTGCGTCGCATCCTTGTCGGTCACTATGAGATAAGGTACGAAATTCAGAAATCTACCATTTATGTATTGAGACTCTGGCATACCAGAGAGGAGCGGTAATGGTATCTGCCTGTTTTTAGAATTGGACCACCGGTGGAATCAACTTGCAACTGCACCACCCTGTTACGTCCATAAACAGTGCAATCTCCTTAGGTTAATGATATATTTACAATGAATTATTTCATCACACTGCAGGAGGCGCCATGGACCAACTCATAGAAAATCACCGTGATCAGATTCGAGAACTGGCCCGAAACAGGGGAGCGAAAAGCATACGACTCTTTGGTTCCATGGCCAGAGGCGATGCACGCGCAACAAGTGATGTCGACTTTCTGGTTGAAATGGAAAAAGGTCAGTCTGCTTTTGCCCTCGGTTCCCTGCTTTTAGACCTACAAGACTTGCTCAACAGAAAAGTCGACCTCGTCACCCCCAATTCACTCCACAGTGCCATTCGTGACAAGATTCTCAATGAGGCGACAGAGCTTTGACTTTCACCGATCGAGATCAAACCTACGTACTGCACATGTTGGAATGTATTGAGCGAATCAGAGAATACTCTGGCATGCAGCGTGAGAAAGTATTCAACGATCGTTTAACACAAGACGCAATCCTGCACGTCATGCAGACCATGGCCGAATCAAGCCAGCGGCTTTCAGAGACCGCAAAAGCATCACAGCCAGAAATCAACTGGCGCGGCATCTCCGGTTTCCGTAATATACTCACCCATGATTATCTTGGCGGGATTGACATTGACCTTGTCTGGCAGGTCATCGAAACAGAATTATCTCCACTTGAAACGGCACTATTAAAACTCAAGGGCTGAGTAGGTTTCCGCAATTATACAGCTGCGAGATAAGACTCCGTTCACAAAGAAAAACCCCTGTACTTCTTTATGAATACACAGGGGTTTTTCTGTTCATGAATATCAAAAAAGAAAAGGATCAGCCGATCCTCCCTCTGAAATCCTTTATAGTCCGAGTCAACTCTTCGACAAGCTGGACATTCGGTTGCCAGTTGAGGAGTTGCTTGGCCAATCCGATATCCGGCTGACGTTGTCTCAGATCGTCCTCCGGCAACGGTTTAAACACCACAATTCAAGATTAAAGACATGACCCCTTTCCTTTCCTTGAGCATGAAATAAGGACATTAATAATGACTTAAGTAAGAACCTTTATTTTCACAAAACACTGCAACGAAATAGTCAAATATGGTAATTTAAATATCTAATATTTAAGCAAATCTACAAATTACTATTTTGGAGCCATACATTGAACTCAAAAGTTATCATCTTTCTACTGATATCGACACTTATCTTGACCGGATGCAATTCATCCCAAGATGAGGCGGCGCCATCACAACAAAACAACAGCACACAAGAGCAGCCTCTTTTAGCGATCAAACCCGTCACCTTGATGATTGAACCAGTGGAGGCAACACGGGTGGAAACAGCTACGGCTGCCCTGCCGATCTGGCGTAATTACGCAGCGCACAAACCGGCCCTGATTCTATTCAGCAACGACCCGTTCCTTACTCCGGTTCCTGCGCCGCTGCACGATCAGGTAATGCAACTGATTCGCACCGGCAACCCGGCACAGATCAAATCACGGGCTGTCGATATCTCTCCAAATCCTTTGCTGATGCACAGCATGGCGGTGGAAGCAGCCCTCCAAGCAGGTTTCTTTTCGGAACTGGTATGGGTCCTGCCACTCAAAGACGAAGAATCATTACCGCCTTTGGCACAATTCCGACAACAGATGCTCGACAACGGCATGATCAGTCAAGCAGAGTCGGAGTCGTTCGCTGCAGAAGGTAATCACTATATTGCTGACCTGCGTGGAATTCCCGTGAAGATCGGTACCCTTGCTCACATCCCACTACCGAAGAGCCCGGCATGGGTTCACATCGATCTGAGCATTTTCAAACCTCTCTACAAAAACGAGGTCAGCACACCGCTTTACCCGTTGGTTTTCAGTTCACTCAAAAAAATTCGCGAGGCCGGCATCAGCAGTATCGGTGCAACTATATCGCAGTCCAACCTGGGCGGCGCGCTCTCACTCAAAATTCGTTTTCTGGGCAAAGACCTCAGACATATTCTTATGCATCCGGCCTCCATCGATGAGGAGCTCCCAGAGTTGCAATTCCGGCGCACTCAGAACCTCTATCTTGAGCAATTCATGAAGAAAGAAGAGATTCTTGAGAACTGTCTAAAAATGGAAGCTCTTGCGCCGGAAGACGCCTCGGTCAAATTCGATCTCTACCATGCGAACCGGGAGATGCAGGGAGGAAATCAGGCACTCGAATACCTGGCACAGGCCGTTGCACTCGACCCGATGTACGCCTACGAATATTTCTATCTTGCTGAGACCGCCGTCGAAAGGAACCGGCCAGATGCCGCTCTCAAAATGGTGGAAAAAGCCCGCGAGACCTTTCCCGACAATCCGATGACCCTCATTATGGAGGCCGACATTAATCTGGTTCTCGGTCACCGCGAAACAGCCCTCAAGCTACTCACTCAAGCCCAGACTCTTCCCTGGTCAAAAGTCTACGATCCAGACATGCATGACCGGTTGGAACGGATGAAAAAAATCGCAGCAGAATTACCGGCCGCTCACTAGCGAAAGAGGGACCATGCAGAGGCTATCAATCCTCAGGGAGTTGCTACAATTCCTGATCGAACGAAGAAAATTTTTTCTTGCACCAGTGGTGATCATACTGGTCCTGATGATTCTATTCATTCTGCTCGCGGAGATACCAGCACTGACTCCCTTTATCTATGCGATTTTCTGACATGCAATTTGCTTGGCGAGCAGAGACATAAAAAGAGCCACAACCCCGGTACAACTTGTACAAAAAGAACATTTCTGTTAATTACAGAAGCTATCAGCCCGAAAAAAACTTCATTCAGGAGCCCTGCATCATGCCAACACCTATCTCCCTGCAAAGGTCAATCTTCGTTCTGTTTTTCTGCCTGACTCTCATGCTCAGCGGCTGCGCAGGGATGGTTACCAAACCGAAACCGGAATACATTGAGCCAACAACGGGCATGGCCTTCACATATATCCAAGGAGGTTCGTTCCAGATGGGCGATGCCGCCGACGGGCGCAAAAGGGAGACCCCGGTTCATATAGTGACAGTTGACGGTTTTGCCGCCGGCCTCTACGAAGTCACCTTTGAAGAATACGACAAGTTCTGTGCAGCAACGGGTCGCGTGAAGCCTGATGACGAGGATTGGGGCCGCGGCAATCGTCCTATTATCAACGTTTCCTGGGAAGATGCCAACGCCTACGCTACCTGGCTCAGCCAGCAAACCGGTCTCAACGTCAGCCTGCCGAGCGAAGCCCAGTGGGAGTATATGGCTCGTGCCGGTACGACCAGCCGCTTCTGGACCGGTGACACCCTACCGAAAAACAGGGCGAGCTGCGTTGAATGCGGCAGCGAATTCGACAATCGGATGACCGCTCCAGTTGGTTCCTTTATGCCAAACCGTTGGGGGATTTTCGATACGGCAGGGAACGTTGGAGAATGGATATTGGATGACTGGCATGTCAACTACAAGGGAGCACCAATTGATGGTCCCGCCTGGTTAAATGGTAACACAGACGAGAAAGTCTACCGGGGGGGAGCCTGGAACTATCCACTCAGAGGTTTGGCATCAGCAACCCGTGACTGGTCGAAAAAAAGTACGGCACTCGACACTGTCGGATTTCGTTTGGTCATCAACAATTTTGTTGTCACACAAAAACAATAAAAACATTAAGTTTCTGCTTATTTTCAGAAAAGCGCGTATATAAACGGTGCCAGAGCAGAGCCTTCCGTCAGTACCAGGAGAAGCCCAAGCATCATCAGTAGCACGACGATCGTGCCGAGCCACCACTTTTTATTCTCTACCAGGAACTGTAGAAGTTCGCGGATAATATCGAGTTTCATTCCGGCCTCTCTGAAGATAAGAAGGTGGCCCTGTTAGCGTTGAACAATTTTGTCAATTCAGACGAAAGAGCTCTGGCATAGTGTCCGCATGCCACGCCATTGGGATGGGCATCATCGGCGCTGACCCAATAACGTAGCCACTGATTATCAGGCAAGCTGTCTTGCAGGTCAACAAAATGCGCGCCGCTCGCTATTGAAAAAGACCTGTAGAACGCTCGAATGTCTAAAAATAAAGCCCCCTGTGGATCATGCAACTCCGGCAACATGGCAACGACCAAAGGGATTCCCGCACGATTGCAGAGCGCTGCCATCCACTCCAGAGCACTCCTCACCCGCTGACGCCCATCGCTATCCTCACGGTAGAGGTTTTTGTAATATGCCTGATAGTCTTCGCGCACACCCACCTGCCGCCAGAAACGATCAAGTCGCCCCCAGATCAGCACTGCGGCCAAGGAATGCCGTAAAAACGAGGGACCGCCGACCGCCTCGCGAGGATTCTCTGCATCATTGATAAAAGCACCATAGATGACCAGATCCGGATCATATTTCAGAGCCTTGTGCTGCAGCATGGCAGCGGCATCAATTGCCGTATAGTTGCCGACACCGAAGTTGAGGACTTCAAAAGAGATCTGTGAACCCAGCGGTTTTGCCTGATTCAGGAAAAGCTCCAGCTGCTTTGGATAGGTCTCGCCCTGCGGGACACCCCAACCAAAGGTGACCGAATCGCCAACCACCGCGATCCGCAAGGTTCCTGAGGTTTTCTGCCTGGGAAACTCCCGATCGCGCAACCCGTCCGAGTTAATCGCAACATCGACCCCCATCAGGTGCGCGTGAGCGTTCGGCAAATGCTCAAACCGTAAACCGGGTGTCATGCCAGTCACCTTGACCTCTCGGGCATAACGCCACATCTCGACATCATAAGCCACCACCTGACTGAAAATCAGGCGACAGGCCACTTCAGCAACGCCCCAGAATAATATCAGGCCGAAGAAGACCGCGGCCAAGCGCAGGACTATCACGCGACTCATCATTGGCCTCCCGTCCCGGAAGTTTGTCGAAATTCAGCCGGAACCAGGCTTGCCCGGTCGGGCGTCAGTTGCAAAAATTTGGCAAACTGCTCATTAGCTGCAGAGTTGTCATCCAACCCCTTGTAGTAAACATAACCCAGATTGAGGTGATGCTGGGCAAGAGCGCCAGGCTGTACCAGCGCCGCGGTAAAGACTTGCTCTGCATCCTGCCAACGCTGTTGCTGCATCAACAGCAGACCGAGGTTTTCCCAGAGCAATTGACAAGTTGGATCAGCAGCCAGTCTCTTGCGGTAATAATCTTCAGCCATCACACCCTGTTCACCGGTCTGCTCCAGAAGCCGACCCAAAGACGTCACCAAGTCACAATTGTCTGGATTCTTGCTCAACCCTGCTTCGAGGGTGCGACGCGCCTGTTCAGGCTGACCACTCGCAAGCTCCAACTCAGCCAGAGTGCTATACAACCGTGGATCCGGATCATCAGCCTGAACTGCTTTCCGATACCAGCGGAGTGAAGAAGAAACATCACCCAGATTTTGATAGAGAAACCCCAGCAAAGCATAAGGCTCCTGCCAATCAGTATGCGCGGCCACAAGTGGCACCATCAGTGTCAACGCTTCTGCATATCGCTCTTGCATTGTCAATAACCGGGCCAGATTGAAAGCCGCAAATGGCCCTTGATACCCTTGCGCTATGGATTGCTGATACATGTCAGCAGCTTGCTGCACCATCCCTTTACGTTCAAAAATCTGGCCGAGAGTAAAGCTGAGGTCAGCGTCAATCTCTGGTTGATCTTCCGTGATACGGAGCAATTCCTTTTGGTGAACCGCAAGCTCTTGAGCTTCATTGACCTGCCAATCAATATTTTTTTTGACCAAGGTTTGCAGAACCACCCTGGCGATCTCTACATGACCTAAAGGAGTCGGATGAGCATAATCGAGAATCAACTCATCACCGACAATACCGTGAGGGGATATAGAGGTGAGTCGACGCACCGCATCGGCCAACGGGGTTGCTGTCTGCGAAGAAGCCGAGCGTATCAGCTGGTTGACAACTCGATTGGCACGAACGGGGGCCGGATCAAGATCAAAAGCGCGCAAAAGGATAACCCGAGCCTCATCGAACATCTCTGCCTTGAGCAATAGTTGGCCATAATCGTAACAAACCGTCGCATTACCATCCCATAGCTTTACTGCCGCAGCATATTCAACAAGGGACTCCATCACGCGCCCGGAAGCCGTCAACCCTTCAGCTGTGGCCACATGCTGCCGCCAACGGCTGCTCAGGTCAGGATTCTCTGGCAAAGAACGGTCCTGATCAGGCGGCCAACTGCCAACATTCGCAGGCAAAGTCATCAGCATCAGAGGCACTTGAGCCTTGGCGGCCACCTCCGTCATCGCAGCCAGGTTTTTCTCCAAAGAAGCGATTACAGTATTGCGTCGCTCTGCATCGACTCGATAGATCGTGCCGGCGACAACCGGAGCAAAGAGGAAGCCGGCAGCGGATCGATCTTCGGCATCAATCATCTGATCAGTCCCCGATTTTTCAGGCAGAACCTGCTTGAGACCACGCGAAAGATAAAGACCATGCAGCCAAGAAACCGCAGGAACCGGTTGGCTGACGGCGACACGAAAAGAATCTTCGACGAACTCGGCATCACCTGTGGCGACAATCAACATGTCCGGCTGATATTGAAGGAGGCCTCGCAGTACGGCCAGGGTCCGGGCACTGCCGTATGATGTCCCGCCGACATTGACAACCTCGACCGCGCGCTCCGGAAACAGACGTTTGAGGCGCCGTTCCAGACTGGCCGGCCAGGCAAACCTGGCGGGGTAAGGATAACCCAGGGTCGTGGACCCGCCGAGACAAAAGATGCGAAAGACCCCTTCCGGTTTGGGCACGATAAACGACGAAGAACGCATTGCCCCGAGATAATCCTGTTTGGTTCGAGCTATACCATTAGATACTTCGAACGGATCGATGACCACTGCGGTTAGCTGTTCGGCCGGCAAGAGCGGAGGAGTCCAGGTCAGCCGGAGGAAACCTTCCACTGCTATTAGCAGCAGAAGTCCAAACAGAATTGAAATCAAAGGAGGGAGCCAACGTCGCTTTATCATCAGGACTGTTTCTCACATGAGTTGCGATCGGTACCCGTACGAGGTTCCCAGTAGCTGTCGCCCTCTGCACGGAAACGGCTGTCAACGAACTTCTGACCACAAAGCCGCCCCAGCAAAGCAATCGGAGTCAGCACCAGAAGGAACATCACTGTCAAGAGGAGCGTGGTCATGATGCGGGCCATAATCCCTGCCAGCTTCATCCAGACACCATAGAACGCGCGGATCCCCGGCCAGACACACCAGAAAGCTACGGTCATCAACAACCCGGCGGAAATAATCAAGAAGCCATAGGAATTGCCGTTCCAAACAAGAGCACTGCCGATCAGGGCGAACAACACGCCCAGACCGAGACCGAACTGGCGCAGTTCTCGACGGGTGACTGTTGATTTATCGGTATCTTTTATCATTTTTAATCCAGGGCCATGGCGCCGCGCGGGTAACGTTGCAGTAACATTTCGGGTTGATCCTCTTTTTTAAGCAGGAACGGCCCGATAGCCAAACAGTCGATATCGGTCGACAAAAAACAACGCAACGCTTCCGCAGGGGTACAAACGATCGGCTCCCCGCGTACATTGAAAGAGGTGTTGACCAGCACCGGGCATTCTGTTTTTGCTTCAAAGGTGCTCAACAAACGATGCAACAACGGATTCGTTTTCGTAGAGACAGTCTGAATTCGTGCCGAACCGTCAACATGGGTGACTGCCGGAATGGTTGAGCGAAGTACCTCGAGTTTGGCCAGACCTTCCCGCCCCTCCTCTTGCGCTGACAGGGTTCGTTGCTTCTCTGCATGAACCTGTGCGACCAGAAGCATATACGGGCTTGGCACCTGCAGGTCGAACCATTCGGCAGCCTTCTCTTCGAGCACAATCGGCGCAAACGGGCGAAAGCCTTCTCGAAACTTGATTTTAAGGTTAACCTGTCGCTGCATCTGCGGCGAACGGGCATCGGCCAGGATCGAACGGTTGCCAAGAGCACGGGGGCCGAACTCCATCCGCCCCTGGAACCAGCCAACAATGTGTTCTGTAGCCAGCAATTCAGCCACCTCGGTGGCAAGCGGTGCTTCACCAAGTTCGCGAAAAACAGCTCCTTCTGCCTCCAGCGTCTGACGAATCGCATCCTTGTCGAACGCTGGCCCCAGATAACTCCCCTGCATGACATCATTGACACCATCAGAACTACGTGGCTGGTCGAGATACTGATGCCAGCCGAACAGCGCCGCACCAAGTGCCCCTCCGGCGTCACCGGAGGCGGGTTGAATCCAAATCTCGTCAAAAGGCCCTTCACGCAAGATACGGCCATTCGCTACACAATTGAGGGCAACCCCCCCTGCCAGGCAAAGATGCTTCTTGCCGGTCGTTGCATGGACGTGACGAACCATGCGCAGCATGATCTCCTCGGTCACTTCCTGTACCGAACGGGCTAGGTCCATCTCCCGCTGTGTCAACGGCGCTTCCGGTTGCCGTGGTGCCCCGCCGAACAGCTGATCAAAGCTGCGGTTGGTCATGGTCAGACCGGTACAGTAATCAAAATAGTCGAGATTGAGCCGGAAGGAGCCATCCTCTTTCAGATCGACCAGATGTTCAAGAATGGTGTCGACATATTTAGGCTCACCATAAGGAGCCAGCCCCATCAGCTTGTACTCGCCGGAATTGACTTTAAAACCGCAAAAATAGGTAAAAGCCGAATAGAGCAGACCGAGGCTGTGCGGAAAACGAATCTCACTCTCTATTTCAATATGGTTGTCGCAACCACTGCCGAAGCTCGACGTCGCCCACTCCCCAACTCCGTCGAGGGTCAAAAATGCCGCATCGATGAAAGGGGACGCGAAAAAAGCCGAGGCAGCATGCGACTGGTGGTGTTCCAGGAAAAGGATCATGCCGTCGAATCCGAGTTCCTTGCGCAGATGATCCTTAATCCAGAGTTTATCCCGCAACCAGAGAGGAACCGCATGCAGAAACTGACGCAGGCCTCGCGGTGCAAAAGCCAGATAGGTTTCCAACAAACGTTCGAAACGGAGGAAAGGTTTCTCGTAGAAGACTACCACTTCGAGATCGGCACCAGTGATCCCTGCCTCGTTCAGGCAATATTCAACCGCCTGTGCTGGAAAAGCAGCATCGTGCTTTACGCGGCTGAAGCGCTCTTCGTGGGCAGCAGCGACAATTACGCCGTCGCGCAGCAGACAGGCGGCGCTGTCATGATACCAGGCGGAGATACCGAGCAGGTAACGTGCCATCAGGGTTGCCTCAACCATTGATCAAGAGGAACCGCCAGCGCGCGATTCGGTATGCGTTCCAGATAGCCGAGATAAGCATTACCGGCTTGATCAGCATCACCGGCACGCTTGTGCGCTTCGGCCAGAGCCAGCCGGTAGGCAATAACCTGCGGAGCGGTATCAACGGCACGCAGATAACTCTGCGCAGCCTCAGTCGGACGACCAAGCAGCAGCAGGGTTTCCCCTCTCTGGTGGTAGAGACCGGCGGCCTGATCAGTTTCCGGCAGAGTGAGACCTTGAAGCAGAATCAAGGCTTCATCAGAACGTCCGGCGCGATTTAAAGCAGCGGCCCGGGCCAACGCCACTTTAAAATCGCCAGGGACTAGGCGTTCTGCGGCTTCAAGGTAAAAGAGCGCTGCGTCGATATCACCACGTACCAATTCCAGTTCGCCGAGTTGACGGGCCATTTCCGGCTGGTCTTTAATCGTCTGCCAGGCTTGACGTAGAGCAACATAGGCTTCGGGATACTTCCCGGCCCAGAAGAAAAGGCGGCCAACGCTCCACAACCCCTGAGCCTTGTAGTTCTCAGGAATCGCCGCCAACTCTTGACGAAGAAAATCTCGAGCTTGTGGCATCACCTTTTGCCAGGTCACGGCATCGATGGGGAGAAGGCCAGCGTCTGTAGCTGCATTCAACACGACCCAGGCGACCAGTTGCTGTCCCTCAATCGACGGGTGAACATGATCGACAAACAGATTATCCCCGGGGATATGCCCTGGAGAGATTTTTAAAAATGTCATTTCAACATCCGCGAGCGGCACCTGTTCTGCAGCGGCAACAGAACGCAGAATGCTGTTGAATTCGTTGATCGCCCGCAACGGTACTATATCTTCCTGTCGGGCACAATCGTAAGACTGGTAAGCCAGATGTGGTTTTTCTAGTTGCCAATAAGCCTGACCCTTAAGATAGTGGAGTTCGGCGAAGTCGGCATCGATGGCTTCCGCCTCGGTCAAGGCCTTAAGAGCTTGTTGCGGGAGACTGCTATTCAGTGCGGCAAGCCCACGGTTAAAGGCGGCCTGCCAATCAACCAAGGCTTCAGTCTCGAGCCGAGGGGAATGCTCCGATTTGAATGGCGAGATGCCGGAAAGATTAACCGGCAAAGTTGCCAAGACCAAGGGGATCTCGACTTTTTTACAGAAACGCACCATCGCCTCTATCTCATGACGATATTGAGGGATCACCCCTTCACGAAAGAGCGGGTCACGATGATAGAGTTCCACGCCGCCGATCCGTTCAAGCGTTGCCTCGACCTTATCGCCTAGAGTTGTCGGTCCTGAAGCTGGGGCGGCAACTTTACCGAGAGCTCTCGCCAAGGACGAATAAATCCGTGAACGATGAGCGAGGGCACGAGCCTTGCGCAGGCTTTGTGATTCTTCACGCAATGCAGAGAAGGTACGCGCCTCGAGAAACTCGTTGTGACCACTGTAGACGATAAAGAGATCTGGATCGTAAGTTGCCATCTCCTCCATCAGGCGTCGTACTCGATAACTGGCATAGGAGATGCCACCAGCATTGATCACCTCAACATCGACTTGTCCGGAGTATTGTTCGATCAGCTTTTCCAGCCAGGCACCGAAGGAAGTCTGTTGCAGATACGGGCGACCGTATGTTGTCGATCCGCCCAGAACCACGATACGGAAGGTGCCGACCGGTTTGGGCATGACAAAGGCCTGCGGAGCATTAAAATATGCCTCCTTGGCGGGATTGAGAGAAAAGTGCCCCGGGCTAGGCTCGAGAAACAGGGGGCTGGTATCGGAAAACCCCACAAACGGATCCTGCTCAGCTATCGGTAATACCCCGCAGAGCGCCAGAACACCTTCCAAAAGGAAGAGGCACAAGAGGCCCAACCCAAACGCCAACAGATTTTTTGTGTACGATTTCAGTGCCATCGGATTTTCTTATGAAAGGGCCCCTGCATACGCTCGAGGAGCAAAATCAGAGAGCAATAGTAACTTTCGATATTGGCTCAGAGTTTTGGATTATAGCCTTTTTTGGAGCTATCTTGCAACAGCGACTGATACTTGTAATAAAGATCAAGGAACCGGTAAATACCGAAGAATTGAAACCTTGGAGCAATCGTAAAAGAAATGACTCGAAGCGAAGGGACATCTATTGCTGAGATGAAATGACGAAGGGCCGAGATCGCTCTCGGCCCTTCAGTTTGCTCTTTAGCAGGGGTGGACGTTGCCGCTCCCGATTACTTTAGGTTTCATGTATTTCATATGACTTCTCCTGTTTAAGGTACGTTAAGGGTTTGTTTCCACGGCGTGACCTTGTTCCAACCAGCACCTGCACCGGCGGGACTGGCCTGGCGGTTGGCACGATATTCCGGAGTGGTTGTCGTGGTGTTGTTGCTCTCCGAGTAGCGGTGGCAGTTCTGTGCCGAAGTCCACTGCGCCATCTCACGGTTGTTGTTCTGAGTACTGGTCGCCGTCACCATCTGGAACTGGTTGTCCCAGGTGTTGTGCACAACGTCGAGGCAGTTGGTGATCATCAGCTTCGGCAGACGCGATGCGTGCGGGTTATGACACTTCGAACAGCTGAACTTGTGGTACTGGTTCTCCTTGGTCGCACCGCTCTCGTCAACACCCCAGCGATCATGGTTGTAAGACTGCGAACGTGTATTGCTTCCCTGTAGGAGCGGTGAGTAACCAATCGCGTTGCCATTGGTCGTAAGATCGGGGACACAGTAGTAATGTGTCCCCGATCTTCCCGTCCATGACCCCGTCCATGACCCCGTCCATGACCCCGTCCATGACCCCGTCCATGACCCCGTCCATGACCCCGTCTATGGACTCCGTGTCACGAATATAACAAGGCATTTGACAGGCAAGATAAGAAAACAATATTTTTTACGTGTTCACAGGAGCCAAAAAGTTTATAATTATCATATCGCACAAGGTCACATAATGCAGCAACCTGCGGCAAAGGTTACACTTCGAAGAACCCAGCCAAACATGACCTTCATTAC
>JAGXHL010000056.1 GCA_024636215.1 Deltaproteobacteria bacterium
ACCAAATTGGGTCTGGACAACAAGCAGATTGTTGACAAGCTTAATCAGGCCGGCATTGAGGTTAAGAACCATATGAGTGCACTGGAAGAAGAGGTCGCTCTCAAGTTCGAGACCGGCCAGACTGATAAGGCTGACAAGACAGTCGAAGTCAAAGTCGACGAGGAGCGCATCAGCTCGGGTCTGATTCGCCGCCGTCGCAAGACTGTGGCCGAGGAAGAACCGGTCGCTGCAGAAGCACCTGCAGAAGAGGCCGCTCCTGTTGCTCCTGAAAAGACTGCTCCTGAGTCTGAAGAGCCGGTAGAGCACAAACCCGCTGCTGTTGTCGAAGAACCTGTCGAGGTTGCCAAGGAGCCTGTTGAGACTGTTGAACCGTCTCAGCTAGCGCCAGAGAGTGTCGTAACAGCAGAGCCCACCGAGAAAGTCGAGAAGGTTGAGGCCGTTGCTCCTGAAAAGAAGAAAGCCAGGAAGGAGGTCATCACCCGTGCCAAGATCCTTGGTCGGGTTGAGTTGCCGACTCCTGCCGAGAGGCCGCGTCGCCAGGCCGCTACGCCTGAAAGAGGCAAAAAACCAGTGCCTGCAGACCGCACGCGCACTGATCGTCCCGATCGTCCGAGCCGACCGGAGCGCCCGAGTCGGCCAGCGGCTCCCAGCGCTCCCGGTGCGCCGATCATCCCGGATGTCATGGCCGACAAAGAGGATCGATCGGTAAAAAAGAAAAAGAAAGGCCGCGATAACGCCAGTCATACCGAGGTCGACGGCCAGCGGCGTAAAACCAAGCGCGAGGTCTACGAGCCGGACCGCAATGAGCGCTTCCGCAAGGGCCGCAAGGCAAATCGTCCCACTAAAAAAACGGAAATCACGCAATCCAAGGCGATCAAGCGCAAGATCAGGATTACCGATGTTATTACCATCGGCGAACTGGCCAAACGCATGGGCGTTAAAGCCAATGACCTGATCAAGGAACTGATGCGCCAGGGACAGATGGTCACGATCAATCATCCCCTGGATTTCGAGTCAGCTGCCATACTGGCTGCAGAGTTCGGGTATGAAGTCGAGAATGTGGCCTTTGACGAAGACACCATCCTTTCCCATTCACGCCTCGATATTGAAACTGAAAGCGATGAGAATCAGCTGCCGCGGCCACCGGTTATTACCATTATGGGCCACGTCGACCACGGTAAAACCAGCTTGCTCGATGCGATCCGCGAAGCGAATGTCACCGAAGGCGAGGCTGGTGGCATTACCCAGCACATCGGCGCCTACGGTGTTGAACTCGCCGGGCGCAAGATGACATTCCTCGATACGCCCGGTCATGAAGCCTTTACGGCGATGCGCGCCCGCGGCGCCCAGGTCACAGATATCGTGGTCCTGGTTGTTGCCGCCGATGACGGCGCCATGCCGCAGACCAGGGAAGCCATTAACCACTCCAAGGCTGCCGGCGTACCGATCATTGTCGCCGTCAATAAAATTGACAAGCCTGGTGCCAACCCGGACAAGGTTATGCAGGAGCTTTCCGATCTGCAACTTCTGCCGGAAAGCTGGGGTGGCGATACCATCTATGTCAATGTCTCTGCCAAGGAAAAAACCAATATCGATAAACTGCTGGAGATGATCCTGCTGCAGGCCGAGATCCTTGAATTGAAGGCCGATCCGAACAAACGAGCTCAAGGTGCAGTTGTCGAAGCGCGCCTCGATAAGGGTCGCGGCCCTGTCGCCACGGTTCTGGTTCAGAAAGGTACACTGAAAATCGGCGATCCGATCGTTGCAGGGCTTCACTACGGTCGCGTCAGGTCGATGGCTGATGACCGTGGCCAGGCCGTTCAGCAAGCAGGCCCGTCTTTCCCGGTTGAGGTCACCGGACTGTCCGGCGTGCCGGAGGCTGGTGAATCTTTTCATGCCGTTGAGGATGAAAAGATTGCCAAGGATGTGGCTCAACACCGTCACCAGAAAATACGAGAGGCAGAGCTGGCCAAGAGCAGCAAGATTTCCCTGGAGGAACTCTATGCGCGGATTCAGGGTGGCGATGTTAAAGAACTCAAGGTCATCGTCAAAGCCGATGTGCAAGGCTCTGCTGAAGCCGTATCCGGCACACTCACCAAACTTTCAACAGCAGCCTGCCGTCTGATCGTGATTCACTCCGGCGTTGGCGGCATAACCGAGACGGACGTCAGTCTGGCGTCTGCCTCGAACGCTATCGTGCTCGGATTTAATGTCCGTTCGACGCCAAAGGCAACCAGCCTCGCCGAGCTTGAAGGTGTCGATATCCGCTTCTATAATGTCATTTACGATGCGGTTAACGATATCAAGGATGCTATGGAAGGTCTGCTTGCACCGACCCTCAAAGAAGTGGATCTTGGCCGGGCCGAAGTCCGTGAAGTGTTCAGCGTGACCAAAGTCGGAACCATCGCGGGTTGTTATGTCGTCTCCGGTAAGATCGCTCGGAATGCTCATGCTCGTCTCCTGCGTGATGATGTCGTCATCTGGACCGGCAAGTTGACTTCTTTGAAACGCTTCAAGGATGATGTCAAGGAAGTCAGTAATAACTATGAATGCGGTATCGGTCTGGAGAATTACAACGATGTCAAGCCTGGTGATATAATCGAGGCTTACGAGATCAAGGAAACCAAAACATCTCTTTAATGTCCATCTTGACTACGGACAACACAAGCACATTTTCGCTCCAGAAACGGCCCGTTTCCGGACGAAAACTCTTTAGCTCTGGCCACGTGAGATCATATGGTGATCGGGATACTGCAAATGGATGTGCGTCTGCATGGGCCGCAGAATCTCAAGCAGAAGCGCGGCGTGATTCAAAAGCTGCTGGCACGCTGCCGTAATCGCTTTCCTGCCAGCTGTGCCGAGGTCGGTCACCAGGATCTCTGGCAGAGATCGCTGCTTGGTTTTGCAGTCGTCAGTGCCTCGGAGCAGGTCGTTTCGCCGATACTCGCCCGCATCGAGAACGAAGTCCTGGCGTCTGGTGAAGTCGACCTGATCAATGCTGATACAGAATTAATTCATTACTGAATAAAGAGATATCTGAACGTGTCAACACAACGCGCACAAAGGGTGGCAGAGACCATCCATAAAGAAATATCAAGTCTTTTGATCAAGGGCCTTAAGGATCCACGCATCGGGTTTGTCACGATAACCTCGGTCGATGTCACCTCTGATCTTCGCCAGGCCAAGGTCTATTACACTTTGATGGGCAGCCAAGAAGAGCGTAGCCGGACGCAGGCCGGTCTCACCAGTAGCTCATCCTTCATCCGCCAGCACCTTGGCCGCCATCTGCGTCTGCGCTTCATTCCTGAAATCCTTTTCGAGTATGATGCGTCTTTTGATTACGGCCAGAATATCGAACGACTTCTCAGCGAAGTCAAACCAGACGAACAGCAAGATGATTGAGAAGATTCTGCAACTGATCAGCCGCAGCCAGACGATTTTTATCGCCTCTCACGAGAACCCTGACGGCGATGCGATCGGTTCAACTCTGGCCCTGGCGAATGCCTTGCGGGAAATGGGCAAGGACGTCGTCGCCTACAACCGCGACCCGGCACCCTATGAGTATACGTTCTTGCCAGGTTGCGATACACTGGTGAGCGAACTGGACGCATCGCGAACCTTTGATGCCGGTTTTGTGCTTGATGCCGGCGATCTGAGCCGTGCCGGCAGCTGGATCCGCGAGCGTTGCCAAAGCCTCGTCAACATGGACCACCATCCGTATTCCAAAGATTTCGGCGACATCTACTATGTGGATACCGAAGCCTGTGCAACCGGCGTTTTGATCTACCGCCTGCTGCTCGCCGCCGGTCATAAGGTTTCAAACGAAGTCGCCACCTGTATCTATACCGCTATCCTTTCCGATACCGGCTCTTTTCGTTATTCCAACGCCAATCCCGAAGCCTTTCAGGTCGCGGGTGAGATGGTTGCCCTCGGCGTTGACCCCTGGTCGATTGCCTCGGGTCTTTATGAGAGTCAGGAAGAGGTCCGTTTGCGCCTGCTGGCCCTGGCCCTGCCAACCTTGCGGGTTTCCAGCTGCGGCTTGTATGCATCCATTGCGGTGACTCTCGATATGTATGCTGCCACCGGAGCCGAAGAGAGCGATACCGATCGCTTTATCAATTATCCCAGATCTATCCGTGGTGTCGAAGTGGCGATCTTTTTTCGCCAGCTGTCCGAAAACAGGTACAAGATCAGTTTCCGTTCCAAGGGCAATGTCGATGTTGGCGCCCTGGCGCGGGCAATGGGAGGCGGTGGCCATCACAATGCTGCCGGGGCAACGGTCGAAGGCACTCTGGAGAGTGTCTTGGGATGGGTCTACGATCGCGTTGCCAAGTTGATTGCCGAGCAACGATGAACGGTGTCCTGATTATTGATAAACCTCAGGGACTGACCTCCTTCGATGTCGTACGTCAGGTGCGTCGATTATGCAAGGTTCGCCGGGTCGGCCATGCCGGCACGCTCGATCCTCTGGCGACCGGCGTTTTACCGCTTGCAGTCGGGTCGGCAACGCGACTGGTCGAGTATATGATGGCCGGCGACAAGATCTATCGGGCAACACTGAAGCTGGGTGCGGTGACCGATACCCAGGACTCTGAGGGGCAGATCCTTGAAGAAAAAGACTGGCAGCAGGTTGATCGTGCCAGCCTCGATCTGGCTGTTGCCGGCTTCGTCGGTGAAATCAGTCAACTGCCGCCGATGTATTCCGCTCTCAAAAAGGACGGCAAGCCCCTTTATCAGCTGGCACGTCAGGGCATAGAGGTTGAGCGTCAACCCCGATCAATACGCATCGACAGTTTTTTGATCGATGATTTTTCTCCCCCTTTTGTTACATTTTCAGTACGTTGCAGCAAAGGGACTTATGTTCGGACCCTCTGTCATGATCTCGGCCAAAAACTGAACTGCGGTGCTCACATGACAGCCTTGCGGCGGCTATCCTGTGGTAAATTTGACACCTCTGTAAGCCACACACTCGAAGAGCTGCAGACGCTCGTGGAACAGGGCATGCCTTTGCCGTTGTTGTCACCTGCCGAGGTTCTGGCGGATTGGCCGACATTCATGGTCTCCGGGAGTGTCCTGGGCCGGTTGCGTGACGGTGTCGCTCCGAGTATGTCTGATCTGGACGTTTCTGGTTTGGTCGCTGACGATCAGGTTTGTTTTCTGGCCGACGGCATTCTGGTCGCGGTTGGCCGCTTCGTTCCGGGCGGTTATGGCAAAAGACCCGGAGATTTTGAAATTATAAAGGTTTTTCCTCCGGCGGGACGTGATGTATAAATGCTTTACTCTGCCAGGGCTTTGTGGTAGATAATACTCCTTTATGGTAGTAGACTGCCGCTCATAACAATAACTCATACACAACGATCAAGGAGGTGGCTCCGTGCAGGCCACAGAACGCAAACAAGAAATCATTGAAAAATTCAAAACCCACGAGAATGATACGGGTTCCCCAGAAGTGCAGATTGCCCTCCTCTCGGAGCGCATCACCTACCTGACGGAGCATTTCCGCACTCACAAGAAAGATCACCATTCCCGTCGTGGCCTTCTCAAGATTGTCGGGCAGCGTCGTCGTCTGCTTGATTATCTCAAAAGCAAGAGCGTCGAGCGTCATAGTACGGTGATCAAGGAATTGGGTATTCGTCGTTAAAAACCAGGCAGCAAGCTCCTCTTATCCAGAGTCTGCTGCCTTTCGCTTTTAAGTGTCATGGCCGGGAGGTTGTCCGGAGAGAGATCCTGAGCAGTCTTTCGCTTCAGTGTCTGTCTCAGGCCATCCTCCTCTGCCATTTTAGGAAGCAGTAAAATTATTGGTGACCGGATGTCCGGTCAGAAAGAGGAAAAAGATGGCTTATCAAAAAGTTGAAATCGAATTCAATGGTCAACCATTGACCATGGAAACAGGCAAGATGGCCCGTCAGGCTGACGGCGCTGTCATCATTACTTATGGCGAGACCAAGGTCCTTTGTACCGTCGTCTCGGCAAAAAAAAT
>JAGXHL010000057.1 GCA_024636215.1 Deltaproteobacteria bacterium
GATGACAGTCAAACCAGCCAAGTTCTGCAAAGAATCGAGGGCGATCAAAGCCGCGATGGTTCTTCCCCCCGACACCAATCATTACGGCACCATGTTCGGCGGCAAGGTCATGTCTTATATCGATGACATCGCAGCTATCGCTGCCACCCGTCATGCCCGCACTTCGGTGGTCACCGCCTCGACCGACTCGGTTGATTTTCTTCATCCGATCCGCAACGGTCAGTCCGTCTGTCTTGAAGCCTTCGTCACCTGGACGAAACGCACCTCGGTGGAAGTGTTTGTCAAGGTGGTCTCAGAAGACATGCTGACCGGCGAACGAGCCGTCTGTGCCACCTCGTTTGTCACTTTTGTGGCGATCGACATCAATGGCGAAAAGCAGATGGTTCCGGCGGTTATACCCGAGACCGAGTTGGAAAAGTTTCTGTTTGAGGGAGCGCCGAAGCGGGCGCAGAAGCGACTGGAGAAGCGCGAGGGATCGAAGGCTCTGGCAGCAAGATTCGGCGCGATGAGTCTTTGGCAAATTGAACAAGCCGATGTCTGACCGACCTTTATGATGTTGTGCAGCCCATAAAACTGTCCTGAGACATGCTCTGAATAGGGCAGAATCTTCAATTAGATTTACCGCCATATCGCAGGTGACGGCAAAGTCAGTGAGTAGCAGAGCGTCGTCAAGATCGCTTTTGTGTTGAAGCAGCATTCATTATAGACTTGTTTTTTTGGGGCATCTTTTTGTTCCTTATTTAAATTTCAGGCACAACGCTTACCGAGGTTGAATTCGATCTGAAATTCGGTGGCGTTGACGACGGGCTTGATCTGGTTTCTTTCCTTTGTCAGGCTGACGATGCCGTAGCTCTCCATGGTTTTCAGGGTACGCGACAGGCTGCTGCTTTTCCGTCCGGTCAGTTCTCCCAGTTCCTTGATTGAGGCAGGGTGCTTTTCGAGAATGGTCTGCAACAGTGACCGATTCTCGCCGCCCAACACCTGTGCCGCAGACTGAAGTGATTCGAACCAGATTTTGGGTCCGTCACTGTCAGCTGTCATCTCACCGCGAATCCTGGCCCGTGTCATGCGACGAAATTCTTCAGGCGTGGCAATCCCTATTTTAAGGGGGTTTTTGCTCATGGCGCGTCTCCGTTTAACCACAATTAACACCTGATGTTAACTTAATTCAGGGTGGGCAGATTGTCAAGCCAGGTGCACTGATTTGTTTTCTGGTGGCGGGGATTAAAAGCTTATGTGCCAGGTTTTGACGCTGAAAATGAGGCTGTAAGAGCAAAAATGGGGTGTTTTTTGATGTAATCTTTCAGTGTTTTCAAACGGTTAACTTGGTCCGACCCCGGATTCCACGGATTCCAATTTACGTGTTTTCCTAGTTTTTCACAGCGCGCTTCTCGGCCAGCGTCAGGTGGTGGTCGTTGATGCGGTCGCCGTCAAAGACGTGATACCAAGGCGCGGATTCCACATCCTTGCCACGGTCCTTGTCCCACTTGATATGGAACCCGTCTAACGCCCAGGACAGCCTTTTAATGGGTGCCACATATGTTGAGATCTGGGACACTACAGGGACACTTCCGGAAGTGCCCCCAATTTTCAGCAGCTGATGATTCAACCTTCTCCGGCCCAGAAATCCTCGATCCGGTCCATCTCTTCCTCGCTGAACCCAAAATAATGGGCGATCTATGTCCCCCGTTTCCTCCGATATCATATATCACTGAATGCCCATTCAAACCGCTCTTTTGGATCACTGAAAACAACATCAGATGGATCGAATTCCTCCGGGTTGAATGGTCCCTCTTTCATTGAGGTCACCCAGCTTTTCATGTCAGCATGCTCCTCGTGCTGTGGATCGTCCAAAATCTTCAGCAGGTCCTTATAGCCCCATGGCCCGCCACAGTCTTCCGGAGGACAGGCCCGCTTGCCTTTGATGCAGCGAGGATATTGCTGGCCCGGCTCGGCCGGCAGGACTTTCTCGAGTTCGACCCTGTGCCGCCAATTATCCCCGAAGTCGTACACATACTCGAAAATAGGCCGCTCCAGGTTCAGAAACCTGGAGACCCGATTTTTCCATCCTGGCCGGGTGTCGTCGTCGAACTCTTCGTCTGGAATTCCAAAGCTTAAAGTATTGCCCTTGGTATCGGGAATGCGAAATTCATGCAGGTGGCAGTCGAACCAGCCCATGGCATCCTGGATGGCAACATGCAGATCCCAGAAGGTGAAATGATTCGGCACCTGGATGCGACGCCAGATCGGAGGTTTGGTGTCTTTCAGGGTGATTTTGAACTCGTAGACTTGTTTTTTTGGGGGCATCTATTTGTTCCTTATTTAAATTTCAGACACAACGCAACAAGAACTTAAGATCTATGGGCGTGTTTTTGGGTTCAAATTGCCGTCGGAATCAGTGGCGAGATTGGCTTTGAATACGCAGATTTGATAATCATATAAAGGGCACCTCCTGGCATAACGAGAATGCAAAGACTTCCTGATATGCTGTTACAGAGACCAATCTCTAACATCAGGAGGTGCCCCTAATTATACTGTCAAGTTAGTTTTTTAAGAGCGTCCCGACTTCCACGACTTCCGTAAAACGTGAATGGGAATGAAATAAACCGCATCAATCAGCTTAATTTCCCAAACGTTTACGTGCCGCCGCAATGGCGCTGTGCAGCTTCGCTTCGAAGACCTCGCGCGGCGGCAGCACGGTCACATAATCGGCGACATGGATGGAGGATTGGTCGAGTTCCAGCAGCTCAATCTGTTCCGTCTTTTTGCCGGCGCAGAGGATGATCCCCAACGGCGGGTTCTCGCCCGCTTCCTGTTCATGCTTGGCGAGGTAACGCAGGTAAAGCTCCATCTGCCCTTTGTATTCAGCCTTGAATCCACCGATCTTTAAATCGATAGCGATGAGCCGTTTGAGACGACGGTTATAAAAGAGCAGGTCGATATAAAAATCGTCGCTGTCAATTTGCAAGCGTTTCTGCCGGGCGATAAAGGTAAAACCTGCGCCCAACTCCAGAAGAAACTGCTCCAGCTCGCGCAGAATGGCGTCTTCGAGATCTTTTTCCAGGTAGTGGTCGTTCAGCTCCAGAAAATCCAGCACATAGGGATCTTTCAGAACCAGCGCCGAGGTCATCTCGCCCCGTTTGGCCAGGGCCTGCAATTCGAAGCGGATGGTCTCCTCCGGCTTTTTCGACAGGGCGGTGCGCTCGAACAGCATGGAGTCGACCCGTTCGCTAAGGGTCCGGGTAGACCAGCCTTCCATCTGGGCCATTTGAGCATAGAAGTCGCGTTTGAGGGGATCGTCGAGAGCAAGCAGGACACGAAAATGAGTCCAGCTCAATTGTGCACTCAGTGCGTGCACAATCTCAAAATCGGGGTAGGCTTGCGCAAAGCTCACCATGTAAAGAAGGTTCCTTTTTGTCCATCCCCGACCGTAATGGGCCGTCAGTTGCTTGGCCAGGTTGAGCACCATCTCTTTGCCGTACTCGCCACGTTCGCCTTTGAGCACCTCGGTATGAATGCGCTGCCCCACCTGCCAGTACAGCAGGGTCAACTCGACATTGACCGCCACCGTCGCCCGCTGCCGGGCGGAGTCGATGAGGGTTTTGATTTCGTTAAAAAGGGGAATGGTTTTCGGAAGCATGGCATTCATGCGGCGCCCTCCGTTTGACAAACACCATGTAGGATGCCGGTGAGCGAAGCGAACCGCATCATGAAATCTGGTCGGCGGGTTCGGTGGGGCAGGTTGCGGTTTACAGGTTCACCGCATCCTACCGTTTGGGCTCTCATGCGCTGGTCTCCATGGGGGGCTGAACTATTAAGCAGGGCTTAACAGTTGCCTCCCGCTCCAATTCGTTGTCCGCGAAAATACGATTCAACTGCTGGTTAACGGCGGGAACCGAAACATCATAAAGGGTTGCTATTATTTTCTACGTCAGCCAGATGTTTTCATCTTCATAACGCATTTCCATACTGGTTTCCGGGCTGCCGACCGCCGCGGCAAACGTCAGGTATTCAGCGGCCGATGAACGGGCAATAGATGTCTCGTTCTTTCCAGGCATCTGCTTAGCTTTGTCTTTACCTTTGTGCATTCAATACCTCGCCGGTTTTGAGAACTGTCCCGGGAATGTCCGAAAAGAATGTCAATGAATCAACAGCGTCCCGTCCGCGCGGGTTGCCACCAGAGACTGGCCCAGCGCTTCTGCTGCCTGGGCGACCGTAAAGGTGTAACGGCCTTTCGCCATCAAATTCGAAACAAAATTTACTGCGAGCATGACACTCACTCCGTATGAATTGATGGCATAAAGTAACGTTTTTCGTTACTTTTGTCGAGTGATGCATACAGTCAATCAACCTGCTGTCGAATATTCTTGGCTGAAGCGGTGCTTTTACCATCAGCCCTCGACAAAGATTTATTGTTACTTCTTCCCAGTCACAGCCTTCACCTCCGCCAACAGCTTGCCAAACGGCGCCGGGATAACGGAATCGGGGTTTGCGTGGCACGCAAGGGGCGTAGACGAGAATCTCCGTTTGTCGATCTTGACCCCTTATGCCATAAATAATGGTTGGGCATCAGGCAGTACGACCAGATTCGCATGCCATGCGCCTGACTCCATTCAAGGGCCAGATCAAGATAAAGTTGATAATCCGATTCGTGGAAAAACGTTGATTGGCGCCGATTGCCGCGCTGAGTGATATGATGCGGAATCCCAGGTGCAACGACTCGTGCGAGACGTGCCATCCCCCCTCCTCTAAACATTGCATTACATAAAATCAATAGTAGTCATTCTAGTAGAAAGGACCTCTGTCGACAACGAATATGTTTTGCCGCAATTAAGTGAGGTGTCCCCTGAACTTGCAGGTTTTGACCCTGAAAATGAGGCTGTAAGAGCAAAAATGGGGTGTTTTTTGATGTAATCTTTCAGTGTTTTCAAACGGTTAACTTGGTCCGACCCCGGATTCGACCGACCCGCTGATCGAAAGCCTCGAACAACTGAACATCCCGCTGGCAGTTTATAGTTGCACGGGTCCGACACGGCATTCAGCATGGCCTGGCAGGTAGTAACGGTGAGCTCGTGGCATGGCCACCTCCAATCATTGCATTGCAGATTGCATTAAAAGCCATTTTACCCCAAAAAACATGCTTCTAAGACCATTTTCAGGGGGTCATATCGGTTCTTTCATCAACAATATCAATCTGTTGCACTGGTCAGACCCGGCAATCATCCCGGCAATCATAAGCCTCCTTATGTACGGAAATCGTAATTGAAGGGGGCACTACAGGGACACTTCCGGGAGTGTCCCCGGCTCTTATCTTTTTAACATTGTTCATTGCAGACGGGTGCGGACCTGCTCTAATGTCCTTTCGGCAATTGCAACGCATCGGGAGCAGACTTCTCGGTCGGCGAAATGCTCTGGCAGCACTCCAAAAACGGGGTATTTCGAAGGAATGTAGATAGAATCCAGAAGGTCGCATTCCTCGGAAGAGAGCCCCCAAAAACCCTCCGTATCGGCCGACAATCTGGCCAGTTCCCGAATGTTGTGGGATCTGGGGAATTCTCCCTTTCTCTCCACCAGTGCGGCCTTCAGCGCCTTTTCAACAGCCTGCTGTGAGTTCTGCAGAGATGCGTTAAGGTAGTCCCGTTCCAAAGAAAGCCGGGCAATTTGGAGGTTCTCATTCGCGTAGGCCAACCAGAGCCGGGTTTCATCTTTCATAGATGACCTCGCCGCGCTCGATTTCTTTCAGGAAGGTTCCTGGAACCGGCCGGGGGCGCACTGGGATAACATCGATGGGAATCTTCTCCGCCACTGGGGCAAGTTTGCGCCTGTATTTCAGAGCCAGAGGAAGATAGGCTTCTTCGCTTTCCTGAAAAACGGCAATATCCAGATCATTGGGATTGGACGATTCAAGGAAAGAACCGAAGACAACGATCCGAC
>JAGXHL010000058.1 GCA_024636215.1 Deltaproteobacteria bacterium
ATGGTGAACCGCGGAAACGTCACGAAAAAATCTCCTTGGGTGAATTTCAATGCGGTTCTAATGTAGCACAAAACACCAACAAAATCAGCTAATTGCCAAAGATCTAGCAGAAAATTACTATTGTAAACTCACTGATTCAGGTATATGTTTACCACGGGATGCTGAGGCCTGTCTTTGAACGATGGTTTGACAGAGAGAAGCTAATTGATCTTGTCGGTTTACCATCGGTTGGTATCTTGCTTTACTATGTTTTTACCATAGGCACTTCAATTCTGATCTCTTGGTTGAGTTGGCATTTATTTGAAAAAAAATTCTTGGGCTTGAAAAAGTTTTTTGAACCTTCACGAAAGATCAAGGATATGAGAACACTTTCTCCAGATGCTGTGCATTTAGAGAGTCTCAAATAGTTCTCAGAATACCAACTCTTCAAATCTGGATTGATTTTCCGCGGTGGAAATTTATTCGTTTTTTCTTATAGTTAGAGGTTGAGAATGAAAATAGTTACAATAATAGGTGCGAGACCTCAATTCATAAAAGCTGCAACTGTCAGTAGGGCGCTACAATCGTACAATAGCGTGAATGAAGTGATCATTCATACAGGACAACACTACGACGCAAACATGAGCCAAGTTTTTTTTGATGAGCTTGATATTCCTCACCCGCAATACAACCTTGGCATCGGTGGCGGTACCCACGGTCAGAACACTGGACGCATGATCGAACAAATAGAGGCCGCGCTTTTACACGAGCAACCCGACTGGGTTATGGTCTACGGGGATACAGACTCGACCCTCGCTGGTGCCCTGGCTGGGGTCAAATTGCATATTCCTGTAGCACATGTAGAAGCTGGTCTGCGTAGCTTCAATCGAAATATGCCTGAGGAAATAAACCGAGTACTTACTGATCATGCCGCAGATTTACTCTTCACGCCTACCGAGACAGGGACACGTAATCTAGCTGATGAAGGTATTGCCGGCGACAAGGTACAGCAAGTAGGGGATGTAATGTACGATGCTGTACTTTACTATGGCGAAATTGCTGAACAGCGCAGTCGGATTCTCGATGTTTTGGGTATTGAGCCAAAAGACTATTTTTTAGCAACTATTCATCGTGCCGAGAATACCGATGACCAAACACGCATGAAAAATATTCTCGCAGGCTTTGCAAATTTACCTCAGGGTATTATTTTGCCCTTACATCCGCGCACCCGAAAGCAGCTAATCAATTTCGATTTGGCATTACCGTCAAATGTTCGTGCTATTGATCCGGTTGGTTATCTTGACATGGTGATGTTGGAGAAAAACGCGGCCTTGATCGCCACAGATAGCGGTGGCGTGCAGAAGGAGGCATATTTTCATAAAGTTCCTTGTGTGACGTTGAGAGATGAAACGGAATGGGTTGAGTTGATAGAAGTCGGGGCCAACTGTTTGGTATCGGACGATGTAGAGAGAATTGCTTCAGTCGCACAGTCCATTTTAAAGGTCGATGAATCCTGCTTTATGCGAATGTTTTATGGGAACGGAGAGTCGTCAATAAATATTGCAGACCGAATATGTGATTTAGGCGCACTCCGGGGTGATAGTCGATGACAAAGAATTTGCTGATGATTACTAGCACATTCCCGCCCCAAGAAGATGTTGGTGGTTTGCGACCAGCTATGTTCGCAAAATATCTTCCTTTGTTTAAGTGGCGACCAATTATATTGACACGAACCTATCCGCATTTTGATGCAAACTACAAGACAACTTTAACAGGTATCTCTGGCCTTCCACCTGATGATGATATTGTTAGTATAGAGATGGCAACTGATGCCGATTGTGTAGGGCATGATCGCTTATCAGACAAAGTCACGAAGTTCATAAAGCCGGAATACGGGAGATCATGGAATTTGATTGAACAAATGATCAATACGTTTCTCGCATCGCGACATGCTGCCGAAATTGATGCCATTTATGCTACTAGCCCCGATTTTGCATCCATAGCTGTAGGTGTGTTGCTGGGGAACAAGCTTAACGTCCCTGTTGTTGTAGATTTCAGAGATGTAGTCGAGCAAGATGAGCATCTTGGTTTTCGACCACGTCTTCTCTTTTACAGGCACATAGCACGCCGATACTGGCTAACGCGTAAGGCAAAACATGCACTTGTGGTGTCGAATGAGCATCAAGCGATACTTTCTCGGAGGTTGACAGTACCTGTCAGTGTCATCGTTAACGGTTACGACCATGAGATGTTTAAAGCGATGGAGGGTGTACGAAGTCAATCATTTAAAATAAATTACGTTGGACGTATTCTCGGTCAATGGTTGCGAGATCCTTCAGTTTTTTTTATGGCGCTAGATTATCTAATGGAAGACCAAGATGTCGATCTTACTGATATCGAAGTCAATTTTGTTGGTACCGAAGAAAATCTTTTAAACTCGATACTTGTCCAGTACAAGTGCAAAGAATTTGTAAAAATCCATCCCCGCATTGACTATGAAAAAGTCCCCGAACAACTTGGCTGCAGTTGCATCAATTTGGTATTGACAAACAAAAATAGGACAGGAGTTTTAACTACAAAATTCTTCGAATACCTAGCAGTTAAGCGCCCAATATTATGTGTGCCAAGTGATGATGGTGCCCTCGATTCGATCATTCGTAAAACACAATCCGGTCTTAGTAGTTCAGAACCATTGCAGGTTTATAATTACATTAAAGAATTATATATACAATGGAAGAGAAGTGAAGGTGAGTTGCCAGTCATTGAATCTGTCAGTGTAGAACAATACTCAAGAAAGCACCTGACGCGTGATTTAGCGACATTATTGGATTCTTCCATTGAAAATAGTCGCACCTCTTCAAGTAAAGAGCCGTAGTGATTTTATCTAAATTGAACAAGCAGGAACTCAACGTGTTGTTACTTGCAGGCACAATGACCTTGTACATTTTTTCTCGACCCCCACATCGATATTATTACTGGCCTTGGATGGGTCGATTAAGTCGGCTCTTCAGATGTTGCGAGGGTCGCAAATAATGATGGATCGGGCAAGCCAGCAGCAGGTTGTGGTAACCCTCCCTGTTCTGCTGGTTGGCGGCACAGAGATGCAAACCCTGCAGCAGGTAAGCGTGCTGGTTCAGGGGGACTATGCAGTAACCCTGGTCTGTTTTTACGAGTATGATGAGACCATGCGGGCGCGGATGGCAGCAATCGGCGCAAATGTCGTACTGCTTGGCATGCAGCGCTCGCAAGGACTGATTGCCTTGCTGAGGCGGCTGATCAGCTTATTCCGACGGGAGCGGCCCGACATCGTCCACGTCCAGTACATCGCCCCTGGTTTCATCCCGGTTCTCGCTGCCCGCTTGGCAAGGGTGAAAACGGTTTTTGCCACCGTCCATCAACCGGGCCGCACTTACGGCTGGAAGGCGCACCTGCTGCTGCGTAGTGCGGCACGTCTCTGCACCGTTTTCTTCTGCAATTCGCGAGCAGTTGAGGAATCGTGGTTCGGTTATAGCTTTTTGTTTGAGCCGGGCAAGGTGAGCAATCGACGTCACTACACCATTTACAATATGGTTGATGTGGAGAAGATAGCTGCAAAGGCCGTTGGCGCAGAAGTGTCGGCGTTGCGCAAAAATTTCGGCTTGGGTTCTGGTAAGGTGATTGGCTGCGTGGGTCGCCTGCGAAGCGAAAAAGGGCAGGTATGGTTGATCGAGGCTTTTGCTGAGGTGATCAAGCGGCATTCGGACGTCAGCTTGCTTGTTGTCGGTGATGGTCCAGATCGCAAAGCATTGGAGATGATTGCCAAACGTCTCGGTATCGCTGAAAAAGTAATCTGGCTTGGTGCCCGTTCATCAGATGAAGTTTTTAGCTTGTATGGCTTAATGAATATCTTGGTCGTCCCTTCACTTTTTGAAGGTTTTGGTCTGACCGCCGCCGAAGCCATGGCCGCCGGGCTTCCGGTGGTTGCCACACGCGTGGACGGCCTTTCAGAGGTCGTAGCCGACAAGGAAACCGGGCTGCTGGTTACGCCTGGCGACAGTGTTGTCTTGGCAGAGGCTTTGGACAAGCTTTTAAACGAGCCGGAGACTGCCCGTACTATGGGGCTCCGTGGTCTTGAGCGAGTGCAAAGAATGTTTTCATTGCAACGTTACGCCGATGCAACTTTGACAGCTTACAGACAGGCAACAGGATTATTGTGAAAACAAGTACCCTTCAAAACCAGCAAGATACGTTTCCCAAAACCGGGCAGAGCAAGCTCCCCTTTCTGGTCTGGGTAGTACTGATATTTACTGTGCTGGGTTTTTATGCAAGCGGTTCGCTTTTCGGCTTTAATATCTCAGGCATTGCCTGGGTCGTCCCACTGGCCGTTGCCCTTCTGGTGCTCGGCAAAGATATAAATAAAGTCACTTTCCCTGTATGGATATGGTTGCCGTGGGTGGCTTTGTTATTCACCTATCTAGCTATCGCTGACTACCAAGCCCTCGATCCGCGGGTTATCCCTGCTCAGCGGACCATGCAGCTTTTGAGTCCACTGTTTGTAGGTATGGCAGTTTCAACTTTTCGGCCTGGGCAGGCGATGTTGGTCTCTTTCCTAAAGTGGATGCGCAGACTTTGCCTGGCCCTGTTCGCAATCACAGTGTTCAAACTGAGTCATTTTTTTGTGAGTGGCTTTGGTGATTACAGTGGTATGGCGGCACAGATGATTACTGTAATACTGTTTTGCACCTTGCTCGCCCATTCCTATCTATTGTTTCGTAATAAACGCGATCTGATGCTGTGGGCTCTCATGCTGGTCCTGCCGGTCCTTAACGTGACCCGTACGGCCACCGCCGTGGCTCTTTTGACTCTTCCCCTGGCCTTTGGGCCGATGCGACTGTCACGGCGTATCAGCATGCTGGTTCTGATCGCTGTTATCGGCACCGGAGTGTTTTATATGCCGCGCGTCCAGCAGAAGATGTTCTTTTCCGGGCAAGGGGAGATGACCGACATTCTCAGCGATGATTTTGCCACATCAGGTCGCTCTTTCATGTGGGAAAGGATGTCAGCGCGGGCCAAGTTAGAGCATTGGACCGGCCACGGCACGGGCTCCGGAGAGACCTTTGTCTATCAGGTCACAGGAAGTACCGGCTATCCACACAATGACTGGCTGTTGACCTATTACGATTACGGAATTCTCGGGGTGGGTTTTTTCACTGGGTGCATCCTCATGTCTATCTGGCACGGTTTGCGACAGGCTCGTACAGGCCGCCATGCTGAGACGCGCCTGCTGTTGCTGACGGGAACCTCAGCTTTCATACCTTTTATGTTAATGATGCTGACCGACAACATCATGATCTATGCTTCTTTTTTTGGCAATCTGCACTTCACCATTCTGGGTCTCGCTTATGGTGCCTTGCGATACGAGCGCATGACAACTCCCAAAGGTTTGTAATGATTGACTTATCACAACCAGCCATATCTGTAGTCATGCCTCTTTACAACAAGGAAAAGGATGTCGCACGAGCGATACGCTCTGCCCTGGCACAAAGATATCACGATTTCGAACTGATCGTCGTCAACGACGGCTCCACCGACAGCAGTGCTGAAGCGGTGCGTGGTATTGACGATTCGCGCATCCGCCTGGTCGAACAGGAAAACGCCGGCGTGGCGGCGGCACGCAATCGTGGTATTGCCGAGGCGCGGGCCGACCTGGTGGCATTCCTCGACGCCGACGATGAGTGGCTGCCAGAATTTCTGGCCACGGTTATTCGGTTGCGTGAGAGTTTCCCTGCAGCGGGTGTTTTTGCAACCAGCTACCGGGTCCGCGATACGAAGGGACACGAACGCTCTGCCGTTCTGCGTGGACTGCCGGCATCACCGTGGGAGGGGATTCTGGACGATTACTTCGCCTTGGCGGCGCAGTCTGAACCGCCGGTCTGGTCTTCGGCAGTAGCTGTGAAGAAAGAGGCTCTCGAAGAAATCGGTGGTTTTCCGGTTGGTGTTCGTTCGGGGGAGGATCTGCTGACCTGGGCGCGTTTGGCGGCACGTTGGCCAGTGGCCTACGGTACAGAACCTCAAGCGGTGTACTGTTTGTGGTTCGATCCGTATGGAACGCCAACGCGTGCTCCGTCAAAAGAAGATGTGGTTGGCTCTGGACTGGAGGCGTTGCTAAAGATTATGCCGCAACCCAGTGAATTATCTCTCAAGCACTACATCGCACTCTGGTACCGCATGCGCACTTCGGATTGCCTGCGCCTGGGACTTTCCGAACAGGCCCGAGCAGAGTGCCGCAAGATGCTCTGTTTTGCTACACCGGGTGACTGGCGAGTCTTGGCTTACCGGATACTCTCGGCCCTCCCGGGTTTTTTTCAGCCTGCTGCCTTCAGATCGATGGCAAGTGTAAAAAGCTTCCTCGAACGAAATCGATTTTTGGTGTAACCATATCGGTTATCGCATGTCTGATAGTAAAAAGTGCCGAGCGAGATCGACCCCTGGGCACTGGTGGTCAACGAGGGAATGGCGGCCGGCCTGCCGATCCTGGTCAGCCGTGGTTGCGGTTGTGCACGGACCCTGGTGCTCGAAGGGGAGAATGGCTGGTCTTTTGCGCCGGGGGATGAGGATGAGCTGGTGTGCCGACTGCTGGAATTGTCGCTGTTGCCGGAAACGGCTCGTTGTGCGATGGGGCATCGCTCACGCGAGATTATCGCCGACTGGGGACTCGACCGTTTCGCAGAAGGGGTTTTGCGAGCTCTTGAAATCCCGCGCAGACCTGATGCAGGCTTTTTCCCCTCCCTCGCAGTGCGCCTGTGGAAAGGCAGGGTGAGAGTGAATTGAGCATTATGAAAATTCTCCTTGTCCATAACTTCTACGGCTCTTCTGCCCCCAGCGGCGAGAACACCGTCTATACGGCAGAAAAAAGCCTGTTGCAGGCTAATGGCCACGACGTTGTCGAGTTTACGCGCCATAGTGACGAGATTCGTCGCCAGGCTGCCTGGGGGGCCATAAAGGGGGCACTGAGCACGCCATGGAACCCCTTTGCCCTTATCAAGGTTGCCAGGGCCCTTGGACGTGAACAACCGGCCATCATGCATGCGCACAACACCTTTCCGCTGCTCTCCCCGGCAATCTTCCATGCCGCCAAGCAGACGGCGACCGCAACCGTTCTGACCCTCCACAACTACCGCACGGTCTGCGCCGCCGCCATTCCCATGCGCGCGGGGCAAACCTGTACCGAGTGCATCGACCGGCACAGCGTGTTGCCAGCACTGCGCTACGGCTGCTACCGGCACAGTCACCTGGCAACCTTGCCGCTGGCAACCAGCATCGCTTTACACCAGAAACTGGGCACCTGGCAGGAACAGGTCGACGCCTTCATCGTGCTGACCGATTTCCAGCGTCAACTGATGATCAAGGCCGGTTTCCCGGCCGAGCGGCTGCACATCAAACCACACTTTTACCCTGATCCGCCGGCGCCACTGCCCTGGGCGCAGCGCGAAGACCGGGTGGTCTTTGTCGGCCGCCTGGGAGAAGAGAAAGGTGTGCGTTTTCTGCTCGACGCCTGGCGGCAGTGGGGGGAGCAAGCCCCGAGCCTGGAACTGATCGGCGACGGTCCCTTACGAGCGGAACTGCAACAGTTGGCCCAGGGGCTGGGCGACGGGGTGATTTTCAGTGGCCAGTTGCCGTTTGCCGAAACCCAGTTGCGACTGGCGAAAGCCAAACTTCTGGTGCTGCCGTCGCTCTGCTTCGAGGGTTTCCCGATGGTGATCCGCGAAGCCTTTGCGCTGGGTGTGCCGGTTGCGGCGAGTAACCTGGGGGCTATGGCAAGCCTGGTCGAGGATGGCAGAAATGGTGTGCTTTTCGAACCTGGCTCCGTGAACAACCTCTCTCAAAACCTGGCTGCCAGCTGGAATGATCAGGGGCTATTAGAAACAATGGCACAGGCTGCTAGGGCAGAGTTCGAAGAGAAATACACGGCCGAAGCCAACTACAGGCTTTTGATGGATATCTACCAGAAAGCTATCGAAAACCGTCGCAGAAAGCTGAACCCGTGATGTCTGAATCTGACTACGAAAAGATCCTGCAATACAGGATTACACGCAAACCATTGGATGCCTGCCTGGTGCAAATAACCGGTTGGCTTGCAACCGGCGCGCAGGGCAAAGCGTTCATCTGCGCTAACCCGCACTCTCTGATAACAGCCGATGCCGATCCGGAATTCGAGAAATGCTTCGAACAAGCCGACCTGGTTACCCCTGATGGGATCGGGATTGTTTATGCGTCTAAAATTCTTGGCGGAAAGATTGGCCAACGCGTTACAGGTTCTGATATTTTTCAAGGATTGAGCAGAACCATCAATGAGAGGAAAGACCAACCTTTTAGTTATTTTTTTCTCGGTTCAACCGATGAGACACTGGAAAGAATCAAGCAGAAACTTGCTATCGAATATCCAGCAATAATCTTTGCCGGGTCATATTCACCACCTTACAAGCCTGAGTTTTCTGCAGCAGATAACCAGGCTATGCTTGCAGAAATTAATGCCGCCAAGCCGGATGTACTATGGGTTGGTATGACCGCACCCAAACAGGAGAAATGGATTTTTCGGCATAAAGGCATGCTGGACGTGAAATTTATCGGGGCCATCGGCGCGGTGTTTGATTTCTACGTGGGCAATGTTAAACGCTCCCATCCGTTTTTCTTGAAGTTTGGTCTCGAATGGCTGCCAAGGTTATTCCAGGAGCCTCGTCGCCTTTGGCGCAGGAATTTCATCTCGAATCCACTTTTCCTGTCCAAAGTTCTTGCCCGGCGTTTTGGATTCCGTAAGCCTTAGCTCAAAGGAAGAACATCACGGTGCCCCGACTTGAGCCCCTTATTTCAAATGCACCTGTCTCCTGGAAGGTCCTGTTCGCTTGCCTTTCGGGTCAGTCTGATCCAGACCTTTTCAATTCGATCACAGATCCTTCATTTAACTGGGACGCATTCTACGACGCGGCTCTTCGGCATGACCTGTTCCCCTTAGTTTGGCAGAGCCTTAACCGTATGCCGGAAGGGGTTGTCCCCTCTATCGAGAAAGAGCGGTTTCGTACTATCGCGGCAGCGAGCATGCTGCGCAGTCTGCAGATGAGCAATGAGCTGCAGAAGTTGCTCGAAATGATTGCTTCGACCGGTATTCCGGTGCTCCCGATTAAGGGGCCGATCCTGGCAGAACAGGCCTACGGTGATGGGACCCTGCGTAGTTTTAACGATCTTGATCTACTCGTCCCAGCGCATACCCTCCGCAAGGTTATCGATCTGCTGCTGGAAAATGGCTACGAACTTGAAATAGACCCTCAGCTACTTGAACATAAGAAATTCTTTACGCTAACTCAGCATGTTCAACTATTCCACCCGACAACGCGCTGCATTGTAGAAATTCATAAAGCATTGTTTGCCGATTGGCGGAGGTTTCCTCTGCAATTTGAGGACCTGGTGGCTGAACCTGACGCAAAGGCTGATGGACTTGTATGTTCCATGAATGATGAGGATATTTTGTTAATGCTGTGTGCTCATGGCACATTCCATCAGTGGTGCAAGCTCAAATGGGTCGTTGATGTCGATCGTTTTGTGAGGGTTGTCCCTGACCTTGATTGGGACAGGCTGTTTGCGAGTGCAAAATATTTTGGATGTTGCCGTGCCGTCCTGCTCGGCTTACAGCTTGCACGAACATGTTGCAATAGCCCGCTGCCAGAAATGTACAACAAAGAGCTTGCGATTGTTGGTTTGCCCCACTTCTTGCAACATTACGCTATGGGTAACTGGTTTGAACCGAGCAGATTTGAAGGGTCATTTCGCAAACGTTACTGGTTTACACTGGCTTCTCGAGAAAAAGCTTCTGATCGGCTGAGGATAGCTTTTGCTAATTTGCGGGTGCGGTTTTACCGAAAGCTGATGAGAGCGCCTGTTTGATTTTTTGGAACGGATCATTAAGAATGCGGTGAATCGTTCATGGAGTGATTCTTCCTTAATAGGAAGAAGTCAGATTATAATTCACTCTTAATTGGTTCCTGTGCTATAGCTGAACTTCTCTGAGGGGGGAACACCTGTTTTGGACACACTAAATTATTTTTACGCTTTCATGACGGCGCTTTTCGCAGCCCTGATCATGGTGCCGTTTCTGCGCCGTTGGGCGCTGGAACAGGGCTCCGTTGATGCCCCGGATGCGCGAAAAGTCCATACCACCCCCATGCCGCGGCTAGGCGGCATCGCCATCTTTCTCTCCTTTTTGTTTTCCTCTATCGTTTATGCGCCCTTTGATAATGGTGTTCGCGGCATCCTGGCCGGGGCGTTGATTATCTTTGCGACGGGCCTGGTTGACGATCTGAGCGGCCTCACCGCCAAACGTAAATTTGCAGGTGAAATTGCGGCCTGCCTGGCGACTATTCTGGTGGGCAACCTTTATCTGACCAATCTGGGAGACCTGTTCGGCATGGGCGCGATCATTCTGCCGACCTGGCTGGCCATCCCCTTTACCATCTTTGCCATGGTCGGCGTGATCAACGCCATTAACCTGATTGACGGTCTCGACGGCCTGGCCGGTGGCGTTTCGGTGATCTCCCTGAGCGCTTTTTTTGTGTTTGGCTGGCTGGACGGCAACGCCACGGTCACCATGCTGTCGGCCGCTCTGGTTGGCGGTGTGCTCGGTTTTTTGAAGTACAATTTTTACCCGGCCCGCATTTTCATGGGTGATGCCGGCAGCTTGACCGCCGGTTTCCTGCTTGGCTTTCTGGCCATTCATTTAACCCAACAAGAGGGGGCGTTAATCAGCCCTGTGGCACCCTTGCTGGTGCTTGGTCTGCCTATTGTGGACACCATCTGGGTCATGACCCGGCGTATTTATCATGGCTTGAGCCCGTTTGCGCCGGATCGCGCTCATGTGCATCACAAGTTTCTCGATCTTGGGTTTGCGCACCGTTTCACCGTCCTGATCATTTACGGCATCACCCTGTTCTGGTCGGTGTTTGCCGTTATGGGACGCTATCGTCCCGATTACGAATTGCTGTTTCTGTTTATTGTGCTCAGTCTGCTTGGTTACCTGGTGCTGCGCTATCTGCTCTATCATCCCGCTCTGCTGAGCCGTTTCATGCGTGACGCCGACGAAACCTTGGCCCAGACAGTTATTTTCGGCCGATTGAGCAAACTCGCTGATCGTGGCATGCCGGTTATCAAGCTGTTGTTGGCGGTTTATGCGCTGCTTGCGGTGTTTGCTGTTTATGAGCACAATTCGACGCCCTGGCAAGTTGCCGGTTTGCTGCTGGTGGTCAGTGTGTGGTTGTTGATCTGGGGGCATGACGCCGGCGGCCAGTTCACCATGATCGTGATCTACCTTGTTACCGGTATTGCCGCCATGGAAGTCTGGCATGCCGACGCATTGCATTTTTTCGGTCTGTCACTCAAGCAGATTGGCGATGGGTTGATAGCCGTGGTTGCCGTTTTGGCACTGCTGAAAGTCGCTTTTCGCAAGCCCGGCGAGTTTTTTCTGTCAACCGTCGACTTTCTGCTTTTATCGATCTGTACCTTTATCGCCGTTGCCTCGCAAAACAATGCTTTTGGCTTCAATCTTATCGGTCCCCTGTTCCGTTTCGTTCTGCTGATGTCTGCTGTGCGGACGGTTTTATCCAGCAATCAGGGTTCGCAGAGAACTTTGCATCTGGCGGTTATGGTGTTTTTGGCGTTTGTGGTGGTTTTGGGGCTGGGGCAGGGAACTATTTAAGCTGTAAGCTGTAAGCTTTAAGATAAGGTACGGGGGACGGGGAAACCTTTAACCTTTAACCTTTTACCTTTTACTAGTGGTTGTCTCGATGGTCGGCCTGGTTGGCCGACTTTTTCTGAAGAGGATTTGATGGATCATATCTTAACCAAAGATCGCTCGGGTAAAGGGCGCTGGATGCTTATTGTCGGTTGCCCGTGGGATAAACAGCATGTGCTCTGTGATGATGAAACCGGAATCAAGGGGCCTTCATTTGCTCTTTGCGCTAGTTGTGAGTATCAACGCGGGATAAATCTGGAGTTGCGTGATGCGGACCATGATTTTTGCTCCAGGCCTTTCCCGGAGCGGTTGCGATGTGGTTTCAATGAAGATCGTTCTAAATCTGAACGTTCTAAATTACAGATGGTGAAACGCTAGTTTTCTTTTTTTACTTTGCTGCGATCAGAATCTTTGAAATCTGTACAGTCAAAAGCGATTCACCACTGAGGCACTGCCAGAAGTAGGCGCCTCCAGGCGAGATCACTGAGAAAATCGAAAAAACTTTATTTGGCCGCAGATAACTGCACTGCCGGGTCGGACCCGACCAACTGTTTGATATCATTGGCTAATAGCTGAAAAATAGGCCCTAAATAGGGCTTAGAGGTGTGTTTTTAGTGCTAAAATGAGTTTTAATGCAATTTGTGTTGGTTCCCTTTGGAGGGGAGTATGCCGCGAGCACACCGTTATTATCTGCCAGGCCATGTCTGGCACATCACTCAACGCTGTCATCAAAAAGAATTTTTCCTTAAATTCGCCAAAGACCGCAAACGCTGGGTTCAATGGCTCTATGAAGCCAAGAAACGTTTCGGTTTGAGTGTTGTGAATTATGTTGTGACCTCAAACCATGTTCATTTGCTAGTCAAAGATCGAGGCAAGGGTGAAATCTCTGCAGGCATGCAGCTTGTTGCCGGCCGGGTTGCCCAGGAATATAACTTACGAAAAAATCGTAAAGGGGCTTTTTGGGAAGATCGCTATCACGCAACTTCTGTTGCGACCGATGAACATTTGCTTCATTGTCTTTTGTATATCGATTTCAATATGGTCAGAGCTGGAGTTGTTCAACATCCAAGTGAGTGGTCTGAAGGTGGCTATGCTGAACTTCTGAGTACACAACAGCGCTATAACGTGATCGACCGCTCTGCATTGATGGAGTTGCTTGGTTTCGATTATTATGAACAGTTGAGGGCTGAACGCAAACATTGGGTTGATGATGCTCTCAAAGTCGGACATGGTCCTTTTGAGAGAGATCCTTGTTGGACTGAAAGCTTGGCTGTGGGGTCTCTGGATTTTGTAAAAGGTGTGCAGGGGACCCTCGGTATAAGAGGAGCCAATCGTTCTATCCAACGGGATAAGATGGGCTGTGTTCTCAGGGAGACTGAAACAAAATATATGGTTGTTTCCTCTTCGGAATAATATCTGAATCTTTTTTGTGATTTAATAGTAGACCATCCCACGGATATGATCTCGTTCTGGTAAGTGGCGGTGCAAATGGCGGGGTTGATGGCGGGGTTGATGGCGGTGCAAATGAGGGTGCAAATGAGGGTGCAAATGAGGGTGTAAATGAGGGTGTAAATGAGGGTGTAAATGAGGGTGTAAATGAGGGTGTAAATTTGCGACTTTGCGACTTGAGTGAGTATGACGAACGGGCGTGAGGGAGCTGTTCTGATATTAGAATGTTGATGTTGCCTTGGAGGGGAAGATCATAACAATGACTGAATCGTTAACCACTGAGTACAAGAAATCTTTTGGCAAGGAGGTCATCATCTCACTGGTGGCCTTTGCCAATACCGATGGCGGTGCGGTTGTTCTCGGTGTAGATGACAGCGGTCGAATGTGCGGTGTTGATGTCGGTCCGGAGACGGTTCAGCAGTATGTGAACCAGATCAAGGTGGCGACCTACCCTCAACTGATTCCGAAGGTTCTGGTCGAAGACCGTGAAGGAAAACAGCTTCTTGTTTTTGAAGTTGGCGAGTTTCCTGTAAAACCTGTTTCGTATAAAAACCGCTATTACCGCCGAGTGCATAACAGTAATCACATTATGACCCTGGAGGAGATTGTTGACTTGCAGCAACAGTCCCTTTCTGTCTCATATGATGCTTCTCCTTCCCCTGCGAAATTAGCGGACCTCGATGCTGCCCTTCTGACCCAATTTACAGAACGAGTCAACCGGCGTGGACGTGTTTCTCTGCATGATGATCTGCAAATCAATCTACAGAAACTCAAGCTGATTCGTGATGATAAGTTAACCCTTGCCGCATCTCTCCTGTTCGGCGATCCAGATTTTTCTATTAGAATCGGTCGCTTCAAGTCTGAGGCAACCATTATTGATGATATTGTGGTCAGGTTGCCCCTTTTTGCAGCTGTGGATGAAGTTTTGACCTTTGTTAAGAAGCATATAAACCTGTCTTATTCCTTTGATGGCGAACGGGAACGGAAAGAGCGTTGGCAGTATCCGCTTGAGGCATTACGTGAATTGGTGATGAATGCCGTTGTTCACCGGGATTATAAGAGCCCCTCTGATATCGTTATTAAGGTGTTCGATGACAGGATCTCGATTTCGAACCCTGGAAAATTGTACGGTCAGTTGAGGATAGAAGATCTGGAGCGTGACGACTATGTCTCCTCGTTGCGGAATCGTCTCATTGCAGAGATGTTTTATCTGACCGGTGATGTTGAACGTTACGGTACCGGTTACGTGCGTATTCGGGAAGCTTTGCTCGATTACCCAGAGATGTCGATTGCCGTGGAAGAGATGGGGAACTTTTTCAAGGTGGAGCTGCGCCGCGCTACCCCGCATGTCACCGAGCAAGTTACCGAGCAAGTCACCGAGCAAGTCATGCGCCTAATGCAGATGCTGGATACTCCCAAAACGCGCCGCGAACTTCAGGAACTGATGCAATTGGGGCATCGAGAACATTTTCGTAGTGAATATCTTCAGCCAGCTCTCAAGGCGAGACTCATCGCAATGACCAAACCTGATAAGCCAAACGCTGCAGATCAACGCTACATTTTGACCGAGAAAGGCCAAGCAGCGCTACATAAAAGGCAATGTTGAACGCTGGAAGCAATGTTAAATTTTAAATTTTGGATGTTGAATTACTCAACCCAAAATCAAGAATCCAAAATCCATAATTGTTAGGAATTTATATGTTGAATACCCCATTTGCCTCATGGCCCTCCTTCAGCGAATAAAGGGCAATGTTGAATGTCGGATTTTAGATTTTGAATTTAATTCAACATTTAGAATTCAAAATCCATAATTGTCAGAGAAGAGGGCTTGACAAACGTACTTATTGGTAAATTGCTTTCTGGTTTGTAGGCGCTGAGATTATTCTAAGAAGGAGGGGGGCGACATGTAACGCTTGACGTTATATGTCGTGACGCGTTATAGTATGATCAAGTCATTCAGGTGCCGTGAAACAGAAAAGATCTGGTGGGGTGAGGTTTCTACGAAATTGCCTCGCGACATTCAAGACATAGCACGTCGAAAATTAAGGATGTTGAATAATGCCCTTGCGCTTAACGATCTGCGTGTGCCACCTGCGAACAGACTGGAAGCACTGAAGGGCTCACGTTCCGGACAGTATAGTATTCGCATCAATTCACAATGGAGAATTTGTTTTGTTTGGCAGGATGGAAATGTCGGTCATGTTGAAATCGTTGATTATCATTGAGGTGTTATTATGACAGATAGACTTAAAAATATTCATCCCGGAGAAATCCTGATGGAAGAGTTTTTAAAGCCCTATGGTCTCAGCCAGAACCGCATCGCAAGAGATATGGGTGTGCCGCCCAGGCGAATAAATGAAATTGTTTTGGGAAAAAGATCGGTATCTGCGGACACGGCACTCAGGCTTGCGCGTTATTTTGGCGTGAGTGAAAATTTTTGGATGGGGCTTCAGGCAGATTATGATCTTGAAGAAACGCGCCTTCAACTTGGAGACAGATTGAAATCAGAAGTCCATCCACATGCGGCTTAGCGTGGGGGCGAATGAAGGGCAATGTTGAATTGTGGATTTTGAATGTTGAATTTGATGAACGCTGATCAAATTCTATGAAAATCTGTACAGTCAAAAGCGAATTACCACTGAGGCACTGAGATCACTGAGAAAATCGAAAGCGGGATCGCTATCGGGATCGTCTCTGAAGTCAGGGACCTTTTACAAGCAAAGGCATTTTTAGCCGCAGATAAAGTCTGATGGGTCAAAGGCGCCTCACGCAAAGTTCGCAATTCAAAACCCAGACCAAAAGCATTAAGCCTTTGTTCTCTGTTTTACTTGGCGTACTTGGCGGCTTGAGTGTGCGCAGCGAACGTGAGAGAGGCTGGTTTTAATATCCGGAATCCGGTTCAGGCCTGCAAAGTTGCAAGTTGATAGGTTGAGTTATCCTGGGGTGGGACGGCAGAAAACACAGGTCTTGCTTAGTCTGATTTGCGAATATCAACGAGCGTGATTTCGACCCACCTCGTCAACCTTTCGCGAGTAACATCGTCGACAGGTAGGATCCTGATACGCTCAAGCAAGGTTGCTCCGTCAATGAGTTCCTCCATCAAGAGCGTCGAAACGAAAATTCGATCTTTCTCCCGGTACGCAACAAGTTTACTGGCAGCAAGGTCGTGAGATTCTATACACAAACCTTTACACCCCCTCGTTCCGACCGGGTGAGATACTGTAATTGTCCTTTCTGACCAACCCTCTGGAAGCGTAGCAACTTCAATGGAAATGCCATGAACGTAAAATCCATGGGTTGCGTGAAACTGTGACTCTTCGCCGAGAGCTCCATCGATGTAGTCTGTCATCTCTGGCAGATTCTTCGCCTGAACGTCGACCTCTATGGACGCTCTCAGGATCTCAGGTGCGTCAGGGTAACTGCCAAGAATAGCCTGTGAGCCGAAGATGAGAATCTCGGTGTCACCAGAAACATCGCACGCGGCGCGAATGGCGTGTTCTAGCTGATCGTACCTCATCGCCTGGCCTCCATCTGCTTGAGCATCAGGTCGCGCTCGTCCGGCGTTAGAACGACGAAGAAAGGAGAACTCCTTCGCAGCCGCTCGGCTCGCGAACTATTGGACACGAGCAGCTCCCTTAGTCGCTCCGGTGAGTATGTTTCAAGAAGCTGTCGCCACTCACCTATGTCGCTGTTTGCCGTCCCTTGTCCTTCGTGCAGAAGCCGGTCTGTGTAATGAATGGCTCGCCGAATCAAGGATGGGTCTGTCTTGAGCAGCTCGGCAATAGCCTGCGCCATTCTTAGTGAGCGTTCCGCAGATTCGGCATGGGTCTGGACGCCCGCTGAACGGTCGTTATCGGCACCCTCGCCAGGCCCCCAGAGCATAACAGCGCCAGCGGGAATCTCGGGGCTGTCAGCACGAGTGAATACATTTAGTTCGATGAGGAGATTGAACCGTTTCTCAAGTCTGGCCAATCGCACACGTAGTTCAGGGCCAATCCAATTGATCGAACGGACCTCGGTGACGACACCCAGTTCCAGATGGTGCGAAGGGTCGGTCGACAGCTCTTGCAACCAAGCATCTCGTATCTCTGGTATACCCACTGCATCACGTAGTTCCAGGAGGAGTTCCTCGTGTTGACGCTGTTCCAGTGTGAAGAGTTCGCGAAACAAAGACAGATACGGATTCCCTTCTTTTGGGGCGAACTTTTGGGCGCGGCCGGTACCAACCCTGGCGGCGACTCCCAATCGTTCCAGAGTCTCCAGCGCCTTACGCGTTCCTGCCGGCGTGAGGCCTGCCTTCTTGGCCGCTTCTGTGATGCCGACAGGTCCGTTCACGTCGTAGACAAGCACGCGCATCAAGCGCACCATGGATGGGGCGGCAAGTATGCCATCGAGTGGATATCTTAAGCTGCTGCGCTGGATTTGTGGAGGACGCATAAAATTCACTCCTGTTTAAAGATAGTTTTGCGCTTATATGAAAACAGTAGTATCTAAATAGATACAGTAGTCTCTTATAGGGAATTATAGTTACATTTTGTCAAGTGTCAAATTAATTGTGATTTCTGGGTCGGAGCTACGAGGCCAGCTGAGGAAAAGGGAAAAGGGTCAGGGAAAGGGAAAAGGAAAAGGGTCAAGTCTGCCGTTGGCTTTGGTTGGCCGCGGATACAATCTGATCAAATCTGATAGGTCAAAGGCAAATTAGCCGCGATGAAAATCTATCAAGGTCTATGGTTAAACCATGAAACCTGAATTAACAGGGATATGCAGGATGAACAGGATAAAGGCTTAAATACAGGGACGCGGAACGAGGTACGAGGTACGAGGTAAAGAGGGTCAAAACCAAAAAGCTTTTGGGTTTACTTGACGCCTTGGCGTCTGGTTTATTGCAGTCAACTTTTTTATGTGTAAATCGCACCTTGCCCAACTCTGGTAATTAGAGAGTCTCAACGGAGCTCTGATCTTGCTTTATCGGGGCTAAGGTGCAAGCGGGGCGCTATTTTGCTTGAGTAGAAGGTC
>JAGXHL010000059.1 GCA_024636215.1 Deltaproteobacteria bacterium
CAAGTCACTTAACGAAATCAAGGATATTCTCTCTGAAATGGGTCTGACTCTCGGTCTGTCTTTTGACGGCTTCCCGGACCCTGAATATCTGAAGATGATCGAAAAGAGCGAGGAAGAACTCTAGGGTAATGCCCCTGCCGGAATGTTAACTAGTTTTCGTCTGGAAACGGCCCTTTCCCGCGATCTCTGCGTCAATCGGCGGATTTGATTGTGCGGCGTAAAGGACTACGCCTCCGCTCAAATCCTTGCTTTCCTTGACCTTGAGAAAAATTGCTCGTTTCCAGATCGAAAACTGTGCTTGTGTTGTCCAGAGTTTCCGGATGGACACTAACTAGAGAAAGGACCTGATATCAATGCGCCATAGAAAATCCGGTAAGCGGCTGGGCCGCAACACCAGTCACCGTAAAGCCATGATGCGTAACATGGTGACTTCATTTTTCAATAGTGAAAAAATCACTACAACCGATGCTCGTGCCAAGGAACTGCGTAAACTGGTCGAGAAACTGATCACCCTGGCTAGACGCGGAGATCTCCACTCGCGCCGTTTGGCACTGCAGTTTGTGCGCGATACAAAAACAGTTGCCAAGTTGTTTGATACGATCGCACCGCGCTACAATGATCGCCCTGGCGGTTATACTAGAATCATCAAGTTGGGACATCGTGCCGGTGACAATGCTTCTCTCTCAATGATCGAACTGGTCGAAGAGGAGTTTACTGCCAAGCCGAAGCAAAAAAAGGCTCCTGCTAAACAAACTGTGAAGACTGTAGAACCAGTCCCTGCTGAGGAAACACCTGTTGAAGAAGCTTCTGCCGAAGAAACCGCTGCTGAAGAAGCGCTGGTTGAAGAAAAGTAGCTCATTTTGTTAGCAATCACATAAAGAAGGGCAGGATACTTCATCCTGCCCTTCTTTCGTTCTCTCACCAGTATTTTGTGCCGACAGACTGCTAGGTCTGATTCTTGCTCACTTCAAGCAACTTGATTTCAAAAGTCAGATCTTTGCCAGCCAACGGATGGTTTGCATCAAGGGTTACCCGGTCTTCAGTAATCGCCGTGACCATTACATAAAAGACACTGCCGTCATGGTTTGTGATCTCCAGTTGCCCGCCAACGTGAAGTTCCACCTCTTTGTCGAATAGACTGCGGTCTACCTGCTCGAACAATTCCGGTTTGCTGATTCCATAGGCCTTTTCACAGGGGATTGTAACCGTTTTGCTCTCCCCCTGATACATGCCTTCAACAGCGTCTTCGAAGCCGACTATGACTTCCTGGCGTCCGATAATAAAATGTAACGGGCGGTCCTCCGGAGACTGGTCGAAAACAGTGCCATCGATTAAGCGGCCGATGTAATCGACCTTCACAGTATCCTGCTTTGCTGCACGAATCATCTATTTATCCTTATCTTGAGTGGGATGATTGCATAAGAGAATCATCTTGAACTTTATCGACAGATCCTGACATTACAATTTGCCCTGCATGCATATCAAGTCGATTGCTTTCGGTCAATCATTTATTGACTGTCAAACAGTCGGTTCTCTTGCCATTTCCTGCCCATCATGCTACTTTTGAGCGGTTAATCCCATAAGGAAACAGCATGTATCTCCCATCTCGTGAAGAGTTCTTAAATCTGGCTCGCAAAGGCAATCTGATTCCAGTCTATCGGGAAATTCTCGCAGATATGGAAACCCCGGTTTCCGCATTTTGTAAGATCGACGACCAGAAAAGTGCATTTCTCCTTGAAAGTATTGCCGGTGGTGAGAAATGGGCGCGTTATTCCTTTCTCGGGGTTGGCTCCGGACGTGCATTCAGGTGCCGTGGTAATTCTTTTGAGATTTTAGAAAACGGCAAGCCGGTTAAGTCCGGTACAACAGACGATCCCCTGCGTGAATTAAAATTATTTCTGTCCCCCTATCAACCGGTCACTCTGCCGGGCTTGCCCCGTTTCTTCGGGGGTGCGGTCGGTTATCTCGGCTATGATATGGTTCGCCACATTGAGGATCTGCCTGAGCTCAATGAGGCAGAGATTGGCACTTATGACAGCTGGTTCCTGATCACTGAAACACTGCTGATCTTTGATAACATGTAGCAGAAAATCAAGGTCATCAGTAATGTCCATTTGCGTGATGGTGATGATCACGTTTTTTCATATGATAATGCAATAAAGCGCATAGATGGAATGGTCGCGCAGTTACGCAGCCCTTTGCCTAGTCGTTCTGCCTCGATCGGGGCTGCAAATGCAGCGGCGGCAAAAGAACTGCAATCCAACTTCAGTCGTGCTGATTTCGAATCAGCCGTTGAGTGTTGCAAGGATTACGTCCGTTCTGGTGATGTCATCCAGGTGGTTCTTTCACAGAGGTTTTCAGGCGACCTCGACGCTGATCCTTTTGATGTCTACCGTGCCTTGCGAACCATTAATCCGTCACCCTATATGTTCTACCTGCAGTTCAACGAAACCCGTGTCATTGGAGCCTCCCCGGAGGTCCTGGTCCGCAAGGAGGGGGATCACGTTGAAGTCCGCCCGATTGCCGGGACCCGACCGCGTGGAGCCACCTTCGAAGAGGATCAGCATCTAGAGCAGGAATTGCTGGCCGATCCGAAAGAGCGGGCTGAGCATATTATGCTCGTCGACCTCGGCCGCAATGATCTTGGTCGGGTTTGCGCAACCGGCTCTGTTCATGTTGATGAACTGATGGTGATTGAGCGTTACTCGCATGTTATGCACATCGTCTCCAACGTCAGTGGTCAACTGCTGCCTGGTTATGACGCATTGGATGTCTTTTCGGCGACCTTTCCCGCAGGGACCTTGAGCGGCGCACCGAAGATTCGTGCCATGGAGATTATCGAAGAACTTGAACCGGTGCGCCGTGAAATCTATGGCGGAGCTGTCGGTTATATCTCTTTTGACGGCAATATGGATCTGGCAATTGCCATCAGGACTTTGGTTACCCACAAAAATCGGATTCACCTTCAGGCCGGAGCCGGCATCGTTGCCGATTCGGATCCGGCAGCCGAATATGAGGAAACCGTCAATAAAGCCATGGGTGTCAAGCTTGCTATTGAACTGGCGCGTCAGGGGTTAGACTGAAATGCTGCTGATGATCGACAACTACGACTCGTTTACTTACAATCTTGTGCAATACCTGCGCGAGTTGGGTGAAGAGGTCGTCGTTTACCGTAACGACAAAATTACCTTGTCTGAAATCGAGCAACTTAAGCCTGAGCGACTGGTGATCTCTCCAGGTCCTTGTACGCCAAATGAGGCCGGGATCTCGGTGCCGGTTATCAAACACTTTTCTGGACGGCTGCCGATCCTCGGCGTCTGCCTGGGCCATCAGTCAATCGGGCAGGCTTATGGCGGCCGGATCGTGCGCGCCGATCGTTTGATGCACGGCAAGACCAGCCCGGTTTTTCACGATAATCGCGAAATCTTCGCCGCACTCCCCAATCCTTTCGATGCGACCCGCTACCATTCACTGCTGATCGAGCGTATGTCAATGCCCGACTGTCTCGAGGTAACTGCCTGGACTGCGGAAGGCGAGATTATGGGCTTGCGGCATCGCGAACTCGCGGTCTGGGGGGTTCAGTTCCATCCGGAATCAATCCTGACAGTCAATGGTATGGAAGTGTTGCGCAACTTTCTGCAAATGACATCTTGAGCAGGACGCAGAACTTTTCGGCAAACGATATATAAAAATTTGTTCTGTTGCGCAACAGGAGTAGCGAATGATTAAAGCAGCAATTGGCAAGGTTGTTCTCCATCAAGATCTGGCTGAGCCCGAGATGATTGATGTCATGAACCAGATTATGGGCGGTGAAGCAACCCCGGCTCAGGTCGGCGCGTTCATCACCGCTTTACGCATGAAGGGTGAGACCATTGAAGAAATTGCTGGTGCTGCTCGGGTCATGCGTGATCATGCTACGCCAATTCGGGTAGGCAAGGTGCTTGATATCGATCGTGATGAGATCAATCTTGATCGGGAGACGATTCTGGATACCTGCGGGACAGGCGGCAGCGGCACCAAAAGCTTCAATATCTCTACTACCGTTGCTTTCGTCGTATCCGCATGTGGCGTCAAGGTTGCCAAACATGGCAATCGCAGTATTTCTTCAGCATGCGGCAGCGCTGATGTGCTGGAAGCGCTGGGAGTCAACCTGAATGTGACGCCGCAGCAGGTTGAAGCCTGCATCAACGAGATCGGTGTCGGCTTCCTGTTCGCACCGGCTCTGCACGGCGCCATGAAGCATGCAATCGGCCCGCGTCGGGAAATCGGTATTCGAACCATATTCAATATTCTTGGACCTTTGACCAATCCTGCCGGTGCGGACCGGCAGGTACTTGGTGTTTATGCTGAAAATCTTGTTGAAGTCCTGGCCCGGGTTCTTGCCAAACTAGGCTGCCGGCGCGGATTTGTCGTTCATGGATTGGATGGCATGGATGAAGTGACCCTGACCGGTCCGACGCGTATCGGAGAAATCTGTGATGGTGGAGTGACACTCTCGACAATCGAACCGGAAGATTTTGGCTTGCGTCGTTGTTCTCTGGCAGATCTCCAGGGTGGTGATGCCGCTGCAAATGCCAGAATTGTCAGGGATGTCCTGAATGGCAGCCCCGGGCCGAAACGAGAAGTTGTCTTGTTGAATGCCGCCTATGCTCTGGTCGCCTCTGGGTTGTGCAGAGACGTTGAGGCTGGTCTCGAAAAAGCCCGCAGCGCAATTGATGACGGACAGGCTTTGGCTAAACTCGAAGGTCTGATCACCTTGACAAACGCCTGAGCTGGCCAGTCTTTGCTGTTATGTCCTATAAGCGGTCAATATCATGATTCTTGACAAGATTGCCGAATACAAACGCCAGGAAGTTGCCCTGGCCAAGAGCCGTCGCTCCCTTACGTCTTTGCAGAGTGGTGTCAACGGCCTCGAAGACCAGCCTCGTGGTTTTTTGCGGGCGTTGCACGCAACGAGCGACTCTGGTTGGACCGCTGTCATCGCGGAAGTCAAAAAAGGCTCTCCCAGCAGAGGTGTGATTCGCGAAGACTTCGATCCCCTGGCAATCGCAGAAATCTACCAGGAGAATGGTGCGACCTGCTTGTCGGTGTTAACCGATGAGCACTTCTTCATGGGGCATCTGCTGTACCTCGGGAAAATCAGGGAAGTTGTCAATCTGCCGCTGTTACGCAAGGATTTCATCTGCGACCCTTACCAGATTTACGAAGCACGAATTGCCGGTGCCGACGCCGTACTGTTGATTGCCGCCATGCTGGATGCAACACAGTTGGCAGAGTACAATGCGCTGGCCGCTGAACTTCATCTCGATGTACTGCTGGAAGTTCATGACGAGTCGGAGTTGGAAACCGCACTGAGCATCGGATGCGAGCTGATCGGGATTAACAATCGCAACCTGCAGACTTTTGAGACGGACCTGGCGACAACGGAGCGGTTGTTGCCGATGATCCCATCCGGTCATTATGTTGTGGCAGAGAGTGGCATCGCTTGCCGCGCTGATGTTTTGCGACTGCAGAAAGCCGGCGCCAAAGGATTCCTGGTCGGTGAAGCGCTCATGCGTTACGTTGATATCGGTGCCAAACTGCGTGAACTGCAGGGCGATAGCAACTGATTGAAAACCACTTCATTTTATTACTATTTACCCAAGGAGATGTCTTCTTATGAAGACCAAAATCCTGCTCAGTGAAGACCAGCTTCCCAAGCAGTGGTACAACATTATTCCAGACATGCCCGGTCAGATGGCACCCGTCATTCATCCAGGAACAATGCAGCCGGTGACCCCGGATGATCTTCTGCCGCTTTTTCCCATGGGCCTCATTGAGCAGGAAGTTTCTCAGGAGCGTTGGATTGATATCCCCGAAGAGGTCAGGGAAATTTACAAGTTGTGGCGGCCATCCCCCATGTTCCGCGCGCACAAGCTGGAAAAGGCCCTTGGAACTCCGGCGAAGATCTATTACAAGTACGAAGGCGTATCCCCGGCCGGTTCACATAAACCGAATACCGCTGTACCGCAGGCCTATTACAACAAAATTGCCGGTACCAGGCGGATTGCTTCAGAAACCGGTGCCGGCCAATGGGGTTCTTCCATCGCTATGGCTTGTCAGCTCTTCGGCCTGGAGTGCACGGTTTACATGGTCAAAGTCTCTTACAGCCAGAAGCCCTATCGCAAAAGCATGATGCACTTGTGGGGGGCAGAGGTTTTTCCTTCGCCATCGGATCGGACCAGTTCCGGCCGAGCCATTCTTGCCAAGGATCCCGACAACCAGGGCTCTTTGGGGATCGCCATCAGCGAAGCGGTTGAAGATGCGGCCACCCATGACGATACCCGCTACTCTCTCGGCAGTGTACTCAACCACGTCTGCATGCATCAGACGATCATCGGGCTTGAAGCCAAAGAACAGCTCAAGATAGCAGGAGACTATCCTGATGTGGTGATCGGCTGTCATGGCGGCGGCTCCAACTTTGCCGGAATTGCCTTCCCTTTCGTTGCGGACAAGGCAAACGGCAAGCAGGTCCGTCTCCTGGCAGTAGAGCCGGCCAGCTGCCCGACCCTGACCAAGGGCGTCTATGCTTTCGATTACGGGGATACGGCAAAAATGGCGCCGATCTCCCGGATGTACACCCTTGGGCATGATTTCATGCCACCAGGTATTCATGCCGGCGGTTTGCGTTATCATGGCGCCTCTCCGCTGGTGTCGCAGCTGGTGCACGAAGGAATCGTTGAAACCAGAGCAGTGCCGCAGATTGCCTGTTTCGAAGCGGCAGTGCTGTTTGCTCGCACGGAATCGATTATCCCGGCTCCCGAATCGTCCCACGCCATCCGTGGCGCTATTGACGAGGCACTGCTGGCCAAAGAGGAAGGCCGGGAGAAAGTCATTCTCTTTAATTTGTCCGGCCATGGACATGTTGATATGGCGGCTTACGATGCCTATTTCAACAACGAGTTGCAAGACTATGAATATCCCGAAGCAGCGATCAAAGAATCGCTGTCTCATTTGCCAAAAGTTGGCTGATTGATGATAGACTACGCTGTCCCGCGGGTAAAAATCTGCGGCATCACTAATCCTGAGGATGCACATCATGCCTCGCTTTGCGGTGCCGACGCCCTCGGTTTCGTATTTTATTCCGGTAGTCCCCGGTTCGTCGAGCCGGAGCGGGCCAGACAGATTATCGCGGATCTGCCGCCTTTAATGACTGCCGTCGGCCTGTTTGTCAATGAAGCTCCGGCTCGCATACGCGAAATGGTCGATTTCTGCGGCCTGGATACGGTACAATTGCACGGAGATGAACAACCTGACCAGTGCAGCTATCATCCCTGTCGGGTGATCAAGGCAGTGCGATTGCAGAAGGACAAGATAAGCAGCGCTGTTTTCGCCGCCTACCCGGTCTCTGCCCTGTTGCTTGATGCCTGTGTGTCAGGCCAGTTCGGTGGTACAGGTCAGCAATGTGACTGGACAGAAGCTGCGCTTATTGCTGCGCAGTATCGGGTCATCCTGGCCGGTGGACTCAACCCGGAGAATGTTGCCGGGGCCGTGCGTAAGGTCCACTCCTACGGGGTTGATGTATCGAGCGGGGTGGAAAAGAGGCCCGGGCAGAAAGACCCCGAAAAGGTGGCCCAATTTATCCGTAATGCCAAGGAGGCATTTAAGTGAGTTATCAACAGCCCGATCTACGGGGTCACTTCGGCCAGTTTGGCGGCCGCTATGTTGCTGAAACCCTGATGCCGGCATTGCTGGAATTAGAGGAAAGCTACAAGCAGTGTCAGCTTGATCCCTTGTTCCAGTCTGATTACGATAATTATCTCAAAGACTACGTTGGTCGGCCCAGCCCGCTTTATTTCGCCCGCAGGTTCACAGAACATCTGGGTGGTGCCAGGATTTACCTGAAGCGTGAGGATCTGAACCATACAGGTGCCCACAAGGTCAACAATACTGTCGGACAGATTCTGCTGGCCCGCCGCATGGGCAAGCGCAAGGTGATCGCCGAAACCGGTGCCGGGCAACATGGGGTTGCGACCGCGACGGTTGCGGCGCTCTTCGACATGGAATGCGATATTTTCATGGGGACCGAAGATATCAGGCGCCAGTCTCTGAATGTCTTCCGCATGAAGCTGCTCGGTGCTCGTGTCCACGAAGTCACCAGTGGCACCGCCACTCTCAAGGATGCCATGAACGAAGCTCTGCGGTACTGGGTGAGCCATGTACGCGACACCTTCTATGTGATTGGCACGGTGGCCGGACCGCACCCTTATCCACAGATGGTACGTGATTTCCAGGCTGTGATCGGCCACGAAACCAAACGCCAGGTCCTGGAAGCGGAAGGACGGCTTCCCGATGTTGCCGTGGCCTGCATCGGCGGTGGTTCGAACGCCATGGGACTTTTTTATCCGTTTATTGATGATTCCTCGGTACGTCTGGTCGGGGTTGAGGCGGCGGGTCTTGGCGTAGCAACCGGCAAACACGCGGCCAGCATCTCTGCTGGTCGAGTCGGCGTTCTGCATGGCAACAAGACTTACCTCCTGCAAGATGATGATGGGCAGATCCAGCATGCCCATTCGATTTCAGCTGGACTTGACTACCCGGGCGTCGGACCAGAACATGCTCTTCTCAACGATCTCGGCCGTGCCGAATACGTTTCAGTCACCGATGATCAGGCCTTGGCGGCTTTCCGGATGCTGACGGAAATGGAAGGGATTATCCCGGCCCTGGAAAGTGCCCATGCAGTTGCCCATCTTTTCAAGCTTGCCCCGGAACTTTCGCCAGAGGCGGTCATCGTTGTCTGTCTTTCCGGTCGCGGCGACAAAGATATTCATACCGTTGCTGAAGCAATGGGTGTTGAACTTTAAACAAGGTTAACAAGGTTAACAAGGGACACGGTACGCGGAACAAGGACGTGGAAAGAATAAGCTTTCTACGTTCATATCCCTGAACTGTCGTTATTTTGCATGAAATTTACTGAACTCAATCTTTCCCCGGAAGTGATGCAAGGTCTTGAGCAGGTTGGCTTTGTCGATCTGACTCCGGTCCAGGAGGAAGCAATCCCCCTGGCGCTGCAAGGACATGATGTCGCTGCACAGGCGCAGACCGGCACCGGCAAAACCGCAGCATTCCTTATCGCTCTGTTTACCCGGCTGCAGAAAAATACGCCACTATCAACACGTGGTCCGCGGGCCCTGATACTCGCTCCGACCCGTGAGCTGGTGGTGCAGATCTGTGCCGACGCCAACGCCCTGGGCGCCTTCTGTCCCTTCAAAGTACAGGCAATCTTCGGCGGCGTAGATTATGAAAAACAGCGACGTGCCCTGCAGGATGGCGTTGACATTATTGTCGCCACTCCCGGACGGCTGATCGATTATGCCAAGCAGAATGTCTTTACCTTGCAACATATCGAATCGCTGGTGATCGATGAGGCGGACCGTATGTTCGATATGGGCTTCATCCGCGATCTGCGTTATATCC
>JAGXHL010000060.1 GCA_024636215.1 Deltaproteobacteria bacterium
CTTGAGCTTCATCGGCAACCCCCTGTATGTTATTTGGCGTCGTAACCTAATAATATCAGATAGTTGTCTATGAAGCTCGACTTTTATGTGGGTTTAACAGGTATATTCAAAAGGCTGAATATACTTTTGCAAGAGGCTCATGAGTATTTATATTATTTCTATAACTATAAAAAAATATTTAAGCTTGTTTTATAACCTCTACGATAAATTCCGCCACCTGTACCATATCTTCAACCGCGACAGCTTCTGTGGTTGAATGAACATTCTGCATACCGGTTCCGATAATGACCATTTCGATGTCATATCCATTAAAGATATTCGCATCACTACCGCCACCCCCCAGTCGGTCACGCATCTCACGACCAAGAGAGGAGGCTGCTGCGCAGGCCAACTGACAGATTGCCGCATCTTCAGGCACGTGCATCGAAGGAAAATCCGAATGGACCTTTACATCAACCTTTGCACGGAAACTCTTGTTGTCGATAATCGTCGTCAACTCCTCGGCTGCCTGCTCAAAACATGCGAGCATATGCTCGGTCTGGGCGGCCAGCTTTTCAGGATCATGACTGCGGGCCTCCCCTTTCAAATGGACAGACTCCGCGATAATATTCGTGGCAACCCCACCTTCAATTGTCCCGATATTGGCGGTCGTCTCTGTGTCAATACGCCCCAAACGCATCAAGCTAATCGCCTTTGCCGCTACCTGTATTGCCGACACCCCTTTCTCCGGTGCGACACCAGCATGAGCTGCCAAGCCGGTAATCTCAATCTGCATCCGATTGGCGCCAGGCGCTTGCCTGACCATAAAATCGACGCCGGGGGTATCAAAAGCGAAACCACGACGGGATCGGATCAGGGAATAATCGAGATTTTTGGCCCCAACCAGACCGACCTCTTCGGCGATGGTCACAACAACTTCCAACGGGACATGTTTAATCTCTAACTCACGAACCAACTCCAGAGCCTCAATAACCTCAGCAACGCCGGCCTTATCATCAGCACCGAGAATAGTCGCCCCGGAACTCGAAATAATTCCGTCAATCAGTACCGGTTCGATGTTGTCGCACGGCCCGACAGTATCCATATGCACCGACAACATCAGAGGTTCACCTTCTTTTTCACCAGAAAACCTGGCAATCAAATTTCCAACTTCACCACCTGTCTTCTGGCCAGCTTGATCGTAAACAACCTCAGCTCCGAGAGCCGTAAACCGTTCTTCCAGATAATGAGCCATCGCTCCTTCCTTAAACGAAGGACTACTGATAGCAGCTTGACGCATAAACTCAGTTATGATTCGATCCCTGTTGACCATTTGCTCTCCTTTATGCTAACGAATACGCTCAAGTACAAAAAAATCAAAACACGAATCGAACGTAGATTAAAAAATTTAATTCGACGGTAGACAAATTAAAAGAACTCATGATATTATGCGTAAGTTAAATATAACTGACCTATAACTATCCTATAGTTTCACAGGAAACATGAATGAAATTTGACTTCAAGCCACCAAGACAGAGCTCCGCCATAAAAAAAACACGCACCTCTCTGACTGTTTTGTACTACGTTTTGGGGCTCGCTGTCACGGTCATTGCTCTCGGAATCGTTTTTCAGGATCTCACCCCCTCAACCGAAGCTTATACGGTCACCCCGGAATCAAAACTCCCTGCTGAGTCAACCCCCCCAGCGGAACCACAACTCCCTGAGATTCAACGTGAATATATTAAGGGAGAAATAAAAAGTGGTGATACGATCTCTGGCCTGCTCGGGCCATACCTGACCTCTCAGAACCTCTACGACTTGAACCTGCAGTGTAAGCCTCTTTTCCCTTTGTCGCGCATCACCACAGGACAACCATTTCGCATTACTCTGGCTAACGGGAAGTTCGAGCGTTTCGAGTACGACATCAACCCTGAAAAGCAGCTTATAATCGATTGCGATCAAGAGCAGTTCAGCGTCAGCAAAGTATTAATAGAATACGATATAGAAATCGAAATGGTCAAAGGGACCATTAACAGCAGCCTGTTTGAGACGATTGCCGAAATCGGAGAAAAGCCTGAACTGGCCATGAATCTGGCCGGCATCTTTGCCTGGGACATCGATTTCATCCTCGACATTCGCACAGGCGATCATTTTCAGGCTTTGGTTGAGAAACGGAGTCGTGACGGAAAACCGGCCGGTTACGGGCAAATTCTCGCTGCAGAGTTCACCAATCAAAATGAAGACTATCGTGCCTTCCTGTTTCAAGATGGCGATCGTCCCTCCTCCTACTACGACGAAAATGGCGACAACGTGCGCAAAATGTTCCTGAAAGCACCACTCTCTTTTTCCCGCATTTCATCGGGATTCACGTCACGCCGCTTTCATCCGATCACCAAGACATGGAAATCTCACCCGGCAATCGATTATGCAGCGTCGCGCGGTACACCAATTAAGTCGGTTGGTGACGGTACAATCGTCAAAATCAGCAAAGATCAGTACAACGGACGGCACATAAAGATTCGCCATAATTCAACCTACCAGACACTTTACCTGCATATGGAGAAATTTGCCAAAGGGATGAAGAAAGGAAAAAAGGTCTATCAGGGTGAAGTCATCGGCTATGTCGGCAGCACCGGGCTCGCGACCGGACCACACCTCTGCTTCCGTATGTACAAAAACGGCTCAACGGTCAACCCGAATAAGGTAAAAACACGCTCAGCTGAACCGGTTTCAGAAACGAACAAAATCGCTTTTCTCGGTGCGATAGAACCTCTCTCTGCCCAATTCAGGCAACCTCAACTGGTGGCCACGAACAGTCTGCAGGAGAGCCGTTAAATCATGAATGGTTGGCACGGCCGCCTTCTGGTTATAGACCTGTCAACTCATACCTGCCACACCGAATCACTTTCTCACAATCGTCTACAGACCTCCCTTGGCGGGCGAGGCCTTGCTGTTGAATTTTTTCAGGACTACGCTCACCTCGATCCATTTTCCGCCGATATCCCGTTGATTCTAACCACAGGCCCCTTATCCGGAAGCGGAACTCCGGCTTCCGAGCGTCTCTGTATTCTCTCCCGTTCACCGCTAACCGGTACAATTTTTGACACTAGCGCCGGTGGTTCTTTTGCGTATACCCTCAAAGCCACAGGACATGACGGCTTATTTATATCCGGTACCAGCGATCGACCGGTCGCCTTGCGTATTCAACCTTCCGGTGTCGAGTTTCTGGAGGCCGACTCTCTCTGGGGGAAAACCACGTCCGAAACAATCGCGGCATTTACAGCATGCAGTGTCGCCGCTATCGGACCGGCCGGGGAAAACAGAGTCCTTTATGCGAACATCGTCTTCAGTGACGGTGACAATGATGGACGGGGCGGACTCGGTGCCGTGATGGGAGCAAAGAATCTCAAAGCGATTGCAGTCGAGGGAAACTGTCTGACGACGATAGCCGAGCCACTCAAGCTCGAACTGGCGCAGCAGAAGATTTTGCGTCTATTTCGTGCCTCCCCCGCGATCATGGGCCCCTTCGGACTCCACGAATATGGAACGCCAACCTTTATGGATCTGACCAACCAAAGAGAGATGCTCCCGACACGCAATTTCAAAGCGTCATATTTTGAAGAGGCAAAAAAACTATCTGGACCTGCGATCCGCAACGCATTATTGCCGCGACACGACAGCTGTCACGACTGCTTCATCGCCTGCAAGAAAAAAGGGAGAGACAACCAACGCCTCCCTGAATATTCCGCACTGAGCCACTTTGGACCCTTGCTTAATATTTGCAATCTTCAGAGCGTTATTGATGCAAATACCGCCTGTAAGGAAATGGGGCTCGACGCAATCTCTGCCGCCTCTACTCTGGCGACGCAGGGGGAAATAACGGGGATTTTTCCGAACCCTGATGACTTACTAAAAATTCTAATACAGATCAGTTATCGCCACAAAGAGTCTAAATCACTCTCCCTGGGCTCCAGACGTCTGGCTGAGGAGTGTGGTCATCCTGAAGCCTCCATGACGGTCAAATCTCTCGAACTCCCCGCATTTGACCCGCGAGGCGCCACCGGCATAGCTCTCTCCTACTGCACCAGTAGTCTGGGGGGGAGTCATATCAGAGGACATATGGAATCGAGTGAAATTTTGCGCAAACCGGTCGCAATCGATCGGTTTTCCTTCTCTGGAAAAGGGCGTCTGCTCAAAATTGCTGAAGATGCTCATGCCGCTTATGATTCAATGATAGTCTGTCCAAACGCCTTTTATGCCGCATCCCTCGAAGAGTACGCTGAAGCAGTCAGCGCCGTAACGGGTCACGACTATTCACCCGCCGACTTGAGTCAGATTGGTGAGAAGATCGTCAATACAGAACAGAGGATCAACCGCCGCAACGGCTTTACGGTCGATGACGATATGCTACCAGCTCGTTTTTTTCAGGAAAATGGGACATCGGATGATAATCTTACACTCCCGCCGCTGGACAAAGTCGCGTTCTGTTCGGAGCTGCATCGCTATTATCGGGTTCGTAATCTTGATAATTAATTTTCCAACCTATACAGCTATTGATCGCCAATCGATATGAACGACAAACTTTTTTATTATCAATCCAAACTGGAAAGTGACGGCTGTAGCAAACCGGGCCGGGTCGCGATGTTTACGCAGGACGACGCAATAGCTGCCGTCGGACCCGACGATTTACTGGATATTGGAAAAAGGGTGATAAGAGATCTCGGTCTTCCGGCACTCGTACTCTACGAACCGTCCCTCCCCTTTTACAATTTTATTATAAAAAAGGTTACATGCGGCAATACAATTGTTCCGACAGACACGGAAACCCGCACGTTTTTACACGACATTCCGTTTATCCGCAAAGCAGAGTCCGACGATAAACTCACAACAAGACTGACAGAGATGCTCGGCAAACGAAAAGGGGTTATGGTTGAGAACCTCGGGATAATAACCGTCGGTCCCGTCACTCTAGAGCAAGCTTATATCAATGCCTCTTCACTTTTTCATGCGGTTTTTGTTAAATATCTGCTCGATCTGCAACAATGCGGGTTTTCATCAGAGAAAGAGCGTGAAGAGTTTAACGATTTCAAGCAGCATTGGCTCAAACCGCTCATCTACCCCGACCCACCCTTTCGTACCGGATTACTCATGAACCCTAAAGATATTTATAACGAGATGACACGGACAGGGAGCGAGATGGTCAAAGCCCACCTGGTCGACTCAGCCTTTGGGAATATCAGCTGCAAAAGCGGTGACGTTATCTACATATCGCAAACGGGTGCGAGTCTCGATGCCCTAGACGACTGTATAGATCCGGTCCCGCTCGACAATAGCTCAACCTGTGGTATCACCGCATCGAGCGAACTGTTAGCACATCGTCTTATTTACGAGCAGATGGGTGATGGTGTTATCCTGCACGGTCATCCGAAGTTCTCCATCATCATGAGTATGCTTTGTGACAACACCGAGTGTACCGAAGAAGAGTGCTGGAATCGTTGCCCGGTAGTACGAACCTGTCGTGATGTCCCGATTGTCTCCGGTGAGATCGGTGCAGGGGGACTTGCCGAAAAAATCAGCCCGGTAATCAGGGACTCCGGCAGAGTCATCGTATTCGGTCATGGGGTCTTTACCTCCGGCCGCAATTTCAACGAGGCCTTTGAAGCACTGTTACAGACGGAAGTCGCTTGCAGAGAGGAGTATTTCCACCGAAACAGCTCAAATTGTTGACTATTCAAGGGTGTTGGTATTAAAGTAGCGTGTTAAATTTTATTGAGTCAGCACAAAAAGTAGAAATGATTATCTTCACAGGGGGCCGCATGGCGACTGCATTAAAACTTGGTGAACTTCTCGTACAAGAAAAGGTTATAACACCTCACCAACTCGAAGAAGCACTTAAATATCAGGTTATTTTCGGTGGAAAGCTCGGAACAAACCTGATTGAACTTGATTTTGTCAAAGAAGATGACATTGCCAAAACCCTCAGCAAAATGCTTAGAGTACCACTGGTTAATGGCGATGAGTTAAACAACATCACACAGGATATTATCAATCTGATACCCCGGGATATGGCTGAGCAATACCATGCGATTCCACTCCAACTTGAGAATCGCAAATTAACATTGGTTATGACGAACCCCGCTGACCTCAAAGCGATAGACGAAATTTCATTCCGTACAGGGTTCATCATCCGCCCTGCTGTTGCCGCAGAAGTTCGGATCATTCTTGCCCTTGAACATCATTATCATATTCCTCGAGAAATCAGATACGTTCAGGTCAGTAAAAAAATTGAGAGTGAGCTAAACACTCTGAACGTTGAGTCAAACTTTAAACCGAAAACTCCTGTGCAAAACAGACAGCCGAAACCTGCACCCGAGCCAAAGAAAGTAGCACCGGAACCTCCGAAAGTAGCACCGGAACCTCCGAAAGCAGCGCCGGAGCCTCCGAAAGCAGCGCCGGAGCCTCCGAAAGCAGCGCCGGAGCCTCCGAAAGCAGCGCCGGAGCCACCGAAAGCAGCGCCGGAGCCACCAAAACTAACACCCAAATCTACGATAGAATTTGAAGAACCAGGTCATGAGGCATCAACACCTCTGTTTTCTCGAACCATTCCAGAGCCGCAAGAAGTTGTTGTAGATCCATCTCCAGAAACCGAAATAGTAACAGAAGAGGTTATGGAACTGCTGGAAGCAGATATTGTCGTTGAAGGGACAGAAAACCTCGACGAATTAAGAATTCCGTCGGTCTTCCGTCACCTCGCCGACCCTGCTGATCGTGAAGATATTGCCGAAAGTGTAGCAACTTTTGTCGGCAAAGATGTTGACCACTGTGCTATTTTTCAGATTCGTGGTGTTGTTGCCCAGGGGTGGAGACTGGTAGCAAACAAGAAGGAAGATCCTGCTTTTGGTGAATTTCAGATCACCCTCGACCACCCTTCTATCCTAAAGACAGTAACGGATACAGCCAGCTATTACATCGGACCGATACCAACGACTAGTAAGGACAATATACGTCTGGTCGAAGCTTTGGGAGGGTACTCACCCGCCACAGCACTTCTGGTTCCGGTCATCGTTATGGGTCGCGTGGTCACGGTCCTTTATGTTGATGACAAAAGTGGTGATTTGGCAGGGAAGTTACTCGAGCTCCAGAAACTCGCAGCTAAAATGGCGATGTCGTTTGAAATCCTGATTTTGAAAAATAAAATCATTATGATGTAGAGCCTCTCTCCATCATTCTCTGTCTTGACACGAACGCCCTGACAACTGTCGGGGCGTTTGACATTATGATGGCGTCTCAATAAGCCTGCATTGCGATGCAGCGTTTTTAGGACCTCTAACTACAGACGCAGGCCTATGCCTCTGGAGAACCACGACGCTTTCAGGATAAAATTCTGTTGAGTTGTTTTATTTTTGCTTTGCGAGTGCATCACATTATGGTGCTATGAATTATCTCTTCCATCTTTTCCTCTCAGATCCCGATCAGAATGTGATGCTTGGGAACCTGATGGGTGATTTCGTCAAAGGACGCCTCGATCTCGCCGACTTTCCCGAAACCATCCTCTTCGGATTGAGGCAACACCGTCAGATCGACAGTTTTGCCAACCAGAGCAGTGGTTATCAGGCGAGTCGACACCGTATAGACCCTGAATTTGGGTATTTCCGATCGATCATGGTCGATGTCTTCTACGACCACTTTCTGGCTCGCCACTGGGAACGACACCACCCTCTCCCCCTCGACCAGTTTGCCGAACAGGTCTATCAGACGCTTGAAAATAATTTTGAGCTGTTACCGCCCGATTTACAACAGATCGTCCCCCGCATGATCAAACACAATTGGCTCGTCTCATACAGAGAGATCGAAACCATAGAGACCGTCCTCCTCCGTCTCGACCAGAGAATCAAACGACCGTCACCTCTGTCCAGAGGAGGGGAGCAACTCAAGCAACACTATGATATGTTTGATGCAGACTTCGACCTGTTTCTCATTCAGGCTCAAGATTTTCTTTCCAACAAGAGATGGTGCCAAACAGCATCAAACAATAGAAAATAAACGTATGGATGACTTGACCAAAAAGCAGATCACCGAACTGAAACGCAACCTTCTCGAGCGACTTGAGGAGTTGAATGGTATGCTTTCAGACTCCTATGAGGGGAGTAAACCAATCGGACTCGACCAACCGTTCGGACGACTTTCGAGGATGGATGCCCTTCAACAACAGAGCATGACTCAGGCAAGCCGGCAAGTAGCCCAGATACGGGTTATAAAGATAAACAATGCTCTCGACAGGATCAATCAGAATGACTATGGGTACTGCCTTGAATGTGAAGAGGAGATTGGATACGCTCGGCTGAAGGCTCAGCCGGAATCACCTTTGTGTCTCGATTGTCAAAGCCGTCGAGAGAAAAGCTAACCGAAAAAGGATAAAGATCATGGCAAATGATACAACAACACATCTCACCCCGATCGGCTACATTCTCTGGGTTTTCGGCTTCATCGGAGCGCACCGTTTTTATTTCGGAAAACCAGTCACAGGCACCATCTGGTTTCTCACCCTCGGCCTGCTCGGCATCGGCTGGATCATCGATCTTTTTCTGATCCCGGGGATGACCAGAGAAGCGACGATCCGCTACCAGGAAGGGAGAATCGACTACACCCTCGCATGGATCCTGCTCACGTTTCTCGGCCCGTTCGGTGTGCATCGCTTTTATTTGGGAAAAATCTGGACCGGGCTGCTCTATTTTTTTACCGGTGGTCTGTTTATGTTTGGTTGGCTCTATGATTTCTGGACGTTGAATGAGCAAGTTTCGGAGATAAATTCGGAGCTGAGGTAATTTATATATAGTGGGTGTGTCCTTCCTGAGCGCTGCAGTAGTTTTTCAAAAAAAACCTGGCGACTCAAAAGAATGAATTTGGAAATTAGTGTGGTCCTGGTACAACCTTCATTTCGATCCCATGTTGGCCCATGAATTTAATCTCCTCAAGATCTCGACCTGAAAGGTCTGACGCGGCAGCCTTGATGTGAGCTACAAGCAGTCCCATTTGGAGATAGCCGAGAGCTATTTGGTTGATCGCATCTTGCCCAAGAGTCTTGTGACCATGGTGATCATCCAGGGAAATTACTTGTGCCCTATCCGGGACAATATCAAGAACCTGTTTCGGAACAAGATGATCGTACAGCACAACATCCATCTGCTGTAGATATTGTCTGGCCCTCCACGTCAAAAACCCCACATTTTCCGAGCCGCAACAGATCAGGTGCATTCGAGCGAAAGTAGCTAACGTCTGTTCTTTGGTTAATTTCGGATCAATACACCCCGCGATACGTTCCACCGCTTTATCTTGCAGTAGCTTGTTGATGTCGTCTGGAAGGATGGACTTAATCTTATCGCGAACAATTCTGCCCACTGTGGGACTCGCCCCCTCCGTGGAGACCGCAATCTTCAGCAGCCCATAGTTAAGCAACGATGAAAAGTAAAAATCCGACCGATCAGGATCATCAACAATATTGGACAATACAAAGCGCTTTTGCTTTTCTGAATGGACAAGGGCTGAAACCATTGGATTGCCGGTTGCGTCGACAACAATATTAAAAGGGTTAAGGTCTGTTGCATGAACCTGCTTGATTATTAGATCTATTGTGCTTTCTAGCTCTTTAAATTCAGGGAGGAATGACTCGGCAAGAGCCTTAAACTCAACATGATTATCTAAAAGAACCTTGGCTTTACGGTAGGCGACCTTTCCGCCGCCGAGAAGTAGAATCTGAGGATTTTTAAGTAAAACAGGCAAGCTTTTTGAAACGTTATTCTCGCCGTCTGAGTTGAGAGCTGAATCGCTACCGAGTTCTGCAACATGCTCACTGCGCACTCTGCCCTGGTCCTGAGTATAAGAAAGCGGGGAGTGTTGCTCCAACAGAGGTTCATTGTCGAACCAGCGCAATTGTTCACGCAAAGAGACGACTTCACCAACGACGATTACTGCTGGGGCGGGGATGTTGCTTTGCGCTACCTGCCGTGGTGCCCCCCCCAGGGTGGTTGTGATCGTCAGTTGTTGGGGCGTGGTCGCACAACTGATAATGGCGACTGGGGTATTGCCAGACCGTCCGTTATCGATCAACTCCTGGCAGATTGTGGTGATGTTACTTAGCCCCATGTAAAAGACCAACGTGCCATTGCCAGAAGCGAGGGCTTTCCAGTTGATATTGGATTGCTCCTCACTACCGGTCTTAGCATGGCCAGTAATGAGGCTGACACTGGTCGTACAGTCCCGGTGGGTTACAGGAATGCCGGCATAAGCTGCGGCGGCAAATCCAGCAGTTATTCCGGGGACAACTTCAAACGGGATTCCAGCCTGTTCAAGGTGTTGCGCTTCCTCACCACCGCGGCCAAAAATATAGGGATCCCCGCCCTTGAGACGCACCACGATGCGACCAGGACGGGCTTTTTCCTCAAGGAGTTCATTGATCTGCTCCTGAGGTAATGAGTGATGACCTTTAACTTTGCCGACATAAATCAATTCGGCGCCGACAGGTGCTTCTTTCAAAAATTGCGGGTTCGCAAGTTTATCATAGAGCACAACATCGGCCTGCTGTAGACAATGCAGCCCTTTGACTGTGATTAATCCTGCATCTCCGGGGCCTGCCCCGACAAGATAGACCTGAGTTTTATTTTTCACGAAATACCTCTGGTTTGTCGATGTTTTTACTTTGATGCTGCAAGGCTTTCACCAGATCATCCATGGAATCAAAGCATTGTTCTTGAGTCTCCTCTGGACGCTGTACGACAACGAACAAACAACCCTCCATTTTCGCTGCACGCCATTTTTCCTCGACGCCCCCGACCTTGCCACTCTCTTTGGTGACGATCACCGCGATCTGGTGCTGACGTATAATTGCCCGATTTTGCTCGAGACTAAACGGGCCGCGCCCGAAAATTCGTCCAATTTCTTTGAGTCCGGCGGCATCACAAGCGGAGATCGATTCAGGGTGGTCTAGAACACGTGCAAAGAGCGGAACATGTCGACGAGTTGCTTCAGCGACGTAAGGCTCCAGATGACGTGAACCTGTTGTCAACAGAACCGGAGTGCCGCTCTTGCAGGCAATCTGGGCGGCCTCATCATGATTCCTTGCAACAACCCAATTCGGATGACTGGTCAACATGCCCTGACGCTGGTAGCGTAGATAGAGCCGCCTGGTCTGCTCGGCAACCTTGCGGGCAGTCTGATGGACCTCGCTCGCATAAGGGTGAGTAGCATCGACCAAGGCAAAAATCTTTTGTTCTTCGACCAGCGTAACCATTTGCGTGAGATTCAATCGACCATGACGACGACAAATCTCCGGATGTTCACCTATCTGCAACGATTCATCTGTGGCGGTTGACACCAGAACGCGATAACCTGCGGTAGCCAGTTTCAAAGCCATCGGCTCGGTTTCGCTGGTGCCACCGAGCAAGAGTATCGTCAGAAGATCCACACTCATCACTTATAGTAGCCGCGTGGGGTTACCATTCGCCCGTCAAGAATCGTGGTTGTAGAATTGCCGATGATGACGATCGAGCGCATATTAACTTCCTGGTCAAGCAAGTGAGCAAGATCTGTAAGAATCAGATGTTCGGCCTCGTCGCCGACGGCCGTGGCGACGCCCACCGGAGTCGTGCCGGGACGTTGCGCACTGAAAATTCGCACCGTTTCTTCCAGTTGCATCACGCGTTTTTTACTACGAGGATTATAAAGAGAGACAACCAGGTCTGCAGCAGCAACGGCTTCCAGACGTTTGACAATCATTTCCCACGGCACCAAAAGATCGCTCAGGCTGATTGTCGCTGAATCAAGCATCAGGGGCGCTCCCATCAAAGCGGCAGCAGAATTAGCCGCTGTCACGCCGGGAATAACCTCCATCTCTATGGTCTCGTTATCAGCTGCGGCCATCTCCATCGCCAGGCCGGCCATACCGTAAACTCCGGCATCACCTGAAGAGACCAGCGACACAACATTTCCTGCTTTTGCCTGGTCAATGGCAGACCGGCAACGGTCCGCTTCTTTCATCATCCCTGAGGTGATAATGATTTGATGACTGATCAGGTCGTCGATTGATTTTATGTAGGGATCATAACCGACCACCACATCGCTTTCCAGAATGGCCTGGGTCGCTCGTGGCGTACGGTCTTGTCGGCTTCCCGGACCTATGCCAACGAGGTACAATTTTCCTGTGCGATTGCTATCGTTATGCCGTTGAAAGCTGTTTTTTGAAGTATTAATGACGTTCTCCTTCCGGAAAGTAATGCCGCAGGTTCAGATACCGCGGGCAGATTGACTTTCTCTTGAACAAATGCGGACTCCCCAAAGGGGAGACTGCTGATTCGGATCTGCTCTGCATCGATAATGCGCAGCGGAATTTTGAGCTCCGTGGCGGCCTGCAACAGGCCTGGTTCGTTAGCTTTGACATCAGCGGTCGCCAGATAACGTACTCGTTCGAGATTCACCTCGGCAATTTCTAAAGCGGCCGTGATAGCCGCGCGAATTTCTGTGGAGCTTTTTCCTTTACGGCAGCCGATGCCGACGATCAGATCCTTAACTGCTTCTGTTGTCGTGGAGATGACTGGCTCAGCCCCGGTCAAGTTGGCAACGGCAATCGCCAAATTGTTGGCACCTCCCTCATGACCACAGAGCAGACTCACTGCATGGCGCGCCCCGACATCGAGGCAGACAATGGCAGGATCTTTAAGCTTGTGTTGAATCAAGGGAGCTATGGCTCGCACAACCACACCGCAGGGAGCGATATAAACCAGACCAGAGTATTGGCTGAAGATCTCTTCAGTCAGTGCATAGACCCGCTCGAAAGAACAGACGCCTTCTGGAGCCTCAATCGCATGATGCAGATACTGGTCAACATCCATCCCCGCCGCGATTTGCTGCATAACCTTCAGCCCTTCTGGCGAGAAAGTTATCACTGCTGTGCTCATTTGGATTCTCCGCTTTTTTCTTTTTCTGCGTCGCGGTAGCCGTGACTGAAATGACGATGGTAAAGCTTTGAGACCGGCAAATCACGTGACAGCGCCTGACCGACAATAATCATTGCCGTCTTGGTGACCTTGGCCGCTTCAACTTTGGGAGCGATATCGGCCAGAGTTCCTTGGATGACCAGCTCATCCGGCCAACTGGCGTGGAAGATGACGCCAATCGGACAATCGCTGCCATAATATCGCGTGAGCTCTTCGGCAACCTGTGCCAGCTTGTGTACCGACAAGAAGAGGCAGAGGGTTGATTCGGTGCGGGCCAGATGCTCCAACTCCTGCATCGCAGGCATTGGTGTCCGACCGGAGGTCCGGCTGAGAATCACTGTTTGTGAAATCTCCGGCGCGGTCAACTCAGTTTTCAGGGCTGCTGCTGCTGCCTGGAATGAGCTGACTCCTGGGACGACTTCGTACTCAATGCCGAGGCGGTCAAGCACGTTCATCTGCTCACGGATAGCACCATAGATCGAGGGATCGCCGGTATGCAGACGAATGACGTCAATATTTTGCTCCTGACCAAAGGCAAAGACCGCTTCAATCTCTTCCAGTGTCATACCTGCTGAATCGTGTAGCTCACATCCGTCAGGGACAAGATCGACCACTTCTGGACTAACCAGAGAACCGGCATAGACACAGATCTGGCAACTTTCGAGCAGCTGCTTGGCCTTGACGGTCAGTAGATCTGGGTTGCCAGGGCCTGCGCCCACAAAAATAACCTTCATAATTACTCCTCTTGCTGTTGCCTATGCCAAACATCATGCTTGCTCGGCGAGGTTTGTTTCGCGCCCTTAACTTTTGGAGCCTTGCACGATAATCACCGCCAGATTTCCGACTTTCTCATCGGCTCCACGCAGGCGGTTGAGATCCGTCTCCACCTTTTGATCCGGCAACCCAGCCCGGGAGACGAAGACACACCGATGCAGAGCCCCCAGTCGATCCAGCAGAGCGATGATCTCCTGCAGGCAACGACCTATCTTCATCAGCACCACTCCGCCTCCGGCGGCAATAGCCCTTTCAATTATACCGAAATCATTAGCCGAGGGAATGATCTGTAACGATTGCAATCCTTCCCCGAGCGGCATGTTAGTCAGTGCCGCAGCCAAGCTAAAGGAACTGATGCCGGGAACTGTTTCAACCCGCGCTTCAGGATATTGCAGACGTAGAGCACGAAGCAGGTAGATATAGGTTGAATAGAGCAGAGTATCGCCGAGGGTGACAAAGGCCACGTCCTGACCTGCACGCAAGCGTTCTGCGATCTCATCTGCCGTCTGCTGCCAATGGTCAAGGCGTTGTTCGCTGTCAGCTGCCAGGGAAAATGTCACTGGACAGATTTCACATCTGCTGCTTGCATAGTGCTGAACGACTTCCTGAACGTAATTCTGTGTACTTAAACGTGACGTCGGCAGGTAGATGCAGGGGCTGCTACGCAAAATACGGGCAGCTTTCAGGGTCAGCAGTTCCGGATCACCGGGGCCGACGCCGATACCGTATAACGTCCCTTTAAATTGGTTGTGCGAAGTTTCCGTCATGGCATCAACTCTCGGTCGATGAACAGGATGATAGCGCGTGAGGCCAACGCGATGTCACGCAGGCCTTTAGCGTCCAACGGGAGGATGCGTTCTTCGTCCCAGGTCAAGTTCTCGCAGGCGAAGGCGAAGTAACGATCCTCCATACTTTCGAGCAGATCTGCCGCCCAAAGACTCGCTTGCACTGTTCCTGCTAAAATGGCAATCTTTTGACACTCCAATAATTCTTCGGCTTTGATCTCGGGACAACGACCATGAGCACTGATGATTCGCATATCGTGCCAGTCGAGGCCGAATCGAGCGCAGGCCAGTTGCACCGAACTGACACCAGGGATCAGTCGACAATTCTGTGCTCCAAAATGTTTTTGAATCGTACGTGCCAGGCTGAACAGGCCGGTATCACCGGAGACCAGTACGACCATCTGTCGGTATTCCTGCTCCATGCGCTTCAAAACTGCCTGGATATCACTTCCTGCGGGGATTTGATTCGATCCTTTTTCTGGAAAGAGTTCCAGCAAATGCCGGGCACCGATCAAAACTTCAGCTTTGGCAACGGCATTGTGTGCGGCCGTCGTGAGATAGTCCGGATGGCCAGGACCACATCCGACAATGATAATTTCCGGCCGCTCTGTTATTGCCATCGTTCCAAAGCTCCTTCGCTGCCAAGAATCTCGCCCTTGAGATTGATCAGAACCACCGCTGACCGCCATGATGGTTGAAACGTTTGCTGAATCGCATCGTTGATCTTTTTGGCCAGAGCCTGTGCCACCGGCTCACGTTCTTCCTCGCGTAGTTCATGCATGAAAAGAGCTTCGATTGTATTGCCATGCACGACGGAGCGTCCTAAAAGTTCCGAGGCCAGGTTGCTGACAAAAGCGATGGGACTGTCGGATTGAGCTGAATGGGTTTGCCATTGTCCGTTCGCCAGCTTGGCAAGCTTGCCAGGATGTCCAATCAACAGCAGCTCCTCGAAAGCGTGTGGCAGTGACTGTTCGATCATGAACCCCCATTCGTTGCTCACTTCAACAACCTGTTGTGCCGTGAGACGAAAATAACGGTGCGCGGCCTTAAATCCAATATTCCCCGGGGTCAAAACCGGGGCGCGGGTTCCCACTGCGACACAAATATCGAGAGCGCACTTCAAGGAGTCACGCAACGCTTCGGAACTGAAAGGTCGAACTCTCCCGCTTGTGCCAATGATAGAGATTCCCCCTTTGATACCGAGTTTCGGGTTAAAGGTCTTTTGTGCCAGTTCGCGACCGCCCGGTACCGATACCGTTACCTCAAGTCCCATGGCTGTCACTTCACGCAGTGCCGCGCAAATCATGCTTCGTGGTACAGGATTAATTGCTGGTTCACCAACAGTCAGTGCCAAGCCCGGCAGAGTTACGGTGCCGACGCCATCACCAGCCTTAAAGATGATTTTATCCTGCGTGCTCGGAGCGATATGGACCTGAATCTGTGCACCGTGAGTGACATCGGGATCGTCTCCTGCATTCTTGATCACCGTTGCCATCGCTCCTTCTTCGGTTTTCTCAACTTCTGCGATGGGCCAACTCAGTCGGCTACCATCGGGTAAAGGAATCTCCGTGGCATCGACGTGTCGTTTTTCAACCAACAACAATGCTGCAGCTTTGGCCGCCAGAGCCGCACAACTGCCGGTGGAAATCCCCCCTTTGAGCATCCTTACACCTCCTGCCAGGACCGGTTGCCAACTTTGATAATCATGGTGGTCATGTAATTAAGTGGCTGAACCTGCCAACAACTTAAATCGTCGACCAATAGCTCGTGGTCACCCTGTTCACAGCAACTGACCAGTCGCGCACGACCGAGCAGGTTGTGGCGACGCAGCAAATCCATCAAGGCTTCTATGCAGGTTCCAGCTTTATACAGGACGAGGGTTTCACATTGCCCAAGCGCCGTTTCGACAGCCTGAAGATCCGTAGCCGACATCAGCGTCAGACGATCTTCCTGCAAGGTCAGAGTCTCGGCAAAACGACTGGCTGCAGTCTGAAATGCACTAATTCCCGGAACGACGTGAATGTTTGCAGCGGACATCAGTTCAGACAAGCTTTGCAGCAAGTAGGAACTGGTGGCAAAAATCAGCGGATCACCCAGGGTGATTTGCACCACAGACTCCCCCTTAGCACAACGCCTGGCCACATCTTCAGCGAAGAGTTGCCAACGCTCACGGGTTTTTTGCTCATTACGCTCCATCGGATAGTTGTTGACGATGATTTCTTGTTTGTCGAGAAACGGGCGCACGGCTTCCAGTGCAAGGCTCATGGCCGAACCTTGGGCCTGAGGTGAGATTATTGTATCGCACTGCTCCACCAGACGGGCCGCTCTCAGTGTCAGTAAATCTGGAGAGCCAGGGCCGATGCCAACGGCATAAAAATGACCTGGTTGCGCAGACATGGTGCTCTTGACGGTCATAAAGTCCTCATCATAATTAAAGCCAGTAAATCATCAGCATACTGGTACAGAGCAGAAGAAAAAACATACGAAACAGCTGTGCGCTGATCGCCATGAACAATCCTGGTCGTGCTCCGAGAACCGCCACATAGGTCGGCAGAGCGTGACGCAAGGTCCGCACCGGAGCGGTTACCATCGAGCCGAACAAAATGATAATGACCGCCTGTTGAGTGCTGATCGCTCCTGAATCTATAAAATTTGCGGCGGCAATCGCACCGTTGTAAAGACTCAGGGCCTGGGCCGGAATTATCAAAAGCGACTGCGGTGGCAAGAAATCGAAAGTAAAGAGCTGCGGCATTGCGGCGGCCAACCATTTGAACGCGCCGTAATATTCCATCGTGGCCATCAGGGCAAAGGTCGGAATGAGATAGATGATCAGACGCGTCAAGGTTTTGCTGGAACGTTTCCAGACAGTGGCCCAGAAAGCCCCCTGCTTGCGACGCCCTTCGCGGACTGCGGTCACATGCGAACTGACTGCCAGCTGCTCTCCAATCTGAAGACGGCCGAAGATAAATCGGCTGATCAATAGTGTTAAGACAATCTGTATGGCAATGGCTGAAAAACGGACACCAAAGAGAGCGATCGTTGCTTCCCAGCCGAAGGCGATGCCAATCGGCACCACGAAGGTAGGCAAGTGTGCGAACAACGACAGGGCCGAGACCACGTAAACAGAGGTATAAAGCTCGCGGTTGCTGATCTGGCCACTGTCACGTTGAGAGACCAGCATACTGTTGGCAACAGCACCCGATTGGAACGCCATTAAAAAAGCCGGACCGGCATGATGTGACAGTTTACCAAGGCCTGTCAGCGGCATAGTCAGCCAGGCAAGCATTTTGACAAAGCCTGAAACTTCCACCACTTGACCGATTAACACACCTATGCTGATAAAAAGCATCAGCTCAAATAGCATCAACCCTTTTCGAGGCCAGAATGGCAGCCGTCGCTTCCAAGATTTATAGCTGTCGCCACTCGACCCCTTTTTTTGTGCTGCGACCAGCGTTTTGCCTGTTTCGCCTTCGGGCTTGACTCGTTTGATAAGCTTCGGTTGTCCAGTTTTGAGCGAGTCCTTCGCTGCGCGTTCGACTTTTGACTGTCCGTCTTCGGGCGCTACACTGGTCGCAGCGGAAGCGAAGCTGACGCCAAAGATTCCTATCAGCACTATTGTATAGAAAAGAGAACGCATATCAGTGAACACTTTTGTCGTTCAGTTTTGACAGCGCATGGTCAAGATGATCGAAATAAATATCCAGAATTCCTTTGTTCCAGCCAAGTGATGGTGAAAGGGTTGTCTGCGGTGCCGCGATAATGTTCTTCCAACTGTCCGGTTCATCGCCGAGTACGTCGTTAAGGATGTGGTCGCCAGCGACGATCATCAAAGGGACAAAGTTGACCTGTTGCGGTTGCTTCTCTTTAACTTTTTGCAAAGGTTCAACCCCCGGGCTCCCTTCTACGCTGGCGACTGTGAGTTGGGGATAGACTGATTCGATTCTCCGGGCGAACGCTTCGATTCTTTGATTGAACTGTGGATACTTTTTGTTCCCGTGCGCGACCACGACAGTCGGCTGTTCGAGATTAACATGTTCATTCAGGGCCACGATCACTCTGTCTATATCTTCATCGCTGGCCAAAAGAGCCGTCCCATAAGCAACCTTAAGGCCGCTGGTGTCTGCAGCTAATACGCTTCTGTATTCCTGACCCGGGGCAACATGGAGGCTCTGAAACACGACTTGTTTTTGGCCCTGCTCTCGTAGCTGGGAGATGATTTCGTTGACGTTGTAAGTCACGATCCCCTGTTTTTTCAGCTTGTCGATAATAAACTGTGAAGTAAATGCCCAGCGCAGATCATACTCTGGATAGCGATGGCGTGCTTGCCGGTCGATAAAATCAAACACCTTACGCGCCTCCGCTACCGATGTACCGAAAGCGGTCATTACGATGGCCGGTTTTTCCTGCGGAGCGGCCAGGCCTGTTTGAGTTGTAAATGTCATCAGTAGCACCTGAATGAAAATGAGATAAAGAAGTCGAGACAAATGTTTTACTCCTGGTTGTATGCAAGGCTGCACATGGCGTGCAGGCAGGCAACAGCAAGTGGACTACCGCCGCGCCGCCCAGTTAAAACCACATGGGGCATGCCGGTCCGCAGCAGTTCTTCCTTGCTCTCCAGTACATGGATAAAGCCTACCGGCATACCGATCACAAGTGCCGGACGGATCCCTTCCTCCATGGCCAGCCGGTTGATTTCCAACAGAGCGACCGGAGCATTGCCAATCAGAACGATGCTGCCGTGCAACATCTCTCTGGCTTTCTGCACCGCGAATAATGAGCGGGGCAGACCTGCCTGTTTCGCTTTTGCCGCCACATCTTCATCGGCAACATGACAATAAATATCCTCACGACTGTAGGCAGGATTGACCTGTTGCAAGCGCGCAGGCGACAGCCCGGAGCGGATCATGTTGCTGTCGGCGTAGATTCTGGCTCCTGCTTTGAGAGCGGCGGCGGCAGCGCTAAAGGCATCGTCACTGAAGCGAATCAACTCGGCGATAGCGAAGTCTGCAGTGGTGTGGATCAAGCGTCTCGCCACTTCCCACTCTTGGGGCGGCAGGTGATAGTTCTGCGCTTCGGCATCAATGGCAGCGAATGAGCGTGCCTCGATCTCCGGCCCGCTTATTGGATTCTCGTACAAATCGTAAATCAAAGGTCTGTCAGGCAAGCGTGTCATGCGTCATCCTTCCTTACTTTTAAAGTGATACTCTTTGTTCGGTTTTGAACCGCCTTATCTTTTCGATAAAAGCGTCCAGCGCCTGCGGCTGTGACGCCAGGTGCAAATGCGCGTAACTGGCCAGAACCAGTCCCCTTTGGTAGCCTTCGTCGCAACAGTTGCCGCTTCGGTTTTGCCTCAGGCTATAGGCACTCTGCCAGCCATCAACACCGATCGGGTCGCTGCTCAACTCCGAATAATGGAATTCGTGGCCACGCAGCCGAGTTTCGCAATCGCCGAACAGAGTAGGACGGTGCAGGGTTGCTTCGACATAGCCGAGAGTTTTGCGTTTTTCAAGCATTCGCGCCCAACTGGGGAGGACGCCGACCAGCGGCCAGCGCCGAGCATCGATCTCCACACCGTAGGAGAGGTAGATCAAGCCGCCACACTCTGCGTAAACCGGTCGACCGCTTTGGCAAAAAGCCGCCACAGATTGAAGCATACTGCGGTTTTCGGAAAGGGACTCGGCATGCACCTCCGGGTAGCCTCCCCCTAAGTAGAGGGCGTCGCACCCCTGCGGTATCTTGCTTTCGCACAGAGGTGAAAAGAAACAGAGCTCGACGCCTCGTTTTTTCAGAGCATCAAACAGGTCGGGATAGTAGAACTGAAAAGCCGCATCTCGAGCGATACCGATCCGCAAATTTTCACCCGCAACCTTTTGCGCTGTCAATGGGCGACCGACAACATCTTCGGCCGGTTCGACCAGCGTCAGCAGGCGATCCAGATCAATGCGATCTTCAGCCACTGCACTCAAGCTGTTGCACAGTTCTGTGTTCCAATCGAATTCGTCAGCAGAGACCAGCCCCAGGTGTCGACTTGGCAATGCCGGAAAATCAGCTCGATGGATTGCGCCGAACAGTGGAGGAAGTTGAGCGGCATCGAGTGCCTGACTCAACAACTCTCCGTGGCTTACAGATCCACACATGTTAGCAATCACGCCACCGACTTGAACAGCCGGATCAAACTCTGTGTAACCCTGCACCAAGGCGGCAATGCTGCGCGCCATACCGTGCGCATTCACAACGAGGAGGACCTGTGCCTGCAGCCAACTGGCAATCTGTGCCGTACTTCCATCCAGATTATTGCTGCTGCTGCCGTCGAACAACCCCATCACCCCCTCGATAATGGCAATGTCAACGTCAGCACAGGCGCCATGAAAGAGCTGGCGAACATAATTTTCATCGCTCATCCACCCGTCGAGGTTGTAGCATGGTCGCCCAGAGAGACGCGCCAGATGCCCTGGGTCGAGGTAATCAGGCCCGACCTTGAAGGTCTGGACCTTCAAACCGCGCTTACGCAGGGCCGCCACCAAAGCGAGGGCCACGGAAGATTTGCCGACGCCGCTGTGGGCGCCACCGATAACCAGTCGGGGGATCGTTTTCAAAATTCTACCCCCTTCCGCGCCTGGATACCTCGCTCCAGAGCGTGTTTAACAGGCGTGATGTGGCTCACTGTATCGGCCAGGGCGATCATGTTGTCGCAAGCGTCGCGGCCGGTCAGAACAATGTTCAGTGGCGGAAGAGCGGCGGCGAGAGCATCTGTAACAACGTGTTCTTCTAGAAGTCCCTTGGCAACCGCGCCACATATTTCATCCAGAATAATGAGATCATAATCGCCAGAATTCATTGCCTTACTGGCCAAAGTGAACCCCCTCTGCGCCGCCTGCTGGTGCTCTGGATAACGCGGGCTGTTCGGCTTGGGAACAAAGCCGAGGCCTGTCTGTATCACCGAAATGCCGAGTTTCTTCAGACTGACAAGTTCGCCGACGCTCTCATCCTGTTTCATGAACTGGAGGATCAACACCCGCTGATTATGGCCAGCAGCGCGCAGCGCCATACCGAAGGCAGCCGTAGATTTGCCTTTGCCATTGCCGGTAAAGATCAGGATATTTTTATCCAAAGGTACTCCTTTCAAGCGGTCAGCTCACTCATTGAAAAACGATCCAGCAGAGCAGACCGATCGCTCCTGTCAACAAAGAGGTTGTCCACATCAAACGTACCGCTTCGCCGATATTCCGGGAGCAAAGCGTTTTTCCCGGATCACCCAGATACGGGCGGAAAGAGGTTTGGCCAAAGTAGCTGCTTTCGCCACCCAGACGTACATTCAAGGCCCCGGCCATAGCCGCTTCAATCTGCCCGGAATTTGGGCTGGGGTGTTGTTTGCGATCTCGTTTGAAGATTCTCCACGCCTGACAAGCGTCCAGATTGATCAAGGCTGCGGCCGGTGGCGTCAGTAATGCTGTCAATCGTGCCGGAATGAAATTCACCAGGTCATCGAGGCGCGCCGAAAAACAGCCGAAATAAAGATAACGGTCATTCTTGTATCCGAACGTAGAGTCGAGGGTGTTGATCGCTTTGTAGATCATCGCCCCTACGGGGCCGGCGAGCAGGGCGAACAGCAACGGCGCGGTCACCGCGTCAACGGTATTTTCTGCGACACTCTCTACCGCCGCGCGGGAAATCCCGGCCTCATCGAGCTGTGCAGTATCACGCCCAACCAGCATCGCGACCCTCTGTCGTGCGGTAGTCAGATCACCGGCATCCAGTTCTTCTTTAACCTCAAGCGCATGCCGGCTCAGGTCGCGGGCTGCCAGGCAGCTGTAAATGATCAGGATTGCAACAGCATCTCCAAGTAGCGGGTGAAAATGACCCGCAACAAACAGCAACAGGCTACAACTGCCAGCAGTGATGCTGATAACGAGAACCGCCGTTATCAGTCCTGCCAGGCGTTCATTTGCAATAAGGCGGCGTAACGGCGCTTCCAGTGCTAATGCCAGCTTGCCGATCCCCTGCACCGGATGCGGCAACCAACGTGGGTCCCCCCAGAGCGCGTCAAGTGCCAGTGCGATCACAATCTGCAAAAGGAACGGAATCACAGGCCAATACTCCGGTAAATCGCTTGCATGTCGAGAGCTTCTCGCACGACATCAGCCAGACGATCGAATGCCGGTTCCAGATCGTAGCTGGCGCGGATTTGACCGTCCGTACTCCACCCCCGCTGTTGTCGCAATCGATCGATAAACCAGCGCCGAAAGTTGTCGGCATCGAAAACACCGTGCAGATACGTGCCCCAGATCCGCCCTTTATGGGTACTGCCTCCAATCATCTCGCCGTCAGCGTTGCGAATAATAGTCTCAACCTCATCGGCAACAGAGATCGTCTGACCATGATGAATCTCATAACCGACTAATTCGTATCCGGAAGGGAGATGACGACTTCGCGTCTGTAGCGTGGTTTTGTTCTGGGCCAAAACTGTATCAAGTGGCAGCAGACCGAGTCCCGGTTGGCTCTGACCATCCGATTCAACTATGTGAGGATCGCTGATCTGTCGGCCCAGCAGTTGAAATCCTCCACAGATGCCGACGATTTCACATGCGTCGGTTTCAGCGAGATGCAGGATGCGCTCGGCCAAGCCGCTGTCACGCAGGTGACGCAAGTCACCAAGTACGTTTTTACTCCCGGGCAAAATCAGGACGTCCGGTTTCCCTAGTTCTTTAAGTTGGCGAACGATCCGAAGATGGACATCCGGTTCAATACTGAGCGCGTCAAAATCGGTAAAGTTGGAGATATGGGGCATATCGAGAATAGCAATATCAATCTGATTATCAGGAGCTTGACCCTGATGAATTGACCCCTCCTTGAAGGAAACCGAGTCCTCTTCCGGCAGGCCTAATTGTGACAGATAGGGGACCACTCCCAGAATCGAGCGGCCAGTGTGGTCGCGGGTTGCGTCCAGCGCAGGGCCGAGAAAACTTGGGTCACCCCGGAAACGGTTGATAACGAAGCCTGCGACCTGTGCCCGCTCTGCTTCAGTGAGTAACTCCATGGTGCCGACAAACGAAGCGAAAACACCGCCGCGGTCGATGTCTCCCACCAATAGCACAGGGGCCTGAGCATACCGGGCCATGTTCATGTTGACGATATCCGCCGCCTTGAGGTTGATCTCGGCCGGGCTGCCGGCGCCCTCAAGAACCATGACCTCGTGCTCACTGGAAAGATCGTCGTAACTGCGCTTGACTGTCTCGAAAATCTTCAGTCGTTGTTCCGCATAGGCCCGGAAGTGCATGTTTCCAAAAACCTGACCATTAAGGATGATTTGCGAGCCTGTTTCACTGTTCGGTTTTAAAAGAACCGGGTTCATTCGTACATCCGGCTCGAGACGACAGGCCTGGGCCTGCACCACCTGGGCGCGCCCCATTTCTCCCCCTTGTCTGGTCACATAAGAGTTCAGTGACATATTCTGCGCTTTGAAGGGAGCAACATCGTAGCCGTCCTGCTGGAGGATTCGGCACATGGCGGCCGTAAGTACACTCTTACCAGCGTTCGAACCTGTTCCCTGGAACATGATCGCCGTGGTTTTTCTACGCCTTGGTGAGGTCGGTCGTATCCCAAGAATGTCCTTCAGGATGCGACAAAGTTGTTTCTGCTCGCTGGTCGTACGAACCGCAACTCGGAAATAACGTTGATCCAGGGTATGGAAATTGCCACACACGCGGATGGCGACTCCCTGCTCAAGCATTTGTTCTGCCAGTTGCCCCGCGCTCAGGTTGTCACGATCGAGCCGCAGCAGCAGAAAATTGGCTTCTCCCGGATAAACAGTCAGTCCGGGGATATCGCTTAGTTGCCGCTGAAACTGCTCCCGCTGAAGGGTAACAAACGCGCGACTACGCTGGCGATATTCCCGATCCTCAACGGCCCGGCGTCCAACCACTTGGGCCAGGGTATTAACCGTCCAGTTTGGCAGTAGCCGACGTATTTTAGCTACGATCTCGGCTTCAGCGATCAGATAGCCAAGGCGCAATCCGGGGATGGCGTAAGCCTTGGTCATCGATTCAACAATGATGATATTTTCGGGGCGATCGACGCGTAACGTGCAGTTATCGTCAGTAAAAGCGATGAATGATTCATCGACGACGAAGTACGTATGTGGATGCTGTTTGGCTAATTTTCGCAAATGGACAGAATCGAAAGTGTTGCCAGTCGGATTGTTAGGCTGGCCAAGCAGGACCATCTGTTCTGGTAACAGTTGTGCCGCTAGTGCATCGAAATCGAGAGAAAACTGGCTTGATTCGTCAAGGACCAAGTGTTGAACCTCCAACCCCGCGAGTAATGCCGAATCTTCATAGTCGGCATAAGAGGGGACAGGGATCAAAGCCCGCTTGACTTCCATCGCGCGTGGCAGCAAGTACAACAGTTCAGTCGCGCCGTTACCAACCAGAATCTGCTCCATTGGTAAGTTGTTTTCCTTAGCAAGTGCGGCAATTAGTTCCGAGCAATCAGGGTCGGGATAGTGCACCAGGTCACTGACATTGGCGCTAATCAGTGAACGTAGCCACTCCGGTGGCCCCAACGGATTGAGATTGGCGGAAAAGTCGAGTAGCTTCGCTGCCGGGATACCGGCTGCGTCACTCAGTCGAAGGAGATTGCCTCCATGCAGATGTCGCTGCGGAAAAATTTTCATCTTTATACCAATAGCCCTTGTTGCAGACAGACCAGAACGGTCAGTACTGGAACCAGTTCCACGATTTCACATGCCGCCCCGAGAGTGTCTCCGGTTAAGCCACCGAGCTTGGCTCTACAGTAGAGGGCAAATAACCAAGTAACGAACAAACAGGCAATTACGACCCAGATGCCGGCCGCACCGAGCAGGAAGAAAGCGCTCACGCCGAGCAAAAGAGCGCTGGCAACGCCCTGCCCGTAATGGCTCTCTTTCTGAAACAGTGAAACCAGACCACTTTCACGGACATAGTTAAGGCCGACTGTTTTCAATACCAGGGCGGTGCGCCCGGCCAGTGACATAATAATAATCGTTGGAGTTCGCCAGTCACCTTCGAGGCTGGACAAGGCTGAAAATTTCAGTAACAGTAATGCGGTTATAGTCAAAACGCCCATCGGACCACAGCGACTATCCTTCATGATCTCCAGCATTTGTTCCCTGGGGCGTGAACTCATGAAGGCATCGGCGCTATCGGCCAGGCCGTCGAGATGAAGACCTCCAGACACTGCGATCATGGCTATCACCAGAAGGGCACTGGGAACCTGTAGCCCGGGGAACAGCCAGCACAACAGCTGGTCGAGAATTGCCATCAGAATGCCAACCAATAAGCCGACAACCGGAAACCAGGTAAGGCTACGCGCCAGTGCGTGTTCATCGCCACACCAGTTGGCAGGGATGCGCAGAATGGTCAAAAAGCTAACTGCAGCAAAAAAAGGTTTCATGTCACTTCTCGTAATAAATTATGCGTGAGTCTATTCACTTACACTTTGTCTCCGGCAAGATCTTCCTTAAAGAGTTTGGCGGAGCCACTTGCGGCGCAAAACTCACCGCACATAGTGCAGGTTTTTTCGTCTTCCGGTACACGTGAAGCACGAATAGCTTTCGCCGCCTCGGGAATCAACGCCAGTTCAAACTGCTTGTCCCACTCCAGATCACGTCGAGCCTTGCTCATCTGCTTGTCGCGCTCACGACCTCGGTCCGGGTACTTATTCATGTCACCGATATAGGTTGCCACACGAGACGCGTGTACCCCGGCGCGTACATCTTCTTCGTTCGGTAGGGCCAGATGTTCAGCCGGAGTGATGTAGCAGATTAAGTCAGCACCGTAACGAGCTGACTGTGCTGAGCCGATAGCGGCACTGATGTGGTCAAATCCAGGGACGACATCAGTGGCGATCGGCCCGAGCATGTAGTAAGGGGCTTCATTGCTCATCCGTTTTTGGATGATGATGTTGGCTTCTACTTCGTCGAGCGGCATGTGACCGGGGCCTTCCACCAACATCTGGCAACCCATTTCGCGGCCAATCTGAGCGAGTTCGCAGTTGATGATCAGCTCTTGCATTTGCGCGCGATCGTGACTGTCATGAATGGCGCCAGCGCGCAGGCCGTTGCCCAGAGAAAGACAAACGTCGTGTTTCTTTAAAATGCTGACAACGCGATCAAAATGCTCGTAAAGAGGGTTCTCTTTGTTGTTGCTTTCCATCCAGGAGACCATTGTCGTGCCTCCCTTTGAGACCAGACCTCCATAGCGGTAGTTCTGTTTGCGCAACCTTTCAATGGTATAGCGATTAATACCGCAATGCACCGCCATGAAAGCAAGCCCGTCTTCACACTGTTTTTCAATCAGGTCGAACAGCTCCTCTGGATCAAGCTTGTCAGCGCTGCCGTACTTGCGGGCAGCATCGCAGAAGGCTTGATAGAGAGGGACGTTACCCACTGGCAGATCGACGGCTGACAAGATTTCACGTCGGATTCGATCGAGGTCGCCCCCCACCGAGAGTTCCATTAAAGTGTCGGCGCCCGCTTCTTGAGCGACCTTGGCTTTACGTACTTCAGCCTCGTAATCAATGATGTCAGAGGAAGTGCCGATAGATGCATTGACCTTAGTGCGCAAACCTTTGCCGATACCAACCGGTTTTGGGTTTCGGTGGATGTTGTTAGGAATGACTATTTTACCGGTAGCGACCATGTCGCGGATATACTCGGGGCTGTATCCCTCATCTTTGGCAACAGCAGCCATTTGTGGGCTGATCGTTCCTTTGAGCGCTTGTTCAACTTGAGTGAGCATTTGGCGTTTATCTCCTTTGCCGAGGGTAAATATATTGAGGGTATCTTTAGTCTTTAAGGAGTTTCTGCCTGGCTGACAGCGGCTTCCTCGAAGGTGGCAACTTCGGTCAGGATCGCAACCGCTGCTTCCACAATATTCATAGCTATTGCTCCACCGGTCCCTTCGCCAAGTCTTAACTCCAGATCGAGTAAAGCTTTTTTGTTAAGGAAGTCGAGAGCAATCGAGTGGCCCTGCTCAACGCTGCGGTGTCCGGCAATCATGTAATCCCTGCAAGCAGGAGATAGGCTGCAAGCTATTAACGCCCCGGCGGTAGAAATGATGCCGTCGATGACGACCGGTTTTTTTTGAGCCGCAGCACCGAGGATCAGACCGGCAATTGCGCCGATTTCAAAACCGCCCACTTTGGATAAAACATCGAGTCCGTCTTTGGGGTTGGGTTGATTGAGTGCCAAAGCCTTCTCCAGAGTGGCGACCTTGGCTTCCAGGGCTACGTCGTCGAGGCCCGTTCCACGGCCAGTGACATCGGCCACAGATCGACTACATAGAGTTGCTATGATGGCACTTGAAGGGCTGGTATTGCCAATGCCCATGTCGCCAGTGCCAAACATGTCAGTACTATCGGCCAGCAACTCTGCCACTTCAATCCCCACTTCGATAGACTGGATTGCCTGTGCTCTGCTCATGGCCGGGCCTTCAGCAAAGTTAGAAGTTCCCATGGCCACTTTTTTCGAAATAATTTTACCGCTTTCCACCAGGTCGCTCAGATCTCCAGCTACTCCGACATCTACAACCGTTACCTTAGCCCCGACCTGACGCGATAAAGCATTGATGCTGGCCTTCTCATTGGCGAAGTTGCGGACCATTTCAAGTGTGACCGCTTGCGGAAACTTACTTACGCCTGCGGCGACAATGCCATGATCGCCCGCCATCACAACGATTGATTTACGTGCAACGCAAGGCTGCATGCTGCCGGTGATGGCCGCGAGATCTTCGGCTAAAAACATTAGCTGACCCAACGCCCAGTGAGGGATAGCGAGTTGATCGAGACGCAATCTGGCCGACTGGCGCATGTTCGTATCAGTCGGGGTGATTGCGTTCAAAGTTTTAGTCAGGAGACCTGTTTCAGGTAGTGTCATAAAATCGTTCCTTCTTTAAGTATAAGGGGATAACCGGAAACCAAAAAAACCACTTCATCTGATAGTGTGGCCAAGGTCTGGTTGCAACGACCCACAAGGTCTCGATAAAGACGAGAAGTTTTGTCGGCTGGTACCAGCCCCATGCCGAGTTCATTTGTAACAAAAATGACGGTACGTCCGCCTTGACGACTCACCTCAGCAACCTGCCGGCACAGGGAGGCAATCTCATCCTCACTGACAGTTTGTTGCTGACACTGCGCATGGTAGAGAAGATTGTTTATCCATAATGTCAGGCAATCCACAAGAACGACCGAACTCTCATAACAGTTACGTAACGCTTGGACCAACTCCACCGGTTCCTCGATGGTTATCCAATCTTGGCCAGCTCTCTCTTGGCGATGACAGGCGATGCGTTGTTCCATCTCATCATCAACTACCGGACAGGTCGCAATATAGGTCCGTTGGCCTGGTAGTGTCGTCGCTCGCATTTCAGCATAACGACTCTTGCCACTGCGACTTCCGCCGCTCACAAATATCAACCGGCTTTTAGAGTGCTGATTCACTGTAGAGTCCTGTTAGAACGGCGCCCTGTGAATAAAGATCAAAAGTGGCGAAGCCCCCTCGTTTGATTTCAAACTTGAGATAATCCCGGTACGGGTACCCCAACAATTGGCAAATCAGGGCACGAATGACACCACCGTGAGTAACCAACGCAATGTTGTGATGCTCGCAGTTGCTAACAGCATCGATAACTCGTGCGACACGTTGTTGGAAATCAATCTGGGATTCTCCTTCTGGAAAACAGAAGTCTTCTGTCAGTTCCGACCATTTTGTGACCAACTGCGAGTCGACAGAACTGATCTGTTCAAAAGTCATCCCTTCCCAACGACCAAAATTCACCTCATCGAGCTCATTCATATTGGAGAAGGTCAGATCCATTTGTTCAGCAATCGGTGCTGCCGTCTGTTTGGCTCGTAACGCCGGACTGCACCAGATTGCGTCAACTTTCCGCTTCTTAAAACAATTTGCGAGTTGGTTTGCCTGATGATTTCCCGTCGCACTCAACGGGATATTCAGACGTCCAACGTAGCAGTCGTCCAAAGAGGCATCGAGTGCGCCGTGACGAATCAATGTCAGCTGCTTTTCCATCATCATCCTTAAAGAAACAAAAAATCCCTGCAGCCTTATAGAAGGCTGCAGGGATTCCGTATTTATCCTCATGCAATATAGTCCAGCACCTTATTGCTCGAAGGGCTGTAAACTAACGAATCGGGAGTGTATCTGACTTATACCGGCCAATAAGACCGATGATCACAGTGGCGGCTCCGTGACGGATTCACACCGTCTTCCAAGCTTCCGATTTTTATGTATGGCTACTATAGCACGTACATCATGGTAAATTGCAAGCGTCTAGTTTATGACCCAGCGAAAGCGTTGTCCTGCTACTCCCCCTTTTAGATTCTTAGTAAACTAGCAATTCGAGACACCGCCAATATACGGCGTTCATCGAATCAGGTTAAAATATCGACTGTCTAGGAAATTGTGTCAGGAGGTTTTGTCGGTCAATTTCTGCTGAGTTAGCCCTTGTCCAGAATACTCCGTAAAATGAGAATCGAAGGTTCTCCTAAAAATCGAAAAAACTAAATATTGTGCCCATTTGAGGTAACGGCATAGTCCATATATTTAATTTTATACTTTACAACTTGATTGCCCGCTGATGTAATCGGATCAGGTCTGACAAGTCAAACCACAGAGGTCTGATTAAACGCATCAAACAGTCTGTTCTCAATATTTTTTTATGCTTTCTCAGACTCATCCGCGACTTAAATGTAAAGTTAATCTATCACGCCCATCGTGACCAAATTGTTTGGTGAACTCTGACCACTCATTTTAGAATTATATAGGTACAAGATGAAAAAACGAACAAAAAAAATATCAATTCCATTAAATGAAATAGAGTTCCGAGCTCTTCCGGCGCAAGGTGCAGGGGGGCAGAATGTCAACAAGGTGGCAACGGCTATTCACCTCCGTTTCGATATCGGGACCTCTTCTTTACCGAAGGAGTTCAAAGAGAGACTTCTTCAACGCGGTGACCACAGAATTACCCGTGAAGGGGTTGTGATCATCAAATCACAGTCACACCGGACTCAAGAAAGAAACAAGACCGAAGCGATAAAACGTTTAAATGCTCTTGTGGCAAACGCTTGTAAAATCCCTAAAAGCAGAAAAGCGACCAGACCGTCGAAGGCTGCACGCGGCAGACGTCTTGACAGCAAGACCAAGCAGGGGAAACAAAAACAGATGCGTAAAAAAGTTGATTTATCATGAATCGATCATCACGGAATCGACTCACAAGCAGAGCGATTCATCTTTTCCCTAAAGAGACTCTTTTCGACAAGCTTGCAAGAACCATCTGCCTGTCTGGCTGTCTCCCGAGAAAGGAGCTTTACGAAGCGTGGGAAGTTGCCCGCCAGACCCGTCGTCTTTTTCGTGGTGGTCGTGTCGTTGATCTGGCATGCGGGCACGGGTTACTGGCCCAGATTATGCTCCTGTTGGACAACTCCTCACCCTGCGCAGTCGCTGTCGACAAGAGACTCCCTCCGAGTTGTCAGAAGCTGCATTCCACATTGACCCAAACCTGGCCAAGGCTCGAAAACCGTATAGAGTTCGTTCAAACGGACCTGAATGATATTGAATTGAAACAACAAGATATCGTCGTCTCTGCTCATGCTTGTGGAACTCTTTCGGATATCATTCTCGAAAGAGCGATTTGTGCCAGGGCCAGGATCGCTCTGCTCCCCTGCTGCCATGATCTCAAAACATGCGACGCCGGCGGCTTACAGGGATGGATGGATGGTTCCCTCGCTATTGATGTAACAAGGGTCGAACAATTAAAGCGAAACGGATATAGAGTGAGCCTCTTGCAAAAGTCTTGACTCTGAGTGTTTAGAGTAAGACGAGACAGTGTCCTTCTTGAGTTTCTTTAGAAGTACCACTACAAGGCGACCTTGAACGTCGATTTTACCGATTCTGGACGAACGACTCCCTTTGAAA
>JAGXHL010000061.1 GCA_024636215.1 Deltaproteobacteria bacterium
CTCCTGTCTGAGACTTGTCAGCGCTGTGCTGATGGAAATCTCTGAGGAGTGGGAAACAGGTCGTGTCTACTTGAACTTTTAACTGTCAAAGATCGTTCCAAAGAGGGTTGTGAATTTTACAGAACAGATGTTGCTTTATCCTTTGATCTACCCATAGCGTGGAAAGAAACCATATGGAATTAAATGAGTACATAGATGTGTCTCAAATGAAAATTCTACTTGATGCCTTACCGCACCCCGCCATGATCATCAATAACAAGAGAAAGGTTATTGCGGCGAACAGCGCGGCCATAGAGGTCGGAGCTGAAGTTGGAGATTATTGCTGGAAGGAATTCGGTAAATGTGCCTTTTTGAGTGCTGAACACCTGAGAATATGTAGGACGAATCCTGACGCAGAGGGCATTAGCTGTACATTCTGCCTTGCGGATGAATGCTTGAAAAATGAATCGAAGCAGAACGACCCAAATGTTAAAGCATTCGATCGACAGCTTGACACATATTGGGTCGCACTCAGCAAAGAGACTTATCTTCATTATGCGATAGATGTGACTGATCAGGTGAAGACTGAACGTGCCCTTGAGGCAAGTGAAGAACGACTTTTGACAGCCATGGAGGCCAACAATAATGGCCTCTGGGACTGGGATATAAAAAACCAGAGCTTTTTCTTCAAAGTAGCCGACAAAGCCTTGTTCGGGTTACCGCCGCATGAAACAACCATTTCTGTAGAAGCTTTCATCAAACACATTCATCCGAAGGACCAGGCTTTGTTTGAGCAGGCCCTTGCTGACCATTTGTCCGGTGCCACTCCTAAATTCTCTGTAGAATATCGTTTCCTTGGCAAAGATGAGAAAATCACATGGATCCTTTCCAGAGGGAAAATAGTCAGTTTTGATGCTTCAGGCAAACCGCAGCGGATGGTCGGCACGCATACTGACATCACGGAACGTAAAAGAACCGAAGAAAGTCTCGAATGGGAGTACCGCATCCATAAAGAACTGGCCAGTTTAGGTAACGCACTGATTGAATCGAATTTAACGATAGAGAACATTACCCAAATTGTTCTGAAAAGTGCCAAAACGTTGACAGGTAGTAAGCATGGGTATGCTTCCGAGATCGATCCATCAACTGGCGACAACGTCATTTATACCCATACGTTAATGATGGGCAATGATTGTCAAGTCAATGGACCGGATCAACGGATACGTTTCCCCGCCAGTAAAAAAGGCAAATACCCTAAACTCTGGGGTCACGCACTAAACAGTGGAGAACCGTTCTTTAGCAATTCGCCTCAGTCTCACGAAAAATACGCTGGCATACCCCAGGGGCACATTCCTATTGATCGATTTCTATCAATGCCGGTTAAATACAGCAGAGAAGTTATCGGGCAGATTGCTCTGGCCAATCCAGCCAATGATTACAATGAAAGACATCTCGAAGCGATTCAACGGCTTGCTGATCTCTATGCCCTGGCCATACACCGTCAAAGAGCTATGGAAGAACGTAAACAGATGGAAATTGAGGCGATCAGAACTTCACAACTCGCAACCTTGGGAGAACTGTCCGCTGGTGTCGCTCATGAAATAAACAACCCGATAACTGGCGTGATTAATTATGCCCAAATGCTTTTGAATAAGGCAGACCAAGGGTCTAACCAAGAAGATCTTGCAAAACGGATTATCTATGAAGGAAATCGCGTTGCATCGATTGTCAGTAAATTGTTGTCCTTTTCAAGGAAAGAGGAAGGAGCGACAACTTTTATTGACGTACACAATTTAATCGATGTGCCCCTTTCACTGATAAAAAACAAATTAGCGAGCGATGGAATTCATGTACAGGTGAATATAGAAGAAAACATTCCTCAAGTCAGGTGCAACTCACAGCAGATTGAACAAGTGCTGCTAAATCTGCTCAGTAATTCACAATATTCTTTGAACAAGAAATATCCAAAAAATTGTGCAGATAAAAAAATCGAAGTTAATGTAGGACTGAATAAAAGAAACCAACAATCTCTTGTTACGTTTGAAGTAAAAGATTATGGAATAGGAATTCCAGAAAATATATTACCTAATATTTTTAGTGCTTTTTTTACGACAAAAGAAGTTGGTATGGGCACAGGGCTGGGGTTGAGTATTATCGAAAGAATAATTTCCGTCCATAATGGCCAGATAAAGGTTGAAAGTGAAGAGGGGAAGTTTGCAAGCTTTGTTATTGAGATTCCTCTGTTTGTGCAGTAGCCTGAATTAGTAAACTATGATGACATCTCATAAATCACCAGCAACAGTTACGCTTGGAAGCTCCACGGTCAGTCACGCCTAGCCTGGCTAAAGTTTTATTGCCGATCGGTAATAATTTCTATATTTTCTCTGTTTCTAAACAATATTATTACTGTTCGGTATAATTTCTTGCTTCTCAGGCTTCATTCTACTAGGATAATCCCGAACGGTAACAAGATAAAGTTCTGGTCTTCAAGAAAAGTGAATGACATGTATCGGATCAACTCTAATGCACAACGCGTCAAGTCCACGACCGAACTGGGTGCTTTGTTGCGCAAGAAACGAAAAGCTCAGGGCTTGACACAAGCCCAGGTTGCCGAGCATTGCGGAATCAGTCCTCGTTTTATTTCAGAAGTTGAAAGGGGCAAAGCTTCGGCCGAAATCGGCAAAGTTATGTATTTGTTGGAGACTTTGGGAGTGGATCTGATTGTTGACACAAGAGATTAGGAGGCTGTTCGAGAATAGCAGCCGGCTTCTATTGTCGAGTAAGCCATGATACGAAAACTCACTGCATACAAAGAGACAAGTGTTGTCGGGACACTGGCCAAAGTGGACGCAGAGAATTACGTGTTTAGTTATGATATTGCATGGTTGGAAAGTCGATCCCCTCAACCCCTCTCGCTAACTCTCCCTCTACAAGAAGGTCCTTTTCAATCTGAAGCGACAAAAGCTTTTTTTGCGAATCTTTTGCCCGAAGGACAATTTCGCGACCACATCGCCAGTAAATACAAGATTTCACAAGACGATGATTTTGCGCTCCTTGTCCAACTTGCCGGGGATTGCGCGGGAGCCATTTCTCTTTACCCCGAGGGGGAGCTTCCGCGCGCAACAAATAAGCCACAAACGTATCGCACCTTGTCAGACAAGGACTTCGGGCTCCTGTTCAAAGAAGCTTATATCATGGATCCGACCTTCCTTGGTGAAGAGGAGAATACCCGGCTGTCTCTCGCAGGTGTCCAGGATAAACTCCCCATAACTATCCAGAATCATGAATACAAACTTCCATTATATGGTGCACCGAGCACACACATTTTAAAGCCACAGAATCATCGTTTCGATTCGTTAGTTGAAAATGAACTGTTTTGTATGACGCTGGCTAAAGCCATGAAACTTAATGTTCCTGAAACTTTTATGCTGAGACATTCTGATGAGACCAGCTACGTGATTGAACGTTATGATCGATTCATAGATCAGGAAAACGCCATAAGACGCATTCATCAGGAAGATTTATGTCAAGCAACAGGTACGTCCTATCGACTAAAATATGAGGAGAGAGGGGGACCAGGACACAAAGCTTGTTTTGACGTAATTAAAGAATGTAAAAACCCTTTGGCAGATCGTATCAAGTTGGTCAATCTGGTCGTGTTTAACTATCTCATTTGCAACACTGATTGCCACGCTAAAAACATCTCCTTGCTATACAACGATAGTGCTCGCCCGGATCTTGCGCCATTTTATGACCTGGTCTGTACAGCTGTTTATCCTGGGCTGTCGCAAAAAATGGCAATGGGTATCGGCGGCGAATTTGACCCGCGGAATATCTCCAGGCAGTCATGGGAGAAGTTTTCTCAAGAGATCGGAGACAACTCAGCAAAGCCAACTCTCAAAACGGTGGAGAGGATGAGCGAGGAGATGCTTGCAACAGTTGATGTCGTGGCAAGGGAACTGGTTAGGCGTTACGGTGAAAACCCGGTTTATCTCAAGCTGGTGAAAAAAATCACTGAGCGAGCCAACATCGCCCTCAGACAAATTCGGAATGAATAAGATCCCGTGCTTTGCTGTTCAGGCTAACCTGTTGATTTAACTGGCGCGCGATACAGGATTCGAACCTGTGACCTCTGCCTCCGGAGGGCAGCGCTCTATCCAGCTGAGCTAATCGCGCACAGGGAGGGTTTTATACCATTGCTGCGCAGGCTTTTGCAACTGCTAATCATGCTCATCAAATGCTCATCAAAATGCTCATCAAGACAGTTGCCGGCGCCTGCAACTCCCTGCTATCATGCCAGCATGTCTCGAATTCTACTGATTGTTCTGATCTTGACCTATAGTGTGGCACCCGGTTCATTTGCGGCTTCCGTCAAGGACAAGAAAGCTCGTGTCGAGTCGGCAGTTGCCGTCGTCTCGGTACAGGACAGCTTCCTGATTGAACCGCTTGCATCGGGTGTTTTCGCGGCGATTGCCAAACCCGGCAGTGAGGCAACGACCAACGCGATCTTTGTCATAGGCAAAGAGTATGTAGTCGCAGCTGGGGCGCACATGTCCAAGACGGTCATCGAGGATCTGCACAAAGCCATCGCAGTTCGCACCCAAAAACCGGTTCGGTACTTTGTTCTGGCTCACCACCACACCGGCTACACTTACGTTGATTTTGACTTCCCGTCTGGCCAGGACGTTTTGATGAGCTGGCAAACCTGGAAGAATATCGAGTCTGAAATTCGCAAACCCGAGTTTACGTCGATGTTTTTCAACGAGGGCTTGACCTTGAAGCCTGGCGGGCTTTCGGTTGTCCTGACCAATATCGGCAAGGGTCACACCGACGGCGATACCGTGGTTTTCATCCCCGAAGCCGAAGTCCTGTTCACCAGCGACCTGCTTTATATCAACAGCGTCGGCTACATGGGCAACGGCCACATGACAGACTGGCTGCTGGCGCTCGACTTCCTGGAGCAGATCGGCGCCAAACAGATTGTTCCCGGCTACGGTCCGGTCAGCGACAGTGAGGATGTTTACGAGTTCGCGCAGTTTTTTCGCGACTTTCTCACGGAAGTCCTCAAGTACATCGAGAACGGCGACACTCTGGAACAGACTCTTGCAAACTTCAACCTGCCGCAATATCAACACATGGATGGTTACGAACAGTTGATCCAGCTCAATCTCAAACGTGCGTACGACGACCTCAGCAACAATTTCCAACCCTGAGAGTAACCTGAACAAAACCAGTGCTCAACTGCGTTCTTCTTCCTCGTAGGCTTTTCTCACCAGCAGGAAAATCACTCCGGCCAGGATAAAGAGGCCTATGACGACGCTACCCCAGAGCTTGCGTTCCTGGATTGTTGTATCGATCTCTTCAACCTTGCTGCTTATTTTGCCCACTTCGGCCTGCACACCCGCGGTTTCTCTGCGCACGCGCTCCACATCGACACCATGAAAGATGCGGTGGAAACTGTTGCGCTGGTTGAAAAGGCTGTCTTCCATCTCACCGACGGCAAAGCCAAGACGATAGAGGCGTTCAAGATCAGCGTCCGTCGCATTGATCATCTGATCTGTTTCAGCCAGAGACAGGCGGATCAGTGCGGCCCGCTCATAGGAGTGACATTGCGAGCAGGCCTCTTCGTTGATCAGGTCCAGGTTGGCCCTCTGGATGGCGTGGTTGCCATGACAGACCACACATTGTGCGGCACCGGCTTCCAGCGCTTGCCCATGAGCGCCCCCTTTGTAGGCCTTGGCGACACCAACATGACAACGGCCGCAAAAGTCAGGAACCTCGGTATAATCGGGAACTCCGAGGAACCCCCTCTCGGGGCTCATGGCCATAGCGAAGTCCGTAGGATCGCCGCCATGACAATCTTGACAGGAGATGCCGTTTTCGGCGTGGACACTGGTGCGCCATAGCTCAACAGGTTCACCAAGCCGCCCGGTTTGCTCTCCGTGACATTGAATGCAAACGTTATCCTCTGCCTGCGCAAGGGCGGGAACCGCCAGGAAGGTCAATATCATCAGGACCAGAAGTGAGAGATATGAGCGACTCATGAGTAATGCCCCCAGATAGAAATAGCCAGGAAAACCAGGATGCCAAGAACATAACAGGTCATAAACAACGGACGCTTGCCCGGCCGCCTCTCGGGGCTCCGGTCAATAAAGGGAAGCAGCGCCAGAAAGGTCATAAACACAATCTGTACACCCAGTCCGATAATTTCACTGGGGAAAATTTTCAGGGTCTGGTAGGCCCAGAGGAAATACCACTCCGGCTTGATATGCGGCGGCGTCACAAACGGGTCTGCGGGCTGGAAAGCAGACTCGGGGAAGAACAGCCCCGGGGCGTAGAAGATGATCGCAAGCAGGAAAGCAACAAAGAAGCAGATCACTGCCGCGTCTTTGACAAAATAGTTGGGGAAGAAAGGGATGCCGTCCTTATGCTTCTCATGCTCGAAGAAAGGCAGAGGCTCGGAAGCCTTGTAATCATCACCAAATGGCGGGGCTGAAATTCCGCTCCGCTTGACACAGAAGAGATGGAGACCGATCAGGCCAAGCAGAATCAACGGCATGCCGACAACGTGTAAGGCAAAGAAGCGTCCCAGTGTCTGGTTGCCGACAGTCGCGCCGCCACGCAGGAACGCCACCAGGTAATCTCCGACCACCGGGATAGCCCCAGCGGCATCGGTCGCCACCGTGGTCGCCCAGAAGGAGAGTTGACTCCAGGGCAAAAGGTAACCGGTGAGACAGAGGCCCAGGGTCAGATTGAGAATGGTAAAACCCGTCAGCCAGGTAAACTCGCGACGACCTTTATAACTGGACATAAAGAGCACCGAGAGCATATGCAGCAACAGGGCAATCATGATGACGTTGGCACCCACGGCGTGCAGCATACGGAAAAGCCAGCCATAGGGGATATCATTCATAATGACCTGCACACTGGCAAAGGCTTTTTCTGAATCAGGCACATAAAACATCAGCAGCAGGATGCCGGTAATAATCTGGATTTTGAAGAGCACCAGGAGCACCGCACCCAGGGTGTACCAGGCATTGACATTGCGCGGCAGCAGATAGCCATGCAATTCCTTGGTGTAAAGATCTTTGACCCCAAGACGGGTATCGACGAAATCGACCAGCATTTTTATCGGTTGCATAAGTCCCCCTATCCGACTTTGAGCTGGTCGCCATCAAGCTCGACAGCTAGATTCTCAAGTGGTTCTGGTGGCGGGCCAGCAAGAACCTGGCCATCGGCAGAGAAGCGGCCACCATGACAGGGGCAGAGGAACTCTCCGGTTTGCTCCTGCCATGCGACAACACAGCCGAGATGGGTACAAACAGCCGACAAGGCGACGAAGTTGCCCGGAGTCAGCTGTAAAAGGACAGCCGGCTTGCCTCGATACTGAAAAAAATGGGCCTTGCCCGACGCAACCTCACTTCGCGGGACAACAACCTGGTCGCTGCCACCACCCGTTTCAAGAGGCGAAAGAAAGCGAAACATCGGCCAGGCTGACGCGGCGCCTAACAGGGCACCGAGACCACCGAGCATCGTATAGAGAAATTTTCTGCGCTGCGGTGGCGAGACATGAGTGGACATGCAAGCTCCTTAAGACTAAAGTTTTTGAGAGTAGTGAGCCCCTGGGCAAGGGGACCAAAGCCAAATAAGTATAAAATACCACGCAACCCTTTCAACCCGGCAACAGCGAAAAAGTTTCCGGCTCGAAGTCTTCGCCGTAAAAATTATTGAATAATCGAAGCGTAAACGGGAATGCGCAGCTCGTTGTTCGGAACACCTGCAACAGGAATCAGGACGTAGCCGCTGAAACGCTCCTGACCCGGCTTGGGCGTCAACCGCAACGCGAGAGTCACTTCAGCACCACTGACAAAATCAACCTCGGGCATTTCCACCACGAGTTCCTTTGCGGTGGTCTGTGGTTGACCGAGGGAGAGGGTTGCCGGGCTCTGGTTGCGCAGCAGGACCCTGGTTGTCACAGCGGTCTCTGCCGCCACCTTGCCGAAGTTGACCTGCGAGGGGACGAGGGCAACGGTTTCAAGAACCTTGCCTTTGATCGAAAGCTGCATGGTCGGCCTAACCGGATCATTGCTGTAAAGATAAATGGTCTTGGCAATGGCGCCGCGGAACCGGGTGCTGTCAAAGGTCGCCTGCAGCTCACCCTGCCCCCCTGGAGGGATGCTCTTTTGGGAGACCAGAACCGCTGTACAGCCACAGGAACTGCGCACACGATCAATGAGCAGGGGCTCGTCACCCTGGTTGGTAAATTCAAAAACATGGGGGACTTTTTCACCCTGGTAAATCTCACCGAAGTCAAAAATCGGCGTTGCAACCTGTAAATTCGGAGCGGCCAAAGATGTAGTGGTGAAACAACAAAGAACCATACAAACGACAAGAACAACAATGGTACGCATCAAATTTCTCCTGACATTGTTACTGAATCCACAAACAGCAACCTGACCTGACGGGTTTATAATATCTGTCCAGGAGTCTATCGGACAGCCTCATCGCTAACCATGTGCCGCGGCGGATTATAGCATAGTTTTCGTCCGGAAACGGTTCTTTTCCGCCGATGCGGCGTCAATCGGCGGGCTGGCTTGTGCAGCGTAGCGATGTACGCCTCCGCGCCAGCCCTTGATTTCCTTGCCTCGACGAAAAATTCCTCGTTTCCAGATCGAAAACTGCACTGCGTCCATCCGGAGTTTCCGGATGGACACCAGGATAGGATTTAGTGACTTCAGGCAAGGAACTTTAGCTGCCGAATAAATTGACATAAATCAGCTGCTTTGCTATAGAATAGCCGATTATGACAACCTCCAGCCCGCCTCAAATACAGCTGTCCATGACGCCTCTTTTCTCTGCAGAGGATATTGCTGTAAGAATTAAAGCTCTCGCGGCCGAGATCGATAAGGATTATCAAGGCAAGGAGATTTTGATGGTTGCCGTCCTTAAAGGCTCCTTCCTGTTTATCGCCGACCTGATCAGAGCTGTTAAGACGCCATCAGTCATCGATTTTGTTCGTCTTGCCAGTTACGGTTCTGCGACCCAGTCTTCCGGCATCATCGAAGTCCGGAAAGATCTTGAGATGTCGATCAGGGATAAACATGTACTGGTCGTAGAGGATATTGTTGACAGCGGTCTGACCCTGGCGTCGCTTCGTTCCATGCTGCTCAACCGCAAACCCGCCAGCCTCAAGATTTGCACCTTGATTGACAAGCAGGCCCAGCGTGAGACCGACGTCCCTGTTGATTACGTAGGCTTCTCCATGGACGATGGCTTTATCGTCGGCTATGGTCTGGACCTTGACGAAAGATATCGCGACCTGCCCGACATTCGTGTCGTTGAGGGCCCCTGAGAGTAGAGGGAGAAACTGAATGATTGTTCAGTGTGAAGCATGCCAAACCCGTTTTCGTTTAGCTGATGAGAAAATCAAAGCGAGCGGTACCAAGGTCCGCTGCTCCAAGTGCAAGGAGGTGTTTACCGTAATGCCTCCTGAACCGGAGCCCGTTGAAGAAACAGTTGACTATGGCTCCTTCAACATGGAAGCCGTCAAAGATGACGCGCCTTCGGACGAGGCCCCGCCCTCAGAAACGGCTGAACAGCAAACATCGACCCCGAAATCTGCCGCGCCGCCGACGGAATCCGGACAGGATGAGGGCCGTGAGCTCGACTTCAGCAGCCTTGAATCGGAAATGGGTAATGCCGTTCCAGGCGACGAACTGGCAGAGGAATTCTCCTTTGTCGATGCCAGTCAGCTTCAGGATTCTGCAAGCGAAGAAGAGGCAGATAAGCCTGAAGGCAATTTTGCTGCAGAAGAAGAGTCACAGGAAGGGGCCGTCTCCGGCGACTCGACCGACTTCGACGACGCCTTCAGCGAAACGGACGAGTCCGATTCAGCTCTGGAATTTGAGTTCAACGAGACTCCGGAAACCTCTGAACCTGCGTCGGACCACGCCCCTGACTTCTCTGCCGGCGATTTCGCAGCGAACGATGAGTTAGACTTTTCAACCGACGAGCAGGCGGGAGTTGACGAAATTGACTTCTCAACGGAGGAAACGGCAGATCCTTCCGCACTCTCTTTCGAGGAGCCAGTTGATGTGCCTCAAGAGCAGGATTCCCCAGATGAGTTCTCCTTCGGTGATGATTCTGATGACGCTTTCACCTTTGGCGAGTCTGAAGAAGAGGCCCCTACCCCTTCAAGCGAGGTCACAAGCGGGCCCGACGAGTTTTCCTTTGATGACGAAAACCCTTTTGCCGACGATTCCTCTTCGGAGTGGGATAACGAGACGTCTGGTGACAACAGGTCATTCGACTTTGAAGAACCCAGCTTCGACAGTAATGAGTCAGCGTCAGAAAGCCCGACGGCAGAGTCCCGCAGTGATGACCTGCAGTTCGGCGAGATAGATTTTGCCAGTGAAAGTTCCGAAGACGAAACTGCCGGTCCTGATTCAGGTGACGACTTCTCAGGCGCAGCCCTGGAGGAGAAACAGGAACCCGAGTCTTTCAGCCCCGGCAGGGAGAGTTCCAGGCCGCCGGCAGATGAGGATGAGCCACTTCCGGCACCACCACCGCCGCCAGCCAAAAAAAGTTCTCTCTCTCGTATTCTGGTTCTGCTGGTGCTTCTGCTCGTCATTCTGGGTGGAGCGGCAGGCTTTCTGTTTGTTCAGGAAGGGGCCGTCAATTTGAATACACTGGGTCAATACCTGCCATTCCTGCAGGAGTATATCGGCGAAGCCCCGGTCAGTTCACCAGGCGACCGGATCGGTATAAACGTGTCCGGAAGTTCTTACGTGAACGGTCAAGCAGGGCAACTGCTGGTTATCCAGGGCTCTGCCGTCAATAATCATCCGACAACCCGCTCCTCAATTACCATCAAAGGGGTGTTGCTTGATGATCAGGGCAAAACCCTCTTGCAGCAGACAGTCTTCTGCGGCAATCAGCTTAATGACGCCGCGTTGAGAACCATGCCCTTTGCGGCCATCGAAGAAGCCATGAACAACCAGTTCGGCGATAGCCTTTCCAACATGAACGTTGCCGCAGGGACCTCAATCCCCTTCACCATCGTTTTCCGCAACCCGCCGGACGGCATTACCAGTATTAACGTTGAGGTGGTCGACTCCAAGCCCGGTGCCGGCTAAGCGGCTAAAGAAACCATAAAAGAACAGAAGGCCGCTCCTGATTTCAGGGGCGGCCTTGTTTTTGCTCATATGACTGAGAAACTCAGGGAGCTTCGATTGCGCTAACCGGGCAGCTGTCAACACAAGCACCACAGTCCGTGCAGGTTGGTGCGTCGATGACATGTACGTCACCCTGCTCGCTGATCGCATCAACCGGGCAGGTGTCTGCACAGGCAGCGCAATTGATACACTCGTCATTAATTGTGTGAGCCATGGAATGTTCCTCCTCTTCGATAGATTTATGTTTCACAAACTTCGGGGGATTCTACCGTAAGAGAACATTTCTGTCCAGAGCAAACAGACACCTTGTCATGCCTTAAAAAACTTGCAATTTCGCAGGCCTTCCATTACCCTCTCACAACACGTTTTACACCTGCAAACCTCTATAAAAGCTGACTTAGCAAATTTTTAAGCATGGCTAAAAAAACCTGTTTAAAACAGTATTCTGTTTCTAGACCTGAAATATTGTATAGCCCACGAGGAGGAACAGCTTATGGATATCCTGGCACTTAACTGCGGCAGCTCATCCGTTAAATACCAGCTCTATGACTGGCAGAAGAAAGAAGTTATCGCCAAAGGTATGGTCGAGCGCGTCACCATCGGCGACTCATTCATTATTCACGAAGTCCCCGGCCGCGAAACCTATCGTGAAGAATATGAATGTCCCGACCACCGGGTCGCGATTCATTTGATCATCAAGATCCTCACCGACAAGAGATACGGTGTCGTCGAAGAGATCACCCAGATTTCAGCGGTCGGCCACCGGGTCGTGCACGGCGGCGAAAAGTTCACCTGCTCGGTGACTATTGATGAGGCTGTCCTCGATGCCATCAAAGAAGTCCAGCACCTGGCGCCTTTGCACAATCCCCCTAACATCTCCGGCATTGAGGCAGCACAATCCGTACTCCCCGATGTTCCGCACATTGCCATTTTCGATACGGCATTCCATCAGACCATGCCGGAAGCTGCCTACACCTATGCCCTGCCCTACGAATGGTATGAGAAATATGGCGTGCGCCGCTACGGCTTCCATGGCACCAGCCATCTCTATGTCTCCAAGCGTGCCGCAGTCATGCTCGGCAAAAATCCGAAAGATTGCAACATCATCACCATGCATATCGGCAACGGGGTTTCCCATTCTGCCATCAAAAACGGCATCTCTGTTGACACCTCGATGGGGCTTACCCCCCTGGAAGGTGCGGTTATGGGAACCCGTTGTGGTGACATCGACCCTGCCATTCCCGCCTTCATCATGGAGCAGGAGGGTCTTAATCCCGCAGAGATTGACAGCATACTCAACAAAAAAGCCGGTATCCTGGGTATCACAGGCCAATTCACCGATCGTCGCGATGTGATCGAAGGAGCCGAGGAAGGTGACGCTCGCTGCAAACTCGCTCTCGAGGTTGAAGGCTACCGCCTGAAAAAATACATCGGCTCCTATGCGGCAGCAATCGGCGGCATTGATGCCGTGGTTTTCACAGCCGGGGTCGGCGAAATGGGTTGGCTGATTCGTGAAAAAGCTCTTAAGGGTCTCGAGTTCATGGGCATTATCCTTGACAAGGAGAAGAACCGCAACACCATGACCCGCAAGACTGAGAGCGTGATCACCACCCCGGACTCACCGGTCAAGGTCTTTGTCATCCCCACCGATGAGGAACTGGTTTTCACCGAGGACGTGGTCGCGATCCTCGAGGGGACCTATACGGATCACATGAACTTCACATACAGCTTTTCTTCTTCAGCCTTCCAGCGTAAATAGACATCAGGTTTTTCCCTCACTACTCGAACCAGCAAAGGCCGGGAGAGTCCCCGGCCTTTGCTGATTTGTTGAGATTCCTTGGCACTGCTCTTGCCGTCTTTCAGTCAGATTCCAGAAAGTAGTTTCCCAGCGTGCTCTCGATATGGTCTTTTGACATCTCGTCCATTTCAAACCCACTCTTGCGAAGAAACTCCAAGCCCTGCTTGATCGCCTTTTGTAATGACGCTTCATCCTCAGGTTTATTTGTCGGGACACAGACAAGCGTGTGTTTATCCTTCTTCAATCGGTAAAGCAGGTACAGACTCTTTTCCTTCCCATGCTTAAGGACAGCCATAAAGGCCATGCAATATTGAGAGGGATAACCTTCGATAGCCATCTGGACGTTAAACACGGTTTCCCAAGCCTTGAAGACTTGAGCCTTTGAACCGCAGGGCAAGCCTTGCAGATCCCAGTCCGGGCGGAAAAACGCCCCTTTCTTGGGCTCGGGTCGCAATTCATGGGGCAAAAGCTTGGCAGCTTTTGGCGTTTTTTCACTCTCAACCAAAACAGCCGCCTCAAGGATTTTCTCCTGCCGGTTGGCTGTCGATTGTTCTGCCAGCGAAAGCGCCTGCTCAGCCATCTTTTTCTCCGCTGCCGCAAGCTCTTCGGCTAGCGTCTTCTTGACCAAAGTCTCCCCTTGCAGTTGATCATGGAGGGTTCGCAACCGTTTCTCCAGTTCATCAACCCTGTCGTCCTGCACTTTAGAAGCGACCCTGGAAGCCTTTTGCCGACTGCCGTCCTCTGTTTCACGAACCATCTTTTCAAGGGAGTCAATGATCTTGTGGGCCTCCTCAAGTTCACCTTCCAGAGCCTGCCGTGCTGATTGTTCCTGGTCGCAACGAAGCGACCACTCCTTCAGGCTCTCTTTCGCCTTGACCAGTTCAGCACGCTCGGTTTCCCCCAGTCCCTCAGCCTCTTTGAGGCTCTCCTGTAACCGGTCCCGCTCTTCAACGGCCGCAGAGAGTTCTGCCCTCAGGTCCTCCTGAAGAGCCGTCCCCGCCTTGAACTCCTTCTCAAGCCTGTCCAGTTGCGCCCGCAGTTCGTCCGAGTGCTTGACGGTTTCCTGTAAGCCATCAGCCTTCCCCTCTGCTGTCTTAAGGTCCCGCTCAAGGTCTTTGATACGGAGTTCCGCCTCTTTATAGTTCTTATCAAGCTGCATCGCTTCAGACTCCTGCTCGCCGAGTTGAGCAAAGGCCTCTTCGCGAAGGGTTTCGGAGTCTTTAAGAATCCGCTGCAAATCCACAATCTGCTCGTTCGCGGATTTGACATCCTCGACAAATTGTTTCTGTTTCTCCTGCTCTTCCGCCAAAGCCTCCCGGGCAGAGACCAGTTCGGCATCCAGGTCCTTGATGCGGCCATTCAGCGCGACCACCTTGCGCTTCTGTTTCAAGACGTCTGAAGACCGGGTCTCGACATCAACCAGAATCTCCTCGAGTTCCTGGATGCGTTTTTCCGCAGCGGTCGTAATGGCTTCGCTGAGTTCTTTTTGTGAGCGTTCAGATTCGGTTATTGTTTCTGCTTCTTCCAGTCTTGCGGTCAGGTCTTTAATCTGAGTCAGGAGGGTTGCCGTCCCATCATCGGCATTATCTTCCGGAGAGAACAGGTCTTCCAGAATTTCTCGCAAAACAGCAGACCGCTCCAGCAGACGTTCCTCTGTGCTTAACTTCAGTGCGGCCCTTTTACCTTGTGGGCCTTCCGGGTTCTCGTCACAGGTTGCCTGCAGCTCGACAAGCAGCCGTTTATGCTCTGATCGGTGAAGCTTAGCATCGGCAGGGGTGGCAACGCCGGGCACATCACGCAGGACGACTTCCAGCATCGCAGGGCTGAGCTTGAGGTTAACGTCCTCCAACTGATAGCCAAGCTCAACCAGGGTATCCTGACCGTTTTGCCACAAGGAAGATTTCTCTGAACCGGCAACAGTAAAAACCAGAGATCTTTTCAGACTTTTTGCATAAAAGGCGATACGACAACGCCGTTCATTTTCATCTTGATAATCACAGAGCGTTGCCTGCAACTCGTATCTGTGGTGGTCCTCGCTGCCAAAGGAGACAGCAAAGGCTGAACGGCAGAGTCGTTGAATCTGTTGTGCTTCAACTTCAATGAAGCCTTCATGTTCGTAGAGAAGCATTCTTTCCCCCCGGAAAAAGGACCAAACAACTGCCAAAATGCCATAAGTTAAGGGCTGATAGCAAGCTATCAACCCTTGTCATGAAGTAAATATTAATAGGAACTAAGAACAGAGAAGCAAATCTATCTCTGCGCCTGCACAGCCGTAATGGCCGAAACCGAGACAATGTCATCAACAGAGCAACCGCGCGAGAGGTCATTGACCGGCTTGGCCAGACCTTGCACGATAGGACCAACGGCTTCCGCACCGGCGACACGCTCGACCAGCTTGTAACCGATATTGCCGGCATCAAGGGTTGGGAAAATCAGGGTATTGGCCTTGCCGGCAACCGCTGATCCGGGAGCTTTTTTCTCACCGACCTTGGGCAGCAAAGCGGCATCGGCCTGAAGTTCACCATCGATCTGCAGTTCTGGAGCAAGTTGCCTGGCAATTTTGAGAGCTTCGAGAACCTTGTCGCAATCTTCGTGACTGGCACTGCCCTTGGTTGAAAAAGAAAGCATGGCGACACGGGCTTCGACGCCGAGGAAACTCTTGCAGCTGCTCGCAGTGGAGATGGCAATTTCTGCCAAAGCCTGAGCGTTTGGATTCGGATTGACCGCGCAGTCCGCGAAACACAAGACGCCATTCTCACCGAAATCGGGGTTCTTGGTCACCATCAGGAATACGGAAGAGACCGTCTTCATTCCCGGCGCGGTGCCAACAACCTGAAATGCTGCACGCAGAACATCGCCGGTTGTGTTGTAAGCTCCGGCCACCATGCCGCCGGCATCATCCTTACGGACCATCATGGCGCCAAAGAAAAGATGATCCTCAGCAGTCAGGGTTGCACGAGCCTGTTCTGCCGTCATGCCTTTTTGCTCACGTAACTTGACCAACTCCTCAACATAGTCATCCAATTGCGGGGCCTGCTTGGGATCGATCAATTCGACGCCTGCCAAAGAGACACCAAGCTCAAGGGCTTTGGCTTCGAGGGTTGCAACATCTCCAAGCAGGACGACCTTTGCCAGACCATCCTTGCTGATCAGCTCTGCTGCCTGGATCATACGATCATCGTAACTTTCCGGCAAGACAACTGTCTGGAGACTGGTCCGAGCCTTGGCTTTTATCTGATCTACAAGATGCATAATTTGCTCCTTTTTGGAAACATGGTTTTATTAAAGGTGAAAAATATACCGGATGGTTTCTGAGCCGTCAACTGCTTTACCCTTCGAGGAGGCTGTACTACAATGGTACGATTGAGTGCCTGAGGAGACATGACGTCCGAGCAAAGACAAAATCGAATCATCATCGGGTTCATCCTGCTTTCGCTGTTGCTTCATCTGCTTTTGCTGCTGCTCCCCGACCACAAGCTGTTTCCGGAACAACCACCACCGGAGCCGGTCTATGTGGAGGTGCGCCCAGCGCAGCAACAGGAGAGGGAACTCGATCTGCCCATTCGCAAAGAGCTGGAGAAGCCTCGTGAAAAACCGGCCAAACGTCTAGCTGAGTTGGACCAGGTGGTTGAAAAAGAGCAGGCTCCCGAAGGTCAGGACACGGAGGATCGCGAAAAGGTTGTTCGTGCACCAGAACCGGCCCCTGTGGCTCCGCCGAAAAAGCAGCCGACGCTCCCTGCGACTCCGCCAAAAAAGCAACCGACACCCCCTGCAGCCGAGGTCGAAAAGATCACCGAACCGGAGCCTGAATTACCCTTCACAGCGGATGGCTGGAAAGCAAAGCCCGAGCAGAAGCAGACGCGAGAGGTTCCTGACCTGAAGACGCTCACGCAGATATCACCTGACGCCCTGGCCCAAATTGAAAGTGACTGGCGAAGAAAATATCGCGCAGACGTTGAAAAGGGTGACACGGTCTGGATGGACAGTCAGCAGGACCTGCTCTTCTCCTTCATGCGGCGTTTCCGTACCAACATCTATAATGTCTGGAACTACCCGAGCGCTGCAGCGCAAAGGAATCAGCAAGGCACCTGTCTGCTGCGCATCACCATTGATCGGCGGGGAAATGTCAGCGATGTACAGCTTCTCGAGAGTTCCGGCCATCGGCTTCTGGATGAAGAGGCCATGACGGCCGTCCGCCAGGGCGCCACCTACGGTCCCTTGCCAAGAGCCTACCCACATGATGACCTGAAGATCATGGCCTTCTTCGAATACCATCTCAGCGGCAACTTCAGCAGTTCCACCCGGCGCAGACCCGGGGCGATTTATTAGTTTTCGTCCGGAAACTACGCTGTGCCATCTGGAAGACTACTCTTGCCACCTCAGCTTCGGCTTGCGCGCGGCAGTCGTCTCATCAAGACGTCTTACCCGCGAACGGACCGGCGCCTGATGGAGCAGATCAGGATTATCGCGGGCTTCACCGGCGATGGCGATCATGGCGTCACAGAACTCATCCAGAACCTCCTGGCTCTCCGTCTCGGTCGGTTCAATCATGATCGCGCCCTTCACCACCAGAGGGAAGTAGATGGTCGGCGGATGATAGCCATAGTCGATCAGACGCTTCGCCACGTCCAGGGTATGGCAGCCGCCTTCAAGGTCTTTATCTGAGAAAATAACTTCATGCAAAGAGCGACTCGTGTACGGCAGGTCATAAACACCCTCCAACCGTGCTCGCACATAGTTGGCGTTAAGGACCGCCATCTCGCTGGCGTGCTTGAGACCTTCGCCCCCCATACTGCGGATATAGGCATAAGCCCGCAACATAACGCCGACGTTGCCATGGAACGCCAACATACGGCCAACGGAGTCGGCACCGGGAGACTCGAGTCGATAGCTCTGACCATCAAATTCGACCCCTGGACCAGGCAGATAGGGGATGAGTTCCTCGGTCACACCGACGGGGCCGGCCCCTGGCCCACCGCCACCATGCGGCGTGGAGAAGGTTTTATGCAGGTTGAAGTGCATGACATCAATCCCCATATCACCCGGGCGAGCGATCCCCATCAGTGCATTGAGATTGGCACCGTCACAATAAACCAGGCCGCCGCGGGCGTGGACCAGCTTGCAGATTTCCTCAATGTTGGTTTCGAAGAGGCCGAGGGTGTTCGGGTTGGTGACCATCAGCGCAGCCACATCATCATCCATGTGCGCCTCAACCTCTTCCAGGGTCAGCACTCCTTCGGAAGCGATCGGCACAACATCGTAGCCGGTCAGGGATGCCGTGGCCGGGTTGGTGCCGTGCGCCGTATCGGGGATCAGAACCTTTCTGCGTTGACTGCCACGTTTCTCGTGCCAGGCCCTTATTACCAGCATGCCAGCCAACTCGCCCTGGGCACCGGCCGCAGGTTGCAAGGTCACCCTGGCGAAGCCGGAGATCTCTGCCAGATCACTCTGCAAGCGATACATCAGCTCGAGAGTCCCCTGAGCCAGATGCGAGGGGGTGGCAGGATGGATCCCTGCCAGACCGGGAATGCGGGCGACCGCCTCGTTGACCTTGGGGTTGTACTTCATGGTGCAGCTGCCCAGAGGGTAGAAGCCTGAATCAACCCCGTAGTTCCAGGTTGACAGCCGGGTAAAGTGGCGAACGACGTCCACTTCGGAAAGCTCCGGAAAGCCGTTGATTTCTTCGCGGCAAAGATCATCCGCAAGGGTCGCCGCCGGCACATCGAGCTTCGGCAGGCTGTAGCCTTTACGGCCCGGATCTGAATGCTCAAAAAGCAGTTTTTCGTTGAGGACAAGTCCGCTGGTTCCCAAGATCGTCATGCTGCACCTCCCTGCAGTGCAGCGACCAGAGCATCAATCTCTGCACGCTGATTCTGCTCTGTTACGCAAACCAGGAAACAATCCGCCAGATCAGGGTAATCTGCAGCGAGGGGAATCCCGCCCAGGATACCAGCCGCTTCGAGACGCGACAGAACCTCGGCCACCGGTGCTTCGGAGCGGACCACGAACTCGTTAAAAGAGGGTCCATCAAAGACCAGGCTGAAGCCCTGCAGGCCCGAGAACTGTTTGCGGGCGTAAGCGGCTTTGGCAAGGTTCTGTTCAGCCATTTCACGCAGACCTTGTTTACCGAGCAGGCTCATGAAAATAGTCGCCATCAGGGCGCATAAGCCCTGGTTGGAGCAGATATTCGAAGTCGCTTTTTCGCGGCGAATGTGTTGCTCGCGAGTCGCCAGGGTCAAAACAAAGCCGCGCTGACCTTCGAGGTCTGTGGTTTCACCGACCAGGCGTCCCGGCATGCCGCGCACATCTTTCTGACGCACAGCGAAAAAGCCGACATAGGGTCCACCAAATGAGAGGGGCAGACCAAAGCTCTGGCCATCGCCGGCGACGATATCCGCCCCAAGCTCACCCGGCGATTTGAGCAGGCCAAGCGCGACCGGTTCAGCCACCGCCGTCACCAGTTTGGCGCCCATCTCGTGGCTCGTCTCGGCCAGAGCGGCAACGTCCTCGATCACACCGAAATAGTTCGGGTAACCAGCCACCACGGCAGCAGTGGAGTCATCAAGCTTGGCGGCAAGGTCCTCAAGATCGGTACGACCGTCAGCAGCAATGTCAACCTCAACCAGTTCCATATTCAGATAACGGCAGTAGGTTGCCACAACCCCACGGTAGCGTGGGTTGAGTGCTTTTGAGAGGAGCACCCGCTTGCGGCGGGTCAGGCGCATGGCCATCAGTACGGCTTCTGCGCAGGCCGAGGCGCCATCGTACATCGAGGCATTGGCCGCATCCATGCCGGTCAGCTGGCAGATCAGCGTCTGGAATTCAAAAATCGCCTGCAAGGTTCCCTGGCTGATCTCCGGCTGATAAGGCGTATAGGCCGTGTAGAATTCACTGCGCGAGATCAAAAGATCGATCACGGTAGGGATGAAGTGATAATAGGCCCCGCCACCGAGGAAACTTTTGTGAGTCTCCGGAGTCGCATTCACCAGCGCGAGAGCCTTCAGCTCACGCAGCAGTTCCGTCTCGCTGGCCGGCTCCTGGATCTCAAGAGGGCGTTTCAGGCGAACAGCTGCCGGCACCTCGACGAAGAGGTCTTCCAGGCGAGCGACTCCGATCCGTTCCAGCATCTCGGTCACGTCCCCTGCAGTGTGCGGGATATAACGCATGGTCCTCAGCTCTCCTCTGCGATCAGGGTCTGGTAAGCCTCAGCGCTCATCAAAGCATCAGCTTCTGCGGCATCGTCCATACGGATCTTGATCATCCAGCCATCTTCATAGGGAGAGGTGTTGATGATCTCGGGAGCATCGAGCAGATCTTCGTTGATCTCTTCCACGGTACCGGAGACAGGAGCATAGATATCGGAAACCGCCTTGACTGATTCGACAACACCAAAAGCCTTGCCGGCCTCAAGGACCGCACCAACCTCGGGGAGTTCGACAAAAACAACATCCCCCAGGGCATCCTGGGCAAAATCAGAAATACCGATCACTGCCAGCTCTTCCTCAACCATCACCCACTCATGCTCTTCCGTGTACTTGAGTTCTTCTGGAAATTCCATGACAACCTCCTTACAGTCTGTCGCCCTGTTACCGGGCTGAAAAATCTATCGGCTTGTTTAAATTAACTAACAGTTTTCGATCTGGAAACGAGCAATTTTTCGCAAGGTCAAGGAAATCAAGGATTTGAGCGGAGGCGTAGTGCTTTACGCCGCACAATCAAATCCGCCGATTGACGCAGAGATTGCGGAAAAGGGCCGTTTCCGGACGAAAA
>JAGXHL010000062.1 GCA_024636215.1 Deltaproteobacteria bacterium
CGGTTAGAAGATTGCATCTCAGCTTCGGGGCTGAAACAGCTGCATTGCACCCTCCCCCAACCCCTCCCATCAAAGGGAGGGGGGCATAAATTCCCTCTCCCCTGGTGGGAGAGGGTTAGGGAGAGGGAGGAAATGCGCGAGTTGCAAGGACCTAACCGGACAACGCTGAGGACCAGGGAGAATGATATGAAGACAATCAAGGTGGTTGTTGAGAGATGGCTGGAGGTTCCTGACGAGTGGCAGCTTGTTGAACCTGAGCACACCGGGCAAGTTCACCTGCAAACAGACAGTCACTGCCTGATCCCCGAGTTGACCTGGCTGGGTCTTCTGGACCAGTCGGAAGAAACCTGTGGCTGGGAAGAGCTTGAGGGCGATGATAAGGACAGGCTCGGAAATATGATGGTTGCCGGATCAAGTTCCCTTGAATATCAAGAGGATGACTAAACCAGTTTTCTGCTTTATCCTCAACTCGACACCGCGCTTATAGAAGAGCCGCAGGCATACAGGCTGCGGCTCTGCCTGTTTTGGGCGCTTTTCAGACACAAGGAGACTTTTTCGCAATCGTGTCTGGCTAAATACCAAATGTCAGGTACATTTTAATGTGTAGGCAGATTCGATATATGACTCTGTTGATGGCGTGTGCTTGAACGCTTTCTTTATATAGAGGAGCTGGAAAAGATGACGACTGATGATCGTAAAATGACCGATGATTTATTGGAAATTGAAAACGCCGAATGGCGTGAATCGCTCGATTATGTGTTGCAGACACAAGGTGAGGAGCGCGTTCAACAGTTGCTCCGTCTTTTGCAGGTGCGGGCCCAGGAGCAGGGTGTGAGCGTGCCTTTTACTGCCAATACCCCTTACATCAACACAATTCCCAGGAATCAGCAGCCGGTTTTTCCAGGCAACCGCGAGATCGAACGGCGCATCAAATCGATTATCCGCTGGAACGCCATGGCTATGGTGGTTCGCGCCAATCGTGAGAGCAACGGGATTGGTGGTCACATTTCGACCTATGCTTCAGTCGCCACCCTCTGGGAGGTTGGTTTCAACCATTTCTGGCGGGGCCGCACAGACGAATTTATCGGCGACATGGTCTACTTTCAGGGTCATGCCGCGCCGGGTGTTTATGCACGGGCTTTTCTTGAGGGGAGGCTGAGCAAAGAAGATCTGGAACGCTTTCGTAATGAACTGGCGGAAGAGGGAGGCCTTTCATCCTATCCTCATCCTTTCCTGATGCCTGACTTCTGGGAGTTCCCGACGGTGTCAATGGGTTTGACCGCCATCTCTGCCATCTACCAGGCACGCTTCAATCACTACCTGGTTGATCGGGGTTTACGTAAATCCAGTGGTCGCAAGGTCTGGGCCATGCTCGGTGACGGTGAGATGGATGAACCGGAATCGCTCGGTGCCATCACCCTGGCGTCACGGGAGAAACTCAACAACCTGATCTTTGTCGTTAACTGCAACCTGCAGCGGCTGGATGGCCCCGTGCGTGGCAACGGCAAGATTATCCAGGAACTGGAGGCCGCTTTTCGGGGCGCAGGCTGGAACGTCGTCAAGGTGATCTGGGGCGATGACTGGGACCAACTGCTTGAGAAGGATGATACGGGACTGTTGGTCAAGCGTATGGATGAAGTGCTCGATGGAGAAATGCAGCATTTTACCCTGAAAAAAGGTGACTCTGTCCGGGAACGTTTTTTTGGTAAATATCCTCAATTGCTGAAATTGGTAGAAAATTACAGTGACGAACAGCTCGGCCACCTGACCCGAGGCGGCCATGACCCTGACAAGGTGTTTGCCGCTTACAGCAATGCGATCTCGCAAGAGGAGAAGCCGACGGTTATTCTGGCGCATACCATCAAGGGCTACGGTCTCGGTGAGGCCGGTGAAGGCAAGAATATTACCCATTCGCAGAAGAAGCTTAATGAAGACGAGCTCAAGGAATTCCGCACCCGCTTCAATATCCCGATCAGTGACAGTGAGATTGCCGAGGCGCCCTTCTACAAGCCCGCCGAAGACAGTCCGGAAATGCAGTACCTCAAGGAGCGGCGTGCCGCTCTCGGCGGCTCACTGCCGAAGCGTTTCTCTGGTCGGGAGCCGATTGCCTGCCAGACCGATGGCCTGATCAGTGAGTATCTGGAGGGTTCAGGCGACCGTGAACTGGCCACAACCATGGCTTACGTACATCTGTTGGCCAAGCTGTTGCGCGACCCGGAACTGGGCAAGCTGATTGTACCGATCGTCCCCGACGAAGCCCGTACTTTCGGTATGGAAGCCCTCTTCAGGCAGGCCGGCATTTATAGTCACGTCGGACAACTCTATGAGCCGGTCGATAAAGACAGCCTGCTGCACTACAACGAGAAGAAAACCGGCTCCATACTCGAAGAAGGTCTGAGTGAAGCCGGTTCCATGGCCAGCTTCATAGCTGCTGGAACGGCTCATTCCAACAATGGTGTGCAGACCATCCCCTTTTACACCTTTTACTCCATGTTCGGATTTCAGCGCGTTGGTGATCAGATCTGGCAGGCTTGCGACAGTCGCGCCAGAGGCTTTCTGATCGGTGCAACTTCGGGTCGGACCACACTGGCCGGCGAAGGTTTGCAGCATCAGGACGGCCACAGTCATGTCCTGGCGATGACGCCCGGTAAGGTCAAAGCCTATGATCCGGCGTTTGCATATGAACTGGCCGTGATCGTGCATGATGGCTTGACCCGCATGTATTGTCATCAGGAGGACCTGATCTATTATCTCACGGTAATGAACGAAACCTACGCGATGCCGCCTATGCCGAAAGGCAAAAGCGTTCGCGAAGGTATTGTCAAAGGAATGTACAAGTTCAAAGCCTCAAGCTTGAAAAAGAGCAAAAGCAAAGCTCATCTGCTCGGCAGCGGTGCCATTCTCAATGAAACGATCAAGGCGCAGAAGCTTTTGGAGGATGACTACGGTATTGCCGCAGATGTCTGGAGCGTGACCAGTTACAAAGAGCTCTATCAGGACAGTGTGGAATGTGAGCGTTGGAACCTGTTGAACCCGAAAAAGAAAGCGAAAGTGCCTTATGTCAGCAGTCTTCTGGCCAAGGAGAAGGGTGTCTTTGTCGCGGCCTCGGATTATATGAAGCTTCTGCCGGCGTCTGTGTCGCAATGGTTCCCTGCTCCTTTGCACTGTCTGGGCACCGATGGTTTTGGCCGAAGCGACAGCCGTGAGCGGTTGCGCGATTTTTTCGAAGTCGATGCCCGCTACATTGTCCTTGCAACCTTGAAACAGCTGGCCGATGCCGGCGAGGTGACCAATAATGTTGTGGCCAAGGCGATTGCTGATTTGCATATTGATTCAGACAAGTTAAATCCCCATGTTGATTAAGCAGGGGGGGTCGATTAAGCCCGGGGTCGATTAAGCCCGGGGGTCGATTAAGCAGGGGCTGTCCCCGGATGGGGCGTCCCGTGGTTTCAAACCATGACCGATTGCAAGTCATATTGAGGAAATACTATGAAGCACGAGATAAAAGTTCCTGCTGTTTCTGAAGGTGTCACTGAAGGAACCGTCGTCCATATCACTGCCAACGTTGGTGACACTGTTGAGGTCGATCAGACCCTGCTGGAGCTGGAAACAGATAAGGCCGTTATTGAGATCCCTTCGACCCATGCAGGTACCATTACCGAAATCAAGGTTGCCGAGGGCGATACCGTGGCCGTAGATGCGGTCATCATGGTTGTGGAATCGTCAGGCGAGGCTGGCGAGGACGACGCCCCCGAGGCAGACAGCAAAGAAGACGACGCCGCCGAGAAGACGAGCGATGACAGATCCATTCCTGCCGCTGATGCAGAAGCTGAGCAAAAGTCTGACGCTGAGCAAAAGTCTGATGCTGAGAAAAAGTCTGATGCTGAGGTTTCTGACTCGTCTTCTGTCGCAACAACGGATCAATCTCAAGTTGACCTAAACACTGTTCGCCGCAATGACCTGGTTGCTCCTGCAGCCCCATCCGTGCGGCGACTGGCGCGTGAATTGGGTGTCGATATCTACCAGGTGCAGGGTACCGGACCGGGTGGCCGTATCAGTGAAGTGGATGTGCGCAATTTCGTGCGTCACACCATGCAGCGTATAACGGGGGGTGGCTCCGTACCCTCGGTTGTCGGAGAATTTCCCGGGCTGCATGCTCAGCGTCCCCTGCCTGATTTCAGCCGCTGGGGAGAGATTCGTCGAGAACCCCTGTCACGGATACGCGAATTGACTGCCGACTCCATGAGCTATGCCTGGTCAACGGTGCCGATGGTCACACAATATGACAAGGCAAACATCACAGCCGTTGAAGCCTTTCGTCAGGAAGCGAATCAACGGGCCAGCGCTGAAGATCGTTTGACCATGACGGCGATCATGGTCAAGGTTTGTGCCGCCGCACTTAAGGCGTTTCCGGGCTTTAACAGCAGCCTTGATCTGGCGAAGAAAGAGATGGTGCTGAAAGACTATGTGCATATAGGCGTTGCCGTAGATACCCCCGGCGGGTTGCTGGTGCCGGTCATCCGTGATGCCGACCAGAAGGGCATTGAACGACTCGCCACGGAATTGAACGAAATGGCCGAGAAAACCCGCGAGCGTAAGATCAGTCCGGCCGATATGGAAGGGGGGACCTTTACGATCAGTAACCTCGGCGGCGTTGGCGGAACCGCCTTCACACCGATCGTCTATGCTCCCCAGGTGGCTATCCTGGGCGTATCGACCGCTTCGATGCAGCCGGTATGGGATGGTGACAGATTTGTCCCGGAGCTGGTGATGCCGCTCTCTTTGAGCTATGACCACAGGGTTATTGATGGCGCTGATGGCGCACGTTTTCTGCGTTGGATCTGCCAGGCTCTTGAAAACCCGCTGCATCTGGTTATGAAAGGATGATGATGTGAGTCGCACAAAAACGATCCCCTCCAGCGCACAGCTGGTTATTATTGGTGCCGGCCCAGGAGGTTATGCGGCGGCTTTTAAAGCCGTTGAACTTGGCTGTGAGGTCACGCTGATCGACCCTGAGGCTAATCCCGGTGGTGTCTGTCTGCATCGTGGTTGTATCCCTTCCAAGGCCTTGCTGCACCTGGCCAAACTGGTCGCGGAAGCGCAAGAGGCTGCAGAGATAGGGGTCACTTTCAAAAAACCTCAAATCGATCTTGACCGGGTGCGCAGTTGGAAAGATGAGGTGATCGGTAAACTGACCGACGGTCTCGGCGGAAAAGTCACAAAACAGAAAATCACCTATGTTCGCGGGATGGCAAAGTTTAAGGATGCAAAGACGTTAAGGGTGAAGGGTGCTGACGGCAGCACGGCTGAGATGTCCTTCGAAAAAGCGATTCTCGCCACCGGCTCACGACCAATCATGCTGCCGGACGTTGCTGCAGACAGTAGCAAAATCATAGATTCCACCGGCGCTCTTGAAATCCCCGATGTGCCGTCATCGCTGCTGGTTGTCGGCGGTGGTTATATCGGCCTGGAGCTCGGTTCTGTCTACGCTGCCCTGGGTAGCAAGGTCTCGGTCGTGGAGATGACCGATGGCCTGCTTCCGGGCTGTGACCGTGACCTGGTTTCGGTGCTGAAGAGGCGGCTTGGCAACAAGTTCGAAGAGATTAAACTGAATACCCGTGTGACCGATTTGAAAGAGCAGAAAAATGGCGTCATGGTCTCTCTGCAGGATCAACAGGGTGAAACGACCAAAAAACTTTTCGACAAAGTTCTGATTGCCATAGGCCGAAAACCGAACAACGAGAACCTGGGCCTTGAGAACACGGCTATCAAGACCAACGAGAAGGGCTTTGTTGAAGTTGACGCTCAGATGCGGACAGCGGAGGAGCACATCTTTGCCATCGGCGATATTGCCGGAGAGCCAATGCTGGCGCATAAAGCTTACGCCGAGGCGAATGTCGCTGCCGAGGTGATCGCCGGTCGAAAGGCTGTGTTTGATCCACGCGCGATCCCGGCTGTGGTCTTCACGGATCCGGAAATTGCCTGGTGTGGTCTGACCGAAACCGAAGCACGGGCTCAAAAAATCAAGATCAAGACGGCTAAAATGCCTTGGCGCAGCAATGGCCGTACCCTCACCCTCGGTCGCGATGACGGTATGACAAAGCTGATCATCGATCCGGAGACCGATCGTTTGCTCGGTGTCGCCCTTGCCGGGCCGGGGGCTGGTGAGCTGATTGCGGAAGGCGTTGTGGCTCTGGAAATGGCTGCGGTCAGTGAAGATTTGCGCAAGTCGATTCATCCGCATCCGACCCTTTCCGAGACTATCTTTGAAGCGGCTGAGATGCTTTTTAAAGGGTGAGAGAGGCTCCTGCTACGGGATACTTCGGAAAAAGTGTCCCCGATCTGTAAATTTGACCAAAGTCATTTCCCTGCCTTGCAAATATGTGTATCCTCTGCAGCCATGAATAAGATAATCAATCGGCAGCATGCGAGTCACTGGCGGCAGGCGATCCAGTGGCTTTTCTTCGGCTGGTGCCTGTTTCTGGGTGTCCAGTTCAGTCTCTTCGTACGGCACTTCGAAACCGCCGGTCAGGCGGGCTATTATTCCCGTCCGCCCGGGGTTGAGGGCTTTCTTCCGATTGGTGCACTGGTGAGTTTCAAGACCTGGTTGTTTACAGGTCACTTTGACACCATTCATCCGGCGGCTCTGGTCCTGTTCCTGACCTTTCTGGCCATGGCGCTTTTGACCAAGAAGTCCTTCTGCTCCTTTATCTGTCCCGTCGGCACCCTCTCGGAGGCAAGCTGGAAGCTTGGTATCAAGCTGTTTGGCCGAAATTTTCGCATCTGGAGGCCACTCGACCTCGTGCTGCAATTCTGCAAGTACGCATTACTGCTCTTTTTCATCAAGATCATCCTGGTCGATATGCCGGTTGTTGCTCTGCGGGAGTTTCTCAACGCCCCCTACTGGGCGATTGCCGATGTGAAGATGCTGCACTTTTTTACCGGACTGTCCAGGACCAGCATAGTGGTGATTGCCATATTGTCGCTTTTGTCTGTTTTCTACAAAAACTTCTGGTGCCGTTATCTCTGCCCTTACGGGGCACTGCTTGGCCTGCTGAGTCTGCTCAGCCCGGTCAAGATCTCTCGTTCTCCGAATCAATGCATCGACTGCGGTCTCTGCAGTCGAGCCTGTCCGGCACAGATCGATGTGCAGCATAAACAACGGGTACACTCACCGGAATGTAGCGGCTGTCTGACCTGTGTCAGCAACTGCCCGGAAAAGGGTGCTCTGGCAATGGCCTTCTGGAAACGACCCATCCCGGCAGTCGCCTTTGTGCTGATTGTGATGGTGCTTTTTAGCGGAGGAGTCATGACCGGTATGCTGGCCGATCACTGGCAGTCGAGTTTAAGCTACGATGATTATCGACGGTTGATTCCGATGGCTTCGCGATTGGGGCATTAGAATAAAAGGCTTCTTCTTGATAGACAAATTGAGGAAGCTCTTTAATCCACAAATCGATGGCCACCCGGATCAAAACTGGGTGGCCATTTCCTATATGTCAGGAGTTGTAAGAATCCTCGCCACCAGTCCTGAAAGCCTCGGGCACACTCGTGCGGCGATTTTTGAGAGAAATGAAGATACGCTTGGCTCTGGGACTAGCAAGACCGCTCGGAGCGGCATGGCAACAAGCGTCTGCACCGGATAAAGCAACATCTGTTCTGTAAAATTCACAACCCTCTTTGGAACGATCTTTGACAGTTAAAAGTTCAAGTAGACACGACCTGTTTCCCACTCCTCAGAGATTTCCATCAGCACAGCGCTGACAAGTCTCAGACAGGAG
>JAGXHL010000063.1 GCA_024636215.1 Deltaproteobacteria bacterium
GGGCAGACGAGTGGCCTGGCTGTCGATCTTCGGCTTTGCTGCGACCATCTTCTGTTATCTGGGTGTGAACCTGGTGCTGTCAGGTTTGCATTCTTACGGCGGGTAAGGACGGAGGCTGGCTTCCGGGGGCTGGGGACTGGCCTCGCAGGGTGCAGATTTCAGTAACGGATTGAATGAATTTCTAAGCTGTGCTTATAAACACTTTGATTTGTATGATTGCAGAGACCCGGAATTTTGTTGTCAGAAATAGAAAGGCTCCTTATGCGTAATTTAATACTGCTTGTTGTTATCGTCTCGATTGGTGCTTCGGTCTATCTTGTTGCTTCAAGCGGTTCACGATCACCCGGGGAATGGGTCAAATCGGTAGTTGTTGGCGATCTTGCTCCTGACTTTGAACTTGAGGATACTCAGGGCAACAAAGTCTCTTTGTCGGACTTGCGTGGCAAGGTTGTCATGGTAAATTTCTGGGCCACCTGGTGTCCGCCATGCATAGAAGAGATGCCTTCAATGGAGACCCTCCATGAGTCCCTCGCTGGTGATGACTTTGTCATGCTGGCGATCAATACAGAAGAAAATGGTCGCAGCCTTGTTCCTGCTTTTCTGGACAAGTCCCCTTACACCTTTCCCATTCTTTATGATGACAAAGGTGTCGTGCAGAAACGTTACGGAGTGTTCAAGTTCCCCGAATCTTTTATCATCCACAAGGATGGGACTGTTGCAGAGAAAATCATTGGCCCCCTTGACTGGTCCAGTTTAAAAACCATCGCCTACTTCAAGGACCTTATCAAAGGATAATCAGATTGTTACAACAAACTGCTGAAATAACTTATTGGCTTGCGTTTACCGCCGGGATTTTATCGTTTGTCTCACCCTGCGTGTTGCCGTTGATTCCCTCGTATCTGACCTATATTACCGGGCTGTCTTTCGGTCAGCTTGATGATGAGCATCCCACCGCCAAGGTGCGCCTGACGGTGCTACTCCACTCCCTGTGTTTCATTGCCGGGTTTTCCGTTGTCTTTATTCTGCTCGGTGCTATTGCCGGCATTGCTTCCAGCAGTATCCAGGCCTATCTGCGTGAAGGGTTGGAGTGGGTTGAAAAGATTGGTGGGTTGTTGATTCTTTTGTTCGGTGTTCATATGACCGGCTTGTTTCATTTTGGCGCCCTCCTTGGTGATAAAAGGGTCCATCTCCAGAAAAAACCGAGCGGCTTTATCGGAACTTTCGTTGTCGGCCTTGCTTTTGCGGCAGGATGGACCCCCTGTATCGGGCCAATCCTTGCGTCTATTCTGGTGGTGGCCGCTTCGTCCGGTCAAGTCGGTGAAGGGATTATCTTGCTTGCGATCTATTCCCTGGGGCTGGGTCTCCCTTTCCTGCTCTCGGGCCTCCTCTTTCATCAATTCCTGGCCGCCTTCAAGCGCTTCCGTAAGCACATTCGTCTGGTTGAAATCGGTACCGGGGTGATGCTGATCGCTGTAGGTATCATGCTCATGTTCAATATGCTGGGGGAAATTACCATGTTTTTCTACCAGTGGGTTCCCGTCCGGGGATGATTTCGCCATGAAACACAAGCCTTCTTTAAAAACTTTTTTTGTCAACCAGCGATCCAATTTAAAGGACTATCAGTATGTCTCAAATTGACCAAGCAGCCAGGACGAACTGGACACTGCTTTTCCTGTGTTGGCTATTAGTCAGCGTGTCAACCACAATAAGCCTCTTTTTCAGCTCTGTTCTGGAGTATGAACCCTGTGTCCTATGCTGGTATCAGAGGATATGCCTGTTCCCTTTGATCCTGATCTTTGCGGCCGGACTTTTCCCTGCTTTTGATAAAAGCGTTATCAAGTTCGCTCTCCCGCTTGCAATAGTCGGTGGGCTGACGGCCCTTTATCATACCTTGTTGTACGAAGGAATCATCCCGGAGAGCATCCAACCCTGCTCGAAGGGGGTTTCATGTACAGAAAAATATATAGAGCTGTTTGGCTTTGTATCTATCCCAATGCTTTCATTCTTCGCATTTTCAACAATCATAACCTTATTACTTGTATTAAAGAGGAGAACCTCAAAATGAAATACATACTGTTTGGATTCGCATGTATTGTTCTGGTCTTAGGCTTCATCGTCGGTAGTTCCTACTATAAAGGGCAGCAGGCCGAAAAATTTGGTTTTCTGGCTCAAAAAAATGCTGAACTTTTCGTCAGGGACCATTCTCCGACACTTGGCAGTGATGATGCAAAAGTCTTTATCGTTGAGTTTATGGACCCAGCCTGTGAGACTTGTGCCGCCTTTGCTCCTTTTGTCAAACAAATCATGGCCGCCAATCCCGATAGAATTAAATTGGTTCTTCGCTATGCCCCTTTCCATGAGGGTGCCGACAATTTTGTCAAGATTCTTGAAGCTGCCAGAATGCAGGGGAAATATTGGGAAACTCTGGATGTCATGTTTAAGTCGCAAGGTGCCTGGGCCAACCACGGTCATTATCAGCCGGAAAGGTTATGGGAGTTCATCCCCAGGGCAGGCGTGGATGTCGAGCAAATCAGAAAAGATATGCATGACCCCGCCATTGCAAAAATCATTGAGCAGGACATGGCTGATGTCAAAGCGTTGAATGTTCAAAAAACTCCGGGGTACTTTGTCAATGGCAAGCCTTTGCAGCAGTTTGGCTACAGACAATTACAACAATTGATTCAATCGGAACTTGATTTGCAATATCCAGCCGAAGGTTGAGCAAAGAACTTGGGGAGGTTGCTGCTTAGTTGACGTGCATCAATGTGGTTTCAGATCTACTTGGTAAAGCCAAAAAATTAAAGGGTCATCTTCTGATAAGAGAAGATGGCCCTTTTACTATTTAGTGGGAGGAAAATGATTTACCCACCGCAGCGACAAGCATCTACATCCCGAATAAAGTGCCTTTTTCTAAAGGCAACGTAGCTTTAATTTTGAGTTGAGGTATTTTTATAGGCAAGGATAACCAAAACTGCATTGGAGAGGCCGTTATGAGTTGGTTCGCTGATCTTAAATTGAATATCAAACTGAATTTAATCTTGTTTTCACTGTTGGTTGGTCTGCTCCTTATTACCGCTCTTCTGACATACCGTGATCAACAAGCATTGGTTCAGAATTCGGCCTTGGAGCAGAGTCGTGGGGCGGCAAGACAGGTTATTGCAACCACAGACTATATGTCTGAAGTTGTGGGTAACGAGCCGGAAACCAACTATGGTCTTGTGCCACAGGTTGTCGCAACCCAGGTAGCGAAAAAGATATCGGAAGGGAGCCGCTATACGGTAAGACAAATCTCCTTAAGCTACCGTAATCCTGACAATCGGCCTGATTCCTATGAGGTACAACAGTTGAAATCCTTTCAAGGGGTCTCCATTGATGAAAGTTACCAGGTCGTAACTGAAGATGGCGAAAAAATTTTTCGATATTTGAAACCGATGATTGCTGAGGAATCTTGCCTGGAATGTCATGGCAGTTATGAGTCTGCACCAGCTTTTATTCAGAAACGTTACGCGCAGGAACATCCTTCTTACAATTACAAACTCGGTCAAGTCCTCGGCGCGGTATCTGTTGCGCAACCTATGTCAGATCTGTATTCGGAGATAGGGTCAAACTTCAGAGACGAGCTTTTATATCGCGTAGGAATTTTAGCCTTGGTGTTTGCAGTCTTGGGCATGCTGACTCGTCGCTTTATCATCAACCCGATTCGATCCACTTCGGCAACTATCCATAAGGTTGCAACCACAGGCGATCTTTCTGAAAGAATTCGTACGCAAGCAAGTCGAGATGAAGTTGGTCAACTGATCAACAATTTTAACGATATGATGGTAGAGCTGGATCGGACGACATTGCAGCGCCAGGAATCTGAGAGTCGTTATCAAAGCCTCATTGAAGCGGCGCCCGCAGCAATTGTAACCTTTCTGAAAGATGGCAAAATAGTCATATCAAATCAGGAAATAGAAAGTCTGCTGGGCGTTTCAAGGCAACAGCTTCTGGGCGAGTCTTTCTTTGCTTTTGTGGAAGATAGCGCACCCTTAAAGCTCAGAGTTGAAGAATTTTCCCAGGATGGGGGTTGGCGTGAAGCAGAGAGTATTTCAACTCATACGCTAAGAAGAAGCAGTGGCGAGCAGGTTTTAGTAAAAGTTGTCCTTGTCCTGGCTTCCAACCTGGATCATGCCCCAATGTTTACGGCTCTGCTTAACAGGGTGGAGGCATAAATTATTCACTGGAGTGTGACAACCAATTAAAGTGTTATGCAGAGTTCGGCAAGCAGGGGCAGGTGATCCGATGTCTCACGGGCCGGGTCTGTGCGATACACGCTTTTCTGCACCAGACATTCCTGCGGTTCGACCAGAACATTGTCGAGCTGTAAAAATGGCCAGCGCGCCGGAAAGGTCGCTGGTGAGTGGATCGCACCGAAACGCTGACGCAGCCAACGCAACGGGCGCCCCCAGATGAACCACTCGTTGAAATCACCCATCAGTACCAACGGCTCCCGCTCCTGTTGCGCGAGGTGGTTAATAAGCCGTCGAACCTGATCTCGCCGCTCCCCCGGGCGCAAGCCGAGGTGCGTCACTGCAACCTGAAGCGGGCGGCCCTGCCAGTCAAGTTCGACAATCAGCAAACCACGCGGTTCACGCTGTTTGTAGCTGAGATCGTAGCGCTCGACCTTACGCACCGGCAAACTGGTCAGTACGGCGTTGCCGTAGTCGCCCCGTGTATGTTGCATGGTCGGTCCGGCGATCACTTCCATCCCGGTTTGCTCAGCCAGGATCTGCAGGTCGTCAAGATCGTCTTTGACATGGTTGTCGACCTCCTGCAAACCTATCACATCGACCTGCAGCTGCCGGATAACCTGCACGACCCGCGACAGGTCACGGCGGCCATCAGAGCCGATTGCCATGTGGATATTCCAGGTTGCCAGGCGGAGGTTCGCTTCAGCCATGGTCTCGCTCACTTTTCTTCAGCAACAGCTTCCTGCCGGCCAGCAGCACCAGTATGCCACCGAGCAGGGCCAGCAGCGCCAGGCCCAAGGTTCCCCAGTCCGGATTGCGTAAGGCTCGCTCCAGACCTTCTTCAAAGATCATGATGGCAAGGATTCCCGGGCACATACCGACCGCGGTGCCGATGATAAATGAACGGGCCGAAATGTGACTGGCCCCGGCGACCATGTTGACGATGGTAAACGGCGCTATAGGTACCACTCGGACCAGGGAAATCGTCAGCCAGCCACGCCGAGCCAGCTTGCGGCTGAGCTGGTTGATTTTTTTCCCAGCCAACCTCTGCACTGCGTCCCTGCCCAGCCAGCGGCCAAGCAGGTAGCTGGCAAGGCCACTGATCAGACTGCCACTCAGGGCGAGGAAAAATCCGGTTATCGAACCGAAGCTGAGCGCTGTGGCCAGAATCAGGAGGTTGATCGGGAACATCAGACAACTGCCGAGCAGATAGATGCCGAGCACGATCGGCACAGTTAGGGAACTTTCGCGGATATAATCAGCAGCTGCCAGCAAGGTTGACAGCTGCAGCCACTGATGCAGTGGTGACCAGCGCCAGAGAGCACCGAGCAGCAACGCGCCGAGCAATGCCAGAAGAAAATACCAGCCCTTACTCCGCAGTGCATGCTCATCCTCTTCCTGCGTCGCAACGCCAACACCGAAATAGTCCAGCAGCGGCTCAAGTCCGATCGGCTTTTCGGGGTCGGCAATCAGGTCTCCGGGCAAGGCCTGCCAGTCGGTCTGCTGCCCTTCTAGTGGCAAGTGCTTGAGAGACCGCTCCTCTCCAGTGAGCTGCTCGATAACCCTCAACAATGAGCCTGTCTCACTCAAGGTCTCTGCCACCTGCTGCTGAGCGCAACCTAAATGTTCCGCGAGAAGACGGTTGCGCAGGCCGGCGATGATTGCTGACCGTTGATTGTCGCCGTCGGCCGCAAGGGCGAGGTTACATTCGCTGTCAAAGCTCATGGAGCGGTTGCTCAGGTTTGCCGAGCCGACGGTCAGGAGTTGGTCATCGGCCACCAGTATCTTGCTGTGTACGTTGATGACCTCTTTCTCCAGGTCGGCCCGATGGGGATAACAGATCAACAAACGCTGATGCTGATCGGCTTGCTGTAGCCGTCGATGCAGGCGATTGCGCAGTACTCCCATGGTCTCTTCTTCCAACCAGCCAGAGCAATGTCTAGGCATAACCAGAACGATCTCCGGCCCCTGAGACTGGCGAAGCGAATGCTCCAGGGCGGTGCCGACCCGATGCGAGGTCAGATACTGATTTTCCAGGTAAAGGAACTTTTCAGCCTGCTCGATTGCTTGCAGATAAAAATTCTCAATCTCACGGATCTCCGGTTCACCGGCATAAGCTGGCATGGTGCGCAGAATGGCCAACGGCTGCTGTGAGAAATCAGCGTTGACGCTGGCAGGCCAGAGCTCCGAGGCGTCGTTTGCAGAGGGCAACAGGCTCTCACCGGTGGCGCGCTCCCAACGCCAGCGGGCAAGCTCTGCGAGCTTTTGCGCCGTCTCTCCTGTGACCAGCAACTGGACATCGTGCATCGGCCCATACCGCTGATTGTTATCGCAACGTTGTGAGTGCTGAGGGAGATGTTCAGAGGTGTCCCAGCGTGAGCTGGCCAGATCGAAACCGCCGACAAAGGCCAACTGGTCATCGACAACAACAATCTTTTGATGTTGAGACGCGCCGGTCGGATGCGTGTCATCCATCTCAAAGTGAATCCGCTTATGGGTCATCCCACCGAAACTGAGCTGCGACCAGAGTTCTCGCTCCATGGCATAAAAAACCGCGAAATCCCACTCCAGGATATAAATTTGCAGCTGTGGCCTGGCCTGCAACAGGCGGTCAATCAGTTGACCGAAGGTTTCCATCTGCTCGGAGTCGCGACGTAACCGAATCCGACTATCGACATCCCAGCCAAGAATGTAGATCGAATGCTGTGCCTGCTCAAACGCTTCGGCGACGGCCCGGTAGTAGTCCTCACCGTCGACCAGAAACGCCGCTCGTTCTGCGCTCGCCACCTGCCAACAGTTGTCGCCGCAGTTAAAAAATGGCTTCTGTTGTTGTTTGCTGCTCATATCATCCGTTCTCTGCTCGCCAATGCGGTTGCTTTTCAATAGCAAAGCCCCACAGCGCCAACTGGCCCGTCCGAATCGGCTTGGTGGTCGAAGGGGCTCTCGCCAACCCAGATTTCCATGTTGCAGGTAAAGCTCTACTGCTCTTCCTTCTGCAACAGGTAAAGATTAGTGCAAATACGAGTGAATTGTCCCAAAAAAGTGGACAATCCATAGCTTTTGATCGTGGGTTTCCAAGAGAGGGCGTTAGTGGCTGATCGGTTTATCGGTGAACAGGTACTCCTTGAGCTCTTTTTCGAATGCCGGGTCCCGTCGGCGCAGCCATTCGATCACCATCGCCGCGTGTTCGATCTCCTCATCCCGGTTATGGATAAGGATCTTTTTCAGTTCTTTATCGTTGCAGACATCGACTCGCTGGTTGTACCAGTCGATTGCTTCGAGTTCTTCCATCAATGAGCGCAGGGCTCTGTGATAATCTCTGGTTTTTGGGGTCAGTTCACTGACCGGTTCATGGTAGCCTTCACTTGCCATAGTTCAGTTCCTTTCTTATGGGTTTCAAGTTTTTTGATGTACCGCAGCCCAAGGTTGAGAACGATATCTATAAAAGCCAAAAAGCCGGATTGACAGCCGCCTCTTGGCTAGGACCCATCCGCACCCTTTTGTAATTCCTTCAGCTTGCTCCTGGTCTGATCACGTTTCTGAACCAGTGCTTCAAGTTTGTCATGATAACCAACTTTTGAAGAGCCTTCCGCCGTCTCGACCTTTGCCTGCAGGGCGTCGATTTTTGTGTTGAACTCTTCCATCTGTGCCTGCAACTCTTCTTCGTATGTTTGTTTCTTGCCCATAAAATAACTCCTGTTCTTAATGCGTGTTGATTCGAAAATGACTCGTTCGAAACAGGAAAAGTAGCGTCGTTAATCTTTGACTTGCTGCGCTTGTAAATAGGTAATGAGTGTTATGCAGTCCTGGGGAGTCAGCCGACCTATCGCTCCGGTACTGTAGGACGCAACGATAATCGTCCCTTCGCGGTTGAACAGAAAGCCGGAAGCATGAATGAAAGCTTCCTGGTCCTCATAGAAAATTCCGGTCATTGACGCGGTCTCTTTCGCGTCCAGGCCATACGCAACGGGAAAAGTCAGTTGATTATCTTTTACCGTTTTTGTCGTGTCTTCAATGTTGTCTGCTGAAGCCGCCAACAGACGCACATCCAATTTTTCAAAAGCATCAACGAATTTTTGAAAATCAGCTAACTGCTGACGACAGAAGGGTCACCATCCTCCACGGTAAAGCAGAACCACGCCCCATGACCCGGTGAACTCACACGGTAGTTCAAAAGAGTAGCCAGAGATTGATTTAAAACTCATCTCGGGAAAAGTGTCTCCCGTATCCAACCTTTTTTTTTCTGTAAAAGACATAATTGCTCCGGTCTCGATTCAGTTTCAGGCTATGGTGCTTCAGGAAAAATTATTTGTCTTTATCCTTGTCAAAGTCTTCACTCGCCTGGATAAATGCCTTTTGCAGACGGTCATAGCTGTCAGAAAAGCCCTTTTTGACTTCTTCCCAGGCGTCCTCAGAGCTATATCGCAAGCCACCAAGCCATTCAGCAAGCCCCTCGCGTTTTTCACGCAGCGCATCCAGAGTCTTGCGGGTTTGTTCTTGAGTCGCCTGACTCATATCCTGCCATTTGTTGTCTATGCTTTTCTGCATCTGGGCAATTTGTCCATCAAGCCTATCAATCTGATCTTCTGCTGCGACCAGGGCTTCATCACGTTGTTCAAGAGTGTAACTCTTCAAAATGTCATAAGTTTCCATGGCCTCTTTCTTGACATCTGAAGCCGTGGCCTTCTCGTCATTATGGTGAGCGGCCAGGCTCACAGTCACAGTGGTGAAAAACAAGACTGCAAGCGCACTGCTCAAAATGGACAAAACCTTGAAGTGTCGAATATTTTTTCTCATGTCGAATCTCCTTATCCTGGTGCTTTACCTTCTTTATCGATCAAAACAGAAAGCTTAGCTCATGCCCATCCGGAAACTCCGGATGGGCATGGCATAGCCTCTCCCTGTGGAACCAGCTCATGTTTTATTGTAGCTCATGTTTTAACTAAAGCGAGAGGCGGCTGATTTGACTGCAGTCGCAAAAGTGGTCCATGCTTCTTCGACCCCTTGTCTCATATCTTCCCATGCATCATCGCCTGCTTCGCGAAGGTCGTTCAGTTTGCTTTGAGCTGTGGAGCGTTTCTTTAACAGGTCTTCAATGGTTTCATAATAATCCCCTTTTACAGAAGCCTCGGCCTGCTTCGCTTTGGCTTTGAGAACATCAATTTTGGCATTTAGCTCATCAAGCTGAGCTTTGAATTTTTCTTCATAGGCTTGTTTTTTACTCATCACTAAACTCCTTTGTTTCGTTCCATAAAAAAGGCAGCGTACGCTGTCTCCTGTTTATTTGTTGGTGATATGACTTTAACATGCTCCTAGCAGGCTGTCGGACTAGCCATGAGCCGGCTGCAAATCCGGCTGTTTGGCCCATATTTCAGCTCCTTTTTGGTCCATAGCTACAGCTATGAACCTGCAAATGAGCTAAAATCTGTTCTCAAACATCCAAATTTTCGCTTCGGCCCGTATAGTCCGACAGACTGCCAGCAATAACAGCTCCTTATGCCAACGTAACTATGGACCGAAACTCTCTTGCATCAACTCTTTCATTGTGCGGTTGCAACATGTCATGTCCTGCTTGACCGCTTTATCTTTGGAATAGGTTGTCTTGCAGCTCTCACATATAAACCCAGATTTTTGCTGCAGCTCTTCAGTCGCCTCAGTGAATTTGTCAGAATACTTTTCAGACATGCGCATCTCCTTTCGTGTGTCTATGGGTGCCTTCGTATATTGGTTCGTCTGTGTCCTTACTTACAATTATAGCTCTGGAAGGGTTTGCGGCTATGGGTTTTTTGCTACTCCTGATGGTGGAAAATTTCTCTTCTGTGTTTTTAGTCAATCATAAATGCTTGATATTCAAAGGCATTTCAGTTTTTTCCAGCACTGTCCGCAAGGCAAAAGACGATTGTACCCGCAAGACTCCGGGCAGGCTGGTCAGCTTGTCATGCACGCGCACGTAATCGGCGTTGTTTCTGCTGATAACCCGCAGCAAATAATCAAATGCTCCCGACATCAGGTAACATTCCATCACTTCTGCGACTTTCGATACCTCAGCTTCGAAGGCCGCCAGCTTCTCACTCTGCTGTCCGTCCAGACTGACCATGACGAAGACGTTGTCCGGTTTGCCGATTGCGCTCTGATTGATCAGCATGACATATCGATCAATGATGCCGCTCTCTTCCAGAAGCTTGACGCGTCGCAGGCATGCGGATTCAGAAAGTCCGACCTCTTCAGCCAGTTGTACGTTTGACAGCTTTCCATTCTTCTGTAACTTGTTAAGAATAGAATAATCTATGGCGTCTAAATTTATACTCAGCATAATCTTTCCCCTTATTTGAATTGTGTGAAATAATCAGTCAGTAAATATGTTTACTGCGCAATATTAGCAAGAAAATGCATGTATATTGCTGATAATATGCATTATCGGTCAGGCAATTTATCGAATTTTTATGACGAGGAGGTGTCCGTATGATCATCGGTGTTCTAAAAGAGATCAAGGTGGCAGAAAACAGAGTCTGCATGACCCCTGCGGGTGTTGAGGTCCTGTGTGAGCATGGCCATGAAGTGTTGGTCGAAGCCCATGCTGGTTTGGGCAGCGGTTTCAGCGATGAAGATTATGTTGCTGCCGGAGCCATGATGCTGGCGACCGCTGAAGAGGTTTATTTTCGCTCAGATATGGTGATGCATGTCAAAGAACCGCAACCTTCTGAATACGCTCTGATCCGTGAAGGTCAGATTGTTTTTACCTATTTTCATTTTGCAGCATCCGAGGCATTAACCCGGGCCATGATTGACAGCGGTGCGGTCTGCATCGCCTATGAAACGATTGTTGGTGCCGACGGTAGCCTGCCACTGCTTACACCCATGAGTGAGGTCGCTGGCCGCATGGCCGCTCAGGAAGCGGCAAAGTATGCTGAACGCACCCAAGGCGGTCGAGGCATCCTGTTGGGCGGCGTCCCCGGAGTACAACCGGCGACCGTGCTCGTGCTCGGTGGCGGTACGGTCGGTACACATGCCGCCCGGATGGCATCTGGTCTGGGTGCCAAGGTTTACCTGCTTGACACCAGCCTTGAGCGTTTGCGTCATCTTTCTGAAGTTATGCCGAAAAATTGTTTCCCGATCATGTCTTCCCCGGCGACGGTGCGGGAGTTGGTCAAGGAAGCCGATGTAGTGATTGGCGCGGTCCTCCTGCATGGAGCCAAGGCGCCTAAACTGGTGACTCGGGACATGCTGAAAACCATGAAGCCCGGCGCGGTGCTGGTGGATGTGGCGATTGACCAGGGTGGCTGCTTTGAAACTTCCAGACCGACCACCCACAGTGAACCTACCTTTGACGTTGACGGTATTGTCCATTATTGCGTGGCCAATATGCCGGGGGCGGTCCCTTTGACATCAACCGTCGCCCTGACCAACGCAACCCTGCCTTACGCTGTAAAAATAGCGGATCAGGGTTGGCAGAACCTGGCTCTCAGCAACCCGGGCATCAGAGCCGGTCTGAATATCGTTGCGGGCAAAGTCACCTATGCCGGCGTAGCGGAAGCTTTCGGCATGGACTATACGTCGATTGACGAGTTTCTGGTGACCTGATTGGTTCGTCCTTGTCCTTACGAGAAACCCTGATCCTGTAAGCAGGTATTTGCGGTGCTAAAGCTCTTGTCTAACGGGATTGTTCCTGATGATTAATAAAAAGGCCTGCTTCTTTTGAAGCAGGCCTCAGTCTTATTGGTCGTGTCTTTATGAGAGGGTTACAGGTCTTTGTCTGTTGCAATCTGTCCTGCCGAAGCTGTCAGCTGCGGAGGTTCAGCCAGTAACGCGAAATCATAAACATCTCTGAGTTTTTTGGTGAAGATGGTTCCTAACCAGAGCGGGCTCCAGACAGCACCGGCTGCGACCCAGCTGTTTCGTGCCTTGGTGTCCACCTCATCGGCAACAACGACAAGCTCGACAGGGTTGTAGCCCTGCTTGGTGATCTTGACGTCATGGCTCTCGGTCTTGCTCAATTTATAATTGAAGGCGCACGGTGTTACGCCGATTTCTTCACCATCGATAAACACCTGGGCGCCGGGGGGGGGTGGAGACAAACGCCGCCTGTTGCGCGCAGGCACTGGTGAATATTGCAAGCAGTACGATGATGATCAGTTTATGCAGCATGGCAGGTCCTTTTTTTACCTCGAGAAAAATCAAATACTCATCAATTGAATAACACGTGAGAAGGAGCAAGTGATATGCCAATAATGGCTACTTTTACTTTAATGTTGACCATAATGATCTTTTTTAATTGATGGCTTTGCTGGAAGACTAAGTATTCCGGAAATTTAGGCGAAAGATTAAAAAGGTGAAATCTCTCTTATTTTCCGAGCGTTTGAAGGCATTATCATGAGGTTGTATCCTTTACTGTAGTATTTAAGCCATAGTTGCTGATGTAGAATATCCACAGTCTTCAGTACGGTTTTTCCAAAGAGTGCCCATCCGGAAACTCCGGAACAGTTGCTATGGCGATCAACCTCTTGACGTGTTAATATGCCCGTCATTTCAAAGATCAGGGTAGCAACGAAGGACTGACATTCAGAGATGAACAGCTAAAGATTTAAGGAGATTGAGTCATGACATGGTTCGGCAAGATAATGGGAGGAAGCGTCGGCTTCATGCTCGGCGGACCGATCGGAGCCCTAATTGGCGTATCCCTCGGGCATGCCCTGATCGACGACAAAACCCGGGCTGGTTATGCCGAACAAGGGAGATTGACCGGTCAGGAGCAGCGCCAGGCAGTATTCTTCACGGCCATTTTTGCCATGCTTGGCAAAATGGCTAAAGCTGACGGTCGTGTTTGCGAGCATGAAATTGGTGTCGTGCGTACTTTTATGCGTGACAAGTTGCGTCTCGATCCGGTTACGCAGAAATTCGCGATGGGGGTCTTTAACGAAGCAAAAGATAATAATACCCCTTTTGAAGATTATGCCCGTCAGTTCGGCCAGGTTTTTCAGAGGGAACCGCAGCTGCGCACAATGTTCTTTGAAATGCTCTTCAGCGTGGCTTTGGCGGACGGTGTCCTGCACCCGGCCGAGGAGAAGATTCTGCGTTCCGCGCCTTCTCTGCTTGGTCTGCAAAGCAATGCCTACGAGATGGTCAAAAGACAGTTTGTGAGCGATCTCTCCCATTACTATGCCGTCCTTGGCCTGGAAAACGGTGCTGACGCGAGCGCGGTAAAAAAAGCATATCGTAAGCTGGTCAGCGAATATCATCCGGACAAGGTGGTTTCCAAGGGCTTGCCCGAGGATTTCATCAAGTTTGCCGAAGAAAAGTTTCGCGAAATTAACGAGGCCTACGAAGCGATTCAGAAAGCAAAAAAATGATCACGGGTACAAGGAGAGCTAAGGAAGCCCCTTTCACCCTTAACCCTTACCCTATGGCCTGTAACCTGGAGTCTCTATGACTTACGGAATCACCCGGCAAGATGCTTTAGCGCTGGTCAAACAACATGTCAAAAGTCCCAATATGCTCAATCATTGCCTGGCCGCAGAGGCTGTTATGAGGGCTCTGGCGGGACAGGTTGGCGAAGATCCTGATAAATGGGGTCTGGCCGGACTGCTTCACGACCTGGATGCCGAATCGCATACGGATCTGCATGTGCACACCCGTGAAACGGCACGCATCCTCGCAGAGAAAGGTATCGATGCAGAGATCATCGAGGCCATACGTTTACATAACGAACAGGCTCATCCGGGGGAGAGGCGCAGTACGCAATTTCAGCATTTGCTGGCAGCCGGGGAGACGATCACCGGTTTGATTGTTGCGACTGCGCTGGTTTACCCTGACAAGAAGTTGACCAGTGTCAAACCGAAATCGGTTCGCAAACGCATTAAAGAAAAAGCTTTTGCCGCTGGAGCAAATCGCGACATTATCCGCGAGTGCGAGCTCGGAGGGATTCCTCTCGCAGACTTCTGCGATATCTCGCTTCTGGCCATGCAGGGGATAGATGCTGAGCTGGGCTTGTAAGCTTTGGCATCATGATTCAGAATGTAGTGAGGAGTGAGGAGTGAGGAGTGAGGAGTGAGGAAGCTTATCCGAATCTTATTTGAACAGCCAGACTCTTTTATTCCACAGCAACCAACACAGCAAGACCAATGTATGCAATGTCTTTGAGTTAATTTTAACGCTTCAAACTAATAGAGATTAAAGAGGAGAATATGCGCACGTCCAACCCCATGATGAAAGAAAGCACTTTTACCCGGGCCATTGCAGGAGCCGAAACCATGACCCTGCAGGGAGCGGTGAATAAAACCGTTGCCCTGCTCGCGCTTGTCGTAATCGGCGCCGGTTACTCCTGGAACCTGTTTTATAACCAGGGTCCTGCAGCGGTGCAACCCTGGATGATTGGCGGGGTCATCGGCAGCTTAGTGTTTGCCATGATCACCATCTTCAAAGCACACTGGGCACCGAAGACAGCACCAATTTATGCTGTCCTGGAAGGTCTGGCCCTGGGCGGAATCTCGGCATTCTTTGAAAGCCGCTTCCCGGGTATTGTAATTCAGGCTGTAGGACTCACCTTCGGCACCCTCTTCGCTCTCTTGCTGGCCTACAAAACCGGCCTGATCCGAGCGACGGAAAATTTCAAACTCGGTGTGTTTGCCGCGACCGGCGGTATCGCTGTGGTTTATCTGATCAGTCTGATCGGCGGTATGTTCGGCTGGAACATGCCTGTGATCCACGAGTCCGGGCCGATGGGAATTCTTTTCAGCCTTTTCGTGGTCGTGGTTGCCGCATTGAATCTTGTCCTTGATTTTGATTTTATCGAGCGGGGCAACGGCGTCGCCCCACGCTACATGGAGTGGTATGCGGCTTTTGGTCTGGTTGTCACACTCGCCTGGCTTTATCTTGAGCTATTGAGGTTGTTGTCCAAGCTGCGCGAGCGCTAAGCGGGTTCAAGCAGACTGCAAGCATTTGCGCAAAATCGAAAAAGCGGGGGCAGATATATTCTGCCCCCGCTTTGTCCTGATCGCTAAATGAAATGAGTTCTGTTTGTTGATTAATGGATGGTCGCCGTCAGGGCTTCGATTTCGCTTTCGAGAAGATAACGCGTTTCAGCGGTAAATAGTTCCCCCATCAAGGCCACGAACTCAGTTGATTCGACTATGGCAAAACGCTGTTCAATTGGCATTTGTCGCCATAGCTCCTGGTCTTCGAGCAGGGCGACAATCTGCCGACGTTCAAAGATCAGGTCCTGCAGGTATAAAAAATCGACAGGTCTCTTCTCCATGCTATCCTCCTGACATAGTAGGGTCTTTTCCATCGGAGACGCTAAAATAGGACTGCCCTGATTACTTAAGCAAAAGTTGTTCCTTCTTTTATTGTGTTGCAACGAATAACGACTTTGATGTCGATATTGTGTGGAATACCAGAATTACTAAGTGGTTATCCTATCGTTGTGCATGTTACCTGAGGCGGTCAACTCCAGAGAGGGGCGCAAATCTGCCCAAATTCGGCGCGAGTTGCGCAAAATATGCATGCAAATTGCTATTAACGCTCCTTGCGGCTTGTCTCAAAAAATCCTAAAGCAATGCATCTATACCCAGCAAACCCTCTATCGCGCCACAGGGCAGGGATGTATGTCCCCCTGCGATATGTGCTTCTCTCGGATTTATACGAATGACCGTGGCGCCACGGCGTTGGCCAATGCGTTCACTCATGTAACGAATGGTCGGGATTGCAGTGCCGGCCCCCATCTCGATCACCACGATTGGCGAGTTTTGATGTTCGGTCAGAAAACTGTCGAAGCGCATCTCCTGAGCACGGGTGCGGTCCGAGAGCCATGAGTAATCACCAAACATGAGGATATTCGGCCGCGCGGGGCGGTTGCAATGACGGCACTGTGGAAATTTTTGGGCGAGCATGGTGTCAAAATCCACGGGGATGATTTCGTCGTTGTCCCAGATCTTGTTGCAACAGGGAGTGAGGCATTGCAGATGATGGATCGAGCCGTGCACTTCGAGGAGCTGGTCCTCTCGATAGCCGGCTTTCTGGAACTGGCCATCGACATTGGAGGTTACGACGAAACTGTCCTGACCGAACTTGGCCGCCCAGTCCTGCAGCATTTGAAAACCACAGTGAGGTTCTGTTTCGCGATAGAGATTGGTGCGGTGCCCGTAAAACCCCCATCCGAAAGCCGGGTCGCCTTCAAAATTGGCCGGATTTGCAGCGGCGATGAAGTTGATACCGAGACGCTGGTACATCGGGTAGGCGTTCCAGAATCCATGATCACCACGGAAGTCCGGCAGGCCGGAATCGACCCCCATGCCTGCACCCGAGGTCACGATCATGGCTTTGGCTGATTTAACAGCTTCGGCTGCTTTTGCATAACGTTCTGAAAGGCTCATGGCGTCCTCCTTAGAAACCGTGGCGAGTGGTGCGTCACGCAGAAAGAGAAACGTTTTTTTTCGCGCTACTCGCCACGCACTACTTTTTTATTCCCACCTCCACCAGGGTCGGCTGCAACAAATCAATGACACTCTGTGGTGTCAAGCTCACCAGAAAACCACGTTTGCCGCCATTGATGTAAATACGGGGCAGGCTGGCAATCGTCTTCTCCATGTAAACCGGCATCGTTTTTCTGGTTGCAAAGGGGGAGGTGCCGCCAACCTGGTATCCGGTCTGCTTGAAGGCCATTTCCGGCTTGCACGGTGAGACCGTTTTGACTCCGATACGCCTGGCGAGTTCCTTGGTCGAGACTTCCTGATCACCATGCATCAGGACAATCAGGGGGGGGTGCGAATCATCCTCCATGACCAGAGTCTTGATCACCTGATGCTCATCGACACCGAGTTCCCTGGCAGAAACAGATGTGCCTCCTTTCTCTTCGTAGTTATAGAGGTGAGAAGAAAAAATAACACGGTGCTGCTTTAACCAACGCGTCGCCTGAGTGACCGGGGTTTTGTCTTTTGCCATGCAATAGCCCTTAAGCTGTAAATATGGAGACTATCATGCTGAGTAAGGCTAATAATGTCGCAAGGGCGCAAAACAGTCCGAGAGCGTTCCATATTCTGTTGAGTCCTGAACGAAACAGACCTTTCGGTGGCAACAAGAGGCCGAGTAGTGCGCCGCCAACGGCACCGCCAAAATGGCCGGCATTGTCAGCTCCGACCAGGAGGCCGAAGATGAAGGCGAAAAACGCCCATTGCAGCATGAAATTACGCAACTGAAGCCCGGCGGCACCGACCCGGTGAAAATAGACGATCGAAAAGCCGATCAGACCGAACAGTGCCCCGGAAGCCCCGACGACCGGGACGTTTGCGTGCCAGAACAGACCTGCGAGCGTCGCCGTGATTGCCGTTGCCGTGTAGAGCACCATAAAACGGCCCGGGCCAAGCTCGCGTTCAACCATTGGTCCGACCTGATAAAGCACAACCATGTTGAAGGCGAGATGAATAATGCCTCCGTGACTGTAGGCATAGGTCAGGCTGCGCCACCACTGACCATGTTCTAAAACCGCCGGCCAGAACTGTCCGCCCCAGGCGAGTGATAACTCTACCGGAGGTCGCAACAGGCCGCCGAAGCCGTAGCCTGCCAGGGCCCCATGAATCACCATCAGAAAAAACAGGCCGAGGTTCAAATACAGGATCGTTCGGTGTACCGAAAAATCGAGAGCCGAGAAGTCACCTCCCTTAATCTGCTTGGCCTTTCGCTCCCACTTCATAATCTTCCATTGCCAGCGGGTACCGTTCATGCCGAAACGGTCAAAAAAACTTTTCCAGTCCATATGCGTCTCAGTTCTGACCTTAGTTAAAGTCATTCCCTCGCCATAGCGGGTTTGATGTCCAATAATAGTGTGCCGTCGAGGCAGTCGAGCCTGCGCACAGTGATCGTCCCATCATGTCTCCGCAGTGACCAGTTTTAAAGCAAGGACGACAAAGACTGTGCCCGCGGTCCAGTTCATAATTCGCTGCACAGGTTCCGAGCGGTTCAACCACTCACCCAGAACGCCACCAATCAAAGCAATCGAACCAAACACCAGGATCGTCGCAATGATGAATATTCCGCCAAGGACAATCATCTGCAGGCTGATAGAGCCCCGGCCCGGGTCCGCGAATTGCGGCAGAAAAGCGAGAAAGAAAATCGACACTTTCGGATTGGTGACATTCATGATGATACCACGACGATAGAGTGTCACCCGACTCTTCTGTTGGTCGCTTTGCATGCTGATCTGTTTCGGTGCAGCACGAAAGATTTGCCACGCAAGGTAAAACAGGTACACTGCGCCAATGATCTTCAAGAGGGTGAAGGCAAGGGTGGAGGCTTGAAAGATAGCCGCGACGCCGAAAGCTACGGCCGCAGTGTGGACGAGCAGACCTGTGCATAAGCCGAACACAACGACCAGACCGGAAAGTTTGCCATGCAGGGCCGATTGCGTAAGCACGAAAACATTATCCGGGCCCGGTGCGATGGCGAGCAGTGCAGAGGCAAGAAAAAAAGCAGAAAAGGTTTCAATCGAGAGCATGACGACCCTTTAGCCGTTCTCTGATAGAGTTCAGGACCTTGCAGGCCCAGATGTAAGCCAGCTTTGCAACCTCGATGGCGGTCGCGTCCTTGTTAAAAATAGCCTGCGTCATCATAACGCCGGATGTCGAAGGATACAAGCTCGGTTGGCGTTATGTGGTTCATTCCATTGGTTTTCCGGTCAGTTCTGTAAGCAGAAAGCCAAAGCCGTTAATTTTGCACGTTTTCGCCTCCTCAATGGGCGGTTTATGTCATAATCATACTTGAGCCATTCAATTGTTGCATCATGAAGCGTTCGAGGTCCCACGATGTTGAATAGACTGTCATTGACGATTTTTCTGATTCTCTGGGTGCTGCCGGCTTTTGCTGGTCAGACGTCAGACTTCGATGCGTTTTTTAACCAGGAGAACCGGGAACAGATCCAGACTCTCCTTGAGAACCGGGTCGCTTCACCGACTCCCATGCGCAGTATCTCCCAGTTGCTTTCCCACGGGCAACTCGCCCAACTTTACGAACAAAGGGAATATCAGTCGGTCTGGTTTGACGGTTGGCAATTGAGGCCCGAAGCACAGACTCTGTTGGAGTCCCTCCGCAATGCCGGTTCGCTCGGCTTATGCGGCAATGAGTACTTGTTGCCGGAGTTGGAGGGCTTGCTGCGCATTCAGAGCGATTTTGCGCGTCACAACCTGCCCCTGGCGCCAACCAACCGGGCTGTTATGGATCTGTTCCTTTCACAGGCGTTTCTGACCTATGCCACACATCTGATGGAAGGGCAGGTCGACCCGGCTCTCGCCCATGTTGACTGGAACGCGAGGCGACGTAAGGCCGATCTGATCAAGCTCCTTGAGTACGCGACCGAAAAACAACGCATGGTAAAGGTCCTGGGTGACTTGGGACCTCCTCATCAAGGCTATCGCCAGTTGGTTGACGCGCTCCGACAATATCAGGAGATCTCTGCCTTGGGCGGTTGGCCTGAGATCCCTTCGGGACCTTCGATTCGTCCCGGCAGTCATGATCAGAGGCTGCCCTTGTTACGCAAGTTTTTACTGACAACCGGCGATCTTGGCAATGCTGTTGACAAAGCAACATATTACGATCAGGAAACCGTGCAGGCGTTGCGTCTCTTTCAGGTCAGGCATGGCTTGTTGGATGATGGTGTTGTCGGTGCCAGAACCCTGAAAGCTATGAATGTTTCTGTTGAGGAACGGATTCGTCAGCTCGAGTTGAACCTGGAGCGGTGGCGCTGGATGCCGAAAAGCTTTGGTGAACGTCATATCAGGGTGAATGTTGCTGATTTCTCTCTTGAGGTTGTCGACAAGGGTGAGGTTGTCATGCAGATGCCGGTGATCGTCGGCACTGAATACCGCAAAACACCGGTTTTCTCTGCCCGAATGAGTTATCTCGAATTTGCACCATACTGGACCGTTCCTCCGACCATTCTCAGAGAAGACAAACTGCCGAAAATAAAACGCAACCCCGACTATCTCGAAGAGAAGCATTTTCGGGTTATTTCCAGGCATGTAGAAGGTGAGTTTGTTGATACTGCGCAGATTGATTGGTCCAAGGTCGATGCCGATAATTTCCCGGGACTGCTACGCATGGAGCCGGGCCCGTGGAACCCTTTGGGGCGGGTCAAGTTCATGTTCCCGAACAGATTCAACGTTTATCTGCACGATACCAACGAGAGATACTTGTTCGACAATAATGTCCGCTCATTCAGCTCCGGTTGCATCCGGGTCAAGAGACCACGAGAGCTGGCATATTACCTGCTGAAGAGTGAGCTTGGTGAAGCTCGTCTGCAGGAACTCTTCGCAGCGACCGCACCGGAGCGAATACCGATCAAGCCTATCCCTGTCCATATCCAGTACTGGACAGCGTGGGTGAGCGCTGAAGGTTTGCTCCATTTTCGGCAAGATGTTTATTTCAGGGACCTTGACCTGGATGTTGCCCTCACCGAACCGGCCTACCGGGTTTTGGATCAGTTGGAAGTCAACACCGGTTCAACTCTGGCTGGAAACAGTGTCCCCCTCGATTGAAACGCATTAAGGGTTGGGTCTACACATTTCACTTTTTTTGCACAAAATGCATTTTTTGTGAAATGTGTAGACGCGACCCTTGTAAATTGTGCGACCCTTGTAAATTGTGGTGTGAGTCTGATTTTAAAAGAGGTCTTTGAGCCAGCCGAAGGCGACCATGGTGCCAATTGCGGAGCCGAGCGAGGAGAAGAAAAAGACCAGCAGTACACGCGTCAGGCGGTTCCGCCACCAACCACTGAGAGCTGAGATGTCTTCAGCGACATGTTCCATATCTTTGACCTGTGGAGGGGCGATAAATGCCTGGACCAACCCGGTGACGAAGCCGGCGCCTATGGTCGGGTTGAGCGAGGTGATGGGGGCGGCGACAAAGGCCGCCAGGATCGTTAACGGATGGCCCAAGGCGATCAGTGCTCCCAATGCGGAGAGTACCCCGTTGGCGAGAATCCAGGCAATAGCAGCATCAGCCAGTTGTTGAGTGTTGCCAGTCATGAATCCTGCGATAAACAGGGCGATTACGATCGCCGGTATCAACCAGGGCAGAAGTTTTGAGAATGCCGTCTTTTCTGGAATCACAGAAAGTTCATGGATCTCTTCACTGGAAAAATCCTGTCCCAGCTTCTTGAGAATCCCCGGCATATGTGCAGCACCGACGACGGCAACAATTTTCTTACCTGGCGCCTTGCTGATCTTGTGAGCCATGAACGTATCGCGTTCGTCAACCAGGATCGTCTTAACGGTCGGCAATACGTCGGCCATTTCATCGAGCATGACTGTAAGGGTGTCGGTCTGGCGGAGTTTGGCGAGCTCTTCTTCGTTGAGTTCCTGAGAATCAAACATGCTGGCGAGCAGGGTTGAGAGCAGGGTCATTTTCTTCCAGAACCCTGCTTTGCGCCAGGCTCGCAGCAAGGTTGTGCGAATCTCCCGGTCGACCAGTAGCAGGTCTTTTCCCAACTCTTCCGTGGTCGCTGCCGCGGCGGCCAGTTCCGCTCCAGGCTTGACGCCCGTCTGCAAGCCCATGCGTTTCTGAAATGAGGACAGGGCGAGGTTCGCCAGTAAAAAAGCTGCTTGCCCCTGCTTGAGAACCTGGACCAGGTTAAGCGATTCCCAATGGCGCGGATTGCTCAAGGCCCGATAGCGCTGCTCGTCGAGCTCAACGCAGACCGTATCCGGGTTCTCTTCCCGGATCACCGCGTTGACCGTGTCAACGGACTCCTGTGAGATGTGTGCCGTGCCAACCAGAACAAATTCCTGGTCACCGATGGTCATGCGATGTATGTCGGCATTCTCAAGCGTCGTCATAAAAACCTTCCGAATAATTCGGTCAAAAGATCCGTGCTACAGAGGGGAGCAGAAAGGGTCTCAACACCCATTAACAGGAAAGAAAAAGACGCCGGGGACCCCGACGTCTTTTCTTGTGCTCTCCACACCTGCCGTGGGTTCGTGACCTCACGACGACGGTCAACTAGGTGGGTGGAACTGTGAACGCTTCAGGCGTCCTGCTTCGAGGCAGGCTTGCACACCACTTTCACAAGAACCTTCCCGATTGAAAAATATTCCGCGTGGGTATAGCAACCACACATACAGGGCAGAGAGCAGAATGAATAACTCCATGTGTTCTCAGTATAGGAAAAATGTTGGAGTAACTCAAGGAGAAACCCTATCGCGGGAATGAAATAATGCTTAAAAAGCTGGCAGGGAATGCCTCTTTCAAGTCAGGTTTTTTTGCATACGGAAAATATCATCATTAAAAAGCTTGTTTTTATTGTCTTTTTTTGCAGGTGAGCAGATGGCATGGCTTATGCGTTAGTAAAAACAAGATGATTACTGCAAGCTTGTCACATATCTCTGAACAAAAATCAGAGCGCTTGTTGAATGCGCTGGTTGAAATAGGCCAGGAACTCGCTTCAACGACAGATTTACAAGAATTGCTCGATTCTCTGTTGCGGGTCGCCCGCGATGTATTTCATTTCGAAAATGCGATTATCCGCCTGCTTGATGATGATGGCTTCCACCTTGTTACGGCGGCTGCTTTCGGTTATACCGAAGAAGCCATGCGGCCGATTACCATCGGTCAGGGTGTTATGGGGCGCACCGCTGAGGTACAAAAACCCATTCTTGTCGAAGATATCCGTAACCTCCCTGACTACGTTCAGGGGATTCCTGGGGCTCAATGTGAATTGGCCGTACCCCTGGTCAGTAAGAATAGGCTGGTCGGAGTGCTTAATGTGGAGAGCCCGAGACCTGGCGCCTTCTCTCACAATGATATTGAGCCCCTGATGATCCTGGGCCGCCAGGCCGCCATCGCCATAGAGAATGCCAAGCTCTATGATCGACTGAGGAAGATGACGGATGGTTATCGACAGTTACACGAATTCAATGACCGCATTCTCAAGAGCGTCAATCTGGGTGTCTATACCGTTGATACCGATCTGGTGATCACCTCATGGAATAATCGTATCGCCGAAATGAGTGGTGTTGCAACGGAAGACGCTCTCGGCGCACGGCTTGAGGAACTGTTCCCCAACCTGGTAAAAGAAGGTGTTATTGACAGGCTCAATGAGGTTTTACTGAGCGGGTCCAAGGCCAAACTCCGCCTTTTGCATCGCCAGCTGGATGGCACCAACCGCTTTCAGAAACGTCGCTTGACGCCTCTGCGCGACGGTGACGAAATTTCCGGTGTGGTCGTCATCGTTGAAGATATCACCGAATTCAAACGCTTGCTGGATCAGACGATTCAGAGTGAAAAGCTTGCCGAGGTCGGTCGTCTCTCTGCCGGGATCGCCCATGAGATCAATAATCCTCTGGCCATGGTGGCTTATGCCACAGAACTATTGAAACGAGAGAAACCGCTCTCGAATTTTCAGGAGGAGATGCTTGAAAAGATCGAGATGGAAGTCGAGCGACTGAAAAATCTGACTGGCGGACTGCTCTCTTTTTCCAGTAACCGTGATACCAAGAATCGCATTGTCAATCTGAATGATCTGATCGTCGAAGTCTTGAAGTTGCTGCGTTTCGAGCTGCAGCGTAAGTCAATTGAGTTCACGACCGATTTTGGTGAGATCCCCGTGGTTGCCCTTGATCCGAACAAAATCAAGCAGGTGATTATCAACCTGGTGATGAATGCGGCTCATGCTATGCAGGGCCATGGCCAGATTATTGTAACCACCGGCATTAATGCGAAAGGCATGCTTGAACTGCAGGTCAGAGACACTGGCCCCGGTATCGCACCTGAAATGCAGGAAGAGGTGTTCGCTCCTTTCTTTACCACGAAACCAGAAGGTGAAGGAACCGGTTTGGGGCTTTACATCTGCCAGAATATCATCCGTGAGCATGGTGGGGAAATGACCTTGGAGAGCCAGCTGGGAGAAGGTACGCTGTTTCGTATTTGCTTGCCTGTAGACTGAGCTTTTAATCTGTGCAAGTCTGTTTAATAAATGAGCATACACTTGTTATTCTTTTTAAATATAATTTCTAAGTTGTTGTAATAATACATTAAAATTTTTGGCACGGCAGATGCTATAGAAGGGATAGACCCGGAACACAGTAAAGCAGAATTTAGTTCACCGAATAAAATCTTCAGCACACACGACGAGACAACGACGTCTCGGTATCAGTTGCTAGGCAATGGCGCCTTAACCTTCCGCATGCGGAAGCTTAAGGCGCTTTTTTTATTTTTAACTCTGGAAAGGAGATAGAAGCATGATGAAAAAAATCGAGTGCATCATCAAGCCGTTCAAATTGGATGATGTCAAGAATGCAATTACCGATTTGGGCATCAGTGGCATGACAGTGAGTGAGGTTCGTGGCTTCGGACGTCAAAAGGGTCACACCGAACTGTATCGTGGCGCAGAATACCAGGTCGATTTCCTGCCTAAAATCAAAATTGATCTGGTGGTTGCTGACGACCAGGTTGCATCCATCGTGGAGGCGGTACAGAAGGAAGCTTGCACCGGTCGAATTGGCGACGGCAAGATTTTTGTTTCTGATGTTGAGCAGTCGATCCGGATCCGTACCGGTGAAAATGGCCCTGAGTCGCTTTAATCAAAAAAGATATTAAGGAGAATTATCATGAAGAAATCATTTGTTGCTTTGATCACCGGTATGATGCTCATGCTGCCGGCTCTTGCCCTGGCTGAGGATGCTCCGGTGTCGGAGATGACCTTTATTCTGAACACCTTTTCATTTCTGGTCATGGGTATCCTGGTTATGTGGATGGCTGCCGGTTTTGGCATGCTCGAAGCGGGCCTGGTGCGCTCCAAGAACGTTGCAACCATCTGCCTGAAGAACATTTCACTCTTCGGTATTGCCGGAATCCTCTTCTACCTCTGTGGTTACAACCTGATGTACGCCGGTGTTGACGGTGGCTATATCGGCTCTTTCGGTCTCTGGGCCGCTGATGATGCTGCAGCTCTGGCCGGCGATTACTCGGCCGGTTACTCTACGGCTTCTGACTGGTTCTTCCAGATGGTGTTTTGCGGCGCGGCCTGCTCGATCGTTTCCGGTTGTGTAGCCGAACGCATCAAACTCTGGTCCTTTCTGCTCTTCTGCGCAGTGCTCTGCGGCATCATCTACCCGATCCAGGGCTCCTGGGGATGGGGCGGCGGCTGGCTCTCAGAGATGGGTTTTTCTGACTACGCCGGTTCGACAATCGTTCACTCGGTTGGCGGCTGGGCTGCCCTGACAGGTGCCATTATCCTCGGGTCCCGTAAAGGCAAGTATGGCAAAGACGGCCGTGTCAACCCGATGCCAGGCTCCAATATCCCTCTCGCTACCCTCGGTACCTTTATCCTCTGGATGGGTTGGTACGGATTTAACGGCGGTTCGGTGCTGGCTCTCGGTGATGCTGCCTCCGCTATCGAGATGGGCAACGTTATGGTTAACACCAACATGGCCGCTTGCGGCGGCATGATCGCTGCCATGATTATGGTTCAGGTTCTTTATAAAAAAGTTGACGTAACTATGGGCCTCAACGGTGCTTTGGCTGGTCTGGTTTCTATTACTGCTGGGCCTGCCGCTCCTTCCCTTGGTGCTGCTGCTCTGATTGGCGGTGTCGGTGGCGTACTGGTTGTGCTTGCTGTGCCTTTGTTCGACAAGCTCAAGATTGATGATGTTGTCGGTGCACTTTCGGTCCATCTGGTCTGCGGTGTCTGGGGCACCATGGCTGTTCCCTTTACCGACAGCGAAGCAAGCTTCTTAACTCAATTCATCGGTGTTGCTGCTACGGGCGTCTATGTCATGGTTGCTTCTGCGATCGTCTGGACAGTTATCAAGTACACTATCGGTCTTCGCTGCAGCGAAGAAGATGAGTACCGTGGCCTCGACGTCTCCGAAATCGGTATGGAAGCCTATCCTGACTTCCAGACGATTCACCTCGGTGGCATGGGCTCTCCGTCTGCCAGCTTCAGCCAAGTTCCTGCAGCAGCCCGCGCTGCGACCAAGCCTGTCAGCCAGAATTAACATCTCTTGCACCTCCCGCGGGGTTACAAGCCCCGCGGGATTTTTTGGCCTTTTTTCAAATTACCCAAAGGAGTATAAAATGAAGAAAATGGTATCAGTTCTAATTGTGATTGTCCTGGCTGCCCTTGTGGTCAGCTCCCCGGTTATAGCAGCCATCGAAGTCGAAGGCGATGTGTATGCCGGTGTCTATGACAAGTATTTATGGCGTGGTTTTGATCTCAGTGGCAGCAAGCCGGTTGTCCAGGGTGGGGTTGATTTGACTTATAAAAACTACAGCTTGAGCTACTGGACCAACGTTCAATTGCGCAGTGACAGTGGTGAAGGATACAAAAGTGGCGAAGCGACAGAAAATGATCTTATTATCGACTACTCACGTGACATCACTGAGCTCGTTTCGATCAGCGTCGGTAATATTTATTACATGCTCGACGGCCTTGATGATACTAACGAGCTTTATCTGTCCGCCAGTCTGTCGACAATCCTGGAACCTACTCTGACGGTCTACTACGACTGGGATGAGGCTGATGAAAATGGCTTGTATTACACGGCCTCGATTGGTCACTCTTTTGAGCTCATGGAGAATCTGAGCCTGAGTGTTGGCGCCTTGGTGGGTTACAATGACGAGAGTGACTATGCTGTGGGAGATTACTCTGAGTGGCACAACTACGAGTTCAGCGCTAGTGCTGAATACGCAGTTACTGATCAGCTCTCGGTTTCTCCTTCCTTCCTGTATTCTTCAGGGATCAGTGATGAAGCCAAGATAGCAATCGATAGTGAAATGGTGGGCGGCCTGACGGCAACGTTTGTTTTTTAAAGAGAGCAGGTCAAATAATTATTATTGTCAGGTTGCCTGCTGATACAACAGCCGCCATGTCTTAAATACATGGCGGCTGTTGTTTTACATAATGAACTTAAGTGCAATTACTGATAAATTGTCAAAAAAAGCCCTGCCAGCAGGGGGGGCGGCAGGGCGAAATCTCTGCGCCTAAAAAGGAGGGACCTACAAAAGGCAGCAGAGTGATCTTACTTAAATTCATAACACCTGTCCGCGAAATGTCCATAGGCTAAACAAGTAAATATTCTCTTAGCCATAATTTAAAGTAAAAAACTTCAGGGGGGAGAGCCGGCAAACTCTCTTCCAAAGGGCAAAATTCCTTGCGTGTTATTGAGCATCCTGGCGTTGAATTGGTGTGCTGGCATTGGTTGCGCTGGCACTGGCAGTGAAAGCCTTGTCGTGTTAAATTAGTGTGAATTTTTATCCATTGGAGATATCGTTCACTTGCCATGCAACTATTGAGATCCCTACTGCTTCTGGCCGTCCCCGGGACACTTTTTTCTGCAGCAGTTTATCTGCATCTTAAGGTGCCAGTCCCTTCAGCGTGGATACCATTGCTGGAGATGTTCCCATACCTGGCCGTGGCTGCCGGGCTCTTCCTTGGCTGGCGCTTTAATCGCAGCCGCGTTCTCTGGGCGATTGCTCTCCTGGTACTGGTTGAACGAGCCTTGTCTCTGGTAACTCCTTTTGGGCGCGAGTATGTTCTGCAGTTGGCCCCGGTTCTGGTCCCCTTGAACCTGGCTATGTTCAGCTGGTGGTCAGAACGTGGCCTGTTTACATTGCATGGCCTGCTGCGGCTGGTTATTCTTTTGCTGCAGTTAGGTGTTTCGATATGGCTCTATTTCAAGTGGGCCGGTGAGGTTATCGCCTGGTTGGGCCGTCCTCTCGTGGAAAGTCCAGTTCTAAATCAGTTACCTCTGTCACAGCTCTCTTTGCTGGTTATTCTGTTAAGCCTCATCGCCTTGCTGTTTCGCTTCATCCAGAAAGTCGAAGCTATTGAATCGAGCTTTTGCTGGTCTCTGGGAGCTGTTGTTGCCGGTTTCTGGTGGCCGCAGGAGTTTATCTTCTGGGCAGGTATTGCTGTTTTTCTGCTGACGATTGCCTTGGTCGAAAGCAGCTTCAAGATGGCTTTCAATGATGAACTGACCGGCCTGCCTGCCCGACGAGCGATGAACGAGTTTCTGCTTAAAGTCGGTCGCCGTTATACGGTGGCCATGGTCGATGTTGATCACTTTAAAAAAGTCAACGACACTCACGGCCATGATGTCGGTGACCAAGTCCTGCGTATGGTGGCGACCTGTCTGAGACGGGTCAGCGGAGGGGGCCGGGCCTATCGCTATGGCGGTGAAGAGTTCGCGGTAATCTTTCCGAACAAGGACATGGATCGTGCCTTGCCACACCTTGAAGCATTGCGTGAAACGATCGCCAGTGTCGGCTTTGTAGTGCGAGGGCGTAAAAGGTCGAAGCCGAAAGTTGAGGGACAGAAAAGTAAATCTTCTGGCAAGGCCAGGTTGCAGGTAACCGTGAGTATCGGAGTTGCCACACGTGATGATAAGAATACGACTCCTGAACAATTGATCAAGGCCGCCGACCAGGCCCTCTATAAAGCAAAAAAGGGCGGTCGCAACCAGGTCTCTGCGATATGATCTGTTTCACTTCTCTTTTCGGCAGATGCAATGCGAAAGAGATAACTGGAAAGCTTGTCTTGTATTGCTGTCGGCCGTTGGCTGTGATCAACTAGATGTGATACTTTGTATGGGATTTGTAGACTTTAAGTTTAAGGAGGGACTATGACTGCGCCGGCAAAAAAGAATTTTGTTGTTAACTTTACCCGGGGTTTCTTTGCACCCTTTCGCAGTGTCAGACTCTTGCGCGGTCATCCCCGCCTGATTCAATACGTTCTGATCCCTTTTCTGATTAATACTATTGTCTTTTCCGGGGCTGTCTACCTGGGCCTCGATTTTTTCGGTACGACCGTGGTGGAACAGATTCCTCAGGGTGATGCCTGGTACTGGTCTGTCCTTTACTGGTTCCTCTGGATGGTCGCCGTGTTGTTGACAGCCGTGCTGGTCTTTTTCAGTTTTACGGTGGTCGGTAACCTGTTGGCGTCGCCTTTCAACGACCTGTTGTCAGAACGCACTGAAGAAGTTTTGAGCGGCAATCTCAATGACGAGCCCTTCAGTTTCCGACAGTTTATGCGCGATGCTTTGAGCACGATTACCCTGGAAGCTAAAAAGATGTGGATTTTTGTTGTGGCTATGATTTTGATCCTGCCACTGAATCTACTGCCTGGCGTTGGGAATTCGATCTACACAGTGCTTGCCATCAGTTTGACCCTGTTTTTTCTCTGCTTCGAATATCTCGGTTTTGTGCTGGTACGGAAACACCAGTTCTTCCGTGAGCAGAAAAATTACATTTTTGCACGTAAGTTTCTCATGCTCGGTTTCTCCTGCGGAGTTATGGCGATCCTGGCCATTCCCTTCTTCCAGTTGCTTTGCATTCCTCTTGCCGTAATCGGAGTGACCAGGCTCTGGTGCGAGGAGGAGGGCATGGTGCGTCTTGATTCTGAAAGCTTTAAGGTGTTGCATCCCGAGCAAGGGGCCGGTCAATGAAAAATCTGATCAGACATGCGGCACTTGAGGCGGGCAGGCTTCTCATGGATAAATTTGAGAGTGGCATTCGGGTTGAATTCAAAGGCAAATATGATCTGGTCACCGAAGCCGATCGCCAAGCGGAAGCTCTTATAATCAAGTTGATTCGTGAACGCTACCCTGAGCACGACTTTATTGCCGAAGAGGGGGACTACGGTGAGACCGGTTCTGATTATCGCTGGATTATCGATCCACTTGATGGTACCACGAACTATGCTCATGGCTTTCCGTGGTTCGCCGTATCGATTGCCCTGGAAGTCAAAGGACGTCTTCAATTGGGGGTGGTCTATAACCCATATGTCAAAGATTTCTTCTTCGCGGAGCGCAACTCTGGTGCTTTCTTGAATGAACGTCGTCTGCAGGTCTCCACAATTGACAGCCTCGAGCGTGCTCTGCTTGCGACCGGGTTTGCTTACGATCATAGAAAGTGCAAGGCGAACAATTATGATTACTTTACACGCTTTCAGAAAGAGGCCCAGGCGTGTCGTCGGCCGGGTGCGGCCAGCCTTGATCTGGCCAGCGTTGCCGCCGGGCGTTTTGACGGCTTCTGGGAGTTGAAACTGAAGCCCTGGGATCTTGCTGCCGGGATACTGTTGATCGAAGAGGCCGGAGGTCTGGTCAGCGATTTTGATGGATGTCCCATGACATTGGAGTCACAGGAATGCATGGCCAGCAACAGTTTGATCCATGAAGAAATGCAGAAAATCCTCCAGCAGGGATGTCGACCCTGATGCCCTCTCGATTGCCATTCTCACCTGATTGCCGAGCGGTGCTTGCACTCTCGAAAAATCTTCTTTTAACTTTACTGCTTTTTCTTCTGCTCGCCTCCGTTTTACCTTTATCAGGTTTTGCTGCAACAAAACAGCAAATCCAGGAGGCCGTCGAGTTGCTGGAATCGCAAGATTACCAGCAGGCGCTCACACTTCTGCACGATCTGCAAGGCATCGCGCTTAACCCGAGCCAACTTGACAGCCTCCTGGCTGTTGCCTACCTGGGTCGTGGTTATCAGTTGCTGGCGACAGCCGACTTGACTGCCTCCGGAGAAGCTTTCCAGGAAGGGCGACGCTTCAACGATGAGGATATCCGCCTCTGGCAGGGCGAGGCGATGGTGCGTATCAACCAGGGCCGTTACTCAGAAGCGGCATCGCTCCTTGATCAGGCGATCGGTGTCAATCCACAGAGCGCAAATCTTCATTCCCTGCTTGGTCAGGCCTATTATGCTGAAGGCCGTATGGCGGAGGCTGTGGATGCCCTGACCAGGGCGATTTCACTCGGTGCTGAAGACGAGGTGGGTAAGCTTCTGCAAAAAGTGCAGGCTGAGTGGTTGCTCGAACAGAATATGGGGCAGGAGAGCCGTGGCCATTTCCAACTCTCCTTCGTTGACGGTGAGCAAGGCGATGCACTCGCCCCAAGGGTTCTGGAGACTCTCGAAGACGCCTATTCAGAGCTGGGTTCTCAACTGACCTATTTCCCCGACATCAGGGTGCCGGTCCTGCTCTATCAGCAGAAAGATTTCTCTGCTGTGACCAACTCGCCTGATTGGGCCGGTGGCGTCTATGATGGCAAAATCCGATTGCCGCTGGGCGGCATGTACCGGATGTCTGACCAACTCGCCGCCGTTCTTTACCATGAATATATGCACGTGCTGGTGCACTTTATGGCCAATCGTCGTGCTCCGGTCTGGCTTAACGAGGGTCTTGCGGAAATGGCCGGCCGGAGGCTTTTTTCGCCTCCTGGCTTTCATTTGCAATTGGCCGGTCAAGATGGCGAGCTGCTTGACTGGGACACCCTCGCCAAACCTTTCTCAAATCTTCCTGCTGAACAGGTTATGCTTGCTTATGAGCAAAGCCATTCCCTGGTCAGTTTTATGGTCAATCGCTACGGTTGGCATAAGATCTCAGAATTGCTTGCAAGTATCGGCAGGCAAGTGCCATGGCGGGAGGCGGTTGCTGCTGTTTATCAGGACTATGGCCTGGATTGGCCAACCATTCTTCGCGAGTGGCAGGCTAGTACCCTGTAGCCCATAAAATTTCGAGGGATTGCGCAGGGCTTTGGCGTGTCCGGGGCCAGTCTATGCGGAGTCTTCTTTAGCCTTGGCTTCTTCCTGGGGCGGTTCCTCAATTCTGACCTTCTCGATCTCTTCTTCAAGGGCTGCGGCTTCAGCCTTTAATTCGTCTATTCTCTCCAGGAGCTGTTTGACTGCTTCCTGGTCCATGATGTCCATACGGCCGCCTTCCCTTAAGTCGTCGATCATCTTGCCGAGGTCACCGTGAGCTGAGTTGATTTTTTTGTGCAAAGACGACAGGTCGATTTTCTTTTGCACCAGCTTCTTGTACTGATTCGCTTTAAAGGTGGCCGTGCTCCATGCATGTTTGGTACTTCCCCAGATCTTTTCGGTGGTATCTTTCAGTTTTTCACCATGTTCTTCTTGTGGTTCCGGTTGCTGTTCTGTATCAGGCGTCTGATCCTTCAGGTTTTTTTCTTGCTCGTCCATGTCGTCCTCCAAGGTTATTTGCAATAAAGTGTATCATCGTCTAATAGTGGGTCAAGGATCTTGTTTGAATATGATTTCTTGATCCTGATAATACGATCGTCTAAACTATGCGAGTTTATAATTCTAAGGAGGGTCATTATGGCTTCAGCGGAAAGAGGACAGACCAAGTACCAGATCAATTTGCGGCGTTATTTACGCGAGAGCAATGTTGATCGCGATCTGACGCGTATTATTTGCGAAATCGCCAACGCATCGAAATACATCATTAATGCCATCCGTACAGGTGACCTCGGAGTTGCGGGTACCTCGAATCTTTATGGTGAGCAGCAGCTCGCGCTTGATGTCCTGTCGGATCGTATCCTTCAGAAGCGTTTGATGTATTCAGGAGTTGTCGCCAGGATGGCTTCGGAAGAGGTAGATGAAATCATAGAGGTGACCACACCTAATAACGGTCGCTATTCGATCGCTTTCGATCCTCTCGATGGCTCTTCGCTGGTTGATGTCAACCTTGCCGTCGGCACGATTGTCTCGATTTTTGAGGGGGACAATCTGCTGCAACCCGGACGAAACCAGGCCGCTGCTCTCTATGTCCTGTATGGCCCGCGTACAACCATGGTTGTCTCGACCGGCAATGGTGTCCATGAATTTGCCATGAATCAACTCATGGAATTCGATCTGGTCCGGGAAAATATCCAGCTGGAAGGCCCGGCGAAGATCTATGCGCCAGGAGGGTTGCGCAGCAAATATACCGAGGGCACAGAGAGGTTTGTTCGCTCTCTCGAGGAGAGTGGTACAAAATTAAGATACTCCGGTGGCTTTGTCCCGGATATCAATCAGGTTCTGATCAAACGCAGCGGTATCTTCATGTATCCCCACCTCACGGATGCACCTGCCGGCAAACTTCGTCTCCTATACGAGTTGAGTCCGATGGCATTTCTGGTTGAACAGGCGGGAGGGGCGGCCTCAACTGGCAAACAGAGAATCCTCGATATCCAACCGGATGATTTTCATCAGCGGGCGCCAGTGTTTATCGGTACCAAGGACGCTGTTGCCTTTGCAGAGCAATGCATTCGGGAGGAAGAGGCCTGAAGTCTGTTCCATAAGAAAGGCACCCGGTTGAGGTGCCTAACCCCATAACTTTCTGTATTTAAATATTAAAAAGGCCCGGCAGAAGATTCTGCCGGGCCTTAAGTTTGACAATGCCTGACTGATAATTATTCAGCCAGTTCCTTACCTTTTTCGTAGCCCATGCTGTAGGCTTTTTTATTCAGATCTTTGAATGCCGCAGGGACCTTGCGCAGCACTGCTTCCTCACCGGATTCTCTGGCGACGACGCCGGTCAAGCCGATGACCGCACCGAGAGCAACCACGTTGGCGACGATCTCACGACCGATATCTTCTTTGGCCATGCGCATGATCGGCAGGCGAAGGACCTTGAAGTCACCTTCGGGGGCACGTTGTACAAAGTCGGAATCAATTAGCAAAAGACCGCCTTTTTTGATGCCGTTAGCGTACTTGTCTGCCGCTTCCTGGGTCATTGCCAGGCATGCATCGACAATCGTTGCTTTGGGGTAGTCAATCGGTTCATCAGAGATGATGACCTCAGACTTGGATGCGCCACCGCGGGCTTCTGGACCGTAGCTTTGGGACTGTACGGCACTTTTACCTTCGATGATGGACGCGGCTTCCGCGAGGATAATTCCGGCGGTGATCAGGCCTTGACCACCCGCACCGGAAAAGCGAAGCTCATAACGTTCAGCCATGGTTCTTTCTCCTTTTCGTAGTGATCAGGCGCCCTGCGCCTTTTTGATTACTTCAGCATATTGCTCACAGTATTCGGATTTCTCCGTGTCATGGAAGAGAACGCCAGTGAGGAACTTGCCTTCAAGCTGCTCTGCCGTCATCTTGGCGGCAGCTTTGACAGGTACGGCATTTGACTTGAGGTACTTCATCATGTCGATAACCGAGCGGAACTTGTTACGTCGACCATAGGTGGTCGGGCAGTCGTCCAGAACCTCAATAATCGCCATACCCTTGTGCTGGATACCCTGTACAATCAACTTGTCAATCTCGCGAGGATGGGCAGCGGTCGTGCGGGCCACAAATGTGGCACCGGCGCCAATGGCCAGTTTGGAGATGTCGAAGATCGGGTCTGGGTTGCCGTAAGGCGTGGTCGATGCCTTGGCACCGGTCGGAGTGCAGGGAGAGAACTGACCACCGGTCATGCCGTAGATGAAGTTATTCATCAGGACATAAGTCATGTCGATATTACGACGGCACGCGTGGATGAAGTGGTTCCCGCCAATGGCTGTACCGTCACCGTCACCGCCGCAGCAGATCACGGTCATATCAGGTTTGGCCATCTTGACACCGGTCGCGAAAGCAGCGGCACGACCGTGAGCGGTATGCAGAGTACAGGCGTCGAGATAGCCGGGGAGGCGGCTGGCGCAGCCGATGCCGGAAACGACAGCAGTGTTTTTGCGATCCAACTCGCAGGTGTCCATGGCCCGGATCAGGCCTTTCATGACGATGCCGTGACCGCAGCCGGGGCACCAGATGTGCGGTAACTTGCCGGGGCGGATGGACTTTTCGTAATCGTAAGCCATTTAGAGTACCTCCTTGACCTTGTCCATGATCTGACCAGGGTTGATTGGGTCACCATCTACCCGACCTTCATGAACGACAACGCAGTTACCCTTGGCAACGCGCTCAACTTCATAGACCATCTGACCGAGATTCATTTCGGCAACCACGATCGCCTTGGCTTGTACTGCCAGTTCTGCGGTGCGTTTGGCGGGGAAGGGCCAGAGGGTAATCGGGCGGAACAGGCCGGCCTTAATACCTTCTTTGCGCAATTCATTCACGGCGTAGCGGGCTGAACGAGAGGTAGAACCGAAGGCCCAGATGATGACGTCGGCGTCTTCAGTCATATACTCCTCGTTTGATTCAATATCGGCGATGTTGTCCATGACCTTGTCAATCTGGCGACGCTCTTCGGCATCAACCAGGCTTGCTTTGGTGGTCGGGAAGCCATCATCGGCCTTGTTCAGGCCCGTGACATGGAACTTGTAGCCAGAACCGAATGCTGCCAGAGGTGGGACCTGACCCTTGGTGCTGTCGTAGGGCTTGTAGTCTGCAGGGCTCACGCTCGGGGCTTCACGGTCAATAACTTCCAACTCTCCAGGCTCGGGAAACACGATGCGCTCACGCATGTGACCAACGATCTCATCATAGAGAACCTGTACCGGCATGCGGTACTTCTCGGCCAGGTTGAAGGCGCGAACGGTCTCCTCGAAGATCTCCTGGCAGGAGTCCGGCACCAGGGCGATGGCGGCGTGGTCACCGTGGGTGCCCCACATGGCCTGCATGACGTCGGACTGGCCGGGGCCGGTCGGCATGCCGGTCGAAGGACCGCCACGCATAACGTTGATGATGACGCAGGGGACTTCAGCGATGCAGGCATAGCCGATCAGTTCCTGCTTCAGGGAGACGCCGGGACCCGAGGTCGCGGTGATCGACTTGGCACCGGTCAGTGACGCACCGATAATCGAAGCCATGGCACCGATCTCGTCTTCCATCTGGATGAATTTCCCGCCGACCTTCGGAAGCTCAATTGACAGAACTTCAGCGACCTCGGTCGAGGGTGTGATGGGGTAACCACCGAAGAACTTGGCGCCGGCATAAACTGCACCTTGAGCACAAGCTTCGTTCCCCTGTAACAGAGCAACTTTTTTAGCCACGTTCACTCTCCTCTTATTGAAATGGATTGATTATTCGTCGTGGACTTTGATGGCAAAGTCAGGGCAGAGCAATTCGCACTGCATGCACTTGATGCAGTCTTCAGGTCGTGGGGCAGTGACCATAAAGACATCCATCTCCAGGACATTCTTCGGGCAGAATTCGACGCAGATACTGCAACCTTTGCAGTTACGCTCGATGATTTCGAGTCTGGCACCACTCATTCTGGTTCGTCTCCTTTGTACTAGATTTTTAGCGTAAATGTACCGAAATTTGCGGCGCAAGATAGCATGATTGCTCGTTACTTGCCACTACTAATTTGGTATACGCTATACTTTTTTCCACATATTTAACGAGACTTAAAAAAAAGGGAATAAGGTCGCTAAATTACAGCCAGATAAGAAAGAAGGGCAATGTCGCCATTGCCCTTCTTTGGGGTTCGGCTTGAAAATTACAGCTTACAGCAGGCCCATCTTCTCGAGGTCAGCGATCAGACCTTTAACGGCGTTAACCGAGTTGTCCATCAGTGCCTGCTCGGTCTCATCAAGTTTGAACTCAACGATTTTCTCAACACCACCAGCACCCAAAACACAAGGTACGCCGACGTAGTAACCCTTTACACCGAATTCACCGTTGAGAAGGGCGCAGGTCGGCAGAACACGTTTCTGGTCTTTGAGAACCGACTCAGCCATGGCGATAGCAGCAGATGCAGGGCTGTAGAAAGCGCTGCCGGTTTTGAGCAGGGCAACAACTTCACCGCCAGCGGCCTTGGTGCGCTCGACCATGGCTGTCATAACTTCTTTCGCTTTGGCAGCGCTGCCATATTTCTGCTCGAGCAGTTCCATAACAGGAATACCCTGAACACTGGCGTAGCGCACGAGAGGAACCATGGTGTCGCCGTGCCCGCCGAGGGTCATGGCGTTGACGTCCTTGACCGATACGCCGAGTTCCCAGGCAATGAAAGCCATGAAACGTGCAGAGTCGAGAACACCAGCTTGACCAAATACGCGGTTTGCGGGGAAACCGGTGACTTTCTGGCACAGGGTAACCATTGCGTCAAGCGGGTTGGAGATAACAATAACAAATGCGTCCGGAGCGTTGTCGCGGATACCCTCGGCAACCGAAGTCATGATCTTGGAGTTGACTTCGATCAGGTCGTCGCGGCTCATGCCCGGCTTGCGTGGCAGACCTGCGGTTACGATAACGACGTCAGCGCCAGCGATGCCTGAGTACTCGTTGGTGCCTGTGCAGGACACGTCAAAGCCGTCAATCGGTGAGGCCTCAGCGAGGTCGAGGGTTTTGCCCTGGGGCATGTCCTCAACGATATCAAACATCACGACGTCGCCTAACTCACGCAGACAAGCCAATTGAGCCAGTACGCCACCAATCTGTCCACCACCGATTAAAGCAATTTTTGGTCTCGCCATTTTTCTCTCTCCTTATTGAAGTTGGAATAAGAATAGGGACGGAGCAAACTCCGTCCCATTCGTGTTGAATTACATGCTGTCGATAATTGCGTTCAGAGTTGCGCTTGGGCGCATCGCTGCATCCGCCTTGACCGGGTCAGGACGGAAGTAACCACCGACATCAACCGGTGAGCCCTGACAGTCGATCAGTTCCTGGTCGATTTTCTTTGCGTTGTCTGTAAGCTGCTTGGCGATTGGTGTGAAACGAGCTTTCAGCTCGGCGTCCTTGTCCTGAGCAGCAAGCGCCTGGGCCCAGTAGAGCGACAGGTAGAAGCTTGCGCCACGGTTGTCGATCTCTTTAACCTTACGGGAAGGCAACTTCTGGTTCTCGAGGTACTGACCGATTCCAGCATCCAGCGTTTCAGCCAGAACAGCAGCTTTCGGGTTGTTGTCAGCAGTAGCCGCTTGCTCCAGAGATGGAACCAGTGCGCAGTATTCGCCCAGAGAATCCCAGCGGATATGGCCTTCTTTGAGGAACTGCTGAACATGCTTTGGAGCAGAACCACCGGCACCGGTCTCGAACAGGCCGCCACCGTTGATCAGGGGAACAATGGAGAGCATACGAGCCGAAGTACCAAGTTCAAGGATCGGGAACAGGTCGGTCAGATAGTCTCTCAGCACATTGCCGGTTACCGAGATGGTGTTGAGGCCTTTGCGTACGCGTTCGAGGGAAAACTTCATCGCCTCAACCGGGGGCATGATGCGGATATCCAGTCCGGTTGTGTCATGTTCGGGCAGGTACTTATTGACCTTCTTGATGATCTCTGCGTCGTGACCACGGTTTTCGTCGAGCCAGAAGATGGCCGGCTCTCCGGAAGCCTTGGCGCGATTCACCGCCAGTTTGACCCAATCCTTGATCGGAATGTCTTTGGCCTGGCTGGAACGGTAGATATCGCCAGTAGAAACCGGCTGCTCCATCAGTACAGTACCGGCCGAGTTAACCACCTGGAATTTACCCTTTGACGGAGCTTCGAAGGTCTTGTCGTGGGAACCGTACTCTTCTGCTTTCTGTGCCATCAAGCCGACGTTGGCAACGCTGCCCATGGTGGCCGGGTTGAACTGGCCGTTGCGGTTGGCGTCTTCACAGATTTCCCGGTACATGGTGGCGTAGCAGCGATCAGGAACCATAGCGATGGTGTCTTGCAGTTCGTCCTGCAGATTCCACATGCGGCCACCGTCACGGACAACGTTCGGCATCGAAGCATCAACGATAACGTCGTTCGGTACATGCAGGTTGGTGATATTCTTGCGTGAGTCGACCATGGCCAAGGCCGGGCCGGTCTCGTAGCATTTGTCGATATCCGCTTCGATTTCGGCCTTTTTATCGGCTGGCAGCTTGGTGAGTTTGGCGAGGATGTCGCCCATGCCGTAGTTGGGGCTGGCGCCGATCGACTTGAGCGTGTCGGCGTGCTTCTCCAGGGCGTCCTTGAAGTAAACCTTGACGGCATGACCGAACATGATCGGATCGGAAATCTTCATCATGGTCGCCTTGAGGTGCAGGGAGAGCAGAACGCCCTTCTCTTTGGCCTCTTGTGCGGTTGCAGCGTAAAACTTTTGTAACTCCGCAACCTTCATCACCGAACTATCGAAGACTTCGCCAGCCTGCAGGGCGACTTCTTTTTTGACATCAACCTTCCCAGATTCGTCAACGAACTGGATCTTGACGGTGTCAGCAGCGTCCATGGTGATTGATTTTTCAGTTTCGTAAAAGTCTCCGCCATCCATGTGAGCAACGCGGCATTTGGACGTGCCGGGAGCCGGCCAGTCCTGCATCATGCGATGCGGGTTTTTCTGAGCGAATCTTTTAACTGAGGCAGCAGCACGGCGATCGGAGTTGCCTTCACGCAGTACCGGGTTCACGGCAGAACCGAGACACTTGGCGAAACGCTCCTGCAAGGCCTTCTCTTCCGGCGTGTTTGCTTCTTCCGGATAGCTCGGGATGTCGTAACCTTTGTCCTGCAGTTCCTTGATGCAGGCCTGCAGTTGAGGAATCGAAGCGCTGATGTTGGGAAGTTTGATGATATTGGCTTCCGGTTTAAGGACAAGCTCGCCCAATTCCGACAGGTAGTCGGCAATCTTCTGCTCTTCAGTCAGCTTATCGGCGAAGTTTGCAATAACGCGACCGGACAACGAAATGTCTTTTGTTTCAACTTCAACGCCCGTCCCCTTGCAGAAGGCCTGCACGATGGGAAGGAATGCGTAAGTCGCTAAAGCGGGTGCTTCATCAATTTCAGACCAGATAATCTTTGCCATGTTTACTCTCTCCTTGAAGTTTTTATACAGAATTGCCAGAGGCAGAAACTACAAATAAAAAATGCGCAAGAATGCCTTGCGGAAGGTGTATACAGTATACAAATGGCTCTGTGACTGTCAAGGAAAAAGTATGGTCGGTCCGGGGAGTAAAGCAGAGGGTTATTTTAATCAAAAGATAACGAAATTATATGTTCAGAAAGGGTCCTGTGCGCAGAGCTGTAAAATGGTCACAAAATCGCCACGTAATGGGTATTAAACAGGAATGGCCGACTGGGTTGTTCTGACGTCTTGCTGACGGAACCCGGGCAATCTCGTGGTTCCGCAGATGTGAAGTTATGGAAACGGTTTTTTATTGCTTGGTTGCGGTATCTTCCGGCAGCGGAAAGATGTCTGATTCGCGGGCTTTTTGACGTGCATCTTCAAGGTCTGCCTCGGTCATGTCGCGGCGAATGCTGAGAGACTGTCCCGGGAATATCTGGCGAGGGTCCTTGATCTGGTCACGATTAGCCTGGTAGAGCAGGGGCCAGAGCAATCCCTCATTATAGACTTCGGGTTTCGCAGAGATCGTCCAGAGGTTTTCACCGTCACCAACGGTGTAATCGTTGACCGGCACAACTTTCGGCTTGGTTTTTACGACAGGTTTGGGATGTGGCGCCGGCTGTTTTTTTTCTACGACAGGGTTTTCCTGCTTCTGCTGCTTCTGCATTGCTGCCTGACGAGCTTCCTGTTCGGCTCTGACCCGTTCTTGCTCTTCTTGCAGACGTCTGGCCCGGCCTTCCTCGGCCAGCACAACAGCACGGCGAGCGTGCTGCAGGGCAAAATCCAGAGAATCCCGTGCATCGCCGTAATCAGATTCCTGCATGGAGAGGCGTGCATCATTGAGAGCGGTTCTGGCGGCCATGTATTCGGCAGGAGCGAACTCGGCCGCTTGCCTGGCATAAGCCCTTCCTACCATGTACTCTGCCGCAGCCAGTTCCTGGTGTGGCGGTTTGGCGCAGGCGTTCAGAAGCAGGGGAAGTATTATAAAAATCAGGCAACGCAACATGAAGCGTCTATTCCATTTCAGTAAAGCCGTTTATGAAGATTTCTGCTGAGAGCTCGCAGCCAGGCGGATGCCGAGTTCGCGCAGTTGTTTTTCGTCGACGGGCCCTGGTGCTTCAGACATCAGGCAGGTTGCCTTCTGGGTTTTCGGGAAGGCGATCACGTCGCGGATCGATGCCGCGCCGGTCAGGATCATCATAACCCGGTCAAGTCCGAAGGCGATGCCGCCGTGTGGAGGGGCGCCGAATTCGAGAGCATCGAGCAGGAAGCCAAACTTCTCACGGGCTTCTTCTTCACCGATACCGAGCAGCTCAAACATCTGGCTCTGCACATCCTGGTTGTGAATACGAATGCTGCCACCACCGATCTCCGAACCATTCAGGACCAGGTCGTAGGCCTTGGCGCGTGCTTTGCCCGGAGCGGTCTCAAGGAGGGGGATGTCTTCGTCCAGAGGGGCTGTAAATGGATGATGGACCGCAACGTGGCGACGGCTGTCATCGTCCCATTCCAGTAACGGGAAGTCTGTGATCCAGACAAACTTGTAATCGTTTGCAGCAGCAAGGCCGAGCTTGTTGCCAAGGTGGCCGCGCAGGCGGCCGAGAGCTTCATTGGTAATTGCGGGGGTGTCTGCGCCGAACAGGAGCAGGTCCCCCGGTTGTGCCTTGAGGGCGGCTCCGAGATCAGCCAGTTCCTGTTCGGTAAAGAACTTGGCGATCGGTGATTGCCAGCTGCCGTCTTCCTGGATCTTGACCCAGGCCATCCCTTTCGCGCCATAGATAGCGACGAAGTCAGTCAGCTCATCGAGTTCCTTGCGGGAGAAGCTTGCGCAGCCCTTGGCGTTGATGGCCTTGACCAGACCGCCACTCTCAGCGACACTGGCGAAGACCTTGAAACCACAGCCTTTGACAAGCTCTGTGATGTTGGTCAACTCCATGTCAAAGCGCAGATCGGGGTTGTCGACCCCGTAACGCTCGAGTGCTTCGGCGTAGGTCATACGAGGGATCGGCACGGAGATCTCTGCATTGATGGTTTTTTGAAAAACAGTCGCAATCATCCCCTCCATGATCGACATGATGTCGTCACGGTCAACGAAGGAAAGTTCGCAGTCGATCTGGGTGAATTCCGGCTGTCGGTCCGCACGCAGGTCTTCGTCACGGAAACATCTGACGATCTGAAAGTAGCGATCGAAGCCGGAGACCATGAGCAGCTGTTTGAAAAGCTGAGGGGACTGGGGCAGGGCGTAGAAGTTGCCCAGGTTGACGCGGCTCGGTACCAGATAGTCGCGGGCCCCTTCCGGCGTGCTCTTGGTCAACATCGGTGTTTCGATTTCCAGGAAATTATTTTCGGTCAGGTAGTTGCGTACAGTCTGGGCCACTTTGTGGCGCATGATCAGGTTCTGCTGGATCCCCTCACGGCGCAGGTCGAGATAACGATACTTGAGGCGCAGGTTCTCGGCAACTTCGGTAAATTCGTCAAGCATGAAGGGGGGTGTCTTGGCCGGGTTGAGAATGCGGATCTCGCTGATTTCGACTTCGACTTCACCGGTTGCCATCTTCGCATTGACGGTACCTTGCGGACGTGGAGAGACTTTGCCTTTGGCAGCAACCACAAATTCATTGCGAACGGCTTCTGCTTTGGCGTGGGCTTCAGGGTCACGATCGGGATCCAGGGCCAGCTGGCCGATACCGGTGCGGTCACGAAGATCGATAAAGATCAGGCCACCATGGTCGCGTCGGCGATGAACCCATCCCATCAGACAGACTTCTTTGCCAATATCCTGTTTACGCAATTCGCCGCAGTAATGCGTTCTTTTCCAGTCTCCAAGTATATCGCTCAAGGGGCTAACTCCTTAAAATAAATGTAGTATTCTTGTTTCACGTGTGCGCTTCCAAGTGAAGGCAAGCGCATATTATATCGATGCCCGTCAGGAGCGTCAAGCGTCATGAATTTCTCTGAGCAGGCGACTTTCAAGACCCTTCAGGCTGACTTCTTCCTGACTGCTTTCATCCATGTTGCGCAGTTGTGCCACCCCACGCACCAGTTCGTCTTCACCAAGGATGAGGACCCGGCGAGTTTTCAACTTGTCAGCACGACGAAGTTGGGCTTTCAGGCTCTTGCCGGTATATTCCATCTCCACCAGCACGCCCTCGCGCTGCAACCTGGTCAGCATGGCGAAGCCGGCTCTGGTTGCCTTCTCGCCGAGAGTGGCAACGAAGAGCTCAGGACGGGGCGGTTCAATGCTTTGCTCTCCAAGCATCAGGGCCAGCCGTTCCAGGCCAATGGCGAAGCCTATGCCTGGCAGCTCCGGTCCCCCCAGTTCCTTGATCAAGCCATCGTAACGCCCGCCGGCGGCGACAGCGTTCTGCGAACCAAGGCTGCCGGTCACCATCTCAAAGGTCGTCTTGGTGTAGTAGTCGAGTCCTCGAACCATGCGCGCATTAACTGTGTAATCCACCGCCAGGGCATCGAGATGTTCTTTGACCTGGCTGAAGTGAGTCTCGCAACCGATGCAGAGGTTGTCAAGCATGGCCGGAGCTTCCAGGGTGGCCTCTTTACAGCCGGCAACCTTGCAGTCGAGAACGCGCAGCGGGTTGGTCTTGTAGCGGCGCTGGCAGTCGGCACAGAGGGCCTCGATGTGTTGCTCAAGGACGCTGATCAGTGTTTCACGATAGCTCGGCCGGCATTCCGGGCAGCCGAGGGAGTTGATCTGCAGGGATACATCGGGAATCTTCGTGGTTTGGAAATAGTGACTGAGCATGGCCAGCACCTGGGCGTCGATCTTGGGATCGTCGATGCCGATGACTTCTGCGCCGATCTGATGAAACTGCCGGTAGCGGCCCTTCTGGGGGCGCTCGTGACGAAACATCGGGCCTATGTAATAGAGCTTCGAGACCGGATCCTGGGCATACATTTTGTGCTGAATGAAGGAACGCATCACAGGAGCCGTTCCTTCGGGGCGCAAGGTCATCGACGTGCCACCCTTGTCGCTGAAGGTGTACATCTCTTTTTCAACGATGTCGGTCGTTTCGCCGATGGAACGACAGAAGAGATCGGTTTTTTCAACCACCGGAACACGTATCTCACGGTAGCCGAACGCCCCGAAGACTTTACGTGCCTGCTCTTCGAGGTGCTGCCAGGTTTCAACCTCGCCGGGCAGAATGTCATTCATGCCCTTAATCCCTGTAATACTCACTATTTAAGACTCCAGAATTGATAAGCATTTTGAAAATCATTTTAATACGGAGGCGCAGAGGAAAGACTAAAAATTTTGCTTAAGGTTTTTCCCTGCGCCTGGCGCGTCTCAGCGTTGAATACAGATTAATAATACATACAAAAAATCATGCGTAGGTTTTTTTACTTGTTCTCACACAGTCCGTCAACCAGGTAAAGCTCAACCATGGTGTTTTTGCCTTTGAATGAAATCGGTTCAAGTTGAATTGCATGGATTGCATCAGCGACGATCCGATAGGTGTGTCCGGTCATCAAGACCTCTCCCGGTTGGGTAATGTCCTGTCTGTGCGGCAATGTTAACGAAGATACGGCTCCGAACTGGCAAGCTTCGTCAATTTGAAAGTCGCCAGGCATGGAGAATGAGGAGTGAGGCGTCCGGGGCCAAGGCCGCCAGGGCGCGTGAGATCATGTGGCGGCAATCTCCGAAGCGCTCCGGGCGATGTTGCGGTCATTCTTGCCAAGGTACATCGCTTTGTCAGCCAGGTCGATCATCTCTTCCAGGCCTGTAGCGTGAATCGGGTAAGTGGCATGTCCAACCGTTGCGGTCAAGCGACCGGTGTTGCCGTGACCGATGGAAAACTCGCATTTGGCGATAGACGATCGGATTCTTTCGGCAACAATTTTGGCACCACGGGTATCGGTTTCTACCAGAAGAGCCGTAAATTCGTCACCACCGTAACGGAACAGCATGTCAGCGTCACGGACACATTCGCGCAACAGTTCACCGACCTGACGCAGAATGCCGCTCCCGACCAGATGACCATGTTCGTCGTTGATATTCTTGAAAAGGTCGAGGTCGATGAAGGCCACTGAAAACTCCAGACCGTAACGTTCCGAACGGCGGATTTCCTGTTCAAGTGCTACGCGCAGGTAGCGGTGGTTGTACAGACCGGTCAGATCGTCCGTATAAATCAGCTCCCGGGCGCCCTGATATTGGCAGGCGTTGCGAAAACCAAGGGAGACCTGGTCGGCAAGAAAGGTCAGACTTTGTTGCGAAGCCGGTTCAGCCAGCTCAGAGTCCTTCGGGTGACAAAGGACCACGGCTCCATGTTCCTGGTTCTCCGCCGTCATGGGTAGCACCCAGAGAGCTTTCAAGGTCTCGTTCCCTGCAAAGATCGCAGGGACATCCGCTTTCTGCAGCAGGGCCGGCGCTTCCATGGTTCTGGTTTTCTCGAGGAGGAGCTCTGCAAGTTCCTTCGCCTCGGCCTCATCGAAGCCCTTTGCGCTCAGATGGCTGAGACCATTGCGGGTTGCCAGGTAGGCCAGGCCCTGGCCGTGCCCCTGACCAATTTCATTCAGCAGGGTACTCAGTGACTCCTGGAAAAGGTTGTCGATATTGAGCAGACTGGAAAGGTGCTGGCCTCTCTGGTAGAGACGGATCTGGCTCTGCAGCAGGCTGTTTTCAGCAATCAGACGACGTTGCTCAAGGCAGGTTTTGACGGTGTGACGCAGTTGTTCGGGATTGCATGGTTTGAGGAGGTAGTCACGTGCCCCGCCTTTTAACGCCTGAATGGCCGTTTCAACGGTCGCATTGCCGGTGGCGAGAATGATGTCCGGAGATGGATCAAAAGAGCGCGTGCGACGGATTAACTCCAGGCCGCAGATTTCAGGCATGACCATGTCGGTCAGGATGACATCCACACTTGTTCGCGTCAGGTAATCAAGAGCCTCTGCGCCGGAGCCTACCGACTCGATCATGTAAAGGTCGCCCTCCGAGAGGATCTCGGTAAAGAGGCGCCGGAAGAAAACTTCATCATCGACAATCAGAATCTTTGGCTTTGGCATGCTTTAGCCCTTCGTTGATCAGCAATGCAAGTTACCAAAATCCTTGCAATGAGTCAATTATTATCCCTGTCTGAAGTTGACCTTGTCAGACCCTCCTGTTTCTCTGTGGAGCCTTGCCAGAGATTATTAACGACACGAAATTGCAGCATTCCCTGTGTATCGGTTCTGAAGACTTTGACTTTTTGTCTGTTGCAGGCGGCAAGTGTCTGTTGGTGCGGAAACCCATAGGGGTTGCCCAGCCCGGCCGAGACAAAGGCCACTGTGGGCCTTAACCAGTTCAGATAAGCTGCTGGTTCTGCGTGACGGCTGCCATGATGTGACATTTTCAAAAGCGTCACCTTCCCGGGAAGACCCGTGTCAATCAGTTGTGACACACCTTTGCCGAAGAGGTCTCCAGTCAACAGCACTCCTTGATCCTGACCGCGAGCGAACACAGCAAGAGACCGTTCATTGACGTCCCGTAGTTGCTGTGATGGAGCAAAGAGACTGAAAGTCAGGTTGCTGCCGCTGATCAAATGAGTCCATCCTTCGTCGATACGTTCAATCGGCACTTGTCTGTCGTGCAGCGCTTGTTGCAGGTCCGCAGCAAGGTCTTCAACCTCTGCAGCCAGGTAGAATTTTTCGATCGGGAAACGTTGCACGATGAAAGTTAATCCCGAGGTGTGGTCAGGATGATTATGGGTGACAACGACTCCTGCCAGTCGTCTGACGCCCATCCGGCCAAGGGCCGGGCCAACCAGCCGTTCTCCAGGGTCGATGGATGATCCGGGCAGGCCCCCGCCGTCAATCAGATAGTGAGCTCCTGCCAGTGTGACAAGAGTGGCGTCGCCCTGGCCAACGCTGATTGCGGTGACCTGAAGCTCGGCAAACGGCTGTCTGGCTGACCAGGCGACAGCCAGGGTCACAGTGATAACCAGCAGACGGAGCCAGCGGTCTGATTTCTGATTGCCGAAGGGGAGGGCAACAAGGAGCAGCGCGATTAACAACACCAGACCGGAGACAGTCAGATAACAAGGAATTGGCGTCAAGCCAGGCCATTGGCTGATTATGGTGACGATCTTGATCGCCAGAGTCACCAACTTGGCCGCGACCAACAGGCCCGTCTCCCCAAGCAAATTGGAGAAGGGCAACGCCGCCAGGCTGAACAAACCCAGCGGCACAGCACCCCAGGCGATTAGTGGAATAGCGAAGAGGTTGGTCAGCAGTCCGGCAGGGCTGAATTGATGGAAGTGCCACAAACTCGCAGGGGCCGTAGCAAAAGTCGCAGCAATGGTGGTCATCAGCAGGGTTATGGGCCAGCGCACCAGTTTGGCATATCCTACTGTCTTCTTCTGCAAAGGGGGCAGCCAGATCAGAATGCCTGCGACGCCTGAAAAAGACAGCTGAAAGCCCGGCTGAAAGAGTGCCAGCGGGTTGAAGAGCAAGATGCCGAGTGCCACTGTGGCCAGCAGTATGCAGGGGTGTGTTCGTCGGCCGCTGGCAAAGAGAACGGCGACAATGCTGGCCATCAAAAAAGCGCGGCGAGTCGCCCACGCATTGCCGGTCAGCAACAGGTAGGCTGCAAGAGGAGCGATCAACAGAACCGGAACGACCCGTTGGGGTGGACACCAGAGCAGCAAGGTCTGGCTGCGCGTGTAAAACCATTTGCCAAGCTGGTAGAAGAGCAAGGCCAAAAGACCGAAGTGAAGACCTGAAATTGCAAACAGGTGTGCAACACCGCTGCCGGCAAGCATCTGTCTCTGTTCCACGCTGATGCCGCCACGCCAGCCGAGTAAGAGTGCTTGCAGAAAACCTGCGGTATCGTCCGGCACAACCTGGTCGATACGTGCCGCAAGCCGGTATCGCCGGTTTTCCAGGTAAGCCTTCTCTGTCGCCGGGTGATTGACCAGAACAGCCACGTCCTCGGCACGCTTGAGAAAGGCCGTGGCGTAAATTCCCTGTGCTGCTAGGTAGAGAGGGTAGTTGAACTCTCCAGGATTGCCGAAACGTGAAGGCTCTCGCAAAACAGATCGCCAACGAATGATCTGTCCGGGGCGGACCTGCAATTCACCCTCTTTAATGTAGAGCAGCAGCCGGCCGGTAATCTTTGCTGCGGTTTTTCCTCTGATCAACTGCCGGACGTCTGTCAAGAGGCGATAACCGCCTGACTCTCTGCTCTCAACACTCAGGATCATGCCTTCTATGACGGCCGCAGGTGTGTCGGTAAATCTGCTGATATGGTTGTTGAAGGCGGGTGGCTTGAGAGCCTGAGAGGTCTGAATGAATCCGCCCAGGCAGAGCAGGAGTGTCACGGCGAGCCATCCCCATCTTGAATGACGGAGAGGCAGCCAGAGCAGGAACAACAGCCCTAAACCCAGGGCGCAACCGGTTGTGTCCCAAGGCGCAATCACGCGCGTCAGGGTGATGCCGGTCGCATATGCGGCCAGCAGCACTATGACAGTCAAGACTTAACGCTCGACGCCGAATGCTGCTATGAATGTCGCGAGGGTGTCGAGGTCGCGTGCCTCGGGATTGGCTTTTTGCTCAAAATCGAGCAGGGTCCCGGCACGAGACGCGTCGATTTGACGACCTGTCAGACGGAGATAATCAATCCCTCCGCCGGGAGGCAGTTTCAGGGTGATATGGCTTTCTCCGGCGAACAGGAAAAGCGATTTGAAGGTGACGTCATCAAGATAAGGCTTTGCCTCAAGAAGCAGTTTCTGGTGGTCGCCAATCGAGATCTGGATCGGATTGCCCAGGGCGCGCAGGGTGAGGTCGTAGAAGCCACTCTTTTCAAGGTACAGTGGAAAGCGGACCGCAGCCGGGAGTGGTCCCGCTCGCAACCACTTGCCACCGCTGGGATGGCCGAGGTGCGGGATGTCGACGACATTAACCTGGCTCTGTTGCAGATCTTCTGCCTCGACGACCATGGCAGCGGGATCAGCCGGGAAAAGCTCAGCAAGCTGCCAGAGTTGCAATAGCGTCGTTTGCAGAACCTGCCAGGTCAAAGGCTCGTCAGGTTGCCAGCCTCTCTCCGGGGTGATTGCCGCCAGGTTCGGAGCCTGCAGAGAGATATAGTCGATAGACCCGTTCGGAGGCAAGGTGACGAGGATCTCCTGTGCTCCGCTTTGCAATGCAAAGTGGCCAAGGCTGACTTCGGTAAAAACGGTCTCTGCGTCGGCTGTTAACGGCTCTCCTGCAATCTTTAACAGGTGGCCTGGCTGGCGGAGGTGAGCTTTGATCAGATAGTTACCGCTCACGGGCAGAGTGAATCTCAGGTGGACCGTGGTTGCTTCTCGTGTACCATGCAGCCAACCCTGGCCACTGAAGGCTCCAAAGTTATTAAACGACATGATTGAGACATTGTCTTCGTCTTTTGCAAAAATATCTTCTGCTTCAAAGCGGAGTTCCCTGTTGCCTGTCAGGATGTTGATGTAATCCGGGTCTTGCGGCTCATCAGGCAATCCGTATGACCAGCCGGTCGCATCAACCAGGGTAATCATCCAGTCTCTTTGGGTCAACTCTTCGGCATGTCCTGGCAAGGCAGCAAGGATCAGACAGAGAAATAACAGGAAGTGGCGTGCCAAAGCTTTCATAGATCCATGTGTTTGCATGAGTAGTCCCTCCAGATTAAAATTATAATTAAAGCATGGATAACAGACTCAAGATTATCACAGCAGATCAAGCTTGGAAAGCCTGACGGTTTTGAGGGTTTGAAATGTTTCCTGCGCTTGCCTGCTGTCTGTTGTCAGGGTCAAAAGCCTGCGGCCGTCAATGCCTCTCATCCCGGCTGGTTTCCACCCGGCATCGGTGCTTTTGCGCAGGCGAAAAGTTGCGGGTCATAGATAATCTCTCAGGAGTTCCAATCGGTTAGTATTGTCTTCTTCCTGCCTGATGATGTAGGATAATCCACCTTAATCCAATGTGCTTGCCTGCGGAAATGGCAACAGGAATCTCGACCCCCAACGAAAACTGCACCAGTCAAGGAGTTGTGATGGCAAAATCTATTCTGATTGTAGATGATTCCGAAACCGTTCGTCAGGTGCTGCAACTGGCGTTGGGAAATGCCGGCTATCAGGTAATTGAGGCTGAGGATGGCTTTGATGCGCTTGAGAAGCTCTCTGAAGCACAGGTCGATATGCTGATAACTGACCTGAATATGCCCAACATGGATGGTCTCGAATTGATCAAGAAAGTCCGTGCAGGCGGCCAGCACAGATTCACTCCAATCGTTATGCTGACGACAGAATCCTCTGAAGAGAAAAAAAAGGCGGGACGAGAAGCGGGTGCCTCCGGCTGGATTGTCAAACCCTTCAAGCCCGAGCAATTGCTGAAAGTCGTTAAACTGGTGCTTGGCGAATAACCCTCCTCTCAAGAATCTCAGGTTTGAGGCCTATGTCAGACTTAGAAAAGCCTGGAAACAAGCACAATGCAGGCATGCCGACCAATGCACCGGCTCTGAAAAGATTCGATGCCCGCCTAACGGATCGGGATTTCGACCGTTTCAGTAAGCTTGTCTACGATCATTGCGGCATCAAGCTGCCTTCGCATAAACGCAGTATGCTCGAGGCAAGATTACGCAAACGACTGCGTGTGCATACGCTGTCTTCTTTTGAAGAGTATGCGGAATTGATCTTTTCCAAAGAGGAACCCACGGAAGAGCTCATCAAATTGATCGACGTTGTGACGACCAACAAAACGGATTTTTTCCGTGAACCTGCCCATTTTGATTACCTGATTCGTTCAGCTCTGCCCTCCCTGATTGAGACTTTCGGTGCCGGCATCCACAAGCCGCTGCGTGTCTGGAGCGCCGGTTGCTCGACGGGCAAGGAACCTTACACCCTCGCCATGGTGCTCAAAGAATTTCAGCTTGAACAACCGGATTTCAGCTTTGACATCCTCGGCACCGATATCTCAACTGAGGTCCTCGAAAAATCAGTGCAGGGGATTTACGCTGAGATCAAGGCCGCCCCCATTCCTGAAAAGTTGAAGAAAAAATATCTGCTCAGATCGAAGGACCCCGAAAATCGCATGGTGCGCATTGTCCCCGAATTACGTGCTCTGGCGCGTTTCCGACGGCTGAATTTCATGGATGATGATTTTGGCTTTCGTGACCCCTTTGACATCATTTTTTGCAGGAACGTCATTATTTACTTTGATCGACCGACTCAGGAAAAACTCTTGTCGAAGCTGGTTGATAACCTGGCGTCGGGACGTTACATCTTCCTGGGCCACTCCGAGACGCTCCTGGGTTTGAACCTGCCGCTCAAGCAGATGGCGCCTTCGGTCTACAGGAAAATATGATTTCATCGCATCGCTGCGGCGATGGGGTCGGGCCAAAGGTCATGATCAAACCAGCCTGAAGGCAAATCTCCTTGAAATGCGTCGATTCTTCTGGCCAGCAATCCGAGCTGATATTCGATCGCTTTGGTGATGTAGAACAAAAGCTCTTGCTGACTGTTAATGAAGAGAGTCAGTTTACGGTTGTCGATTCGATATGAAATTCCCGGCATCATTCAAACAATCCCTGACCCTGAGTTTCGTCGTTGTGGCGACCCTGCCGATTCTGCTGTTGGGGTGGGCCAGTGTTCACTATTTTGAAAAAAAACATCTGGAGACGGTTTCGGGTCTTCTCAACCTGCAGGCTGTGAATGTCAGCAATGAAGCCTCTGAATTTCTGCGCGACACCTACAATAGCCTCGCTCTTGTTGAAAAAAACCTGAACTCGAATCTGCTGGGCGAGGACGATGAGATCAACCGCTATCTGCAGCTCTCTGTCAACGAATCGAGCAGCTTTGAATCGATTTTCCTGCTCGACGAGAACGACAAGGTGACTCACCTCGGGCTCTCTTCACACTTCGGGGAAAACCGGCAAGATTATTTTGACCTTGATCTTTCCGCCCATGTTGTTTTTGCCAATCGTCACCGGGCAACCAAGGTCTTCTGGTCGGACACCTTTCTCTCAACGACAACCGCCGAGCCATCAGTGACTTTGGCGATCTCACTGGAAACAGGGACCCTGCTTGGCACCGTCGGCCTGAAAAAAATATCAACGGAACTTCTCAATCGACTTGACAAGACAGCTTTGAACATCAGCTTTTCTCTTCTTGACCACCACGGTGTTCTGATCGCCGATTCCCATCCGGAGCGGGTTTCTCAAAGGCTTAACCTCCTTGAGCATCCGGAAATTCGCGAGGCCCTTGAGCAGCAAATAGAGGTTTACAGCCAATATCACGAAGACCATTCCAGACTCGAGAGTGTGCAACTGGTCAAAGAGACAGGCTGGGCTGCCTATGTCAGCCTTCCGGTTAAGCTTGCAACGCAGGGACTCGGTCCGCTGCGCTTGTTTTTGTTCAGCTCGCTTACTGTTGCCGCTCTGTTTGGCATCTGTCTCTCCCTCTGGTTGTCACGGCGGATGCTGAAGCCGATTCTTCTCCTGCGTGATGCAGTCAGTGATGCGGGCCGGGGTCACTATGGTCAGGTCCTGCAAACTGCTCACTATGAAGAACTGGAAGATTTAAGCGGTAGCTTTCGGCAGATGATAGCGGCTGTTGATGAGAGAGAAAAGGCCCTCAGAGATAATCGTGCCCGCTACCGTGATCTTGTCAATTCGATCGATGGCATTGTCTGGGAACTCGAATTGGCTACCTTTCGCTTTACCTATGTCAGCGATCAGGTTGAATCGATACTGGGGCACACTTCGCAACAGTGGCTTGAAGAACAGGACTTCTGGCTGCAGCATATTCATCATGAAGATCGAGAATGGGTTCTGTCTTTCTGTGCGACGGAGACGAACGCCCGCCGTGATCATGATTTCGAGTACCGCATGCTTGCCGGCGACGGTCGCATCGTCTGGTTGAAGAATGTTGTCTCCGTGATTGTCGAAGATGATAAGCCTGTGCGTTTGCGTGGCGTCATGCTTGACATTACCGAACGCAAAAAGGCCGAACTGGAGCTTCAGGAAACCTCAAGCCAGCTGCAGTTAAGTGAATCACGGTTTCGAACCGTCTTCCAGATCAACCCCGACGTCGTTCTGATCTCCCGGATCGATAGTGGGGTGATCATTGATGTCAACGAAAGCTGTACGAAAGTCAGTGGCTATTCGCGTGATGAAATTATCGGCAAAACGTCCCTTGAGGTTGGTTTCTGGGCCAATGTTGAAGACCGAGCAAGATTCATAGCCGCACTGTGTGAAAGTGGCCATGTCGAGAATATGGAGATGTTGTTTCGTGCTAAAGATGGCCGCGAAAAAACCGGGTTGACGTCTGCCCGAACCTTGATGCTGAATAACGAATTATGTGTCCTGACTGTGATCCGGGATATTACCGCGATGAAGGATGCCGAGACGCGTCTGGTGAGAAGCGAATCACACCTGCAGTCGATGACGCTGCAATTTCAGGGACTTCTCGAGGCGATTCCCGACCAGATAATGGTCCTCGATAGAGATATGAGGATGGTCTGGCGGAATCGGTCTTCCGACAAGGCGCAGCTTGGTTACGAGAAAGCTGCGAGAATCCCCTGCTATGAAACTCCCGAGGTTGAGTGTGGTCCAGCCTCTGGAAACAGCGAACCCCTGTGCGACAGCTGCCCGGTAAAAAAGACCTTTGCAAGCGGAAACACGGAAGAAGCACAAGTCAGTCTGGCCGATGGTCGAACCCTTTATTTCCGGCCCTTCCCGGTTTTCGATGAACAAGGAGAAGTTGTCAATGTCATAGAAATTGTTCAGGATATCAGCGAATCTTTACGACAGAGAGCACAGCATATGCGGACCGGTCAACTCGCCGCCCTGGGTGAACTCGCCGCCGGTGTGGCTCATGAGATCAACAACCCGATCAATGGCGTTATTAATTATGCCCAGCTGATACTCAACCAGGCGGCGGCCGAATCACGGGAAGAGGAGCTTTCCAAACGCATCATCCGTGAGAGTGAGAGGGTTGCCACGATTGTACGTGAGCTGCTTTACTTTTCCCGTGCAGAGAGCCAGCAGGTTGAAAAAATCACGGTCCTTGACGCACTCAAAGAATCTCTTGCGCTGGCAAAGAATCAACTGGACAAAGAGGGGGTCTCCCTGCAGATTCAATTGCCTGACAACCTGCCGCTGATCAACAGCCGTAGTCATCAGATTCAACGATTATTCCTCAATCTGATCAGCAATGCGCGTTACGCCTTGTCAGAAAAATATCCGGATCACGATCCGAACAAGATCCTGCTGGTCAAGGGCGAGGAGATCGTGCAGGATAATCAGACCTTTGTGTCGATCAGCTTCCGCGACCAGGGCACAGGGATTCCTGCCGATCTGATTGAGCGCGTGCTGAATCCGTTTGTGACCACCAAGGCGGCCGGCGTCGGTACCGGGCTCGGTTTGAGTATCAGCCATGAAATAGTCCAGAAGCACGGTGGTGAGCTCAATATTTCGAGTCGGGAGGGTGAATTTACGGAAGTTAGAATCATCTTGCCTGCGGTTTAGGCTTGTTTTGCAGGTTTCGATTGTTTTATAGACTGCTCGGGGCTGTCTGCCTGATTCCTCTGATTTTTCTCCGACTTTAAATTGCAGGATCATTCATGTTAAAGGAGCTTGAAATGAAAGAAAGAATTCTGGTTGTCGATGACGAAGAGAGCATCCGTTTCACATTCAATGCCTTCCTGACTGATGCCGGTTACAGTGTAGAGACCGCAGAAAGCCTTGATACGGCTTTGCAGATGATTGAAAAACACTCTTTTGACGCGGTTTTTCTCGATATCCTGCTGGGCCGCGAGTCCGGGATCGGTGTCTTGCAGGCGAGCCGCGAGTCGCATCCCAACACACCGGTCATTATGGTGACCGGAGCGCCTGAAATCCGCACTGCAGCCGAAGCGGTCAGACTCGGCGCCTTCGACTACATCACCAAACCTCTCCATCAGGAGGATCTGCTTCGGCAGGCCAAGCTGGCCATTGAACACAAAAAACTGGTTGATCAGCAGGAGATCTACCGATTGCGCATGGCGGCAGTCTTTCAGAGTGTCAAGGAAGGACTCATGATTTTTGATCAAGACATGAGACTGGCTGAAGTTAATGCTGCAGCCTCTGCCATGCTCTGTTGTGAGACGTCGCTGATCGGTTTGAGCCCGGCTGAGATTGGGGCTTATTGTCCACCATTAAAAAGACTGCAGGAACTGATTGAAGAACGTTGCGAGGGTGAAATCTTTCGGGTTGAAGCCGAGGGTGGCGATGGGCAGGCTGTGGTTTTCGGCGTGACGATGGCCCCTTTGACCGGTTATGATCAAAGAGAGCTGGGCACTGTCCTGGTTTTGCGTGATGAATCGCAACCGGCCAGACAGCTCTAATAAGATAAGTGAGCTAGCAGCTTGTCGGACTATTCAGAGCCGGCTGCAGGCTTTAAAGTTAAGGACTCGTAATGACCTCCCATGTTCTGGTAATTGATGATGAAGAAAGTTTGCGTTTTACCCTGGAGTCTTTCCTGCAGGATGACGGCTACCTGGTTTCGACTGCGGCCTCTTTCCCGGAGGCGGAAGAACTCCTCGAGCACAGTGCTTTCGACCTCGTCTTTCTGGATATTCAACTCGGCCGTCATAGTGGCCTCGACCTCCTTAAGATAATTCGGGAGAGATTTGCCAATTGTCCGGTGGTTATGATCACCGGAGCCCCGGATGTTGCAACAGCTGCTGAGGCGGTGCGGCATGGTGCTTTCGATTATATCCCCAAGCCGATTCGCCAGGAAACCCTGTTGCGCGTGGCACAAATGGCTCTCAAGCATAAGGCGGTCGTCGACCAGAGAGAAGGTTACAGGGCGCATCTGGAAGCGATTTTTGACAGCGTCCGCGATGGCATCATGCTGGTGGACCAGAAGAAAGTCATCCTTCAGGCCAACCAGGCGTTCGTCAACCTGTTCGCGCTTCCCGCTGGCCTTGTTGGCATGTCCCTGGCCCAGTTGCCCAAAAACATTCGAGAGGCGTTTGTCGATGTTGTCGAAAAGACCATGCTGACCAACCAGGCGGTGGTTGACCAGAGGCTGGAAACGACCGACCCTTCTCAGAAGCTCTGTGTCCTGAATGTGTCGACCGCCCCCTGTCTTGGCGACACCGGCAATCCAATGGGAGTGGTCTTGACTGTGCGTGATCAGACCCGCCTGGAAAGCCTGGAGAAGAGTCTCAAAAAACGCCAGAAGTTTGAACATATAGTTGGTCGCAGTGAGCCTGTTCAGGCCATGTTCGGCTTGATTGAAAACCTGGCCGAGGTCGACACCACGGTCCTGATCGCAGGGGAGAGCGGCACCGGCAAGGAACTGGTCGCTGAAGCACTGCACTATCGCAGTGATCGTCGGGACAAGGCCCTGGTCAAGGTTAATTGCGCCGCTCTGCCGGAAAACTTACTGGAAAGTGAGCTTTTCGGCCATATCAAGGGCTCCTTTACCGGGGCCCTCAAGGATAAGATCGGCCGCTTCGAGCAAGCTGATGGTGGAACGATCTTTCTCGACGAAATCGGCGATATTTCTCCGGCGTTACAGGTGCGCCTGTTGCGGGTCCTGCAGAGCAAAGAAATCGAAAAGGTCGGGGGGACGGGAACCATCAAGGTTGATGTGAGGATTGTTGCCGCAACCAACCAGGATCTGCTGAAAAAAGTACAGAATGACGAGTTTCGGGAGGACCTCTACTATCGTTTGCGCGTCGTACAGGTGCCGATGCCGCCATTGCGGGATCGACGCGAAGACATTCCCCTGTTGATCGAACATTTTGTCAAACTGTATAATCAACGTTTTAAACGCCAGATCCTGGGCCTGAACGAGGATGCTGCCAAGCAGATGACGGCCTATGTCTGGCCCGGCAATATCCGCGAATTGCAGCACGCCGTCGAGCATGCTTTTGTGCTTTGCCGAGAGGATGTCATCGATACCAGGCACCTGCCACCTGAACTTCAAGATGGCACGAACCCTGGAGCGGTTTCCCCAGCTCTGACCCCTTTTGATGCCGGTCCGGAAGAAGAAGCTGAAAAGATCCTTGCCGCACTGGAAAAGTCCGCCTGGAACAAGAGTCGTGCGGCACGCTTACTCGGTTTCAGTCGTCGAACCATCTATCGCAAGATGCAAGAGTTCGGCATCGAAGATTCTGAAGAAAGCTCATAAACTCCATTCATATTCCCGAGACGCTGTCACAGTCCTGTGCCATGGCGCACACTCCAGGCTCTTGTTTAAGTGGTGACCTTTGTGCAGCGGACCATGATGGGTTTGTTAAATGCCTGATATACAGCGATTCATTAACTTGAATCGATAAAACCGGTCAGGTTTCATTAGTTGGCATGAATATTGGTTTGTACTTGATTCTGTTATTGTTGAGAGCAATGGAGAAGGCTCATGTCAAAAGTAATTTGTATCGTTGATGACCAGCCGGCCTTGCGGCAAATGCTGCGTTTTGCCCTGAATTTTCAAGGCGTCGCTGTCATTGAAGCGGTCGATGGTGCCGATGCCCTTGATAAAATAGCGACTCACCATGTCGACATGGTGATTGCCGATTGGCAGATGCCGGTTATGGATGGCCTGGAGCTAGTACGCAGGCTGCGTAAAATGGATGCTTATATCAATCTGCCGATTTTAGTGGTCAGTTGCCGTGATGATCTGGCGGCCAGGCAAGAGGCGCGCGCTCTGGGAGTTATGACCTGGTTGAGAAAACCCTTTCGGGTCTCTGAAGTTCAAGCTGTGGTTGAACATGTTCTGGATTTGTCTGGCCAGGAGCTCCTGCCTGCAGCTGCTGAAAGGATTTGTTGATGTCCTTGGGCTCAGCACAATCTGCGCAACGGCTCTCTTTGCGTGATCATGCGGAATGGCATTGGCAACCGGATCGTCTTGAAGCTTTGCTCCAGGACCTGGCCAGTATCGATCATGTGACAGAACACAGTTTTCTGGAGCTTGGCGACAAGATCAATGTTTTCCATGAGCAGGCTCACGGCATCTCCAGCTCGGCCGGTGAGGTTTTGCAGCTTCTGCACGGTGGTGACGGCGAGAGCACATTGCAGCAACTGCAGTTGCTGGTTGAACGCTGCAGTCTCTGGCTGTCAGCAACTCAGCAAACCTCCGTTGATATCTGCGCACTGTTGACCGGAGTCGTTGATCAGATCAGGACTCTGGAAATACCTGTTGCCGGGTTGAGAAAAGTTATCAAGACGCTGCATTCACTGCGGGTTTCAACAAGAATTGAAGCGGCTAAAGGTTATGCATCCGGTGCAGGTGTTCTGGCCAAATCGCTGGATGAACTCGGCGGCCTGGTACAGGAAAAAATCTCGAAAATCTTTGCTCGTACCGAGCTTTTGGTTCCACTTATCAGTAAGTCGCTGGAGACCGAGGAAACAGCTCAACTGAACACGATCAAGCTCGCTCTCTCTGAAGTCGATAAGGCCCGTCGTCTTCTTTCAGCTTTTATGGCGACCCAAATTGAAACAGGGCAGTGGACCGATCAGCTCAAAGAACGTTCCGACGAAGTGCAGCGCAACTTTGGTGAGATTGTTGCTGCCTTGCAGTTTCAGGATATTACCCGCCAGCGACTGGAGCATGTACGCAAAGCCCTGGACAGCCTCGGCCGCCACCTTGAGAGATTCGAGCAAAGAACTGATTTCAGCAAGGACCTGGAAGCTGCCGGCCTGTTCGGCTGTATCTGCCAGTTGCAGCACGACCAACTTGATCTGGCCGGTCAGGAATTTCTTGATGCGGCAGACCAACTTACTGAAAATCTGCAGGGGATGGCGCGGACTGTAGAGTTGATGTCAGGCGATACCAAAACCCTGCTCAAAGCGACAGATGCCTGCAGTGTCAATCGCTTTAGTTCGGTTCTGGGTGTCCTTCAGTCGATTGCCAACTGCCTGCAGGACACGCAAGCAACTCATCGGGCGGCGGGGTCCATTCTCACGGATGTCAGTCAAGGTGTGCAGCAGGTCGCTGGTTTGGTCGAAGAGGTCGAATTTATTGGCGAAGAGATGCAACTGCTGGCGATTAATGCGGCAATCAGTGCGGCCCATGCCAGACAAAAAGGCGCGGGGCTCGACATTATCGCCCAAAATATCCAGCTGGTTGCAGAGGAAGCCACCCATTATGCGCGAAAGCTGGCAGAAGCGTGCGCTATGGTCACTGAACAAGCCGACCAGTTACAGGACATTGAAAGACATACCCAATCAGGGTTTGGAGACATCGACCTGCTGTTGCAGGATGCCCATCAACACATGACGACCCTCGATCACAGCACCCATCGACTGCAGGAACTCACCGGCCGGGTTGATCGTGATGCGGCCAGCCTGTGCGATCAGGTTTCCACTGTTGTCATGAACGTTGATCTCAAGGCTCCGTTCCAGAAGAAATTGATGCCCGCGCTTAAGCATCTGGATGCTTTGAGCGAGCAATCGCGCGAGTCAATGACTCTGGCTGAGAACGGTAACCTGGAACAGCTTTTTGTCGAGCTGGAGCTTTGTTACACTATGGCCAGCGAGCGACATATTCATGAACGTTTTATGGAAAAACAGAATGCAGCTGTCCCTGCAGACACTGCTAAAGACAATGAGTGGAAGGTCAATCGTGACCATGGCCTGGGTGATAACGTCGATCTCTTCTGACCGGCCGAATCAATTCCGAAGACTTTTTAAAGTGGTAAAACGCACAAACAGGAGTTATTTTTTTAATGACAAACTGGTCTTATAATCCTGATAAGAATTCAGGTACGCTGCAGATTGAAGGTGATCTAACGATTAACCATATCAGCACTCTCAAGGAGCGTCTGGTCGAGGCCTTTGAAACGGCCGATCAGGTCGTCGTTGACGTGTCCGCCGCAACCTCTGTCGATGTGGCCGGGGTTCAGCTGCTCTGTGCCTGCCATCGCTTTTCGAGCGGGCGGGGCCAAGAAATGTGTCTGTGGGTCGGTGAAAACGGCGAATTCTTGCAATTCCTCGACGAAGTCGGCTTTTCCCAGGATTTCATCTGCAATCACGGCGACACCGGGAAATGCCTTTGGGCTGAACAGAATTAGTGTTCATCTGGAAACGAATGAGCCTTCAGATTTTTAGTTTTTTAAGGAGATCAAGATTATGAGCAAACGGGTGATGACCGTAGACGATTCCGCAACGGTACGCCAGGTGCTGAAAATGACCCTGGAGGGGGCCGGTTACCAAGTCTTGCAGGCGGTTGATGGTGTCGATGCCCTGAAAAAGTTGACTGTCGAAGCTGTCGATATGCTGGTGACTGACCTGAACATGCCAAACATGGACGGGATTACCCTGATCAAGGAGGTCCGCCGGAATCCCGGTAACCGCTTCATGCCGATCATTATGCTGACAACTGAATCGCAACCTGAGAAGAAGCAGGAGGGGAAAACCGCTGGTGCCTCGGGCTGGATCGTCAAGCCCTTCAAGCCTGAGCAGCTGTTGGCTGTTGTCCGCATGGTCTGTCCGGTATGAGCACTTTAATCGAAACCTTTAAAGACGAAGCGCTCGAGTTGATTCAGGAACTGGAGGCTGCATTGCTGGAGTTGGAAGAAGCGCCTGAAGATCCGTCCCAGATTGATCGGGTTTTTCGCGTCTTACATACCCTGAAGGGCTCCGGTGGTCTGGCCGGCTTCGATAACGTCGCAGGTTTTTGCCACGAGGCAGAGACGGTCTTTGAGCAAGTCCGCTCCGGCGAACGCAAAGTCGATGAGAAACTGGTTTCACTGACGCTGTCCGCCCAGGATCATCTCAAGGGAATGATCATGGCCGAGTTTGGTGCTGATGCCGTCGATGATGAACTGACTGCAGAGCTGGTGGCCGCCTTTCAGGCCCTGATGCCTTTCCGTCAGGGCCCGGCTGTTGACGCCAGGACGGCTCTCGTCCCGTCACAGAATGATCAGGCCACCTTCCGGATTCGGTTTCGGCCCATGCCGAATCTTTTCCTTCAGGGGGTGCAGCCCCACTTTCTGCTTGGTGAGCTGCACCGTCTCGGCGAAACCCTGGTGGTCGCACAGTTGGATGCCATTCCTGCGCTTGATGAGCTCAATCCAGAAGAGTGCCTGGTCTATTGGGATGTCTTGTTGACAACAGACCAGGACGAGGACGCCATCCGTGATGTCTTCATCTTTGTGGAAGATGAGTGTGAGCTGATCATTCAGAAGATCGATGATGGCAGCCAGATTGACCAGCCGGAAGATTACAAGCGCCTCGGCGAAATCCTGATCGAACGCGGAGATCTGACCGAAGAGGACCTTGAAAGATACCTGGTAGAGAAAAAACGACTCGGCGAAACACTTGTCGCAGTAGGTGCTCTCGATGACAAAAAGGTGAAATCCGCCCTGGTCGAGCAGCAACGTATCCAGGCTTTGCGCCGGGAACGCAAAGCCAACGACGCCATGGAAAGCATCCGGGTGAAATCCGATCGTCTGGATAAATTGGTCAACCTGGTCGGCGAGATGGTTACAGTGCAAGCCCGCCTTTCGCAGTTCGCCAACAGTCGTATTGATGCCGACCTGCTGAGTGTTGCAGAAGAGGTGGAGCGCCTGACCTGGGATTTGCGTGATCAGGTCCTGACGATCCGCATGCTGCCCATCGGCGGGACCTTTACCCGTTTCAAGCGATTGATTCGTGATCTGGGCAGCGAGCTTGGCAAAGATGTCCTGCTGGTTTCCGAAGGGGGAGACACCGAACTGGATAAAACGGTTATTGATCAGTTAAATGATCCTCTGGTTCATTTGGTGCGTAACAGTATCGGACACGGCATCGAATCGCCCGCAGTTCGACAGGCGATCGGCAAGCCCGGTAAAGGCCGCATTACCCTCTCCGCAAAGCATTCCGGTGCCAGCGTTGTGCTGACCGTTGCGGATGACGGCGCCGGGCTCGATGTCGAAAGGATTCGCGCCAAGGGCATTGAAAAAGGCTTGATCAGTGCGCAGGCAGAGTTGACCGAGCGGGAAATTTACGCACTGATTTTCGAACCCGGCTTTTCAACGGCCCAGGAAGTTTCGAGTGTCAGTGGTCGCGGTGTCGGCATGGATGTCGTGCGCCAGGCCATTGATGCATTACGTGGCAGCATTGAGGTGCGCAGCGAAGAGGGCAAGGGGACGACTTTCTCCCTCCAGCTCCCCCTGACTCTGGCGATTATCGATGGCTTGTTGATCGACATAGGTACAGACCACTATGTTCTGCCTCTCTCTGCCGTTGAAGAATGCATAGAACTGACCCGTGAACAGGCAGAACAGACGCATGGTCGGAACCTGGTCAAGATTCGCGGGGAGATCGTTCCCTACGTTCGTCTTCGCGACGAGTTTAACATCAAGAGTGAACGCCCGGAGATCGAACAGATCGTGATCGTTAATCTGGAAGGCTTAAGGGTTGGTTTCGTCGTCGATCATGTGGTGGGTGAACACCAGACGGTTATCAAGAATCTGGGACGGATGTATCAGGATGTCAATGGTGTCTCCGGAGCGACAATCCTGGGAGATGGCCGGGTCGCTTTGATCCTTGATCTGCAGCAGCTTGCCGGGCGCGCGGAAGCATACGAGAAAAAATCGCTGCATTAAACCCTTTTTGCCAGCGGGTCCAGCTGCCCACTCCTGGCCCATGGAGCGGGACAAACTGACGCTGTCATGTGTTTGCAATTCACCGCAGCGCCCTTTCTACGGTCAAAATTTAATCTAATCACACAAGAGGCCAGGCAGATTTTTCTGTCTGGCCTCTTGTGTGTCATGAGCGATCTCTCATGTTACAGTTGTGTGACAATTCAGCTTTTAATAGAAAATCCATATATATATAGCTACAAAATAACCGATATATAGGAAATATTAAAAGTCACCTAAAAACAGCGGGTTATGTCTTGAATTTTTGTGCTTGATAAATCCATGGAATTTAAACAGTTTGGCATGGAGTTTGAGTAAGTTAAGCCTGTAATTTATTGACAAAAGAACTTTATTGTGAAAAGGGGGTAGGAATATGGCAGTCAAAGATTTAAAAGTTGGCACGCGGATGAGTTTCGGTTTTGGCCTGATACTGGTTTTGATGCTCATTACTATGCTGGTGACCTTCTGGTCGCTCAGCAAAGTGGATGAAGGCACGCAACTGGTGATTGAGGAAAGTTTGCCCTTTACCTTGGCTGCTGATCGCATGGTCCTCAATGTGTCACGCGTCAATCAGTGGGTCACTGATGCGTCTTTGACCAAAAACAGCGATGGATTACAGGTCGCAGAAGAAAGTGCCAAGGCCTTTCGCAATGATCTCAACCAGTTCAGAGACATGTTCCGTGATGAGAATGATGCCCGAGGGTTGAAGCAAGTCGACGAACTTGAAGCTTCTTTTGAGGAGATGCTGGATACCGGCATACGAATGGCTGCCGCTTATAACGAAAGTTTTGCAGCCGGCAACCTGGTAATGGAAGAGCTGGATACGGATTCAGCCCGCACGGCAGAGCTGGTTGCGGCACTGCAGGAGAGCCAGGTTAAGGAAATCAATGATAGTGGTCAGATGATCCTTGCCGCTTCACAACAGGTGAAAACCCTGCAGATGATTATCGGCATTGCCGCGTTGTTGATCGGTGTACTGGTGACTATTTTTATTACGCGCAGCATCGTACAGCCCCTGAATGTGGCTGTTGAAACCGCAAGAGCCCTTGCCGTTGGTGACCTGACGGTCAAGATTGACCAGGTCAGTAAAGACGAGACGGGGCAGTTGCTGCAGGCGATGAAGGAGATGCTTGTGTCCAGCCAGGAGGTCGCCAATATGGCCGGGCAGATTGCCGACGGCAACCTGAAGGTGCAACTCAAGACACGCTCCGAAAAGGATGTTCTGATCCAGTCTCTGGGCAATATGGTCGATAAGCTCAAAGACGTCATTAATAATGTCAAGCTTTCTATCGAAAACGTCGCTTCCGGCGCCCAGGCCATGAGCGCTTCGAGTGAGGAAATGTCCCAAGGGGCAAGTGAGCAGGCTGCCGCTGCCGAAGAGGCCTCTTCCAGCATTGAGCAGATGACTGCCAATATCCGCCAGAATGCTGATAACGCCATGCAGACGGAAAAGATCGCAACCCAGGCTTCTGGTGATGCCCGTGAAGGGGGTGATGCCGTCAACAAAACTGTTGGTGCCATGAAAGAAATCGCCGACAAGATCATGATTATTGAGGAAATCGCCCGCCAGACCAACCTGCTGGCACTCAACGCTGCGATTGAAGCCGCCCGTGCCGGTGAGCATGGCAAAGGTTTTGCGGTTGTCGCCGCAGAAGTTCGCAAACTTGCGGAACGCAGCCAGAAAGCTGCCGGCGAGATCAACGAACTGTCGACCAACAGTGTCGAGGTCGCCGAGAAGGCCGGCAGCGTGCTTAATTCGCTGGTACCGAATATCCAGAAAACGGCCGAGCTGGTTCAGGAGATCAGTGCCGCCAGTCGCGAACAGGACGCCGGCGCCGACCAGATTGCCAAGAGCATCCAGCAACTGGATGCCGTTATCCAGCAGAACGCATCTGCTTCCGAAGAAATGGCGAGCACCTCGGAGGAACTGTCCGGCCAATCTGAACAACTGGCAGAGATGATCGCCTTCTTTAGGGTTGACGATGGGACTCACGGCCAGAGATTCAAGAGGGAGCTGAATTCAAGTGCCCATCGCTCTTCGCAGGTGAAGATCGCTCATGCTGGCGAACCGAAGTTCAAGCAGGGCCGTCAGCCGGATGGTGAAGTTTTTGAAGCGACCGGCAAGCGGGATTCTCTCGATAACGAATTTGAAACTTTCTAAGGAGGCTGCTATGCAAGAAAACAATACAGTCAGCAGCCAGCAGTATGTCACCTTCAGTCTCGGCGAAGAACTCTTCGGCGTAGAAGTCTCACGCACCCGGGAGATCCTGAGCCTGACACCGGTAACCAGAGTGCCGCAAACGCCCGAGTACCTGCTTGGAGTGATTAACCTGCGTGGCAAGGTGGTGCCAGTGGTCGATATGCGTCTGAAACTGGGATTACCTGCCGGAGTAGACACAGAGGACACCTGCATCATTGTCGTTGACCTTGAGGTCGATGGAGATGTTATCACCGTCGGCGCCCTGGCCGATGCCGTTCGTGAGGTCATGGATATCCGCTCCGACCAGATTGAGCCGCCGCCACGGCTGGGTACGCGGTTGAAAACCGAGTTTATTCATGGCATGGGTAAAGTCGATGAGCAGTTCCTGATTCTCTTGAATATTGACAAAGTTTTCAACAATGATGAGTTTGCCTGGGTACAAGATGCCGCCGAAACGGCTGCCGAGGAAGAACCTGTCGAAGCCTGATGGAAGGGTCTGACAGAGGCTTGACAACATAACAGGGCCCGTGGACAATCAATGTCTCCGGGCCAATTTTTATGAGCCCGCTCCAAATCCGGCCATAGAACTAAAAACAAAATCTGAAGTAACGTCATATGGCACAGTTAATTTCTGGCTGTTTCAAGACCTCCGTCGTATGTCGTGACAGAGGTTTTGTCATTTCAGTTTCTTATGTGCGAATAAATTATGTAGGGCAGGACAGAACGGATCTTGGCATATTAATTGCTTGTTTTGCTTTCTGCTTTGGCCAGGAGGGTGCCTTGTTGTTAACTTGCTTGTCCTTTTAATGACGTCAGCAAACATCCTCAAAATAGACTAATCGGGTCGTTGCAGGACAATGGGCTCGTTGGGTTTTATTATAAACTTCCAGAATCGAGGAGAATGGTTATGAAAAAACGGGTGAGTCTCTTAATGGTGTTAATCTTTATGACTACCACAGGTCTGGCTTCTGCCGCAGAGGATCTGACCTGCTGGTTTCCTCCCGGCTGGAAATCAAAGGCCGCCCAGGCCAAGGAGATTACTCATGCCCTTTCCGAGAATAGTGGTTTGTCGATACGTCCACGTATTGCCAAAAGCTATCCGGAGATTTTGTCTGCCTTTGCGACTGACGACCAGAACCTGGTTTATGTGGGCTCATTCGTACAAGCGATCGTTGCCGCCAGAAAACTGGGGACGCCCCTGACACAGACCGCCAACGGCCAGGAAATGTACTCGGGCATTCTCATCTACCCTGAAGGCCAGGATCCTTTTAACCTTTTGAAAAACAACCCAAAAGAGATCGCTTATGCGGTCGGTGCCTCTTCAGGTGAGTCGAGTGCGAAAGCCGCCACCAATGGGCAGGCATCAATTGGTGTCGCCAATCACGGGGCTGCCGTCAATGCGGTTACAGTCGGCAAAGCCAAGGCTGCGGTTGTCAAAAACTGGTGGTGGGAAGGTAACAGCAAAAAATTCCCCGGTCTGAAGAGCCAGGAAATCCCGGGCGTCTCTTTGTCGAAAAACCCCGATAACGTTCTCACTGCATCGAAAGCTGTCCCTGCAGAGGTCGCCAATAAGGTAAAGATTGCGGCTCTCGAAAGTGCTTCAGCCTTTGGCAGCGATGCTGTGATCGTGCCTTTTAATCCCAGCACGCTGAGCTTTTCGCTTGGCCTAATGCAAAAGGGTGGAATAGATCCTCTGACCTACACCTGGTAAGTCACTGATTGGTCTCTCGGCTGCCTGAACTCGCGTGGTGCAGGCAGTCCTTTATTGTTCAAAAGACGAAAAGTAGGACATCATGGGAATCCTGAAGAAGCTCTTACTGCTAATCGGTGCGACTCTCGTCACAGCCTTTTTCGTTGTTGGCCTGATCTTCTATTTTGGTATGCAAAGTAATACTGCCAGTATGGTCAGTGCACTGGAGACGAAGCTGACGAGTGAAAACGAAAAGAGCGTAAAGCTTCTCGATGGTAACTTCGAAGAGATTAAAAACAAACTTGCCGCTGCTGATAAGACGACCAGAGAAATTGTTGTCAACCTCTATGACGAATCCTTTAACGCGGCCATCACGTCTCTCGGCAATCAGGTTTTTCCGTCTGTAGAAGCCTTTGATTATGAAACCCCGGTACAGGCAATCGAATACCTGGTTGAGTCCAACCCGGCAGTCAAATGGATTCGGCTTTCCGTCAGCGAAGATCCGACTGAGGATGAAGTCTTTGAATTTGGCGAATATGCTGGTGCTGCAGATCGAAAGGTTTATGAGAAAACCATTACCTCTGACTTTGCTTATGTGCAGCTGGAAATGCAAACCAGCCTTTCAGGGCTTGAGTCTCTTGAAGAGATCAAAACGATCTTTGCCAACATCAATACTGCCAACCAACGGCTTGCCGATGGCATTAAATCCGGATCTGAACAGACGATGCGGAATGCAAGCAAGATCTCGATCGAAACCAGTGCGTCGGGTCAGAAGACTTTGCTCGGATTAATGCTTGTGACCGTGGTTGTGGTGTTGCTCCTGGTCGGCCTGGTGCTTGGTGTTTCGATCAATAAAAGCATTAATCAACCGCTGGCCCAAACGGTCTACATGATCCAGGAAATGGAGAAGGGCCGCCTCGACAACCGGCTGAACATGAACCGGAGTGACGAGATTGGCCAGATGTCGGTCGTTATGGATCGCTTTGCTGATAACCTGCAACATGAGGTCGTTGCCGGCTTACAAAGAATGTCCGAAGGGGATTTGACCTTTCATGTTCAGCCGCAAGATGATCAGGATATTGTCAGAGGTGCTGTCAAAAAAGTCAAAGATGATTTGCACCGGCTGATCGGCAACATCAAGGTCGCAACCAGACAGGTTGCCTCAGGGAGCCAGGTCATTAGCGGTTCCTCGGCGGAAATGTCCAAAGGTGCGACAACCCAGGCTGCGTCCGCAGAAGAGGCCTCGAGTAGTGTTGAGCAGATGAATGCCAATATTCGTCAGAACGCCGAGAATGCTTTGCAAACCGAAAAGATCGCGATCCAGGCCGCCAATGATGCACAAGAGGGGGGGGAAGCTGTTAACAGGACAGTCTCTGCAATGAAACAGATTGCAGATAAAATCTTGATTATCGAAGAAATCGCCAGACAGACCAACCTGCTGGCATTGAACGCTGCGATTGAGGCTGCCCGTGCCGGTGAACACGGTAAAGGCTTTGCTGTGGTTGCCGCTGAAGTTCGCAAGTTGGCGGAACGCAGCCAGAATGCTGCTGCTGAAATCAACGATCTTTCCACAAACAGTGTCGAAGTCGCAGAGCGGGCAGGGCAACTGCTTGAGGTGGTCGTGCCTAATATTCAGAAAACGGCAGAGTTGGTTCAGGAAATCAGCGCTGCCAGCAAGGAGCAGGATGCCGGGGCCGAACAGATCAATCAGAGTATTCAACAGCTGGATGGTATCATTCAGTTGAACGCCTCGGCTTCGGAAGAAATGGCTTCGACTGCTGAAGAGCTTTCCAGCCAATCGGAACAGTTGGCCGAGATGGTTGCTTTTTTCACCCTGGAAGAAGATGGGCAACAGCATCAGCTCGGTTCTTACAACAGGAGTAAGTCATCAAAGGTGCCGGATGATGTTCAGCAGCCTCGCCTTGAACACGCTGCTGCGAAAGATCCGGGCGTTATCAAGCATGGGTCTGGCGAGGGTGATTATGAAGCTTTTTAGAGGGCCATGAAATCCGTATCACAGAATCCTCGCAAATAAGGCCAGTCTGGCCTCGACAAAAAAAACTCGCTTTCGGATCGTAAACTTCCGCCAAAAAGAATGCTGCCTCTGTGACGCTCCTACTTGCAGCTCATTTATTAATCGTTGCGGTGACAGCTTTTGCCGGGCAGCACTGCTGCCCGGCTTTCATTTGGTAAACTACCGAATTTTCGTCTATTATTAATCACCCGTCTCAGTAGCGGTCTGGCCACTTGTGTGGTATAAATGTTGATGTTGAAACAATGATCTTGGCGAGGTGCTTAATGCCTGAAGACTATATTAAGGTTTTGATTGTTGAAGACGATCCCGATTTTGCGGAAAGTCTGATGATCGCTCTAGGTGTGCGTGATTGTCATGTAGATCTTGCACGTACAGGCGAGGAGGCGGTCCGTAAATATCGCAATCTCTGTTATGACATCGCATTCATGGATATCAAACTTCCCGGCAAGAACGGTGTAGAGAGCCTTGCCGAGATCCGCAGCTTTTGTCCTTCGGCCAGGATTGTCATGATGACAGGCTTCAGTGAAGCGGCCCTGCTGGAGACGGCTCGTCAGGCCGGGGCTATCGATATTCTGCGCAAGCCCTTTCGACTGAAAGAGATGTTCAGCTTCATTGATAATCTTCGGGGTGCTGCCCCCCCGGCGGTAAAGCATTAATGGATCATTACTAAGCGTCTGTACAGGTCACGTTCTGCAGGCGCTTCCTTTCTTATAGCAGACGGGCTCATCAACAAATATGCCTTTGCTCTTTTCCCTGAAACGCGCTCTGACTCTTAACTTCCTGCTGGTTGCCGCTGTCCCTGTTCTGATTTTCGGGCTCATCAATATCCAGTTGACTTCCAGTCACCAACTGGATGGTGTGCGGGAACACAACAGAGATCAAGCCAGAAGCATCGCTGAGGCGGTGGATTCCTTGCTTCTTGAAGTTCTCTCGGACCTGCGTCACGTCGAGCAGGTGCTCTCGACAGACGGGTTGCTACGTCCGGGCGGTACCGATGATTTTCTTGGCTCGATGGTTCAAAACTCCCGCTACTTCGATACCGTTTACCTGCTTGACAACCAATATAAAGTTGTAAGCCTCGGCCTGTTACCCGAAGAGCAGGCGCGCAGTGATGACTATATAGGCCTGGATTTTTCCAGGCACCAGATTTTTCGCTCGAGACAGGAGTTAAGCGAACCGGTCTGGAGTAACGCCTTCATATCCCTGGTGACAGGTGAACCCTCTGTGACCCTTTGCCTGCCAATGGCAGAGGGGTCCCTGCTTGGCAATGTCCGGCTGAGCAGTCTCGGTGTTTTGCTGCAAAGCTATTCCAAGGACGGTGTTGAGATTTCGATCATTGACCAGAGTGGCACCCTGGTTGCCCATAATGTGACCGGAAAGGTTATGCAGCAGGTTAGTTTCGGTGATCACCCTGCCGTCACCTCTGTCCTGGAAGGGGTTGAATCTGCACAGGAATTTGTGCAGAGGAAGCATCTCTCTCTTGAGAGCGTCCGCCTTGTTCAGACTTCTAAGTGGGCTGTCTGGATCGGTCTCGATATGAACGTTGTCAAGGAACCGATCACACAAACGCGCAACCTGCTGATCTTTTTTCTGGCCCTCGCTGTTTTACTGGCCTGCGCGATGGCTATTTTTAATGTCGGGCATCTGATGACACCTTTGATAGCCTTGGGCTCACGGACCCGACTGATTGCGGACGGGCATTATGATTTCAGTTTCCCCCCCTCGGGTTTTGTCGAAATTGATGAACTTGCCAACCAGATAGCAAGTATGACTGACGCGATCAAGCTGCGCGAGGAATCAATCATTGCCAATGAACGACGCTTTCGCGACCTGGTCAACTCGATCGATGGCATTGTCTGGGAGATGGAATATCCGTCTTTCCGTTTTCTGTTTGTCAGCAAACAGGCGGAGGCTATGCTCGGATATCCTTTACAGGACTGGTATGAAGTCGAATCATTCTGGGAACACAAGATCCACGTTGAAGACCTGGCCCAGGCGAAAGCTTACTGCCAGTTAATGTCTGAAAAACACGAAGATCACGATTTTGAACATCGCATGATTGCGGCCGATGGCCGGGTTGTCTGGGTCCGTATCCTGGTCACAGTGATCGTTGAAAACAATCGTCCCGTTCGCCTGCTCGGGGTCATGATTGATGTAACGGAACAGAAGGAACTGCTGGACGACTTAAGACGTAGCGAACAGAACTACCGTGAAATTTTCAACGCGACCAGTGATGCCATCTTTATTCACCATGCCGAAACAGGGCAGATCCTGGATGTGAACAAATCGATGCTGGCCATGTTCAACACGACTTATGAAGCGGCTCTTTTGGGAGGCATTGAAGCCATCTGTCAGGGCGATAGCCCGTACCGGGCGGTGGACGCCAAACTCAAATTAAAGCATGCAAAAGAGCATGGCAGCTGTACCTTTGAGTGGTGCTCACGCAAGGCGACAGGGGAGGAGTTCTGGGCAGATGTCAAGCTACGCAGAGCTTTGATTGGCAACCAGAACCGGATCATCGCAGCTGTTCGGGATATCTCTGATCGAAAAGAAACCGAAGAAAAGCTTCGGGAAGCGAATCAACGGCTGCTCCTGCTGATTGATCGCATGCCGATTGGATGTATCCTCTGGTCACCCGAATTCACTGTCAGTCTGTGGAATCCTGCGGCCGAGTCGATCTTTGGTTTTGCCGAAGAGGAGATGATCGGCCGCCCGGCATCCGACAGCATTATTGCAGAAGAGTTGCGGCCTGAAATTCAAACCCTCTGGTCCAAGGTGATGTCAGGCGATACGTCGGCTCACAGTGTCAACAGCAACCTGACCAAGTCAGGAGAAAAGATTATCTGTGAGTGGAACAACACCCCTGTACATGATTCTTCTGGCGAAATCATCGGCGTTATTTCCATGGTTCAGGATGTTTCAGAAAGGAAAGCCGCGGAAGATGAATTGGAGCGTTATCGTGTTCGATTGGAAGACCTTGTCAAGGAGCGAACCGAGCGACTGGAAGCCGTCCAACAGGAGTTGGTGCAGAAAGAAAGACTCGCAGTTCTGGGACAATTAACGGCCACCGTCAGTCATGAAATCCGTAACCCTCTCGGTACTGTGGCAAACTCTCTTTATCTTCTCAAGGATGCGTTGCCTGACGAAGATTACCCGCATCTGACGAGGCCACTGCAACTGGCGGAGCGCAACGTCGAGCGTTGCGACAGTATTATCAGCGATCTGCTTGATTTCTCCCGACAGCGCGAAATGCAAAAAAAACCTGTTGCAGTTGATGAATGGCTGACTGAAATACTCGATGAAATGACCTTTCCCGATGATGTCAACTGTCACTGGGAATTTGATTCTCAGGCCATTGTTTTGATGGACAGCGAACGTTTGCGCAGGGTTATTGTCAATGTTGTGGCCAACTCCCTGCAGGCAATGGACGAAATCCCGGAGGGTGATAAAACTCTGGAGATCAAAACCCTGGTTGTTGGTGAACGTTGTGAAATAGCTGTTCGTGATAGCGGACCGGGGATAAGTGATGAGGTTATGGCGCGCATCTTTGAACCGATGTTCAGTACCAAGAACTTTGGAGTCGGTCTGGGGGTGCCGATCATCAAAAGTATCATTGAAGGTCATGGCGGCGGTGTCAGCTACCAGAGCGCTCCGGGGCAGGGAACCACCGTTCACCTGTGGCTTCAGATCGCTAAACCTCATGGTCACTGATTCCTCCCCTTCTCTTGTTTTGAAGCTTTGATCGAAAAATTTCACCCTTGCGGTTGTTTGGCACGTTCGTTGTAGATCAAACCTATGGTTGTCCCTATAGCCGCTGTTTTATATGGCTTGCTAAAGAACCGGTCGCTGATATCGAGATAAATACTTAGCTGGCGACACATTAGTGTGTCATAGTCGCGTGCGTATCGTATCGCAGCTTGTGCGTTGGAAAGAGCTGCTGTTAATACTCGCTGTGTATTAAATTCCAGGGTATTAGTCTGAAAGTGTTTGCAGCGGTTTGGGCCGCTTTTAGGGAGTATGTATGGCTGGACCGATACGCGTCCTGATTGTGGACGATTCTGCGGTTGTACGACAGGCTCTTAGCGAGGTTCTGTCCGCTGATCCTGCGATAGAAGTCATTGGGGTGGCTGCTGATCCCCTGATTGCCGGCGATAAAATCCGTAAACAGCGCCCAGATGTCATCACGCTTGATGTCGAGATGCCGCGCATGGATGGTCTCACTTTTCTCAAGCAGATCATGGCCCAGGATCCGATCCCGGTCGTCATGTGTTCAAGCCTGACCGAAAAAGGCGCCGAAGTGACAATGAAAGCCCTGCAATACGGCGCTGTTGAGATCATCAATAAACCAAGGATGGGGGCCAAGCAGTTCCTCGAGGACAGCAACGTCATAATCTGTGATGCGGTCAAGGCTGCGGCCCGGGCCCGGGTCAGGCGTCTCTCGAGCCTGGTGAATGCACCGGAACCGAAGCTGACGGCTGATGTCATGCTCAGTCAACCCAGACAAACGGAAAACTTTCGTACGACAGAAAAGATTCTTGCCGTGGGTGCTTCCACCGGCGGCACCGAAGCCTTGCGGGTGTTTTTACAGAGCATGCCTTACGATGCGCCCGGTATCGTGATTGTGCAGCATATGCCGCAGCATTTCACGGCGGCTTTTGCCAAACGTCTGAATGGAATTTGTCGCATCTCTGTCAAGGAAGCCGCCGATGGTGACACGGTGATCCCCGGTCGCGCACTGATTGCGCCGGGCAATCTGCACATGATGCTCAAGCGCAGCGGAACCCGCTACCATGTTGTGATTAAGGACGGTCCTCTGGTATGCAGACATCGACCCTCGGTTGATGTGCTGTTCCGTTCTGTGGCCCGGTATGCAGGCCAGAACGCCATCGGTGTCATCATGACCGGTATGGGCGATGACGGGGCACGCGGCATGCTGGAGATGAAAAATGCCGGGGCCATCAATCTGGCCCAAGATGAAGCGAGTTGTGTCGTGTTCGGCATGCCTCAGGAGGCGATCAAACACGGTGGGACAGACAAGGTTCTGCCATTGGAAAAACTGGCTGATGAGGCTTTACGGCTCTATCGGCTGCAGAATTGATTCCACATCCCAATACAGGAACATCATGATGAAAAAGCCAAGCGATGAAGAATTGATCGAGGAAATTCGGCAACGTTTCGAATCGAACCATAACGCTCTCAATGACATGCGCGCGATGACGCGCAAACTTGAGTCGATGAACGAGAAGTTGCAGGACTCCGAGGCCTTGAAAAGTCAGTTCCTTTCCAATATCCGCAACGAAATCAATAATCCCCTCTCTGCGATCATGGGTTTGTCAGGACAATTCTTTGATCAGGGCTGTGATCCCGAAGTTTGTCGCAAGACCATCCGTATGATTTATGCGGAGGCCTTTAATCTTGATTACCAGTTGCAGAATGTATTTATGGCGGCCGAACTCGAAGCGGGGGAGGCTGAAATTTCTTACGCCATGGTTGAAATAGACAGCATCCTGAGCGGCTGTATCGACAAACTGACCTATCGTATCGCGGAAAAAGAGATCGAAATTACTCAGTCGGTTCCTGATGACCTGATCTTCCCCACCGATGCACAGAAGTTTGAAGCCATTCTCATCAACCTGCTCGCTAACGCTGTTGAATTCAACCACAATTGTGGAACGATTCAGGTTGATATTGAAGAGAATCGCACCGGTCTGATCGTGACGGTTGTTGATAATGGCCCCGGCATCAATCCTGCCGATCAGAACATTATCTTTGACCGTTTCAAACAACTTGACGCAGGCACAACCAAGGGACACAGGGGGCATGGTCTCGGCCTGAGCATCTGTTGGGCTCTCGCCGAGCTGCTTGGTGGAACTCTCGATCTGGACAGCCAGCCCGGGCAGGGGTGCCGCTTTGTGCTCACCTTGCCAAGGCCCGATGTTGATGTCGCCGTTCATGCCAAAGACGGCAATTTCTTCCTCTTCGACGAGACCGATGAGGATGTAGAAACATTTTAGAAATATGACGAACAACCCCACTGGTGCTGCAGAGGCTCTCTCTCCAGAACGCCACTACCTCTATCCGGGCACACTGTTCGTGCACCGCAAACCTCATCTGATCACTACGGTGCTCGGCTCATGTGTTTCGGTCTGTTTGTGGAACCAGACCTCCCGGTTAGGTGGCATTAATCACTACCTCCTGCCGCTCTGGAATGGTGAAGGCCTGCCGACACCCAAGTACGGCAATATTGCCATCGCCAAGTTGTACGAAAAAGTCCGCGCATATTCCGATCCGGGCGACAAGTTGATTGCCAAAGTCTTTGGCGGGGCTTCCATGTGGGAAAAAACCGACGGACTGTTGGCTGTCGGGCAGCGCAACATCGATTTTGCCCTGGAGACCCTGGAGACACTCGGTATCCCGGTGGTTGGCAAAGATCTTGGCGGACAGCAGGGCCGCAAAGTCATTTTTAATAGCGGCGATGGTAGCGTTATGATGAGAAGACAACGGCCGATGGGTAAAACCTGAAATAAAAAGGTTGCCCTGGCAGCCGGCTCATGGATAGTCCGACAGCCTGCTAGTCACCAACACGAAGAAACAGATCCTGAACAACAGCCTGAAACCAAAAAAAGTTGACACTAGTCTTCTGGAAGCGGCTCTTCCTGGTGGAAAGCTAAAGCCGGAACCGGTTATGCAGCATGCGCATAATGACCGTTCCGGGGTTTTGCTTTAACTCGGGGTTCAGCCGATTTTTTTGTAGCGCGCTGCAGGCTCGGTTGATTCTTTTTGTCATGAGGTTCTTTGCCCTCCAGCCGGTTATTGGCCTGTTTGCGGGGCAGTAATTGACTGGTCGCTGCCCATAAAAAAGCTAACAACATAATCATCTCAAACATCTTGACCTCCTTATGAGGCTGTCCGCAAACATCTGGATTTACATCGGCCTCTATAGTCGGCCAGCCCCTAGTCTGTGGTTTTGAGTAAAACACCCCCTATTGTCAGAATAAGTCACTCGTCAGATGTCCGCTTGCCAAGATTTTTATCGTCACTAAATTAACCAAGTCGTGATGGGAATATCCTTCATACAAGGCCTGAAAGAGGCATGATTGTGCGTTGACGGAGGGGTGAAAATCGTATACAGTATGCAAGTTTCAGCTCAACCATGACCTAAAACTTCGTGACAACGAATCTGTTATATTCGGTGGCGATCTCTTGTCGCTGCTAACAACTTGGATTAAGGAGAGAGAATATGATTGAAGCTTATTTGATGCATGAAAAAGAACGAAATGCCCAGGGGATTCCGGCCTTGCCGCTCAATCCTGAGCAGACGACCAGCCTCTGTGAATTACTACAGAATCCGCCTGCAGGCAAAGAAGAATTTCTGATGGAGCTGTTCACCGAGCGGATCTCCCCCGGTGTTGATCCTGCGGCTGAAGTCAAGGCCGGTTTTCTGGCCGAGATTCTGAGCGGCGCCACGAGCTCTCCCCTGATCGACAAGAAAAAAGCCGTCCAGATCCTCGGCACCATGATCGGTGGTTACAATGTTCAACCTCTGATCGATGCTTTGAGTGACGCTGCTTTGGCTGATGACGCGGCTTGTGCACTCTCCGGCATGACTTATGTTTATGATGCTGCCGACCAGGTGATTGAGCTGTCCAAAAGCAACCCGGCCGCGAAAACGGTTGTTGAGAGCTGGGCTGCTGCCGAGTGGTTCACCAATAAGCCGGAAATGGCGGAGACGATTAAAGTCAAGGTGTTCAAGGTTGAAGGTGAAATCAACACGGATGATTTCTCTCCTGCCGGGGATGCCTGGAGCCGCCCTGACATCCCATTGCATGCCCTGGCTATGGGTAAGACCCGTTTCCCCGGTGGTATCGAAGAGATCGCCAAGTGGCGTGCTGAAGGTCATCAGGTGGCATTTGTCGGTGACGTCGTCGGTACCGGTTCGTCTCGCAAGTCGGCCTGTAACAGTGTCCTCTGGTGCATCGGCGACGATATTCCGGCGGTTCCCAACAAACGTCGTGGTGGTGTGATCATCGGTGGCGTTATCGCTCCGATCTTTTTCAATACCGCCCAGGATTCCGGCACCTTGCCGCTGCGCATGGATGTGGCCAACCTGAACATGGGTGACGTGATCACAATAAACACCGCCAAAGGTGAAGTCACCAACGAAGCCGGTGAGGTTGTTTCCACCTTCGCGATCAAGCCTGATACGGTTCCGGATGAATTCCGCGCCGGTGGCCGGATTCCTCTGATTATCGGTTGTGCCCTGACCAAACAAGCGCGTGAAGCGCTCGGTTTGGGCGAGACGGATATCTTTGCCAAGGCTGCAAATCCAACGCCCAAGGCTGATCAGGGTTATACCCAGGCTCAAAAGATGGTTGGCCGCGCCTGTGGCGTCAAAGGTGTTCTGCCGGGCTCTTCCTGCGCGCCGATCATGACGACCGTTGGTTCCCAGGATACGACTGGCCCGATGACCGCAGATGAGATTAAAGAGCTGGCTTGTCTGCGCTTCAAATCTCCCATGGTCATGCAGTCCTTCTGCCATACCGCTGCCTACCCGAAGCCTGCTGACGTCAAGATGCACGCCAACCTGCCGAAATTCATCTCTGAACGCGCCGGTGTTCCCCTGCGCCCCGGTGATGGTGTCATTCACAGCTGGTTGAACCGCCTGCTGGTACCCGACACCGTGGGTACCGGTGGCGACTCTCACACCCGCTTCCCGATCGGTATCAGTTTCCCGGCCGGTTCAGGATTGATCGCATTTGCGGGTGCCCTCGGTTTCATGCCGCTCGACATGCCTGAGTCGGTTCTGGTTCGTTTCAAGGGTGAACTCAACGAAGGCATCACCCTGCGCGACGCCGTCAATGCCATCCCTTACTGGGCCATCAAGCAAGGCCACCTGACCGTACCCAAGAAGAACAAGGTCAATATCTTCAATGGCCGGATTCTGGAGATGGAAGGTTTGCCGAATCTATCGGTTGAGCAGGCCTTCGAGCTGACCGACGCCGCTGCGGAACGTTCCGCTGCTGCCGGTTGTATCCAGCTCTCTGAGGAGAGTGTCTGTACTTACCTGCGCTCCAACGTTGCCCTGATGAAGAAGATGATCGAAGAGGGTTATCAGGACCCGGAGACCCTGCAGGGCCGGATTGACGCTGTCAACGAGTGGCTCAAGGATCCCAAGCTGATCAGGGCCGATGCCAACGCCGAGTACGCTGCCGTGATCGAAATCGATCTGGCAGAGATTACCGAGCCGATCCTTGCCTGCCCGAACGACCCGGACGATGTCAAGCTGCTTTCCGATGTACAGGGTACTCCGATTCAGGATGTTTTCCTCGGCTCCTGCATGACCAACATCGGTCATTTCCGGGCGGCCGCCGAGATCTGGCGCGGTGAGAAATTCAACCCGAACGTTCGCACCTGGGTTTGCCCGCCGACCCGCATGGATCAGGCCAAACTGAAAGAAGAGGCTGTCTTCTCGGTCTTCAGTGCCATGGGCGCTCGTCTTGAAATTGCCGGCTGTTCCCTCTGCATGGGCAACCAGGCCCGTGTTCCTGATGGCGTTAACATGTTCTCCACCAGTACCCGTAACTTCGATGACCGCATCGGTAACGGTGCCCAGGTTTACCTCGGCTCTGCAGAACTCGGTGCCGTCACGACGACCCTGAGTAAGCTGCCGACTCCGGCCGAGTACTTTGCAGCCTACAAAGAGAAGGTTGCTCCAAAGCAGGACACGATTTACCAGTACCTGCAGTTCGATGAGATGGAAGGCTACAAGTAACAACACCAAGCGGGTTAAAGACTAAATGTGATGGCCGCTCCGCAAGGAGCGGCCTTTTTCTTTGGTGTTGTAAGGCAGTATACTTTTTATTTATGTCTTTCCGGATTGAGGCTTTCTAGTCCGCGTGGTCGCGACATTCTTGACCAAGAGATGGTGAATAGATGCGGACAATCTTTAGCGGCACAATTATTGCTATATTTTAGATTTAATAAAATGGATATTAATGGTCTATTTTTGTATTTCAAAGGTTATTACAAGGACTTAACCTGGATAGGCTCAAGGCATAGGTCTAGTATTGTCTGAGATCAATCACGTTATTTGACCTTTTTTTTGGGCTAATCCGCCATTTGACGGATTTACTTTGCTGACCATTAAATAGATTTCAAGAAATATATAAAGCGCATTGACTGCTTTGATGAATGTGCTCAGTGGATAGGGATTTTTTATCGATTTAGATTAAACAGCTAATTTTCCTGACTCGTCGTTTCTACTGTCACCCCGGGGGGGGGGCGTTGTATGCATAACGATTCGTGGAATGCTTTCTACCTGTTTAGCCTCTGTATTATCATTTCCCTGGTACTGACAGGAGTTCTTTATCCTGCCAGCGTCTACAGCGCTCCGGTCCCTCCCATACACAACTCCGATCGATTTGCTTGCAACCTCTCTGTTTACCACACTGAAGAAGATTGTAACAATAATGGCGGGATATGGGATTTCTCCCGCAAATGGGACTATGGCTGGGGCTCGAACGAATATCCTGGACAGCAGCAGTATGGTAATTTCACATGCGGCACATGTCATGTCCGTAAACCTGCAAATGGTAACATTAAACGGATTCGACCGAGCATCACTGCCCCAGACGGATCTTTGGGGTCTTTCCCTGGAAGTGAAGTCATCGCCCAGGAAGCCATTCCTGATGTCTCCTCTGATTTTGGTGACGACTCCAATAACCACACTGATTCAAAAAGCATATGTGAAGTTTGCCATCAAAAAACACGCTATCACCGCTTTGACACGACAGTTGTGGTCGTTAACGGTTCTACTCTTGACCATTTCAATAATGCTGATTGTATCTCATGCCATCGCCACAAAGCCGGTTTTCGGGCAGGCTGCTCAGATTGCCATGGCAACAGTACGACCGGCGAGGCATGGCCCGATGGTCTTGATAATAATGTCAATCCAAAATATGCTGATTTCGACATCGCAGGCTCTCATGCAAGACACGCTGAGGCTTCTGGGGGAAACTCTTCTTGTAATCTCTGCCATCCTCTACCTGAGTCTGGTGTAACTCATCTCGATACAACTCTCCAGGTGCTTGAAGACTCATTCAGCTATACCCAAGGGTCGCAGGATTGCAGCAACATCACCTGCCACGCAGGCACAGGCGCACGCTGGGGTACGACTGGATGTCTCGGCTGTCACAGCGTTGTCCAGGGCAATCGCGTTGCTGTCGAGGGGCAGTTCTCGTCCAACTCCCATCACATCCAGGCCGGTCAGGTTACTGATGCTCACTGTTACCAGTGTCATTGGGAAGCGAACAGCGATGGAACCATTTCTGCCTATCATGGCGGTTCAAATGCTACGAGTGCACCTGTTGACCTGGTAATTTACGGCGTTGGCGCACGTCCACTCACCTATAGCGAAGGAATTACCGCCTTACGTTACACCGCTGACGGCTCACGCAGCGAGATCACCCAAATCAACAACCACTGTCTCGGTTGCCACAGCGATCAGAATAATGACACGCTTCCGTTTGGCGATGACAAGACGCCTAACCAGTACGCCTGGGATGGTACCAGTGTCGCCAGCCGGTACAGCCAGTCTGGGTCGACCAACCTCGGTAAATATCCAACAGTCGCCAACGCCGCCCAGAAAATCCAGACCAAGGCCTACTCCGCACACGGCAATGCCACCCTCAATGAGGGTGGCTGGTCTACGTCCACCGGAGTTGACGGCACGCTGCCGAATACCCGCAATGGATCAGTGATTGTGGCCTGTTACGACTGCCACAATTCCCACGGTTCGAGTGTGGCGGGCAAGACAACCAGTTATGCCAGTGCCACACCAAGCGGCGGCATTCTCAAGGACACCAGAGCCGGTGAAGGTGGCTATGTCGCCACCTACCAGCCGGTGGCCGGCGGTACGGCCGAAAACAAGAATATCCGAAACCCCGGAGCCAGCCTGTGCATGGACTGCCACCTGACTGCCGACGGCGGTTCCAGTCTGCCATGGGGCTACAAGAGCACTTACGGAGCTACGGAACAGATCATCGGCTATTACGATTCGCCATCTTTCTCGCCAGGCCCTGCCGGTACAAAGGTCCGTTATCCCTACAGGGCAGCGAGCGATTTCAAGGGGGGGCACTTTGGTGCTTCATCTGGCCTTGAAACTCCTGCGATGGCAAGTATCAATGGATTGTGCACTCCCTGCCATGACCCCCATGGCGTCAGTTCCACGCTCGATGACGCCAGTACTTCACTGGTTGATGAACAACAGTATGGCATCCCCTTGCTCAAGGGAACCTGGCTCACATCACCCTACAAGGAGGATACTCCTCCGCAAACCAATAGTACGCGCACCGTCCAAAGAAATGATCGTCATGTTTACATAGACGGCACCACCTTCGGCAGTCACATTAAACAGCTGGTTAAAGGAATCAACGAGACGGATCAACAATTCGCCGGATTGTGTCTCCACTGTCATCCCAAAAGCAGTTTGGCCGACGGCGTGACTCACACCTGGAAAAGCAAGGACCGGGTTCATGAAGCGGTCAGTGGCTGGGATTCGAGCGGCTTCACCAAGCACTATTTCACCTGTTCCAAATGCCACACGCCGCACATGGGGTCGGCGTTGCCCAGGTTGATGGTCACCAACTGTATGGATTCATCCCACAAAGGAAGGGTGGTCAACGAGCCATCGCCGGCGATTGAGGATTTGGGAACATGGTGGGACGAAGCTTCCTATAGTGGGAAGTGCGGCGAAGGCCGCATTCCCGGCAGCCATACGGATTGCGGGGGTACCTGGACCCCAGTCAACAATACGTTCGCTTGCCACGAAGAACAGAACGGTTACGCCAACCAGGGCACCGACCAGAGTTGGAATGCCCTGACCCCCTGGGCCCCGGATTTTTATGTCAAGCCGCTGCCATATGTGACAAACACGGCTAAATCTACAACCTTCACCGGCAAGGTCAGATTTTATGCAAGATGGGGAACCAATCTCGCCAGCGACAGCGCAGTCGATTATGGGTTGACTCCCAGCTATGGGCAAACCGTTTCAGGCACGAATCTTGTGACCAACCATATTTTACTTCTCGATGGTCTGGATAATCACAACACCTATTACTATCAGGTTCGTTCGAGTACAACAGGAGGCGACCAGCTCGCATTCGGATACGAAGCAAACCAGTCTTATTATATTTCCGTTCCACCTGACAGGGTTTCCCTTATCACCCAGGCATCGCAGGTCTGCACGGACGTTTCGACCAATGTTAACCTGAGCTGGAACGCCACCCTGGATGTCGATGGCGGACCGATTGAATATCTTGTGGAAGTCAATGATTCGACATCCTTTTATAGCCCGAAAGTGACCTCCGGATGGACCTCCGAGACCACTGTCACGGTTGGGCCCCTCGACTGCAACAAAACCTGGTACTGGCAGGTCAAGGCACGAGATGCTGAGCACATCGAGGCCGAATCCTACTGGTCCGTTCGTGGTTCATTCGATTTGGGACCTTACCCCTCAAAACCTGCGACCCCAACACTTTACAATGAACCTGACTTCGAGTGCGGCGGTAACTGTTCGGCGCGACTGAGTTGGCCATCTGTGTCGAATCCGTATCCCAACCTTTACGGGCCAATTCAATACTTCCTCGAAGTTGATGATGACCCGTTATTCTCCAGTCCGGACAGGATCAGGGATTGGGCAACGACAACCTATACAGACATTACCGGGCTGGCCGGTGACAAAACCTGGTACTGGCGGCTCAAAGCACGCTATACCAATTATCCGGACGATCCTGCCTTAGAATCAGACTGGTCGCTTTACGATGATTTCACTACCATCTATCCATCACCTGGCACGCCCACTGCTCTGTTTACCCTGGACGTGGTTTCTCCAAGTGTGGCAACTCTCACCTGGACCCAAGCAGCGGCTTACAATAGTGGAACAGTTGAATATGCCCTTCGCGTCGATGACGATCCCGGTTTTACAACGATTGATTATAGCGACAGCTGGATTTCCGGAACCAGCGCAACGACAGGCACGCTCGGTGTCGGGACCTGGTACTGGCAAGTCAAGGCCCGCGATGTCGATCACCCCTCTGCCGAGTCAGACTGGTCCAATACAAGTGAGTTCAGGGTTTATGCTACGGCCCCGACATCCAAGACGATCACCTTCACCTGGACCGATGTGCCCTTCGGTTCCATCACGATCGATGGCGTGCCATATGGCGGCCCCGCGGCCAGTGTCGACGTGGTGGTCACAGATTCATTCACTGCGGAAATTGTTGGGGCTCCCGGCCAGGCAGGCGGTGGCGAACCTTCTTCCTGGGAGTATTACGCAAGTCAAGCCCCGGGTGGCAACCCTGGTTCCATGGCCGCCGTTTTTACCCCGAATGACGGCAATGTCTTTACCGTAAACGTTGGCGCGACGCCGCCGTATCGGGATACTGGCGGCGCCGGTGGCGGGGCTTCCTATGTCGCCAAAGACGATTCGACGGTCATGTATGCTGCCGGCGCCGGTGGCGGCGGTGGTGGCGAAGCGTCCTATCTGGATGGGGAGGAGTTTGATGGTGAAGTGTTCACATGGAAGGAAAGGGGCGCTAATGGATTCCCCGGGGAAAGCTTTGACAGCGCAACCGGTGGTGCCGGAGGTGCGGGGAGTACGAGCACTTCCGGTACTGGTGTGGCTGGAAGCCCGGGGGGCGATGGTGGTTCCGGATCCGTGAGTGCAACGCCAACGACGATATCGGGGGATGTCACGATTCCCAGGGTCACGATCGTGTTAAGAGGACTTCCTGGGCCTGCAGTGCCAACTCTGGATTGGACCGGCGAGAGCAACTACGTGACTGACGGCGTCGATCCCGAGAGCGGAGCACAACTCACAAACTTCACGTTCCGGGTGGAATATACGGATGCCGACAATGATTCTCCATGGCCCATTGAAGTCTGGATCGATGTTGATGACAACGACAGCTATGCAGAAGATGAAAAGTTTGCCATGTCCGAACTGGATAGCGGCGATACCGACTACACCGACGGCAAGCTGTATACCTTTAGCAAGGCATTGTCCTTCGCCGGAGACGGTCTACTGAAGTACCGCTTTTACGCCTCAGATTTTGGCACTGCTGCAACCGGCGCTCCTGCGTCGGATCTTACCCTTGAAATCATCAATAATCCTCCGGTCACACCGAGTAATGCAACCCCTTTGAATGGAGCAAGCGATGTTCTTCAGCCTCCGACCCTGATCGCCTCCGCCTTCGCCAACACCGCTGTGGATGCGGCCGCGGGCGACAGCCACCAGGCCAGTCAGTGGCTAATCAGTTATGGCTCAGAGAATTATGACAGTGGTCCTGTGGCTGCAACCAACAGACATGTTGCTGACATTCCATGGTCTCCTGCAACCACTTATTCCTGGCAGGTCCGCTACCAGGATAACCATGGAGAGTGGTCTGCATATTCAGCTGCAACCAGCTTCACCACGCTGAACAATCATATTCCAGATCAACCAATCAACGGGTCACCGGCCGCAGGTGAAGTGAATGTAGACCTTCAACCGTTACTCAGCGCCTCGGCCTTTGCCGATGCTGACAGCGACACCCATCAGGCCAGCAGGTGGCAAGTCAGCCTCGCCGATGGAGCAAGGTTTGATGCTGCGATCGTCTATGACAGCGGCGCCGTCGGGGCGACAACCAGCCACACCTTGAACGTCCCACTGAGTAGCAACAACCAGTATTTCTGGCGGGTCAGGTACCAAGACAGCGTGGGACAGTGGTCAGCATGGTCTTCAGAGACTGGATTTTTCGTACCCACCAGCCTGGTCAGCATGTTCCCCTTCGACAATGACAGTGGTCTCGTTGCTGAAGATATCTTCGGAAGCAACAACGGTGACATCCGCAATGGTGCTCTCCTGTCCGCTGGTTTCTCCGGTCAGGGTCTGACTTTCGACGGCCTTGATGACAACGTACTCTGGAGCTATGCAGAGGGAGTCCCTGTGAACAACTTCACCATTGAGGCAATGGTCAAGACCTCCGACACCCATGAAATTGACCCGGAATCTCCCTCGAGTACGGCAGGCATCTCAGGGCAAAAGTATCTGTTCGGTGCCCAGCATCATGGGGTGGATGGCGGAGCGGGCATATCGGTCGGAACCAACGGCATATCGGTCTATGAACATGGCGATAGCTATATGCCACCTCTCGCGGTTTATGCCAATGATATCGGCACAGACTGGAACCATATCGTCGTGACTTACATGAACAAGCAGCCGCGCATCTACCTGAACGGCAAGTTGGTTCACACCGGGTTGACCTCCACAAAAGCGAACGTGTACGCACCGATACAGCTTGGCGGCGGCTCGTATGGCTACTTCAACGGAAGCGTTGACGAGGTATCAATCTACGATTCGGCCCTGACGAAAGAAGAGATCATGCAGCATTGCATCGCTGTGGGGCAATGTACTCCTGGCGATCTCGATAGTGACGGTGTGGCCGACAGCAGTGATAACTGCATCTTCGACTACAATCCGAGTCAGCAGGACCTCGACAACAACGGCATCGGCAATGTCTGCGAATATGTGGTGAGCCGCTGGAAATTTGACGAAGGGGCTGGTGCAATCGCCCAGGACGACACTCTCTACAATATTGATGGCCAACTCTTGGGCGGCACAACCTGGACGACCGGCAAGGTCGGTGGCGCCGTCGACTTCGATGGTGTAACCGGCTATGTCAGTATTTCCGACACACCGATCCACCACTTCGGCACAGGGAGTTTCACGATTGAAACCTGGATCAACACATCCTCCTTCACCTCGACCGACGACCCGAACATCGTTCGCTGGTTTTCTAAAAGTGCATGGTGCTCCACATGGTCAACAGATCCTTCCTGTAAATGGTTTGTCGGACAGATCACGAGTACGGGCCATCCACAATTCAGCGGCAGGGGGTACAATGACTCTTCCGGGTTCAGCCATACCGCTCCCGGAACCATTTCTCTGAACACATGGCATCACATCGCCTATGTCATTGACCGCAGCAGCACTCCGGCCAAGGGTTTCATCTATATCGACGGTGTCAATCAGAGTGGCACAGGAGTAGAGTTGACCCAATTAAACGGCGAGTTGAACATTCCCGCACCGATCACGCTGGGTGGGACATACGCTGATTTAACCGGCAAGCTCGACCAGACAGCGATCTACGCCAACGCGCTGTCTGCTGAAGAAATTCTTGATCATTTCCAGAACCCTTAATATACATCCAGGCCTTTTTAAATACCCCTGATTCTGCTTGCACTCCTGCCATTCCCCCGTTAAATTAAAATACAATATTCTGCGGTGAACAACACAACCTGAGATCCTCTTCCTTACCCTTAATGCAAGGCTGCTCGGATGTCTGATGACAATATCCTCTTCCAGCCGATTAAAAAATACTGTCGCCGTGATGTGGCGACTTGCAGGCCGGGAGATAGTGTCCTGAGGGTCGCACAGATTATGCGTGACCTTCGCATCTCCAGTGTGATCATCTGCGAGGACGACGAGCCGACAGGTATTGTGACGGATCGTGATTTGCGTAACAAGGTGGTTGCCCAGGGCCTCGATCCCACCACGATTGAAGCCCGCGAGATCATGACCTCGCCTCTGCTGACGGTCAGTGAGAACGATTTTATCTTTGAGGCCCTTTACCGTATTTCCAAGCACGGTATCCATCGCATCTGTGTTGTCGATCAGGATGAACGCCTTTCGGGAATCATCACCGTAACTGATATCATGCGGCTGCAGACACATTCTCCCCAGAAACTGGTACGAGACATTGACCAGGCTGCGACCCTTGAGGATCTCAAACTCTATCACATTCAGATTCAGGATCTGGTCCTCCACCTGGTTGGCACGGGGGTGCCGCCCCGGGAACTGGTGAGGATGATTGCCCTTCTCAATGATCAACTGTTATTGCGACTCATTGATCTGTTGAGAGCCCGGCAATTCAGTGACCTCACCGATCAGTTCGCCTTCATCGTCCTGGGCAGTGAAGGTCGCCGGGAGCAGACTCTGACGACTGACCAGGACAATGCCATTATTTATGCTGATGGCCTTGCAGAGACTGATATTGCAAGAGTTGAAGCTTTCTCCGAAGTGTTGATCGACTCACTTATAGAGATCGGTGTCCCCCCTTGCCCCGGTGACATCATGGCAAAGAATACCTTCTGGCGACGCAGTTTCAGTGCCTGGTGCGATGTCCTTGATGATTGGCTGTCGGCACCGTTGCCGGATAATATCCTTAATAGCAGTATGTTCTTTGACCTGCGAACTGTTTACGGTGACATGAGCTTTGAAAAAGCTCTCAAGCAGAAGCTTGCCGAGCACTTTAGCCGGGGTTCGATGTTCCTGACCCATTCAGCCGCCAACGTAAATCGCTTCAAACCGCCACTCGGTCTTTTTGGTGGTATCAAGGCCGAGCATGATGAGGCACATAAAGGCCAGATAGAGATCAAAAAAGCCGGAATCTTTGCGATTACAGAAGGAGTGAAAGCCCTGGCAATGGAGGCGGGGATTATGGACGGTGGTACGCGTGAGCGGATCCAGGCTTTGGTCGAAAAGGGCGTTATTAAAGAGAAATTCGCCGAGAACCTCGATGCGAGCTACAACTTCCTGGTTTATTTGCGCCTGCGTTTTCAGGTCGAGTCTCTTCGAGCCGATCGCCAGCCGAGTAATTACATCACCTTAAGCAAGCTCAACCATATGGAAAAAGGACGTCTGAAGCTCGCGCTGGAAGAGGTTAATGAGTTTCATGAGTTCCTGAGGATGCATTTTCGTGTTCACCTTCTTCGTTAAGGCTGTGTCTTGTCATGCTGGTGCTCAAATCTTCAGGCTCCTCTTTGCTCTTCTCTTGACACTTGCGTTCTTACCCTTGTTTGGATGTCGAAACCAAATTAATCCCTCGGCATTGAACCGATTCGCCAAAACCGACGCTGATATGATGGCCGACAGCAGCCAGCGTGAGATGAATCGTCTCATGAAGGATTTGCTGGTCAAACTCTACAAACGTAATCCAGACGAGCTGGACAAGATTTCAGGAATGTCGATTGGGCAGCGCCAGGATCAAATTTTTGATACATCGGGACGCCTGATCTTTACAGAATTGCAGGGTAAGCAGGGAACGGATGCCATGGCGCTTGCTTTTCATCCAGATTACCAGGGTGATCGTGTTTTCGCTCTTGTTGTCGGCCTGGTTGGGATGACGCGCAGTGCTTACAATTGGCAGGATGAGCAGTTCATGTTCGGTTCACTGGATCCTCAAAAACTGTTTAACTCCGCCAGGAACATCGAGGTTCTCGTCTGGAGGTTGAGCAACAGCAAAGGTTCGAACGGTAAGCTTCTCCTGCTCTCAAACAGCCAATCAGGGGAAGTCCAGAACTTAAGCTACGAGCGCCTGTTCGGCAAGATGATCGCCATTCAGGACCTGATGGCATTTGTTGTTGCAGACAAGTGGGATCGCGGCATTAATCATATGGTTATGAGAGCGGTTTTTTTGCCGATGGGGTTATGACATATGGCAATGGGTTCTGGCGTATCCATTGTGCAACGAGTGTGAAAAAAGGCCGGACTGGTGACTGCCTGGCCTTGATAAAATTCATGGTGAGGAAGAACTATTCGTACTCGACCTGCATCTGGCTACCAACCTCCGGTTTAAGATTGAAACCTCTGGCGCAGCCCCAGAAGGAAATGATTTTCAGCAGGAGTTTTGCTGCTGTCATCTCGGAAACCCGACTGGCTTCCGGAACGAGTTCCACCAGATCCACGCCACGCAGATCGATCTCTTTCCTTGAAAACAATGATTCAAGCACTTCAATCATCTGATACCAGAAAAAACCGCCTGGTTGTGGTGTGCCGACTCCGGGCACGACGGCCGGGTTGAAGACATCCATGTCGATTGACAGATAGACCGGGCCATCCATTGAATTCAGTTTCTGCAAGAAAGAATCCCATTGCCCTTTGCCGCGTAAATCCCAGTCCAGGAAAAGGGATATGTTGGGATTCTTCTCGATCACCTTTACCTCACTCTCATAAATCGATCGAATCCCCGCCATGACGACCTTGTGCCCTTGTCCCAACAGGCGGGTTACGGGGCAGGCATGACTGTACTTGCTGCCTTCGTAACTGGCCCGAACGTCGGCGTGAGCGTCGAGAAACAGGACGGTGCCCGGTTCCGGCATGCGGGCCTTGACCAGCGACGGGGTGAGAGAGTGCTCGCCGCCAAGGCCGATGAAAAGGTTGTCTTCAGGCAGTGTGGCCACGTATTCAGTCAAGGTGTTGTGAAACTCTGCATCAGTCAGCTCACGGTTGTCGTCAAAGTCGGTGAGAACACAGAGTTTCATATGTTTAAAGGGGGACCAGCCGGCGTCCTCTTCATAAAATTCAAGTTGTTCGGTGGTATCCAGAATCGCCTTGGGGGCCTCTGCCGTGCCGGGTTTGAAAGAGACCGTCCTTTCGAGGGGAATCGGCAGCAGCAGAACATCCGCCTGGTCGATTGCTGCATCAGGCATGGACAGAAAGCGTGAGGTGTCTGACATGGGTCGTCCTTGTGTGTATGGTGATATCTGATGTGTATTGTAAGCACTGAAAATAAGCCCTAGGCCAATGGACAGGATACAGAATACTGTGGCAGAAAACGATATAAAATTTAAGGATCCAGTTATCAAAGGATCCAGTGTATCCAGCCTCCAGCCTCCAGCCTCCAGCCTCCAGCCCTCAGCCCTCAGCCCTCAGCCCTCAGCCCTCAGCCCTCAGCCCTCAGCCC
>JAGXHL010000064.1 GCA_024636215.1 Deltaproteobacteria bacterium
CCTCTTCTTCAGCAACCTCTTCTTCAGCAACCTCTTCTTCAGCAACCTCTTCTTCAGCAACCTCTTCTTCAGCAACCTCTTCTTCAGCAACCTCGTCTTCGGCATCATCGAAGGCGATCTCTTCGTCAAACTCAAGATCCAGCTCACCCATATCATCGAGATCTATCTCGACTTCGACTTCAACTTCAACCTCTTCCTTAACATCCGCTGGTGAAGCGACGTTTTCAGGCTCCGGCTCCGCATCATCCAGGTCAAGGTCAAGACCGAGTTCAACACCCCTGGCTGCAACCTTTTCAGCAGGCAGTTCAGTGGCGGGCTCTCCGGTGTCAAGGTCAGGCACCTCGATATCATCGGGGATATCCTCACCGACCAGGTCAAGAGCTTCCACATCGTCAATCGCTTCATCGATCAGAGCGGAGTCAGCAGTTTCTTCGGCAACTTCGAAGGTTGCAGTCGATGTCTCAAGATCATCAAGCCTCGTCGTATCACCAACAGCCTCATAAATGACACCGAGAGTATCAACAACAACCGGATCATCGGGTAGAAGAGTCTTCAGTTTTTCATAAAAGCCCAGCAGAACGGAGACCCGCTGCGCATTGAAAAAGGTATCTTTCCATTCTTCCAGACGATCCCTGGCGTAATCTGGTTCACCGGCATCGATACAGATGCGGACATAGTATTCGCGCAGGCCCAGATCGTTGTCCGTCAGCTTCAGCAGATGCTTCAGGGTGAGGCGCGCACTGGAAAAATCCCCGCCGGCAACGTAGGCATCAGCCAGAGAACGATTCACATCAATGTCCTCGGGAGACTGTTTGAGCAGTGCATTTAAAACCTGAATGGCCTTGTCCGGGGAACCCGTATTTATAAAGGCCCGCGCAAGCGGCAATCTTGAACGACTCTCCTCAGGGCAGATATCCAGAAAACGTTCGTAGAGCTTGACGACTTTGAGATGTTCACCTTTTTCACTGAGAGGATCAACAATCGACTGGAAGCGCTTCAGGGCCTCATCTTTCTGACCGGTCGACTTATAGAACTCGGCAATTTTAGCCGCGAAGTTAAGATTTTCGGGGTCCAGTTCAAGCATCTTTTCAAGGACTTGAATCGCTTCACGGTACATCCGATTCTTCTCGTAGAAAGCAATCAGATTGCGATACTCAGTCAGAGCATTGCCGACCAGACCCTGTTTTTCATTAAGTTCAGCGAGGCGGTGGTAAATATCGACCCGGGAAGGATCGATTTTCTGCATTTGCTTGAAAAGCGCAATAGCTTTGAGATAAAAGCCCGTCTCCGTGTAATGCTTGGCAACAACTTCATATTCAGTTAAAGAGTCCTGGTTTTTGTTGTCACGACTGAGCAATTCAGCAAGTTTCTGCCGATTGCGCACGTCTTTGGGGAAAGCATCGACCAGCTTTCTATACTCGCCGATGGCTTTTGGGATTTGCCCCTTAGAAATGAATTTCTGGGCGCTTACCAGGAGTTTATCTTTATTAGCCAAAGGTTTTCCCGATCAAAAAAAAGACAGTATGCACAAGCGGAGACTCTAAACCAAAAAGAGCAAAGCTGTCAAGCGGACAGATCCCTGAGGGCGGAACGATTCTCTTTAAAAATCAGTAGAATAGCCAATCAGCCACAAGAGAGGACGCGCGGTTCAAGGCGCTTCTGAATCTCGTGAAATTCCACAGCCTTGTCGTCGTAGCCCTGTCGTCCCATCAATGCATAGGTAAACAGCTTGCCTTCTTCCACTCCAGGTTGGTCGAGGGGGTCAACGTCAAACAGGTAACCTGCAAAAAGGGTCTGTACTTCGAACAGGAACAGCAGCGCACCGACCGTCTCCGGAGTCACACCAGGAATCCTGATCGTACAGTTGGATCGCCCATTTCGGGTCAGAGCGGCAGCGGTAGCCTGCTGCTCCACGCCGATTAACTCACCAAGGGAGTGGTCTGCGAGGTAAGCCATTTGCGGAGACGCCTCATAGCCCGGCAACAACAGATCCCGATCAAAGCCATCGAGCGCAATGAAGGTGACAACCTTATCGAAAGGACCTTCCATGTAAAGCTGGACCTGGGAGTGCTGATCTGTTGTACCAAGAGCATTGACCGGTGTTGGCCCGACATATCGCAAGGAGCCGTCGGTACCAAGTTTTTTACCCAGGCTTTCTGCCCATAATTGCCTGAACCAGTCGGAGAGATCTCGCAACCGATCGCTATATGGCATCAAGACCGAGATTGTCTGCCCTTTCTGATAAGCCAGATACTGGAGCGCCGCGTTCAGGTAAGCAGGGTTTGTCATCAGATCATCGTGACAGAGAGAGGCTGAAAACTCGCCTGCTCCTTTCAGTAGACGGCTGATATCGACGCCAACACAAGCCAAAGGCAGCAAACTCACCGGCGTAAAGATGCTGAAGCGTCCTCCGACACCCGCCGGTATAGCACAGCTGCGGTAACCCTCCCGATCAGCAAGTTCGCGCAGGACACCGCTTTTGGGGTCGGTAATCAAAACAAAATGCTTGCGATAAGATTCACCGACTGCATCTTCAAGCCACTGCCTGACAACCAGGAACTGACTGGTCGTCTCCACCGTTGTCCCGGACTTGCTGATGACCAGGAAACAGGTTCGGGCCGGATCACAGAGGTCAAGGTGAGCTGAGAAACCGTCGGGATCGACGTTGTCGAGCACAAACAGACGCGGCAAACCTCCCCTCTGTTCATCGGTTTTCAGATTATGGCAGTAACACAGTGCATTGAAGACGGCGGTGGTGCCCAGGGCCGAACCGCCGATACCAAGGACCACGATGGTATCGAACTGAGCCTGAAGCTCTTTGGCAAGAGAGAGCATCTCGGCGATCATGGCCTGGTTGTCCGGCAGGTCATAAAATGGCAATTCACCGGCGTCTCGCCGTTTTTGGATCAGCGGGTGGATTTCTTTTGCGTGAGCCGACAGCCCGGTCAGCTCATGGTCGTGGATACCCGAGTCAGGACCAATGGCATCCTTCATCATGTTGGTGTAATCGAGTGATATTGGCATAGTCTCTCCCTGACAAGTTATCCGGAGGATCCGGACGAAAACGAGTTAGTGGCTATCCGGAAACTCTGGATGGCACGGTGCAGTTTTCGAAAAAACCGCAAGGGCGGTTTATCGTTTCTTATGCAATCCCTGCAAACGCTTAATCTCCTGATCAGAGAGGAAACGCTTCTGCCCGGGGGCAAGGTCACCCAGGGATAGAAAAGCATAGCCAATCCGGACCAGGCGACTGACCTGATGCCCCACAGCCTCGCACATGCGACGGACCTGACGGTTGCGTCCCTCATGTATAATCAATTCAAACCAGGTGTGGCTGCCGCTGATGCGCAGGTTGACAAGTTGAGCTGGAGACGTCACGCCGTCTTCGAGGGTTACACCTTCTTGCAACTGGCGCTTTGCGGCATCGCTTAAATGGCCACGCACCTTGACCAGATAGCGTTTATCAACCTGGTGGCTTGGGTGCGCCAGACGATTGGCCAGGCCACCATCGTTGGTCATAAGCAACAACCCAGAAGTATTGATATCCAGACGACCGACAGGAAAGAGCCGCAAACTCAGGTCTTTGACCAGGTCCGTGACCACAGGTCGCCCTTCCGGATCACTGAGGGTCGTAACTGTCCCCACCGGTTTATTGATGAGGACATAGAGAAGTTTTTCAGCAGGCTGTAACGGCTGGTTATCAATCGTGATCAGAGCGGATTGCCCGTCGGCCTTATCACCAACTACCGCAACACGACCATCGACACGCACCCTGCCCGCTGTGATCAGTTCTTCGGCACGCCGACGGGAGCAATGACCCGCTGCTGCGATTATCTTTTGCAGGCGTTGCGGCTGCATAGTTTCCGTTCTGGAAGAATGTAAACAAAGCCTGCCTGAGGAGCCCTCGTCCCCGCATAGAACAGGCGTTGCGATTAGTGCTGCAGTGCGGCAAACAGCAAACGATGCAGCACTTCGGAAAGCTCTGCATTGTCCTCGCCCTTACCGAACATCTCTGTCAAATCGGAGAAGACACCGCAATAATGATTGACCAGGCGTGGTTTGTCGGTGGCCAGATTGAAGGTCAGCGCTTCCTGGCCGCTCAGGCTTAAAGTCGCCACTTCTTTAGCGTGGTCCAGAGCGACAATGCCATTTTCGTAGCGCAGACGCGTCGTTTTGTAGTTCTTACCCAGAGTCCAGTTGGTATCGACCATACCATAGCCCGTGTTGTCCTGCTCGACAAAGCTGTACATCCCCAAACCCTGGACTTGAGCGCAACTCAGCGAGGGGATAACGGTCATCCGGCCATCGACCAACTGCATGGTGGTCGGATCAATCAGACGAGACAGAGCACTCAAGCCACTGACGCCGCTATCAGACCAGGCACCATACTTGCCAACCGCGCCGAGGGTCAGTTTGCCTTCTATGTAGTAGGGATCGGCAAAGCAGGTATCAAAGCCCAGCAAAGCACCGAGATCAAAGTTGCGAGCATCACGCTGTTCGCGCCACCAATCAACTTCTCGCCCATAAGCCGGGTGAAAGGCGGTGTAGAGGAGCAATTTGCGCGTGCGCGCCGCAGTCAATAAGGCATCCATCTCGGATTGGCTGGTACAGAGAGGTTTCTCGACGATCGCAATTCGATCAGATTCGATGACTCGCATGGCAACCTCAAAATGACTGGCTGTCGGGGTCGAAACCAGAAACGCGTCGGCTTTCGACTTCTTCAGCATCTTTTCGAGATCGTCATGAAAATGAACGCTGCCGGGGAGTTCTTCAGACTTATTCGCATCCAGGTCGTGCGCATCAACCAGCTTAATCCCCGGGGTGTGGCTAATGGCCTGCATCTGGTAATTTGCGATCTTACCGATACCGATCAGTGCTATCTGCATAAGTTCATGCTCCTGTCTGTGTATTGCAACAACTACGAATCAGCTTTATACCACTTTCGGACTGTAAATTCGAGCCCCAGATTTGATCCTGTTAACGCTTTTCCTCAGCCAAGCAACGCATCGATGGCATCGAATTCAAAGCGTTTGTCTGCAAGCTCCATGATCAGTTCGATTTTATGCGTGTCCATGGCATTGATCTTGGAGACGTCATCGGTGATGGTATTGAAGACTTCGGCCGTTGTCCGTGTCGTCCTCATGTAGGGAATGCCGCTGTTATCCAGGATTCTCTGCGTGATCGCACTGATTTTGGCGACACCGGGGATCACCAATCCGGCAAGCAGATGACGATATTCCGGTAAGTTGTAAATATTGGCCAGAGTCACCAGCAATTCATCACGGCTGCTGGTCACGGTTACCAGGGAAGACTCTCTCAAAAGCTCTGTTACCCGTTGTGTGGCGGCAGAACCGATCTGAACATGGTGGATGATCTGGCTCGCAGCCTCCTGGTTGCCATGCAATTCGACATCAAGCACCTGACTGATACGCCGCAAGGTCGGATTAGCCAGAATCGGTTGATAATTAAAGCCTCCGATGATCTTGAACGCTTCCTTCTCAAAAGCCAGGCCCAGATAGTGCAGGGTCTTTTCACGCTTCTCCGGGATGATTTTATTGACCAGAACCGCGCGAACTTCAGCCTGCTCTTTTTCAAACAGTGCCAGATTCAAATACGCTGCATCGACCACATTGCCAACACCGCCACCGGTCACCATAACCACTGGTGCATCGACAGTCCGTGCAACGCGGGCATTGGAGAAGCCAAGAACCGAGCCAACCCCCGTATGGCCCGCGCCCTCTATAATCAGAAAATCATTTTTGCGATCCAGTTCAGCGAGAGCATCAAACATCTTCTGTTCCATCGCCCCCCTGGTGAGTTCTCCATCAAGCAGTTTCTGGGTATCTCCCGGGTGGAGGACCAGAGGTGACATCAAGTGCAGGTCGTCCTCAAGACCAAAAACTTCTGCCATCAGGATTGCGTCTTTATCTGCAACCATGCCATTTGTAGAGATCGAGGGCTTGGGACCGAGCGGTTTGATGAAACCGACCCGTCCATACTTTTTACGCGCCATGTACATGAGGGAAAGACTGGTTGTGGTTTTACCGCTATTCTGCCCTGTTGCAGCAACAAAGACCTTGCGGGCCATATAAACTCCTTAAAAAAATGTGGCGCGAGACGCGTGGCGGGATAAGGCTCAGAAATGATTTCACGATACTCACCAACCGTTACTCGCTTCTCTGTTTGACCAGCCTGGATACCGCACGGAACTGCTCATGGGTTGATTCCTTCAGCAGTTGGAACATGACGATTTCTGCGGTGGTCACAACAGCACCGGCCTGGCCTGCGTTAGCGACAGCTGCGAGGTAATCGGTTTTATTGCGTGAGCAGATGGCATCACCAATCAGGTGAACAGAGTAACCGTCTTCAAGCAGGCCCAGCACCGTCTGATAAACACAGACGTGGGCCTCCATCCCTGTGATAAGCACCTGGTTGCGGCCGATCTTCTTCAAGGTTTCAAGAAAAGCCGGTTCACCACAACAACCGAAGCTGACTTTTTCAATAACCGTCTTATTGCAGGCGGCAGCCAGTTCGGGCACTGTATGGCCGATCCCTTTGGGATACTGTTCCGTGGTAACGACCGGAATACCGAGTAATCCGGCCATTTCAACCAGCATGGCGACAGTCTTGCGCAAAAGCAGGTACACATCTTGCGGCATGGCCGGCACCAGACGTTCCTGTATATCGATTACCAGCAAAACGGCGTCATCCGCGTTCAACTTGAATTTACCGAGATCGTTCGACATATAAACTCCCTGGTTAAGTTTACTGATAAAGAATCAGATTGAAGTTTAAGGATACACTCGCATCACCTGTTCGGCAACGCAAGCGGGCTTCTTGCCACCATCAATCTCAATGGTTAAAAGGTAGACAATCTGAACACCATCACGCACCTCCTCAACAGACTGGACCTTTGTCCGGGCGCGGATGTTCGCTCCACACAGTACCGGCGCCGGATAACGAAGCTTATTCAGGCCGTAATTCACCCGCAGACGCATGCCGGGGTAATTTTCGGCGAAAAAGTCAGGATGGTTGCTCTGAGTCAGGTAAGGCAGCAGCGACAGGGTCAGGAAACCATGGGCGATCGTCGTGCCGTAAGGGGATTCGGCCGCAGCACGCTTCGGGTCAGTGTGAATCCATTGTTCGTCACCGGTCACCCGGGCAAAAGCATCAATCCGCTGCTGGTCGATTTCAAGCCAGGGGCCGACATGAATTTCCTGATCCATAAGAGCTTGATAACGCTCAATCAATTTCGTAATCGCAGACATAAGGTCGTTCCTTTACAGAGAAACACTGTATTGATAGATAACGCTATTAACCGCGGCCTGCAAGACAATTCGGCAAAAATAAGCTCCAGATGACGTATCCATTTACAGCAGATAAACCTTGAGCAATTTCAAACCTTTCGCAATAATACCTGACGAGAAACCACTGCGCCTGGCAAGCTATCCATGCTAAAGTGAAAAACTTGTTAAAGCAGATACTGCGCTTGAACACAACGGCCATGTATGCTGACAGATGATTCAGCGGAATTTTGACGTCCATCCCTATTGCGTGAGGTTCAGCATGTCGAACACTGACAAAAGGCAATCGCCAGAAAACACCCATCCCATGCGTCGGGCCACAGACAAAAAAACACAAAAACAGATGCTGACGATCAAGGATGTTGCAAAACTCCTGCATCAACGCAGTAGAATCAATGACGAACAGTTCGAAATGATTCTTACGCGAGGCGATGCCCAGGCGGCAAGGCTCAACAGCCATCTTCCGAAAAATCAGCCTAAAAAGGATATCTACCTGGCAGAGTTGGCTTCACCAGCTCAGGTGATCACCTCCTTCAATCTGGAGATCCCCGCAACCCAGAAGAAACTGACCGAAGACGCCGTAACGGAGTTGATCGCCCAGGCGTCCGGCATGGAATATATCAAAATAGATCCCCTCAAACTGGAGCTGGATGTCGTCACAGATCAGATCCCCAGAGCCTTCGCCCTGAAAAATCTGGTGGTACCGATTGATGAGAAGGATGGCGTTGTCACGATTGCTGTAGCCGATCCCTTCAATGTCCGGCCGATTGAAGATCTGCAACATGCCCTCGGCATCAAGATCAAAAGAATGATTGCTTCACGCAGCGACGTTCTGAAAATCCTCGAAGAGTTTTTCGGTTTTCAGGCTTCGGTGCGTGCGGCTCAGGTTGACATGGGCCTCAGCTCGGAGCTCTCGAACCTCGAACAGCTCTTTAAAATGCGTGGCCGCGACGAAATTGAGAGCAGCGATCAGCACATCATTTCTGCGGTTGAGTTCCTGCTTAAATACGCCTTCGATCAGCGGGCCAGCGACATTCACATAGAACCAAAGCGAACCAAGTCATCCATTCGCTTCAGGGTCGATGGTGTTCTGCACAACATCCATACGGTGCCGATCAACCTCCACCCGGCCATTGTCTCTCGTTTGAAATTACTGTCGCGTCTCGACGTCGCCGAAAAACGTCGCCCACAGGACGGTCGCATCAAAACCGAACACATGGCCAAAGACATTGAGCTGCGTGTTTCCACCCTGCCGGTCGCATTCGGAGAAAAAGTCGTCATCCGTATTTTCGATCCGGAAATTCTCATGCAGAAGCTTGACCGGATCGGTTTCTATGAGCGCGAGTACAAACTTTACAGTTCATTCATCCGGAAACCGAACGGCATTGTCCTGGTCACCGGCCCGACGGGCAGCGGCAAAACGACCACCCTTTACTCCTCGTTGAAGACTATTTCCTCACCGGAAATCAACATCGTCACCATCGAAGATCCGATCGAGATGGTCATGGAAGATTTCAACCAGGTCGGCGTTCAGTCAGCGATCGACGTTACCTTCAGTACCGTTTTGAGAAACATCCTGCGCCAGGACCCGGATGTCCTGATGATCGGTGAGATTCGCGACGCCGATACGGCCAGCAACGCCATACAGGCGGCCCTGACCGGCCACCTGGTCCTCTCGACCCTGCATACCAATGACGCGCCGACCTCAATCACACGTTTGCTGGACATCGGCATCCCGGCGTTCCTGATCACTTCGACCATTAACGGCATTATCGCCCAGCGTCTGCTCCGCTCCATCTGTCAGGAATGCAAGTTTGAACGCGTCCTGACCGAAGAGGAGATGGTCTACCTTGACCTGGAGAAAAAAGCCTATAAAGTTTGGGAGGGTAAAGGCTGCGACGCATGTCGCGGCACCGGTTATAAAGGCCGAACCGGAATCTTTGAAGTCCTCGAATTCACGGAAAGGCTGAAAGCAAAGATTACCGAGAGCACCGATATGGCCGAGGTCTACGAAGTTGCAAAAGCTGATGGCATGGTTTCCTTACGGGAGCTTGCCATGCAGAAAATGTTTGAGGGCCAAACCACCTTTAAAGAGATTGTTTCTGTAACAGGCTAGCAGGCTGTCGACAGTCTGCTAGAGGATGATATCAGGAGGGAAGCGATGATCCGAGACTGTTTTTTTCGAACTGTTTTACCTGCAATCTTCTCACTGTTGCTTCTTCAGACCCTCTCTCCACAAGCTATCCATGCCCAGATGGACTGGTTCAAATCAGGCAAGGAACTCCTCGGCACTGTCACCAGGAATCCTCAGGACCAGGCAACAACGCAAGCCACCAGCCTGACCAGAAGTGACATAGCCACTGGGCTAAAAGATGCCCTCAGGGTTGGCACCGGGAGGGTCGTCGAACAACTCGGCAAAGCGGATGGTTTCAATGCAGATCCCGCCATTCACATTCCTCTGCCCGACAACATGCTGCAGGTCAAAAAAGCATTAGCGGCCGTGGGTATGTCCTCCATGATGGACGACCTGGAGCTCAAGTTGAACCGGGCCGCCGAAGTCGCAACGCCACCTGCAAAAGAAATCTTTTGGAATTCGATAGAAGCTATGACCCTGGACGATGTCACAGAGATTTATAATGGTCGGGATGATGCGGCAACCCGCTACTTCCAGGACAAGATGTCTGTGCCACTTGCTGAAGCGATGCAGCCCATCGTTGAACAGGCCATCAATCAGGTCGGTGCTGTTCAGGCTTACGACGCAGTTATGGGGCAGTATTCCAGCCTGCCCTTTGTGCCGGATGTCAAGGCAGACCTGAACAGCTATGTCGTCACAGAAGGGATGAACGGTATTTTTCACTACATCGCTGCAGAAGAAGCAGCGATTCGCCAGAACCCGGCTGCTCGGACCACAGATATTCTGAAAAAAGTGTTTGGAGCCAAGGAGTAGCTGGGGGCTGGGGGCGCGGGGCGCGTGGCGCGGAACGCGAAAAAACTAACCCTGTGTTGCAATGATTCTGAATGTTTGGTTTAGTTTCTTGCTTCAAGAAAGCACCGCAGGTAGGCCCCCCTGAATAGGGCCGGATCCCATACTCAGCAACCTATAGAATCCACCGATACCTGGCGAAGGAATATGCCCTCCGCTAGGAGAAAACCAGTCTTTTTGCTTACTTTTTTGACGCTGAAAAAAGTAAGGCGTCTGACAGTACGCGAACTGTCGGTTTTGATTTTGATGGTCTTAAATCAAGCATTTATCAACTCAACAAACAACACGTCACAATGAAACATTACAGTCCTTAATCCGGGGACTCGCCCCCGGACGGCGACCAGGGGGCTAATCACCCCGCCCCCTGGACCCCCAAGTGCCCCGAAGCCTTGCCCTGCTGCGCAGGGTTCCCTGCGCCGAAAAGATTAACGTCGGCAGTGCGAAAACTCGCTGCGCTCAAACAGTTCGCCCTGCTGATCGCCGTTAATCCATTCGGCTCCGGCTGCGGCACACGGGGTAAAGGCAGGGGCTGGGGGCTGGGGACTGGGGACTGGGGACAAGAACTCCTACCCCAACAACACTTTGCCACCGATGATAATCAGCAAAACCCCCAGCGTGCCCTGAATAACAGGCTGTAAGCCGAGAAAAACCGGCTGAAACCTGCGACTGGAGATCAATACGGCAACAATGGCGTACCAGGTGAAAGAGATGATGAACATGGCGATGTTCAAAACCACTTTGCCCCAGAGCGGGAACTCCGGGTTCATGAGCAGGGCAAAGAGACTCAGGTAAAAGGCCCAGGCTTTCGGATTGGTCAAGTTGGTCAGCAGGCCGATCCGGTAAGAAGTCAGAGGAGACAGTTCCCTTGGTGCATTTTCTGCCGCCTCCGGGGTCTTTTTGCGTCGGCAGTGCCTGAGCATATCAAAACCGAGCCAGGTCAGGTAACCGCCGCCAACAAACCGTGTCAGCAAAGCAAAATAAGGGATGGAATGGACCAGAACCAGCAAACCGACCAGGCCAGCCAGGGCAAACAGGCCGCTACCGGTGGCAACGCCCAATGCAGTCAGCAGACCGGCACGCCGTGATTGCCCCAATGCGGTATTGGTCACCAGGATAAAATTGGGCCCGGGAGAGACAATAGCGAAAGTGAAGACGCTGAGGAAAGTAAAGATGGCCGGCCAGGTTGATTCCATTTCGTTCCTTTAGTCTTCATAATCGCGACAGACATGAGGCTATTCGTCTGTCATATCCTGAACCAATGCGAGTTCTTCACTATTAAAGACTTTGTCGATATCAAGGAGAATAAGGAACTCCTCATCAACCTTGCCCATCCCTTTAATGAACTCGGTCTTCAGTTTCGTACCAAGACGCGGTGGAGGCTCAATCGCATCCGAACGAATTTCCAGAACTTCGCGAACAGCATCCGCCAGTGCACCGACCACGATCGACTCATCATCGACTAGAACTTCCACGACAATGATGCAGGTGTCCTGATTTTCATCACTGGCTGGCAGGCCCAGTTTCAGCCGCATATCGACAACCGGGACGACCTGACCACGCAGGTTGATCACGCCAAGCATGTAATCCGGTGTCTGTGGGACACTGGTCACCGAGATAACGCTCAAAATCTCGCGTGTACGATTTACCTCAACGCCAAAAAGTTCGTCAGCAAGGCAAAAAGTGACATATTGCTTGCTGCTGACTGTACTGCTTTCTTCCATAACCAGCTCCTCAAAATTGATTTAAGCTTCGTCTTCAGATTCCTATGTTCTGTGACATTATCCAGATTGTCATTTTTTCTCACAGGCGCAAGTCTATGTCAAAGTGTTTGCAGATTGAAAGTTGCTTTACTCAGAGAAGTTTTTTAACGGCCACCTGGAGTAAAAATTTGGTTGAGTTTCCCCTTGCTCTCTCCGCGCAAAAGGTGTAACACCTTAAGCCTTTGTCACACACTTGAAAAGGAGAAGATCATGGGTATTCTCAACAACACCGTCAGCATCTGCCAGTTTCAGATCCATGGTACTCTGCCTGAAACCGAACTCGCAAGCTGGGTCGGTGAACGCCTGGCCAGAGACGGTTTTCGTTCCATAGAACAAACCAGTGAAGAGTTGTCGACCGGTTGGGTTCAGTTGGCTGATTATCAGGAAAGTGACTTCAACGGCCTGGATAGTTTTCAGCACGATCATTACCTGGCTTTCTCGCTTCGGCGCGATCAGCGCAAACTACCGACTGCACTCCTCAAGCCTTATCTTCTCAAAACTGAACAAGAGTGGCTGGCAGCCAATCCACAGTTCAAACGCGTACCAAAACAGCAACGTGAAGAGCTGCGCGATGCCGTGCGCGGCAAGCTTTTCTCCAAAACCCTGCCGGTTCCGGCAATCTATGACACGGTCTGGGATACCCGCAGCAACACGATCACCTTCAGCAGTCTCGGCAGCATTGCCGTCGATCTCTTCGTTGACCAGTTCAAAAAGAGCTTTGATGGTTTGCGCCTGGTACCGGTTCACCCCATGGCCCGCGCCGGTCAGGTTATCGATAAGGCGTTGCTACCTGCCCTCGCCCGGGCCAACCGCAGCGGCAGCGAAGCCGTTCTGGAACAGATCGAAGCAAATCAGTGGCTGGGCACCGATTTCCTGCTCTGGTTAATGCACGAGACGATGAATGCCGCATCTGAATATGCAGTCAATCAGCCTGGCCCGGCAGTCACCGGCAACAGCTTTGTTGCCTATCTCAACGACCGGCTGCTGCTGGCAGCGAGCAGTGAAAGCGGCGTGCAGAAAGTCACTGTCACCGGGCCGCAGGATCACTTCAGTGAAGTCCGCACAGCCCTGCAAAGCGGCAAAGAGATTCACGAAGCGGTGCTTTACCTGGAGCAGCAGGAGAAACAGTGGAAAATGACTCTGAAAGGCGACACCTTTCACTTCGCATCATTCAAGGCGCCGAAAGTGACCCTGGAGAAGGATGACATCACCGATCCGGAGATGGAACACGAAGCGGTCTTCTTTGAAAGAATGTATCTGCTTGAGGAAGGTTTGCAGCTTTTCAACAGTCTTTTTGCGACCTTTCTTGCACAACGTCTCGACCAGGGTTGGGCACAGAAGGAACAGGAGATCAGAACAGCTTTAGCGTAAACAGCCGACCTGGCCGCGGTGACCGTCCCCAGGGACAGGACTACCAGAGCGGATAAAAGAAATTTAAAGTCAGCGATCCGAAGTGGTGTACATCCTCCTGGCCGACAAATTGTTCCGTCCTGGTCACGTGGGTGAAAGTCAGCATCAGGTTGTGATGACTCAAGCTGATGCCTGCGGCAAGCTCTGCGACAAAATCTTTTTTATCAATGCTATGACTATCGGTAAAAGTATTGCCGTCCAGGAAGATGTCACGGAGAACGTACTTGCCGTTGGCCGCACCGAACAGATAGATGCTCGGCTTCTTATGCGGAGTGAAGAGCACACTCCCTGCAGGCCGAATCATCGAAACGCCAAAGTGACGCCCCGGATTCATACCGTACCTGACTTCCAGACCGGTATTGAGATAAGTCGCGACATTGCCGATCACCCCTCCCGCGTGCACGATCGTATCGGCAGTCAGCAAGCGATCAGAGTCACTGGAAAACAACCACTTACGCTCAAAAGCCACCAGCAGACCGGGCTCGTTTCTTAACTGGTTATCCCAACCCTTTGCCGTGTTGATATCCCGCAGTTCGTGAACCAGGGTCTGGGACTCTTCGGCAAAAGACAAGGGGCCGACCATGCCCATCTGTATTTCCACGCTGTCGAGAAAGTCCAGGTGATCTTCGAATTCGGTTTTGCGATGGTAGGCAAAGCCAAGGTAGGACCAACCTGCATAGGGGCGGTCATCTTCGATGAGATCGGAACGACTGGTCTCCGCCGGGGTGTACATGTTCTGACCAATTGAGAACTCTACTTTGTGACTGTATTCAGGACTTGAATCGCGGATGAATGGAATCTTATGGACCAATCCCAGCACTTTACGAGGCAGATGGCCCCGTTTGGCGTGCGGCGACAGATCAGGGGAAATCAACGAGTATTTGATACCGTTGGTATAGTTGCTGTCAGAGCCGCTGAAGAGATCGTTTTCAAAAAAGATCGATTGCGCCCAGCGATTGTCCCGGGTCTCTGCCGCCACCAGCCCACCAGGTATTGAGAGGATCGACAGCACAATAAGAACCAACCACAAGCAACGGCCACCTGCCAGCGTTTTCAAGACATACCCCATATCGACATTACTTCAGGGATGATCGGTTCGCCCTGCTCGCGATCGGCAACCTGCTGAAGTCGAGCAGCCATGTTTGCAGCATATTCCGACAGCGACCATTGATTCATGATGCGCACCGCATTGTCAGGGGTGCTGGGAATCACCCGTTCGATATCATAGACGACACCATCGCTCGCGCCGATAGCAAGATTGGCAAAACCGGCGGCGACAGCAGCAAAAGTATCGCAGTCCTCCCGGCAATCGAGGGTTTCAAGCCATTCAAGGTAAAAGTCGACGACGGCATGGGTCAGGAGACTGCCGCGACACTTGATCAGGGTCTCGACCTCATCGCAGCTCAAGGCTCTGCACTTTGATGCGAGCAGGGCAATGATACGCTGATCCCCGGTCATCATCAATCCGCCCAATACGGCCAGACCATTAGCCAGGGCACCCCGGTCATACAAGTCGAGCAATTCAAGGGCTCCGGTCGTCGCATTCTCTTCATTGTCTGGAGCGAGTACGGCATAATCGAGTGCTGCAGTGGACGCCACCGGCCGGGCAGGATCACAGCAAATAAAAGGCATCAGGGCGTGAACCCCACTTTTGCCGCAAAGTACAAGGTCAACGGCGGCCTGGTAATTCCTGAAACGCTGGGCCGGATGGATGCGTGTCACGTAATGCCGATACAAGAGGAGGAGCTTTGCCACCAAGACGGGATTCGCCGTCACCCCGTAGAGGCTGGTGGCGGCCTGAGTCACAGCATCAAGCTGTTCATCGTTCAGAGTGAGAGCCTTCTCCGGACTATCAAGAATTTCATTGATTTGTTTCTCATTCATATCCATAACAATCATTTTTTTCAGCCACTGTCCGTACGGATGGGCACTAATTCAGGATCGAAAGGCAGAATTCACCGGGAAAAGACTAACTGTCTTTTCCAGCTTGGCAACCGGTAGATAAAATATATTAAAGGGTGATGACATTTCAACTTAATCTTGAATATGCAGAACACCTCTCATTAAGTAACAAAGTTAAAGAGCCCCGACAGGAGTTTACATTCACACCACAATGCGCCTGACCATCAGAGTGATGGCCAAAGGCAGCAACAGCAACGTGGCAACCAGCAGGTAAAGCAGGCTGAACCACAGCTCTCCGGTCCAGATCTGCAGGCTGCAGCCACGCACCAGCGCCACCAGGTGTGTCAAGGGTAAAAACTGAGCGAGAGACTGGGCCCAGGCCGGCAGGTTATGCAACGGGAAGAAGGTGCCACTAAACAGGAACATTGGTGTGATACCGAGGAAAATCGGCAGGTTAAAGGTTTCTATCCCCGGCACCAGAGCGGTGCAGATCATACCTGTCGCAGCAAACAGAAGCCCTCCCAGAACAGCCAGAGGAAGCAACAGCAACGCACCGGGAAAACTGAAGAATCCGCAGGCCGAGATCACTGTGCCCATCAGGGTTGCCGCAATCAGCGATTTACTGGCAGCCCAAAGCATTTCACCCAGAATGATTTCTTCAAGATTGAGCGGTGTCGCCAGCAAAGCGTCGAAGGTTTTCTGATAATACATACGCACAAAGCTGTTGTAGGTGGTTTCGAAAAATGCGTTGTGCATGATACTGACGGAGACCAGAGCCGGAGCGATGAAAGTGGTATAGGAGAGCGGTCGCCCTGCGTATTCCAGATCGCCTACCATGACTGACAGGCCAACGCCAAAGGCAAGGATATAGAGCAGCGGCTCAAGCAGTGGCGGCAAGAAAGAGATCTTCCAGTTCTGCTTGTAAATGGAGAAGTTGCGCTGCCAGACCCTGATTGATCGGGCGCTGATCTGTTTTGGGTTCGGCCACTTCATTCGCGTAAATCCCTGCCGGTTAATTTCAAAAAAAGATCTTCCAGCCCCGCAGGACGGAGCATGCAGCCTTCTGTCCGCACATCCCGGGTCAGCTTGAGAAAGAGTTCGTCGCCGTCGTCGAGATAAACCAGCAGGCGCCGGCCGAGATCTTCAACCCGGCATGCTTCGCGACTCAGAAACTCACGGACCTCCTGATCAGGTTCAGCAATCTCGAGAACCGTATGTCCGACCCGCTCGCGCACCAGAGCTTTCGGGTTTCCCTCCACCAGGATCTGGCCGTGGTCAACAATCACCAGTCGGTCGCACAGACGTTCCGCTTCTTCCATGTAATGCGTCGTCAACAGAATCGTCAGACCCTGCCGTTTCAACTCGGCGAGTTTATCCCACAAGAGCTGACGGCTCTGTGGATCAAGCCCCGTGGTTGGTTCGTCAAGGATCAAAAGCTGAGGCTGGTTGACCAGAGCGCGAGCCAGCATCAATCGTCTTTTCAGGCCGCCGGAGAGGACCGAGATCTTGTCCTCGGCGCGGTTCTGCAGGGCGAAAAAACCTAGCAGCTCATCTGCGCGGCTCTCGGCCACCTGGCGTGGAATGGCGAAATAGCGGGCGTAGCCAACCAGGTTGTTGCGAACCGAGAGGTCGGGATCGAGGGAATCTTCCTGCTGACAGATGCCGATTCGCCGTTTGATCTCACGCAGATCTTTATCGATATCCAATCCAAACAGCGACAGCCGCCCGGCATCACGCGGCGTATAGCCGTAGAGCATGCGGATGGTGGTGGTCTTGCCGGCGCCGTTCGGACCAAGCAGACCAAAACATTCGCCCGGCTCCACGGCAAAGGAGATGCCATCGACAGCCTTCAGCGCAGCGTAAGATTTATAGAGTGATTCAACCTTGAGAATGGACATGAACGATCTTTCGTTGGCAGTGTTTCGGACGATAGCAGCGAAACTGAAATCTGGTTGTGATGTACAGATTTTAGCTCATCTGCGCCGTCATCGCCATTATTATGGAATGATGACACGTTAATCGGCTCATGACGAGCTTCGCCAGAATAACGGCTTTGGCGCATTAGCCAGATAAGCACCGCACACAACCAGAAGCCCACCGCCGAGCAGGGACATACCGAGAGGCTCGTCAAGCAAAAAGGTTGCCAGGAGGACACCGCTGACAGGCACAAAGTTGATGAAGACCGCAGCCCTGGATGGCCCGATGCTCTGAATCCCTTCGAAGTACCAGAGAAAACCGATAACCGTGCCAAAAGCACCGAGATAACTGATACTGAGCCAGACCGGCCAGGAATAATGCAGGGCTTCTGCAAAGCTGCCATAAAACAAGGCAGGCAGCAGCAAAAACAAGGTCCCCGCGATAGACGAGCAACAGACAGCTGATAAGGGGGAAAGACCGCGCATCGCAGTTTTACCGATAATCGAATAGAGGGTCCATGAGAGAACGCAGCCGGATATCAACATCTCACCCCGACCAATGCCCCCGCTGAAGAGCATCAAGGGGTGTCCCCTGGTGATGACCACCATCGCGCCAAATACGGAAAGAGGAATACCAATCATCCGACTCAGCGGCAGCTTCTCACGATAAATCAACGCTGAACAGAGCGTGATTGCCACAGGGTTAAGGGCGATAATCAGCGCGGCACGTCCAGCTCCGATCAATGTCAACCCGTTAAAGAAAAACAGATTATAGGCAAACACCCCGGTCAATCCCAGTGCTGCAACGGCCAGACCCTGGCGAAAATCGAGCTTCGGCAGTCTACCCTCGCTCTTCCAGACGACGAGCAACAAACAGGTCGAAGCGATGGCAAAACGGAAGAATGCCGCTGAAACGGGATGTGCCTCACCGGCCAGGTAACGACCAGCAACAAAGGTTCCACCCCAGAAAAATGCAACGGCAAGGAGTTTCAGATAGGTTTTCAAGCAGAGTCTCGTCTCTGAAAGTTAACGACGATTTCTATATTCTGTATATTTCTTGGTGGAACCGCAAACCTCATCGGCTGGATATTTTGCTTCGTTCAGAGTCATTTTACGGTGTGAAAGTGGAGGTCAAAGCCTCCCACGAACTATGGTCCTGTTTCTCCGTACATCTGATTCGATTCTAAAAAGGGAATCGAATTGACCTACCTGCCCGGCAGTTCTGTGCCACGACTCATGATCTCGATATAGCCCGCATAACTGAACAGGCGGTTGCGTTTCTGGGCGGTCATCTCCTTGACGATGCCGAGTTGCTCCAGGTGGCCGAGAGCCTTGTTGACGGTCGCCGGGGTGATTCCGGTTTTCTCGACCAGCGAGCCTGAGGTGGCGATGGGATGCTCCATCAGCGCCTGGTGGATCTGGAGGGTGGAGGCCGACGCCCGGCCGAGTCCGCTGATCTTGTCGCGGTCCCGGTTCGACAGGTCCAGGAGCTGCTGCGCTGCCTCGACCGCCTGGGTGGCGGTGACAATGACCGCTTCGGCAAAGAAATCGAGCCAGGCTTCCCAGTCGCCGGTCATACGTACATTGTTGAGCAGCTCGAAATAATACTGACGATGTGTTTTGAAATAGAGGCTGATGTAGAGCATCGGCTCTCGCAGCACCTTCTGCTCGCATAACAGCAGCGCGATCAGCAGACGTCCCAAACGGCCATTACCGTCCAGAAACGGGTGGATCGTCTCGAACTGCACATGGGCCAGCGCTGCCTTGAGCAACACCGGAGTCGACACCGGCTGGTCATGGAGGAAGAGCTCCAGCTTGCTCATGCACTCCAGCACTTCCTCGGCCGGAGGCGGAACAAAGGCCGCGTTGCCCGGCCGGGTACCGCCGATCCAGTTCTGGCTGCGCCGGAACTCACCCGGTGTCTGATTGCTGCCCCGGCCCTTGGTCAGAAGCAAGCCGTGAATCTCGCGGAACAGCCGCAGCGACAGCGGCAGCCCTTCCTTCAGAAGGCGCAGACCATGGTCGAGGGCCGCAACATAGTTGCTGACCTCCCGCACGTCATCCAGCGGCACGCCTGGTTCCTGATCCAACTCGAACAGCAGCAGATCCGACAGGGACGACTGGGTTCCCTCAATCATGGAGGAGAGTACCGCTTCCTTACGAACATACATGTAAAGGAACAGCGAGGTGTCCGGCAGCAGGGTCGAAACGCTATCCAGCCGACCGAGCGCCAGCAGCGCCTGGTCGAACTTGCTGCGCAGCTCCGGCGTCCAATCGATGGGCGGACGTGGCGGCAGCGGCGCGGGCACGAAGGCCTGGGCCTTCTCACCGACCGTCGATATGGTCATGTATCTGCCTTGGAGTTCTCGCTTCATCCTGCCTGCCTCGAACCTAAAATAAGATTCTCCTTTGTTTTACCTTAATCGCGCATCCTAAAATAATGAGTCGGAAAGAAAAAATCAAGCGGATTTCCCGATGGGCCGTTTCGATTTCTCCAGACGAGTGTTCGACGCCGCGATGTACATGCTACCTTGCGTCGAGCTGCAACAATTTCGAATTTAGTTTTCGGACGCCGGTTCGGTTCCTAAACCGGGAATCGGATTGGACTATGCCTGCTGTCCGAAAAGCGTACTGACCAGGTAGGCCGTATAGCCGACATAACAGACCAGCAGCACAGCACCCTCAATACGATTGATACGACCCGGCCCCCGGAACCCGTAGCCGATGACGAACAGCGACAGGGTCAGTGCGGCCATGACAAGCATGTCTCGATTGAAGACCTCCGGCCCCACCGCCAGCGGATGAATCGTACCGGCGATCCCCACCACCGCCAGGGTATTGAACAGGTTGGAGCCCAGAATATTGCCGAGTGCGATATCGTGTTCTCCCTTCCTTGCTGCAATGATTGACGAAGCCAGTTCCGGTAGCGAAGTGCCCACGGCGACGATGGTCAAGCCAATGATCAAGTCGCTGACTCCGAATCCATGAGCGATCTCCACCACGCCCCAGACCAGAATGCGGGAACTGACAATCAAAAGCGCCAGCCCCACCACCAGCCAGAAGACTGCACGGTGGATGGGCATGGCGCGATTTTCCAGCTCCTGCTCCATCTCGTTTCCCAACGCATCGGCTTTTTTCTGCATCCCCTGCCAAATAGTCCAGGCCATCAGCCCGCCGAACACTGCAAGCAGCACAACAGCATCGAACCGGGTAATCTCACCGTCCCATAGTTGCCATGCCGCCAGCGCAGTCACCACCGCAAGGATAGGAAGCTCCTTACGCAGAACCTGCGAATGTACGGCGATGGGGCTGATGAGTGCCGTGATTCCCAGAATCAGGGCGATGTTGGTGATGTTGGAGCCGTAGGCGTTACCCAGCGCGATGCCCGGATTACCCTGCGACGCGGCCAGCGCCGACACTACCATCTCCGGTGCTGAGGTACCGAATCCGACAATCACCATGCCGATCAGCAGCGGCGGCATGCCGAAATGACGGGCGGTGGAGGCCGAGCCCTCCACAAAACGGTCGGCGCTCCAGACGAGGAGTGCCAAACCAAAAATTACAGCGCTAATGGCAAGGGTCATACAGTTCCTGTTCTCATATACGTAAGGGCCGGGTTATCCGGATTTGTCTGAATCTCACCCCAAGTGAGGCGTGAACCTTCTTGATCGATTACTTGGTCGGTACTTGATCGCTGTGCCAAGGCATGTCGCAATCCTTGTCGCAAGTTTCAGTCCCCAAGTCACCCCTCAAGTGACCGCCTTATTCTTCCTCCGGTTTTCCCTCTCCGGCGGATTCGATCTGCTTTACCATTCGGTCGAAATCGCTTTCAAACAACCGGTCCTGCACGATGCGGTATTTTTCGTATTCGCTTTCGGCGTGGGTTTTGGCCAGCTCCGCCGATACCTTTCCCGCGTCCTGCAGAATCTCCCGGTCCCAGAGTTTCAGGAAGCCCGCCAACCGTTTTTCCCAGTCTTCCATGGTCATGGGGATTTTGCGCATGGCCTGAAGCTCGGCCATATCGAGGTAGGCGGAGACGATGCGCTGCATCTGGGCCAGCTCGAACTCGGAGAGATAGTTCTTGGCGATGGCGACATCGTATCGATGAATTTTCCCGTGGGGTGCGCCTTCCCAATGGGTCAGGCCCATGTTTTCCTTGCGGTGATCGGCGCGGTCGACAATCACCTCCGCCGCTGTCTGACCGTGGATGGCGTAGTGCATCTTGTTCTGTACGGCGGCGAAAAACCGCTTGGTAGCCGTGGCGGTCTGGTCGTAATCTAGCGCGGTGGCGTAAATGTCGGTGATTTTCTGGTAGAACTTGCGCTCGGAAAGCCGGATCTCGCGGATTTTTTCCAGTTGGCGCTCAAAAAACTCATCGGTCAGGTTACCGCCGCGTTTGAGGCGTTCCACATCCATGGTCCAGCCCTGGATGGTGTAATCCTTGACGATCCGGTTGGCCCATTTGCGAAACTGCACCGCCCGCTCGTTCTCGATCTTGAAACCGACGGCGATGATGGCTTGGAGGTTGTAGTGTTCAACCTCGCGCCGAACTTCCCGGCTGCCCTCGGTTTGAACTATTAAGTATTGCTTAACGGTTGCCTCCCTCGTCAGTTCGTTGTCGGCGAAAATGCGTTTCAGGTGCTGATTGATGGCGGGCACCGAGACGTCGTAGAGGGTCGCCATCATCTTCTGGGTCAGCCAGATATTTTCATTCTCGTAGCGCATTTCCACGCTGGCCTCCGATCCTCCCCCAGCGGCGACAAAGGTCAGATATTCGGCTGCCGAGGAGCGAACAATGGCCCCCTCTTTTTTATGAGGCTTCCGTATTTCTTTATCCTTATTCTTTTTCATTCGATCCCTCCCCAGCGTTGATACCTGTCCCGGGACCAGCGGAGGTATTTCATCAGCTCCCAGTTGATCGATTCGGACTCAAATCGCTCACTGTCAAAGTTACCCCCGGACCATTCCGTATAGCTTTCGTGTTCCTCGTGGTTCGGGTCTTTCAGCGCATTTAAGAATTCATAGTAACCGGGCACGCCGCCCACATCTTCGGGTGGACAGGCTCGTTGACCATCAAGGCAGGCCAGTTCCATTCTCAGTTCAGGATTGAAATAGCAGCTTTCCTCAAGCACAAGTTCATGTTCCCAGCTGTCTCCGAAATCATACAGATAGCGGAAAGTGCGCCCTTTCTGTTTGATTAGAACTCCGAGACGATACCTGCCGCATGCCAGCCCGTCTTCCTTTGATTCCGGATATTCCGTGTATCGTTTATTCCCGATGGTGAACTCGTGCAGGTGGCTGTCGGTCCAACTCATGACAATCTGGATGACGTCGTGCAGTCGGTCCAGCGTGATGCTGGCGGGCACTACAAAACGCCGCCAGATTGCTGGCTCGATGTCAAGCAGCTGTATTTTCAGCAGATAAAATCGTTCGCTCATTACTTGCATTCTCCTAAATATTTTTCGAACCTGCGGCACATACGCTCGAAAGCTTTCAGTTCAGCCTGGGTCATCTGGTCGTAATGGTCGGGCAGGATACCGTCATCAGCGACCGATTCGCGCAGCTTCCCCAGCGGGTCGTCCTGGTACTCCTCGTACAGGGAAACCTCTCGGATGATAGTGCCGCCAAGCGACCAGAGGTGGTCACGATACTGGGCGAAGGTCTTTCGGGATAATCCCTCGTCATAAAGCGCCTGCAGAAAACCGCCAAACCAGGGCATCAGCTTCTTGCCATAGGCGAGATCTTCCGCAACGCCCATCCAGCTCTTCGGCCACCTGTCAAAATCTGGTGCCCAGGCGCGAAAACTATCCACTTCATTGTTCCTGTCGATGCTTATTTGTCTCGCCATAATCCCGCTTTGACCAGACGCTGCACCAGGGCTCGGCGGCGCGAATGTTCGGCCATGTACTTCTGAAATTCCTTTTGGAACGTTGCCGGAGTGGCATGTTGATTGTAAGCATCACGCAGATCGACCAGTTGGCGGCACGCTGCGTCATAAGCATGGGCGTGCCCCTTGTTGGCGTCTTCATGGGCCGTTTTCCAGGCCCTGGGGAAATCCGCCGCCAGTTCGGCAAGCCAGACATCCCGTTGCCTCTTGCGCTCGGCCACGGCCTGGCGACGGGCCTTGGCCACCTCGGTCAGCCGCAGGCCTTTGGCCTGCTCGGCCAGCTGCCACAATTCTGCGACGGAGCGGCACACTCCTTTGGTCGGCGCAGATTGCTCCCTCCAGGCGGCATGCCGGCGCTTCAACGCCCGTTCGGCTCTGACACCCTGCCCATCCAGCATCTGCCGAAGGTAACCCCTGACTTCGGTCTTCGAAAGTTTGTCGAGCCAGGCATCGAGTGCCGCGTCATCTGCTGCGTCGGTTTGATCCGTTTGACTCCCGCTCCCCACCCCGGCCAGCAGATCGATGTCGACTTCGAGAAATTCCGCCAGCGCTTGCAGCGCCGCCGTCAGCTTATGCAGCCCGTGAATCGCCATAGGCTCCAGGTCATCTGGTTCGGTTTCCTCGGTCGTCACGGCACGCAACCAGCCGATATACAGACTGCGCAGATCGCCGCGCAGCAGCTCCTCCCGCAGAGGGGCGAGAAGAGTCATCAACCCAGGCCCTTCATCAACATAACCGAAGCGGTCGTAGTTCTCCGTTTCACCGAGGGACCAGGTCAGCAGCCAGTGCTCCGGCAACTTTTCAAACTCCAGATGCGGGCTGGTACAAAAGGCCTTGAGTGTCTGCTGGTCGATAGCCTCTCTGGGCAAGCGCACCATAAAGATGGCGTCGCCCCAGTTGGAGATAAACACATGGGCATCGAAGAAATGCCGCATGAAATCACGAGGATCGGCCTTCAGTCCACCCCAGCTGTATTCGTTGATGAAGCTGACCGGGGTTATTTGCGCCCGGGTTGAAATACTCCGTAGATTGTCCATCTCCCGAGCTGTCAAGGGGCGGTCGACGGCAAGAAACTCAAGGTACTGATACTGACTCACGGTAAAACCTCACTCTGTTTTCGTGGCCCGAAAGGCCGAGTCGTCGGCCAGATGCAGATAGATGCGGCCGCATAGTTCGCCATTTTCGATGACGCCCCAACCCCGGCCGCAGACCGGATCGTTTTCCTCCTGCCCCGACCAGGAAAATTCAAAACGTGGCGTATTGCCGCATTGCTCCACCCGGCCATCGATATCCCCAGAGACCAGTCCAAACTGAAACCGTCCAGTCCCATCCGAACCGATGCGGATGTAACCCGGCACCTCCATATCGACATAATCCTGCCCCCAAACCTCCATCTCGACGATGCGCCATTTTCCGGCAAACGGTTTCATCTGCTTCATAGGATGCCTCTCTGTTACCTCACTCTGGACCACCAAGGTGGCACAGCCCTTGTCTTAGTGCTGTAACAGCACACTGTTGCAAGCCGTGTCACAAGTTTGTCGCGAGTTATCCACCGCCGTGCCGGGCTATCACCTGGCGGCCCTTGTCGGTCAGCCGGTATTTCTGCTTGCTGCTGCGCGGCTTGTCGGGAATGGTCATTTCAATCAGCCCGGCATCCAGAGCCGGGAGCAGATAGGCCTTGCGGAAATGCTCATCATCTTTCAGCCCGAGCGCCTCTTTGAGCTGTTGCCGGGTCATCTCTCCGGCAAGAACAGAGAGCAGTCGAACTTCCGGGGTAACTTCCGGGGTCGAGCTGGTCACCGTATCCAGAATCATCCGCAGCATGAAAATATGCCATAGGGGTCAGCCCTTGAAAGCGGAATTATTTCCCAGGAGATTCTTTACGCGACCCCGCAGCTCCTTGTCGTCTGCCATCAACCTTGAAAAGTTTTGCGTAATTTTGGTAACCGCCGAATAACTGATGCAGCCAAATAGTTCGCCGATCTCTGTATTCGTGGCCCCGGTATATTTTTTCAGCAGATAAACCCCTGCGTTTCTTGCCTCGCTCCGCTTGTTCCCGGAAATTTCTTCCATGCCAACCGCGTAATGTTCGCACAGTGCAGATATGATCTCATCAACACCGACTATTGCACGCAGGGTTTTGCGATGGGATACTTCCACTCTTTCCATAGGTTCTTTTTCCAAACGAGACAACACTTCACGGATAAAACCCTCACCGCCAAGCATCATCCCTCCGTAAACCTTCTCCAGTGGGCTTTTTAGCTCTACCCCCAGCGCGCTTTCCACAAATACTTTGTAGCGTTCTTCGCTATTTTCGCCGATCCCTGTCAGGAGACCGAGTATCATTTCAGTTGTAACTATCACTTCATTTTTGTCGAAAATATATGAACCATAGCTGCTATGCGGATATTCTTCCGGTTTCTCCACCATCTTTGCACGAACCGGATTCAGATGCAGATACCGGCTCAATTCCAACAGATAGCTGTCTTTATCTACCAGGATGGCTTTATACCTTCCCTGAAACAGATGCCCGCTTCGTTTCCTCTTGATGTTGATGTAGGTTGTATAAGAACCGTTCAGAAAGTGCATGATCTTGCCCAGATTCCCGTCCGGCGTCTCGATGATCAGGTGGTAATGCGTCGACATAAGGACATACGCGTGGAGAAGAAACCCGTATTTAGACTCTCCTGCCGCAAGGAATTCCTTGAATTTCTGGAAGTCCCTTTTCGTAAAGAATATCTTCCTCCGTTCGTTACCTCGCGCTGTTACGTGGTAGATAGCGCCTTCGTATTCTATCCGTAGCGGCCGCGCCATAGCTTGCCTCCTTTGGTGGTTTACGGATAGGGCATATCGAATCTTTCCTTTTTCAAGGGCTGACCCCTCCTTGCTTAAAGTTGTTCTTGTCATAAGGAAAGTCGAATTCAACGCCGTGGTCCCGCATTGCTACGGCTGAACTTTCACCCTCATTCAATTTAGCAAAATCACCCAGGTCACGGGTATTGTGCGGTCGAGCAACATGATTTAATAACGCACTAGATCGTTCTATTTCGAGGACGTTGTAGAGGTAATTTTTTGCCGTAATATCATTGGTTCGCAAGTGTTTTTCCCGAAGGTGAAGGTCATAGTCGCTTTCGTTGCATCCACTACCCGCCGAAAGTTTTGGCAGGTCACAAATAGCAGCACCAAGATTTGTAAAAGGTATGGCTCGTTGCGCTGGTTTTACCTTCGATGGGAAATAGTCAGGAAAGTCGTCTCGGGTACCAATAACAAGTTGACGACGTCGTTTTTGTGGTACACCCAGCGACCAGGCATCTTCAACCTGGCCATGGACACGGTAGCCAATTAACCGAGCTTCTGCTTGCACTCTGGCAAAGTACTGACCTCCGGCTGCTGATTTAATGCCGAGGACATTCTCCATAACAAAAACTTTTGGTTTGAAAAAAGCGATAAATCTCAAAAAATCTTGATACAGCACCCTTCTGGGATCTTCTTTTAAGCGCGCACCATGATTGGCGCCATCTCGTTTTCTTGCAGCAGAAAATCCTTGGCAAGGCGGGCCACCAACAATAACATCAACTCGAGTGGTACCGATCATTCCTGCTAATTCTTCTGGCGTAAACTTTGTCAGATCTCGTTGCAGGACATGGTCAACCTCAGGCAAATTGGTACGCAAAGTATCCACGGCATGCGGTTCAAAATCAACAGCGGCCAGGCATCTGAAGCCAGCCCTCAGCATTCCTAAAGTGAACCCACCACATCCGCTAAAGAGGTCAATGAAGGAATTCGTATACGGCATATCAGATATATTTTCCATATTTCCCCATACACTCAATTTAAAAGTCACACTGTGACAGAAAAAGTCATATTGATGCACAATGCCAGCAGAGACTTCGAGTATTACCAGAACAACCCTTTATGATTGGCATGCCACTCACCAGTTCATCACTTGTGCCTGGAGTTGACAAAACACGTTTCTATCCGTGGCATGTTCACATGCACTCGGTGCGACCCCAGTGAAGAAATTGTGTCAGGGCAAAAGCCAAGCACGCCACCGCCACTGAAATAACCGAAAAACATACCGTAAAGCAGCTAAAATCCGATTCGAACAAATCCTCGAATGGAAGTGCACCAATGTTCTCGTAGAACTTCAACCAACAAGTAGATTATGTGTAAAGGAAGGCAAAAGAAGCGCCCCCTCTTCATCAGATCATCAATATCACAGCATCCCGAAAGGGCCTGACAGTTACTCGACAGACTAGCAAATTTTCCGATATTCCAGAAGGAAAAAGGCAAGTTAACTTTGACAAAGTCTATTCATTGGCGAACAAAACTCAACCGAATCGCTGACCATTTTACCCAAAGAGAATAACCACCTTTATTAGTTGCCGGTTTTCCAGAAACTCCATACAGCGATTTCCAGAAACCAGGCGTTGGTTTCCCGGACAAACGACCCTCCTTACGGGTTGAGCCTTCGGCCACGGCGGATCTCATAAGCCATGGCGCGGATCCGGTGCACCTGTTTCGTGCTGACGGGTGCGTTGAGGTAATGTTTAACTCGGGCGATAATGTCGCGGGCCTGGATGCGTTCACCTTCCCTGGCGTTGAGGTAGCAGGTCAGCACATAGCGTTCGACCCGGTTCAGTTCCGGTTTCCGGATCAGTTCTTCGCGTCGTGTCTGGGAAAATTCGGCCAGCGCCATGCGCAGAAACCATTCCCTGCGCCATATTTGACTGATCATTGCCAGGCCACGCAAATCCATGTCAACAACCGGGTTACAGATAATCCCCTCGCGGCACATTTTCCACAGCAGCTTGGCTGGCAGGTTGGTGAGTTCAGCGGCAGCTTTCACATCTGTCATATAATTCTCCTGGATGAAACCTGAGACTGTTGATGTTCCCAGGCCAGTGCTTTAGCGGTCGCGGTAATTGCCACCGCAGGCAGTTGAAGAGTCGGGTAGGCCTCTGTCACCAGTTCGGTAAACCTGCTGCGCTCGGCCGCAGGAAGCGATTGCCAATACCCATCAAGGCGGGCATCCTGTTGGGCAGCCTCCGCTTGCCGGTGCAGTTGAGCCTCTTGCTCCGCTCTATTCCTGGACTTCATAGTTTGGATTTTTACTTGTCGTTCTGCGACAGGCTCGTACCAGCCTGGAATAACCAGGGCATTGCAGAGAGTCTGTAGATAACCGCCAGGATTACGAATTTCATCACGCTCCCGTCGCCAGGTTTCAGCTGCGATATCTGCCACCAGTAGAAGTAAGTTTTGCCCGTGGCGCTGTGCCAAAGCCTGCAGTTCTCGATCCGCGACAGAATTTAAAGGAGTTTCGTCCAGAACCCGGCGGATCTCCTTTGTTGTTGTCTCTTCAAAATTTGATTCTTTTGTATGAATCTCTTTGGGTGTTCTTGTCGACACCATCTGGTACCCATTTGAACACCGGAGGGTAGTGTCGATTTGGCCACCTCCCCTGGTGTCGTTTTGAGCACCACGGGAAACAGGTTCGGCAGAGTGCTGAAAAATCTCATGCCAGAGAAAAATGTAAACATTTGTTGCCGGCGCACCATCATTGCGCCAGCGGCTGACAGATTTTATCAACCTGAATTCCTCCAGTTCCTTCACGGCCTTCATCGCACATCTGCGTTCCACGCCGACTTCACGCGCCAGGCTGCGATAGCTGGGGAAGGCTTCCCCATTTTCACCGGCATACTGACAGAGTCGGCCAAAAACCAGCTTGGCCCTCGCAGACAATTCGGGGCATCTCAGAACCGCGTTGGGGATAAAGCAGCCGTTGAACATCCGCCAGGGGTTGTAGGCATCTCCTGGGACCGGCATCTACCCCTCCGTCGGCAACGCTTCCGCTTGTCCTTCAGGTTGATAGGTTCCGTCAATCAGCGCCCGGATATCCTCAACACGCCAGCAGGTCGTTCTGGGACCAAGTTTCTGTGGCGCTGGAAATCGCCCTGCCTTGCATCCAGCCCACCAGGAGCTTTTGGAAACGGGGATAAGTGGTGGAATCGGCGGATTCGCCTTGGGGGCACCGATGATTTGACTCAGGCGCAGATAACCGGTTTCGGGGATGGGATTGTTGGCCATAATTTTCCTCCTTCTTGGTTCAACATGGATAGCGACAAATCGTTTTTGCCTTTGCTGAACAAATGGGGAGGAGGGGAATGTGATTCCGGTCGAACATGGACGCAGAGCTCTGATCCTGGCTCTTAAAGTTCATGTTCGATCAGCTCGTAAAAGCCCGAATGAATAAGCCGTGGCACAAGCTGGAAGCGGTGACCGTTCCGGATTACAATGGAATTATTTCCAGACGGAATAACCCCCTGTGTCAGGATAGTTGTCGCCTCAAATTAAATCAACAGAGGAGACAACAAGGATGTATTCAAAAGCCTTCCGCACACTGATCATTAAAAAGATGACATCGCCTAATCGGCCTGATGTTGTTGCTCTGGCCGAG
>JAGXHL010000065.1 GCA_024636215.1 Deltaproteobacteria bacterium
GAATCGAAGCCGCGGATTTCTTCCAGTTCGTCACCAAAAAAAGCCAAACGGACCGGCTGTTCCAGCATCGGCGGGAAAAGATCCACCAGGTCGCCGCGTACTGCGAAGCTGCCGCGATCTTCGACCAAGGCGACACGCTGATAACCAAGCGCTGACAGTCCCTGCAGCAGCGCATCACGTGGTACATCTCTGCCGACTTCAAGTTGCAGCTGCAAAGAATCGAGAGTCTTGCGGGGCAGAACCTTCTGCTGCAGCGCCCTGGCCGTAGTGACGACGGCTTTGCCGCGCCCCTTGGCGAGAGCCGCCAGGGTTGCCAGCCGGGTCGCTTCAATTTCAGGGTGTGGGCTGAGCGGAGCGTAGGGTTCGGTTTCCCAGTGAGGGAAAAACAGGATGTCGTCCTGACGACCATGAAAAAAACACAAGGCCCGATAAAAGCGCTGGGCCTCAGCCTGATCGGAAGCCACGACCAGCAGCTTCTCATCACGGCGGTTGCGTGCCAGTAACCCGGAGGCGAACCAGGCATCGCTGCTGCCATTCAGGCCGATGATTTCGCTGCGCCCGAAGATCCCCGAGGAAAACGGTGCCAGGGCTCCGGATAAGGTGCAATGTAGAATGCGGGGTTCAGTCGTTGCGGACATGCCGGTACTCGGCGAGAAGAATCGCCTTATCATTAAGAATGGTGGGGAAATCAGTCACGTGGCACGGCCAGCATGCGATCCAGAGTCACCTTGGCAGGAATCCTGATCTCCTCGGGGACCGTCACCCGCGGGCTCATCGTCTGCAGCGCCAGGAGAACATCTTCAAGAGAAGTCAGTTTCATGTTGGGACAGATCAGCCTCGTGGTCGGCAGAATAAACTCCTTGCCAGGGTTTTCCTTGCGCAGACGATAGAGGATTCCGGCTTCGGTGCCGACAATGAACTGCCTTGCGGGATTTTCTCGGGCGAAGGTGTACATGCCACTGGTAGAACAGACATGGTCTGCCAGTGCCAGCACCTCAGGAGGGCATTCCGGATGGGCCATAAACAGGGCGTCAGGGTAGTCGGCCATGGCCTCCTTGGCGTCAGCAACAGTCAAGCGTTCGTGAGTCGGGCAGTAGCCGTCCCAGAAATGGCAGGTTTTGTCCACCTGGGCGGCGATGTAGCGCCCCAGATTGCGATCCGGAGCAAGAATCACTTCCGGTTCAGCAAGCGACGCAACCACCTTGACAGCATTGGCGCTCGTGCAGCAGATATCACTCTCTGCCTTGACGGCGGCGCTTGAATTGACATACATCACGACCGGCGCACCTGGATACTGGCGCTTAAACTCACGCAGACCTTCCGCGGTGATCATATCCGCCATCGGGCAGCCGGCATCCAGACGAGGCAGCAGCACGATCTTTTGCGGAGCCAGGATTGCGGCACTTTCCGCCATGAAGTGAACACCGCAGAAGACGATGACCGGTTTGTCGGTGCGGGCGGCCTCCATCGACAGGGCAAGGGAATCTCCAGTGATGTGTGCCAGCTCCTGGATTTCATCACGTTGATAATTATGCGCCAGAATCAGGGCATCACGTTGCTCTGCCAACACGAGGATTTCACTGATGATTTTGTTCTCGTTCATGGTACAACCGTTTCCTTGTTGCAAGATTGCTGTATGGTAAAGCAAAAGCCTTGATATGTCAAATGCTTATCCCTTCTTCAGGGGTTCTTGACAGGACCTCTTTTTGCCGGTATTCTCAGCACACTTCATGGCTTCTAAACTCTGATTACGGTGACTATATATGTTTGGTATCGGTTTTCCTGAACTGCTCATGATCATGGCGCTCGCCCTGATCGTCCTCGGCCCCAAGCGACTTCCGGATCTGGCACGCGCGCTCGGGCGCGGCCTTTCGGAATTCAAAAGGGCCTCTGATGAACTGAAGCAGACATTTACCGAAGAAACCCGCAGCCATGACCTCAAGCGGCCGCCGGGACAACCCGGCAAGCTTACACCGCCCGGCAGCATTCACGATCCTTATCCACCAGAAGCCAATCCCGCAGAACCAGAACCTGACCTCGGCAGCAGCTCCTCCAGCGACAAAGACCGCGCGGAAAAGGCCGTAACCTCTGATCCGGATGTCAAACAAGAGGGCAGCTCGGATGAGCGATGACCGGATGCCGTTGACTTCCCACCTCGAGGAACTGCGACGCAAACTGATCATTTCCGGAGTTGCCTGGCTGGTCGCCTTTCTCGCCTGCTACAGCTTTTCTGAATTGCTCTTTGACCTGATCGCCGGTCCGGTTCGTCTGGCCTTGCCGGAGGGAACGTCGCTGGTCTTTATCACCGCCACAGAACCGTTCTTTACCTACTTGAAAATCAGTGCATTGGCCGCCCTGCTGGTCTCCATGCCGGTGATCTTCTGGCAGATCTGGTCCTTTATCGCGCCAGGCCTCTACAAGAACGAAAAGCGTTACGTCTTCCCTTTTGTGCTGGCCAGCACCCTCTGCTTTGCGACCGGTGCGTATTTCGGCTTCCGCTTCGTCTTTCCCATGGTTTTCAAAGTGCTCATCGAGTTCGGTACCGGCGGCGGTCAACTGAGTGCCATGCTCTCCATGGGCTCCTATCTGTCACTCTCCAGCAAACTGCTGCTTGCCTTCGGCCTGGTCTTCGAGTTGCCGGTCGTCATCTTTTTCCTGGCGCGCATGGGCATTGTCGATCACAAGATGCTGGCGCGCAATCGCAAGTTCGCGCTTCTGGCCGCCTTCGTGATCGGCGCCTTGCTCACCCCCCCGGACGTCTTCTCACAAACCGCTCTCGCCGTACCATTTGTCATCCTCTATGAAATCGGCATCATCGTCGCCCGGATCTTCGGCAAACATCGTGATCCGGTTGCAGAGCAAGAGGCTGAAGAGAGCTAGTTTACGTCCGGAAACGGTCCTTTTCGGCAATCTCTGCGTCAATCGACGGATTTGATTGTGCGGCGTAAAGGACTACGCCTCCGCTCAAATCCTTGATTTCCTCTGGACGACTGATCGTCGAAGAACGAAAAGCGGACCTGGCAAAACGCAACCAGGCCCGCCCCTGTTACCCGACAACAACGTGTTTACTTGGCAACCTTCTGCAGCTCTGCATCGATTGCCTGCTTGAAACCGCTGAAACTGCGATCTTTGAGTTGGATGCCGTTGATATAAACAGCCGGCGTGCCTCGCACGCCTGCCTTGGTACCCAGCTGTGTATCAGCAGCGACCTCCTGTTGCAGGGCCGGGTTCGCAATGTCCCGATCAAAGCGTTTCATATCGAGGCCAACGCTCTCGGCCAGCTGCCGGATCTTGATCTCATTGAGATTATTGTAGTTGGCAAACAACTCATCGTGCATCGGCCAGAATTTCCCCTGATTGCGGGCAGCAATGCTTGCAATTGCCGCCGAGTTGGCAAATTTGTGCATGCTCAAGGGGAAATGCTTGTACACCAGCCGCACCTGCTGCGGATAGGCGGCCATCACCTGCTCCAGAGTCGGCACCAGGCGAGCACAGTAAGGGCACTCGAAATCATCGAAAAGGGTAATGGTGACCGGAGCGTTTTCCTCGCCTTTGACCGCAGAATTGTTCACCGGCAGCTCCTGTACGTAGGATAGATAGACAAATTGCAACGACTTGCTTTTTGTACTGCCGAGGTAGAGCATCTGGCCGTCTGGCGAAACTTCCAGGCTGGTTACGTCATCACCGACCGGGAAGCGTTCCTGCTGTTGGCCATCAACAGCAAAAATCTGGACTTCACCGCCTGCGAGCAGCACGAACAGGCGCCCGTCAGCCACACTTTGCGCAATGTCCAAGGGAGCCTTGTCCAGGGGTTGGCTATTGACCAGGGTCTTTTCCAGTTCCGCATAAGCCAGACTGGTCGTCAAGAGCAGTCCAAGGAGCAGAACGATCATACGCTGTGCTGTCGTCATCATATTTACCCTCTCAAATTTTCGATTGCAAAAAAAAACCAGCCGCTTCACTCTGAGCGAATACACTCTCTATAATTACCTGCTGCCGGATTTCATGTCAATCACGGCTCATGACAAGCCTTGACTTTCGGCTTTTGCAGCGTCATAAATTGAACCTATATGACACCTCCAGCGCTTGCCATACAGAATCTATCGAAAACCTACGACGGTACAATTGCCGTCAACGATATCTCTTTTTCGATTGAACCGGGAGAGATCTTCGGCCTGCTCGGTCCCAACGGTGCCGGCAAAAGTACAGCCATCAACATGATCGCCGGCGTCTCTCGTATCGGCAGTGGTTCCATCAAGATTTTCGGTTTTGACAATCAAAGCGATTCGCGCACCACGCGCCGCCTGGTCGGCGTCATGCATCAGGAGATCGTTATCGATAATTTTTTTACCATTGATCAGGCCCTGCGCTTTCACGCCGGTTACTACGGCGTTCGCGATGACGCGGCCTGGCGCCAGCGCTTGATTGATCGCCTCGGCCTCAAGCCGCATCTGCACAAAGTCATGATCAAGTTATCCGGAGGAATGAAACGGCGCTTCATGATTGCCAAGGCATTGATTCATAAGCCCCGGCTTTTGATTCTTGATGAGCCCACAGCCGGAGTCGATGTGGAACTGCGCCACACGCTTTGGGATTTTGTCCGTGAAATCAATCAGCAGGGGACAACCATCCTGCTGACCACTCATTACCTGGAAGAAGCCGAACAGATGTGTGATCGTATCGCCATCATGAACCATGGCGACGTGATCGCTCTCGAATCGACCAGAACGCTGCTGAACGAGCTCGGCACCCGCAGCATCCTGATTCATCTGCACTCGCCCATCACAGAACTGCCTGACAATCTCTGCTGTCAGGGAGCGGAACTTGATGAGACGGGCACCACCCTGCAACTGACCTTGTCAGCCAGCCAATCGTCTGGAGATTTATTGAAACGGCTGTGCGATAACGGCCTGCTGATCGCCGACATAGAAACCAGAAAGGCCGGCCTCGAAGAGATCTTTCTGCAGATGACCCAGGCCGGCAGGGCAAAACCATGAATCGCCAACAGGAACCGCAATTTCTAGCCTGGCTGCCTTTCTATACACTGCTGCAGAAGGAAATCCGCCGCTTTTTACGGGTTGCGTCACAGACGCTGGTGACCCCGGTCATCACCGCTTCGCTGTATCTTTTTATCTTCGGCGCCACCCTGGGTGAACGCATCAGCGTCATTGAAGGTTTCAGCTATGCGCAGTTCGTGATCCCCGGCTTGATCCTGATGGGGGTTATCAACAACTCCTTTTCCAACGTCGCCTCCTCGCTTTTCATGTCGCGCTACCTGGGCAATATCGTCGATCTGCTGGTCACCCCGGTCTCCCCCACCCAGTTCATCATGGCCTACACCCTGGCCGCCATGTTGCGCGGCCTGGCTGTCGGCCTGGTGGTCTGGCTGATCTCCTGCCTGTTTGCCACGCTCCCCTGGGCACATCCCTTTGCCGCAATCGCCATGGCCTGTTTGGCCAGCTTCCTCTTTGCCCAGTTCGGTATCATCGCGGCGATTCATGCCGATAATTTTGATTCCCTGTCGATGTACACCAACTTCATCATCCTGCCGCTGATCTATCTGGGCGGGGTCTTCTACCCGATTTCGATCCTGCCGCCGCTGTGGGCCAAGCTCTCGCACCTCAATCCGCTCTTCTACCTGATCGATGGCTTCCGCTATGCTCTGCTCGGAGTCGGCGACCTCTCTTTCCCGGTCTCCTTCGGCGTCGCCCTGGTCATGGCCCTGGTCCTGTTCTGCTGGGCAGCCAGCCTGATCGCTCGCAGCTATCGCCTGCGTAATTAGTTTTCTATTTCGACACCCCCTTGCCGAAAATATTTTTTCTGGAACCAGAAAGCGACATGCACCAGACCGATCATCACCGGCACTTCCACCAGCGGCCCGATCACTGCTGCGAAAGCCGCACCCGAGTTGGTGCCAAACTCAGTAATAGCC
>JAGXHL010000066.1 GCA_024636215.1 Deltaproteobacteria bacterium
AATGGAAGCAGTACAAACCGGGTACCTGCCTCAGAATTATTGAGGTGAAGAATAGGCATGAGCCGTATACGAGGCCCGTACGTACGGTTCTGTGAGAGGGATGGGGCGAGCTTGATCTGCTCGCCTCACCCTACTCGATTTGGTACGAAGGCCGGAATCGAATAAATTGTTTAAGGCTATGATCTGCATAGATTTATTAATGGCTTAAAAGCAACTTGACCCCGAAATCTACCCCTCCAGGATCTTTTTCTGATGCAATATTTACGACAAATTCTTGCTGTGAAAATTTTCTTGCTCCATTCGCGATTCGCGAATAGAATATGGACATGAATTTAAAACCACAAGACATATTGGTTGTGCTCAAGCTTGTTGCAATGGAGGATCACTCCTGGAGCTATGTGCAGCTGGCCAATGAGTTGTCGATGAGCGCATCTGAAATCAATGCAGGGGTGAAGCGTTGTTTGGCGGCTAACCTTTTGGTGGCGGACTTTGTTAAAGGGAAAAATCCAAAACCCGCTTTGAAGGCTGTCGAGGAATTTCTTGTCCATGGTCTGAAGTATGTGTTTGTTCCCGAGAGAGGGGAGCTGACGCGTGGAGTGCCGACCGGTTATGCAGCTGAACCGCTGAAAGGGATGATTCTAGCGAGTGATGAACCCCCTCCCGTCTGGCCGTATTCGGCAGGGGAGGTGCGTGGCTATTCTTTTTCTCCCCTTTATCGTTCCGCGCCCCAGGCCGCTCTTGCAGATCAGAGGCTTTACAAGTTGCTTGTCCTGGTTGATGCCATTCGTGGTGGCAAAGCTCGTGAAAGGGACATCGCTGTTTCTGAGCTGCATAAGCGTTTGGCTGGCCAATGGTAGCGGTTAAAGACATCAATCTCCAGAGGCTCTGTCTGGTTGCCAGGCGGTTGGAGCCTTTGCTTGATCGGCTGGTTTTCCTTGGTGGATGTACGACTGCATTGTTCATCACCGATGAGGCAGCACCTGATGTACGGGTAACGCATGATGTCGATGTGATCGTCGAGGTGCTGTCGCGGAACGAATATTGGCAGCTGGAAGAGCGGTTGCGGGAACTTGGCTGCACCCAAGAGATTGACGAAGAGGTGACCTGTCGCTGGAAACTCGATGGGATCACTCTCGATGTTATGCCGACGGACGAAAGCATTCTGGGTTTCAGCAATCGCTGGTACTCTGATGCCATCAATTATGCAGAAACCGTTTCGCTAAACGCAGACCTTGCTATTCGGCTTGTTACCCCCGCTCATTTTATTGCCACGAAATTGGAGGCTTTTTTCGGGCGCGGGAATGATGATTATTGGGGGAGTCACGACTTGGAAGATTTTGTGACGGTTATTGATGGGCGCGCTGGGATTTTGGATGAGCTTTCAGTGCTTGAGGCTGAGCTGAAAGAATATATTGCCAAGACAATTTCAGGACTGATAGCCGCAGAAGGGTTCAGAGAGGCCCTTTCGGGTCATCTGCCGCCAGACCGTGCAAGTCAGGAGCGCTTGCCTTTACTTTGGCAGCGACTGGTAGCTATTGCCGCACTAGGCTGACTTTCAAGCGCCTGTTGCTGTTTTTTTCAGAGCCCGTGAATTGACGCGGACCTGTCACCATTCCCGATGACCCCTCTGCTCAAGCGGTGTGCCCAGAACCTCTGAAATATGGTTGAGTAGGTGGGCCGCCAGTTCACGAATCTTCGCCGGGGTGACCCCTTCGAATTCAACAAGGCTCCAGAGATCCACGTAATCCTTTGGTATTAAAGAAAAAGCCCCCGATAAATCAGGGGCCATTTCTTCTTGTTGGTACCGAAGGCCGGAATCGAACCGGCACGGGCAAAGCCCATCGGTTTTTGAGACCGACGTGTCTACCAATTCCACCACTTCGGCAAAGCGGAGTGCATTATAGGGTTTCGTTTTCTTATGGTCAAGAGATATCACGACAAAAAAAGGACTTAGCGAAAACCCGCTAAGTCCTTGATTTTTTGGTGGAGCTAGGCGGGATCGAACCGCCGACCTCTTGAATGCCATTCAAGCGCTCTCCCAGCTGAGCTATAGCCCCGAACAGGTGCAGATTTATAACAGAGCGGTATCAGAGTGTCAACTGCTTTTTTACTCGGATTCCTCGCGCTCGTCTTGTTGTGAATAGATCGAGAGATCCCTGAATTTACTGTCACGTCCTGACAGGGGGCAGCTGACAAATGCGCCTTGCCGTACACTGTTCTCCCTTGTCATTATTTCGGGGACGCATCGACTTTCTCAGGCTCTTCATTGAGTTCCTGCCAGAGTTGCTCGATGTCACGGATCAGACCCAGGTGCTCGGCATTGTTGATCGCAAAATAAAGTGAACCGAAGGTGTTCTTCTGATCGCCGAGTTTCACGTAAATCAGGGCGGCGTGGTAGAGCAGTAAGGCTTTCTGGTCTGCATCGCGAACTTTCTCAAGGGCCATATTCAGAAGCTTTATGGCTTCAAGGTATTGGCTGGACTGATAGTAAAGGAAGGCTGCGAGGTCAAGCTTTTCGATACTTCTCGGTGGCAGACGGGCGAGAAGCTTCTCTGCGTCGTTGAGCTTGAACAGGTGGTTCGCGTTGACCAGGGCCAGCCGGTGCATGAGCTCCAATTGATCAGGATCCTCTTCCGGAACCATCGCGAGGCCTCGCTCGTAAGTCTGGTGAGCTATTTTATCCTCATCGATGCGTTCAAGGAGTTCGGCACGGCGCAGGTAATGACTGCCGACGGTCGGTTGTTTGCTGATAATGATGGCATACTCATCTGCCGCGGCTGCATAGGCTTTGGTTTTGACCAGCTGTTCTGCGTGGCTGATCACAACTTCGACCGGACGCTCGTCGTCCTGAACGGATAAAGCTGCACAGCCACCTAACAACAAGGTGAGTGTGCAGCTGATCATAATCATGAATCCGACTGTGTTGCGTAGCTTCGGCACTGCAATCTTATCCGGGATTAGAGGCTGATACCGGTCAGTTTGAAGAGTGCTTCCTGGTACTTCTCCGAAGTTTTTCTGACAATCTCATCCGGCAGAGAAGGGGGCGGTGCCTGCTTGTTCCAATCGAGGGTTTCCAGGTAATCGCGTACGAACTGCTTGTCGAAACTCTGCTGCGGGCCACCGGGCTTGTACAGCTCCTGGGGCCAGAAACGTGACGAATCAGGCGACATTGCCTCATCAATCCAGATCAGACTGCCGTCCGGCATGGTGCCGAATTCAAACTTGGTGTCAGCGATAATGATTCCTTTGCTGCGGGCAAACTCACGGGCTCGACCGTAGATTTCCAGAGTCTTGTCGCGAACCTGCTCGGCGAGTTCCCGGCCACAGAGCTTGACGGTTTCCTCAAAAGAGATGTTTTCGTCGTGTTCACCCAGTTCCGCTTTGGTCGATGGTGTGAAAATCGGCTCGTCCAGTCGATCGCTTTCGAGTAGTCCTTTTGGCAATGAGATGCCGCAGATGCTGCCGGTTTGCTGGTATTCCTTCCAGCCCGAGCCGGAAACATAGCCGCGCACGATGCATTCTACGGGCAGCGGCACGGCCTTCTTGACCAGCATGCTGCGGCCTTCGAGTTGATCGCGGTAGATGTGGGTTTCTGCCGGGAAATCACTGACCTCGGTGGCGACAACGTGATTCGGAACAATGTCGGACATCCGGTTGAACCAGAAGATCGAAAACTGGTTGAGAACCTGACCTTTCTTGGGGATGCCTTCATTCATGATGACATCAAAAGCGGACAGGCGGTCGGAAGTGACGATAAGAAGATGCTCGCCAAGATCGAAAATGTCACGGACTTTGCCGCGATTAACCATCTTCAGGGTTGGCATGTTGCTTTCGAGGACAATGGCGCTCACGATCATTTCTCCTTATTGATCAGGTCTTGTACCCTGGGTGCGATGACGATGGTTGCTTCGCCGCGAAGCTCTTCGAGACGTTGCGTAACCACTTCGTTCTGCTTGCGGGTAAGGATGGTTGTTTCCAGCTCCTCGCGCTTGGCTTGGTCCAGCTGTGTCATATCAGCGGGAACATGCGCTTTGACTACGGCGACAACGAAGCGCTTCTGGATTTCGAAGACCTGGTCGATTGCAGTCTCGCCCTCATTGAGTGCAAAGGCGGCAGTTGAAAGCTCCTCAGACGTACCAAGGCGGGGCACAAAAGGCTTGTAAGTGCGGGTGAATTCGCCAGTCTCCTCGACTGTGTAATTGCCTCTTTTGGCCAGCTTCTCCAGCGAAGCGCCATCAGTCAATGCGGTCAACATCTCTTCAGCAGCAGTCCTGGCCAGTTGAACCGCTTCTGTGGCCTTATAGGCTGCGGTGACCAGATCCTTGACCTCAGCCAGTTCCGGAATATGGCTGGCGATCCGCTCCTTGATTGCGAAGAGGAAGACACCGTCATCCGTAGCGACCGGCTTGGCCAGAGTGTTTTCTTCAAGGAGGTGGGCGGCGTCGATGATCTCTTCGTTCCGGCCGATGCCATCAATGTAGCCGTCGCGGGCAAAGGGGCCGGATTCTTTCAGACCCAGCGCGTTGGCTTTGGCCGCAGCTTCAAGGTCGCCGGTTTTGCGATTCATATTGTAGGCATCCATCGCCTTTTCGAAAGCCAGCTGTTTGGCTTTTTCCTGACGCAGCCCGTCCTTGACCTCGTCCATGGCCTCTGCCAGGGATCGCACGCCTGGCTCGGTGTATTCTTCCACCTTGATGATGTGGTAGCCGAAAATTGTCTCAACCAGGTCGCTGATGTCGCCAGGTTTCATGCTGAAGGCTGCTTGCTCGAAAGGCTTGACCATGGAGCCACGGGTGAAGTATCCAAGGTTGCCGCCCTTGACAGCGCTTGCCGCGTCGTCGGAGTTTTCTCTGGCGAGTTTTGCGAAATCCTCGCCGGCTTTGGCTTTTTCAAGCAACTTTGCTGCGAGGGCCTTCTTCTCTTCACGAACCGCATCATCTGCACCTTCGTCGACCTTGATCAGGATATGCGAGGCTTTGACCTTCTCAAGGATCTCGAATTGATCGAGGTGGCGGCGATGATATTTCTCCAGCTCGATGTCGTCGAAGGTGACTTCGTCGAGGTAACGCTCCGGCACGAATTGCAGATAACGCAGGGAGACGGTTTCCGGGATGCGAAAAACCTCCTGCTGCTCAGCAAAGTAGGCTGCAAGAGCGTCATCGGTCACCTTGACTTTTTTCTCGAAGGTAGCAGGCGCCAAACTGACAAAGTTGAGATTGACCTTCTCGTTGTTATTGCGAAACTCTTCTTCGATTTCTGCATCAGTGACCGTAACGCCAGCTTGCAGTTGCTCACGAACTTTTGCGGTTATCAGCTCACTGCGCTGCATCGCTTCGAATTGATCGCTGCTCAGACGCTGGTAGGAGAGGACTTGCAGGTAGCGATCTTTGTTGAAGACCCCATTCTCCTGAAAGGCCGGGATCTGGGCGATGGAATCGACCAGTTCCTTGCTGCTGATTTCGATTTGCTGACGCTCAGCTTCCTCCTGAAGCAGGGCCTGATCGATCAGGCTGTTGAGCGTTTTCTCTGCCAGCTTCAACTGTTTCTCAAGGGCCGGTGTAAACTGGTCCTGGTAAATATTCTGGTAAACCTGATAGAGGCTGCTGTAGGTGCTCTGAAAATCGTCGTAGGCGATAGACTTGCCATTGACGACCGCTGCTTCAGCGCTCTGATCTTCGCCGCCGGGACCTCCGGGCGACGAGAGCATGGCGTAGCCAATCACGAAGCTGAGGATGATAATGGCAAAGGCGATCTTGATAATGATGGATTTCTGTTTGTTGCGCACAAAGTCGAGCATGAGTTCAATGTTCTCCGCGAGTAAATTTTTATGTCATCAGGCGTTTGTCGGACCACCCATTCCGGCTGGACCCTGGATAATACCAAGGCCTGCAAAGCAATAGGGCCGAATGTTAGACAATCGCCTGTGGAAATGCAACAGTTTTTCATGCTTCAAGAATCTGGACCAGCAGGCTTGGTGCGTTTATAAGTTGCTGAAATTAAATGTTATTGTGTTGGTAAATGTCGTTGGACGAGCTGAGACCATAATTTTTGAGTCGCAAGGGTGGCTTGGCTGGTGGCTTTTTTTCACGTAAGTCAGCATGAGAGGAAGGTTTATCTCTTGAAAAGCCGGGGGGCTTTTGCTAGTGTGAACAACATTTTCCTGTTTTGACAGGCTCACAGTTCTCCTGAAAGGCGTTGGCACTCATTATGGTCAACTTGTTTGATGCAATATTAGGTCTGTTCTCCAACGATCTGGCGATCGATCTCGGCACCGCTAACACACTTGTTTACCTCAAGGGCAAAGGGGTGGTTGTCAGCGAACCTTCGGTGGTTGCGGTCCAGAAAGATGCGATGGGGCAGAAGAAAGTCCTTGCCGTTGGCACCGATGCCAAAAATATGCTTGGTCGAACTCCCGGCAGCATCGTCGCTATTCGCCCGATGAAGGACGGCGTCATCGCTGATTTTGATATCACCGAAGAGATGCTGCGTTACTTTATCCGTAAAATTCATAATCGAAAAGCGCTGGTTCGTCCCCGCATCGTCATTTGTGTCCCCTCCGGGATCACCCAGGTCGAAAAGCGCGCAGTTAAGGAGTCCGCTGAGTCGGCTGGTGCGCGTGAGGTTTATCTGATCGAAGAACCCATGGCCGCAGCGATTGGGGCCGGTCTGCCGATTACTGAAGCGTCCGGCAACATGATCGTCGACATCGGCGGTGGCACCACAGAGGTGGCTGTTATCTCGCTGGCCGGCATCGTATATGCGAAAAGTGTTCGGGTGGGTGGTGATAAGATGGACGAAGCCCTGACCCAGCATCTGAAACGCAAGTACAATCTGCTGATCGGCGAGCGCACCTCAGAACAGATCAAAATCACCATCGGCAGCGCTTATCCGGATAGCCCTTCTTCTCCTAAAGAGGGCAGGGTTGATACCATGGAGGTCAAAGGCCGTGATCTGGTGAGTGGTATCCCCAAGACTTTGGAAATCGGTGCCCAGGAAATTCGTGAGGCTCTCTCTGAGCCCATCAATGCCATCGTTGAAGCGGTCAGGATTGCTCTGGAGAGAACTCCACCGGAATTGGCTGCCGATATCGTCGATAAAGGCATCGTTCTGGCCGGTGGCGGAGCCTTGTTGCGTAACCTTGACCAGTTGCTGCGTGAGGAGACCGGCTTACCCGTCGTGATTGCCGAAGATCCTCTCTCCTGTGTTGTCCTTGGGTCAGGGAAGGTTCTCGACGAGTTGGATCTGCTCAAACAGGTCACCGTGTCCTCTTAATCGTGCTCGGCGAAGACAGACACTTCTTTATTCTGTAACCACTATGATTTTGCAGTATTTAAAAGAGGGCTCTTCGCCCTCTTTTTTCGTGGAATTGAAGCATGTGGGAATGGTGGAAAAAAAATAGACCTTTATTCCTCGGTGGCTTACTGCTTCTGGTTGCCCTGCTCTGGTATTCGGTCAGTCTGCGGCAGCAGGAAGAAACGAATTTTGTCGAGAGTGTAGTGCTGCGTTTGACCGGGCCGGTACAGGCGGGTTTTGACAAGATGATCCTGGCCGTTGCAGACACTTGGAGCCATTATCTTTATCTGGTTGACACAGCAGAAAACAATCGTTTGCTGATCGAAGAGAATCGTATCCTGCGCGCGGTTTTGACCCAGAGTGACGAGGTGCGCTTGGAAAACAAGCGACTGCGGTTGTTGCTTGATTTCAAGGAATCTCAGGAGCTTGATACGCTGCCTGCCCGCGTGATCGCAGAAGACGCGTCCAGCTGGTTTCGAACGGTCATGATCGACAAAGGTCTGGAGCATGGTGTTGTCGAGGGCATGCCCGTGGTGGTGGCTGAAGGGGTCGTCGGCCGTGTTGTTCGCAGCAGTCCCCGTTTTTCACGGGTCCTTCTGGTCACCGACGCTTCCTCGGCGGTTGCCAGCCTGCTGCAGAATAACCGTGCCCGCGGGGTCTGTCGTGGGCAGGGGGAACTGCTGGTTTTTGATTTTGTCCTGCGTCAGGAAGAGGTTAAGATCGGTGACCGGGTTGTTACCAGCGGTATGGGGGGAGTCTTCCCTAAAGGCCTGGTCGTCGGTCTTGTCGGCAAAGTGGCAAAGCAGGAGTTCGGTCTTTTTCAAACGATCGAGGTTGTCCCTGCCGTCGATTTCTCCCATCTGGAAGAAGTCCTGGTCCTGTTGCGGGAGCCGCAATGAACCGCATCCTGATCTATCTCGCCATGGCAGGAATCGGCATTATCCTGCAAACCGTACTCCTGCCCCTGATCATATCAGGGGGATACAAGCCTGATCTGTTGCTGATTCTGGTTGTCTATCTCGGTTTGCACGAAGGTCCCTGGCGTGGCGGATTATTGGTTTATCTCTTCGGCTGTTTCTACGATGGTGTCGCGGGGGCCTTTCCCGGCCTGCATGGTTTTGTCCTGCTCGGTATTTTCCTGGCGGTGCGTGCTGTTGTAACCCGGGTTAACACCGAAAGTTCACCTCTCTTGCTGCTGCTGGTTCTCGCCGGAACCATCCTTGACTCGGTACTCACCGCCTTTGCCCTCGACTTTTTCAGCCATACCGCAAGCATCTGGCCGCAGATGGCCTGGCATCTTCCGGTTCAGTTGCTACTGAATTTTCTCGCAGCCCTGATACTTCTGCGCATGACCGTCTGGTTACAGCGGACCTTCATGCCGCGTAAAGATTTACCTGGCCTTCGCAAGCTTGATAGACGTTATGAGTCTTAACCCTTCTCCAGAAGAAACTCCCGGACTGCGCCGCCGGTTTATCGTTTCCTCCACGATTATTGTCGGGGTTTTCTTCATCCTTGCGCTGCGACTCTGGTTTCTGCAAATTCTCGGCGTCGACCATTACCGTACCCTTTCCGAACGCAACCGTATTCGTTATGTGGCCATCGAAGCCCCGCGCGGAGCTGTGTTTGACCGTCACGGCGCCTTGCTGGTTGACAATCGACCGGCCTTTAACGTTTCGGCTCTTCGTCAGGAAGTTGGCGACCGCGAGCAACTTTTTACCAATCTGGCCGAGCTGCTGGGTGGCGATGAGGAAAAGCTCGCCGAACGCTGGAAAGAGGGCCAGAATCTGCCGCGCTACAGACCTCTGCCGTTGCTGGAGGATGTCGGTCGAGAGGCAATGGAAAAAGTTCAGGAGAACTCGGTGGATCTGCCGGGTGTTCTGGTCGAGGTTAGGCCGTTTCGTGCCTATCCGCATGGTGAACTGGCGGCTCATCTGATTGGCTACCTTGGCGAGGTGACCGAAGAAGAACTGGGTGAATCAGGTTTTGAGGGTTATCGCTCCGGTGAAATGGTCGGTAAAACTGCTCTGGAGAGAATATATGAAGATCGATTGCGTGGTACTGCCGGTCAGAAACGCATCGAGGTCAATGTCCGGGGTCGAGAACTCCGTCAGGTTACTACGCGCAGCCCTTTGCCCGGGCAGAGCCTTTACCTGACGATCGATACGAAACTGCAAAATGCAGCGGAAGAAGCGCTCGGTGACCAGGCGGGTGCCGTGGTTGCCCTGGATGTCAAAAATGGTGAAGTCCTGGCTTTCGTAAGCCGACCGACCTTTGATCCTGCCTTGTTTGCACGCGGTATCACCAGTGACGAGTGGCGTGAGTTGATCGAGAATACCAGGCGACCGATGACCAACAAAGCGTTGCGCGGGCAATATCCTCCAGGTTCTACCTTTAAGATGATTGTCGCTCTGGCTGCTCTTGAAGCCGGTGTTGTGACGCCTGCAACCACCTTCACCTGTAATGGCAGCTTCCAACTTAACAAGAATTACGAATATCGCTGTTGGAAGAAAAATGGTCATGGCCCAGTCGATCTGCATAAAGCCATCAAGGAAAGTTGTGACGTCTGGTTTTACCGGGTCGGTCTGGAAACTGGTATCGACAGAATATCCAGTGCCGCAACACGCATGGGTCTGGGCCATGAAACCGGATTTCCTTTCGGCGCTGAACGCTCCGGGCTGATCCCTTCCCGAGCCTGGAAAAAGCAACGTTTCGGGACAAGTTGGTATGATGGCGAGACGGTTATCACTGCCATTGGTCAGGGTTTTGTCCTGACGACTCCCTTGCAGTTGGCAACCATGACTGCGGCTTTGGCCAACGGTGGTACTGTCTGGAAACCTCAGATCGTGCAGAAAATTGTCGCTCTTGATGGCTCTACTGAATGGATGCTTAATCCTGAGAAAATGAATGAGACGGCCTGGCCAAAAGCTGCGATTGCAGCTGTACAGGATGCCATGGAATCAGTTGTCAACGATGTCGGCGGCACGGCCTGGCGCAGCCGTTTGGAAAAGGTCAGGTTTTCGGGCAAAACCGGCACGGCGCAGGTTGTTCGTCTTAGGGATGACGATGAAGAAGAGGTCAAGGATGAGGATATTCCTTACCAATACCGGGATCACGCGCTTTTTGTTTCCTATGCGCCGGCCAAGAATCCGCAGATTGCCATTGCGGTGGTTGTCGAACACGGCAGCCACGGTTCGAGCGTAGCCGCGCCGGTGGCCAAAGCCATGTATGATGCCTACTTTCAGAACGAGAGCGATCAGGTAGATTCCGTGAAGGTTGACTCCGGAGACTGATGTATGTTTGACAGACGTCTGATCACACATTTTAACTGGACATATCTATTGCTGATTCTGCTGATCGCAGTCATCGGCATTGCCAATATGTACAGTGCCACATCCTCCTGGACCGCTGCGGCCCAGCCGGTTTATGTCAAGCAGTTCTACTGGTTGGGGTTGGGGCTGGTGATTATTACACTCGTCTGCCTCCTCGATTACCGTCACCTGGAGTATTTAAGCTTTCCACTCTACGGCGGAAACCTGCTGCTGTTGATATTGGTTATGGCCGTCGGTAAAACCAGTATGGGTGCAACGCGATGGATCAGCCTGGGTGGGTTTAACGTACAACCGAGCGAGATCATGAAGATCGTCATCATTGTTGCTCTGGCACGATTTTTCAGCGAGAAGGCACACCTGCGTGGCTTCTCACTGAAGGAGTTGATCGCTCCGGGGATTCTGCTTGCAGTGCCCGCACTGCTGATTATGAAGCAGCCAGACCTAGGTACTGCCCTGCTGGTCCTTTGTATTGGCGGCACCATGGCCCTGTTTGCCGGGATTCAACGCTCTGCCGTTATCTTCCTCGGGGTTACCGGCCTTGCCGCCGCTGGGGGTGGCTGGTTCCTTTTGCACGACTACCAGAAGCAGCGCATCCTGACTTTCCTTAACCCGGAGCGAGATCCTCTCGGCGCAGGCTATCACATCATCCAGTCTAAAATAGCCGTGGGAAGCGGCGGCGTCAGTGGCCTGGGCTTCATGAAGGGGACCCAGTCACAACTCTCTTTCCTTCCGGAACGGCACACCGATTTTGCTTTCTCTGTGTTCGCTGAAGAGTGGGGTCTTCTCGGCTGTCTTTTACTGTTGTCCCTCTATTGCCTGATTGTTATCTGGGGTCTGCATATTGCCTTGCGCGCCAATGACCGTTTTGGCATGTATCTCGCCATCGGTGTTTCGGCCATGCTTTTCTGGCACATCGTGGTCAATCTCGGCATGATCATCGGCCTCCTGCCGGTCGTCGGTGTCCCTTTGCCATTATTCTCCTATGGCGGCACCAGTATGGTCACGACCATGACCGGAGTCGGCTTGCTGATGAACGTGGGTATGCGGCGGTTTATGTTTTGAACATAAGCTGTAAGGCTGTAAGGCTGTAAGGCTGTAAGATTTTTCTTAAAGCTTATGGCTGACAGCTTACAGCTATTTCTTCTGTTATAATGCTCCCATGAACCTCCATCCGGCAAAATTCTGGCAAGCGCTCGAAGAGAACAAGGTCCGCTGCAACCTCTGCCGCTTTCTCTGCGTGATCAGCGAGGGTCGACGGGGGCGTTGCGGTGTGCGGGAGAATCGGCAAGGCGAGCTTTTTACGCTCGTTTACGGTCAGACCGTCGCTGAAAATATCGATCCGATCGAGAAAAAGCCTCTTTACCATTTCCACCCCGGCTCAAACAGCCTGTCCCTTGCGACTGTCGGTTGTAATTTCCGTTGCCTGCACTGTCAGAACTTCCAGATTTCCCAGTGGCCTCATGAGCGCTCCGGTATTCCCGGAACGGAAACCTCTCCACAGGAGGCCGTGCGTCGTGCTGTGGAAAGTGGGGCGGCAAGTATCTCCTATACCTACACTGAGCCTACCATTTTCTATGAGTACGCCTATGACACTGCGGTCCTTGCCAAAGCTTCAGGTATCAAGAATGTCTTTGTTACTAACGGCTATACGACAACCGAGGCCTTGGAGGCCATCGCGCCGTATCTCGATGCGGCTAACGTCGATTTAAAAGGTTTTTCGAACACGGCTTACAGGCAAGTCACAGGTGCTTCTTTGCAAGGCGTTCTTGATTGCCTGCGCGATTACCGGCGGCTCGGTATCTGGCTTGAAGTGACCACCCTGGTGATCCCGGGGCATAATGACAGTGAGGACGAGCTGAAACAGGTTGCCGGCTTTATTGCTGATGAACTTGGTCGTGATGTCCCCTGGCACATTTCCGCCTTCTCTCCCACCTACAAGATGCTCGACCGGCCGGCTACGCCGACGGCCACTTTATACCTGGCCCGCGATCTTGGCCGAAGAGCGGGTTTGAAATATGTTTATCTGGGCAACCTTAAAGAGCCAGGTGGCAGCGACACGGTTTGCCCTGCTTGCGGACAAACCGTGATCCGTCGGCAGGGACTGCGGTTTGTTGATACGGAGTTGACGGGTAATCGTTGCAACTTCTGTCGCTATGAGATCCCCGGTGTGGCTCTGTCTGAAAATGCATAAAGTGTAAAGTTGAACACTAAAATAGAAGGTTGCTTCTGCTTGTGAGAAAAATGTGAGTAGTGCTGTGATATAGATCAACGACAATTCAGACTCTCCGAAAAAGGGCAAACCTGTAGCAATGCAGGGACGCAAAGCGACGAGTCCGCCTAAGTTCAGGTCCTGGTGGATGGTCGTGCTGCAGAAGAGAGTGTCATAGAGCATTGATTATGACGCCTCTTTTCGTTTTTCGGAGAGGGGTGTTTTTGTCCGTGAGATGGGAAGGGGGCGTAAATGAAATTGTTCGTACTTATGTCTGTCGTGCTTGGAGGTTTTGGGTTTCTGGTCCACCAATTCTCTTTCTGGTCTGTCGTTGGCGTGGTTTATCTGGCTGCAATGGCTCTGGTTGTGCTGATTGCCTTTGTTCCCCGGATGTCAAGCAAGCGCTTGAAACAGATTTGAAGTCAAAAAATCAGCCTGTGCAATTTTATGTTGCATTGAAACCGTTGTGAAGTTTGCAGACCAGTGTCCTATGACACTTTCTCCAGGTCATTGCGCGCCCGATTGCAGTCAGCCCGATTGCAGTCAGCCCGATTGCAGCCAGTCTGTATTCCGTTGCATTCCCGTTCTATCATCGTTAACATCTCCGCACGATGACAACAGACTTTCTTGAATACATCATGGAAGATGCTCAGGAGATTGAGCGTCTTGAACTGAAGACGGATCCGCAGGCGGTGCTCAATCAGGCGCACTGGGCCGGGCTTGTACCCGGCATGCGTGTTGCTGATATCGGCTGCGGACCCGGTTTGACCTCCCGTATCCTCTGCGATGCGGTGCAGCCGGGCGGGCAGGTGGTAGGTGTTGATTTCTCTGCGGATCGAATTGAACATGCATGCAAACGATATCAGCACGATGACCTGATTTTTAAGCAGAAAGATTTTTTCAGTGATCTGGCTGCACTGGGACGCTTCGATTTCGTCTGGGCTCGTTTTGTCCTGGAGTTCCACCGCAGCCGTGTTACCGAGCTGGTTGCAAACCTCGGCTCCCTTGTCAAACCTGGCGGCATCCTCTGTCTGGTTGATCTCGATTACAACTGCCTGAGCCATGCCGGCTTGCCGGAACGTGTCAATGAAACCATTCGGGAGGTCATTAAAGGTTTGGAGGAGAGAGCGGATTTTGACCCCTATGCAGGGCGAAGACTGTACGGCCACCTCTATGATCTTGATTACCAGGACATTCGCGTCGATATGTCGAGCCATCACCTGATTTACGGGGCGTTGAGTGAGGTCGAGCGTTACAACTGGGAGCGTAAGGTGCTGGTTGCTGCGAAGCGGTCGGGGTGTGAATTTAAACGTTACCCGGACGGTTTTTCCGGCTTTGCCGAGGAGTTCGCCGAGACTTTTCAGGATCCCCGCCGGTTTACTTATACACCCCTGATCTGTTGTTGCGGACGGAAGCGCTGACCCCTGGCTAGTGACGAGGGCCTGAAGCACATGTGCTTCAGGCCCTTTTTCAATTATTGCCAAGAAAATTCCCTGCTAGTGAACCAGGCTGTTCTGCACCTGATCTATGTAGTTGTACAGAATTGTCTCCGCAGGTTTCTTAAGTTCTGTAAATTGAACGCCGTTGCCCGTGGGAAAGTCGGGTTTGGCTTTTTTACAGTTGTTGTTAATCCAGACCACTTTGGCCAAAGCTTCGATCGGCGGGGCGTCGACGCCTGGCAGGCTGAAGTGCAGCTTGACGAAAGTCCCTTCCTGAACGGGTTCTGCAACGCTGACGAACATTCCCTGAGTGCTGAGGTCTTCTGACAGTCCCCTGCTTGCATGGCTGTTGGCGCGCAAGGAGACGTTGGTCCTGCAGGGTACCCGCATTGGACGATTGATGTTGCAGCTTGGAAAGGGCCCCTGCTGCGTCTTGTGGTAACGGATAAAAGCTTCCACGATTTGCGAGTCAAAGCGGCTGCCGCTGTGCTGGCGCAGCAACTGGTAGGCGATTTCCGTGGGCATCGGTTCACGGTAGTGGCGTTTTGAGGTAATGGCTTCGAAAAAATCGGCAACGGAGATGATCAAGGCCCCGAGGGGGATATCATCACCCTTGAGTCCCCAGGGGTAGCCGGAACCGTCGATGTTTTCGTGGTGAGCCGCTGCAATCGCAGGGATGTTGTGGTAAATCCCGTCAAAATTGATTCCTTCGAGGATGTCCCGGGTCTTGCGTGTATGGGTCTTGACGATATCGTATTCGTCTTCAGTCAGCTGGCCTTCTTTTTTGAGGATCGCGTCTGGAACGCCGATCTTGCCGTAATCGTGCAACAGCGACGCGACTCGTATCCGTTCTGTCTCCTCTGCGCTGATATTCAGGATGTCACAGATACCAACCGCGTATTCTGTGACCTTTTTGCTGTGACCGGCGGTGAGCGGATCGCGGGCGTCAATAGTGGCGGCGAGGACTTCGAGGGTTGAGTGGAATTGACGCTCTTTGGTCTGCAAAAGGTCAGCGTTGCGAATGCTGATCCCCAGCATCGGAGCGATCCCCATCAACAGGCTGACATCACTCTGCTGCAGCGGTCTTTTAGATTTAAGGTTGTCGACAGCCAGCAGGCCGATCGATTGGCCTTCGCAGATGATCGGGCAACAGATAAAGGAGTGGGCTCCCAGTTTTTCAATCAGCGACAGGCTGCGTGAGGAGAGCTTGCCGTGCAGATCCCGCACGTCGTCAATCAGAAAGGGGCGTTGTTCGTGAAATGCCACCACGAAGACGCCGCGTGAGCTTGGTTTGTTCAGGTGAAAAGCGATGCTGTTAAGCATACGCAGCTGTTCACTGTTGTAGCCAAAGCCGGTGCGGAAGAGCAGTTGGTCACGATCCTTATTGGCGAGCAGGATCATGCCGCGGTCGAAATCGAGCCGATTTTCCAGAACCTGAATAACGTTGGCCAGAATCTCGTCAACTTCGGTCGGCGAGCTGATCGCCTGGCCGATTTCGTTGTTCATCAGGGAGTTGCTGTAGTTGATATTCATCTGTTCTATCAGCTTTTCACTTGAATCGAACAGGTTGTCGAGACTGCGGCGCAGCTCATTGTTCTCCCTGGTGCGTGCCGTGTAGGAGAGGGCGGCGATTGTTGCCAGTGAAGCCGGCAGCAGGGTCTGCACTGTCAATGCAGGGTACCAGAAGGCCGCTGCGCCACAAGCCCCGGCTAGTGTCAATGCCGAGACGTCGCGAGTTTTACTCCACAGGTCGGCGGCAGAGCGCTTCCAGCTGATCACGTAGCGGCAATGTTGACCGCCGTCGAAGAGACACTCCGGGTGTTCAATGATGGGCATCTTGTCGTTGAACATCATGCAGACGGCTTCAAAGAAGCCCATGCGATTTTCGCATTGGAACCTCTTTTCTTCGCTATCGGCATTGGGGGTAACCACGACTTCAACACTATTGTCACTGAGGCGTTTGGACTGGTATTGCGCTGAACGGGTGAATTTGCTTGCCGCATTGCGTATCAACCCGAACGCGTGTGCCGGGCCGACCAGGCCGAGGATGTATTGACGCATGGCGCCTATGGCCTCCGGTGAAGCAGAATAACGGCCGGCATCACGGGCGATTTGAGGGTTCCCGGAAATCTCCACCGCTTTCGCGTAGAAAAGGTCGATCTGTGCCTGGGTGAACCAGTGGGACTGATCCGCGACCTCATAGCCTTGCATGCCTGCATGCTCCAGTGCTATGGAGGTGTCTATGTCAGGGTGCTTCTTCTTCAACAGCTTAACGTAGGTGTCGATAATACGGCTGTTGTAAAGCAGATCCTTGGACAGTTTCGGCGTCATGACTCGGTTTCTTCCTTGCTTTTGTTGATACGCTTGAAGTAATTGCCGCAGAACTCGAAATAGGGATCCAGGTGGCTGCAGTTGAGCACCCAGAGGTTGTATTGTTTCTCAACATCAATCGATTGGCTGGCCGCATAGTCCGGCGGATAGGTCAAGACCGGCACCTCGTCGTGCGGATATTGGGACGCTAACATGGAGACGGCCGTAAAAAAGGCTTCGCGAGGCACAGCTTTGTTGTTGAGAACGATGACTGTAATGGCATTGGTCAGGTTGGAAAGGTTGAGCCCGACTTCCGTGCGCAGGGGCATGAAGAGGGCAACGGTCGTGCCCTCTTTCTGCAGGGCGAAGAGGGAATGCTCGCGCTGAAAGCCGGCCTTCTCGTAGCACTTCTGCAATGATGAGTCCAGTTGGCTTTCAACGTTGAGGTCCATCCCCTGGACCATCAACCCTCCCGATTTGTTCTGGTAAAAGGCCTCGAGATCGAGCAGGTCTTCCTCTTTCGCCGGAGCCAGCTCCCAAGTCCCCCCGTCGCGCCATTTAAGGTCATACTCCTTGCGATAGTGGAAGTAGTCGAAGGTGTCGACGGAACATTGGGAAGGATCGTCATAATGTTTGGCAACTCCGCCGAAAATGCGTTGCGGGAATCTGTTCTCCGGTCGGAAGAAGCACATGACGTAATCCATGTGTGCCGAATAGAGGGCCTGGGCTTCGTTGACGGCTTCACCGACCAGCTGCAGCGTTTCCATGCCTGCTTTGCGTGAAAGGGTCCGGTCGGCCGCGTGATGATGGATCAGCCAGGAGTTGCTGAACTGACGAAGCATCGCCATGTGGCCGACGATCCTGCTGTTCTCCTGGTAAATGAAGTGCCGGGCGATCTCCGGAGCTGAATCGTAGAGTTTGCTGTAAGTCTCTTTAAACTCTTCCTTGTAGTCTTTTAGTGACAGGTACTTCTGCGGGTAGATAAACCCGCTGGAGAAGAAGAACTCCCATAGCTGATCGAGGTCGATCTTCGGACAGACTCCTTTGCTCCGGTCGTCGGCACGATGCAAGAGCGACATGAGGCGGGTGTGGTCAGAGACTTCCATATCAAGGATTGCCAGGCCACAGCGCAAGGGGGCGGATTCGTCTGCATCCTCGAGGCGTTGACAGTAAACGACTTGTGCCTGGCAGGCCAGGCTGAAAGAGTCTGCAAGGCGCAGTTCCACCTTTTCCAGCAGCATCCCCGGCAGAAGTTGTGCCTCCTGGGGTGCTTCTGCCACGGCCATGCCCGCGCCGGACAAATCGGTTACGTCGAGGCGAATCAGGTTTTTTGTCAAGGGATGAGTGAAAACGGCTTCCGGTGCGGGACACAGGGCAAGGCGGCGATTGCGATGTTTCTTAGCTGCGAAACGGCTCTGCTGGGCAAGTGATGGTGCCACGACAACCGTATGACGGTCACGTTTGCCGTGACTGCGCAAAAGTTGACCAGGGATTGACAGAAGGGTCTGGCCTGACTGGGTGAAGATCACGGTCAGCGGTTCTTCCTGTTTCAACCATTGGAAGGTTTGTGGCGGTTTCGCCTGTAATTCCAATCGAAAAGCTGCCGCACTGAAGTCTTCCAGACTGCCGGAAAAGCTCGCGCCGTTTTGTATGACATTGACCGCGATTTCAGAGCAGAAATGTCTTCTGGTCCGACGGGAGGTCAGCTGATGACAGACTTCGGGGAGACGACCGGTCAAACCTGTTTCGCTCAGCCAGGTTTTTTCCAGGACGACCTGCAGGATATGATGGCCGTGAGCAACCTCCAGGTGACGCAGTTCAAAATCGCCGCGAGTGACACCCGCAGGCAGAGGGGCAACCCAGTGGCAGGTGAAGTTTTCATCGCTGCAGGGCTCAGGGATGGCAGAGAGTCGCAAGCTGCGGCCATTCAGCCTGTGACTGAGCAAAACGGTTAAGGCGTCTGACTGAAAGTGCAGAAAATTGAGGCGGTTAATCAGCGTTTCCCGGCTGATTTTTCGTGCGGATTGGTTGATTGGAGTGACAGCTGCTACATGGACATCGTCCGAATGTCGATGCGCTTTTCTCGTGTCTCGGTTAGTGCGTTTCAGGTCAGCGCTTTGCACAAATATCCCTGGCCGAGGTCAGTGTGGGCAGACCCTACCTTCTGCCAATCGAAGCTCTCCCATAAGTTGGGTGCGAATGTTAATTTAATTGCACTATAGTTTTACAAAATTATGCACAATTATAGGTAAATTAAAATAATTGTCAAGAAGTTATATTGAAATGTATCCCTTATCTTGGGACTTTTTTTAGGGGCTGGAGGCTGGAGGCTGGAGGCTGGAGGCTGGGGACTGGGGACTGGGGACTGACAACTGTTCACGGATCATGGATCACGGATCACGGAATTTTAACAATTATGTATACCGAATTTTTCAATCTCAAATGCAAACCCTTCGAACTGGTACCCGACCCGGCATTCCTGTATCAGAGCCGTTC
>JAGXHL010000067.1 GCA_024636215.1 Deltaproteobacteria bacterium
CTAGCAGTCTGTCGGACTATACGGGCCGAAGCGAAAATTTGGATGTTTGAGAACAGATTTTAGCTCATTTGCAGGTTCATAGCCGTAGCTATGGACCAAAAAGGAGCTGAAATATGGGCCAAACAGCCGAATTTGCAGCCGGCTCATGAATAGTCCGACAGACTGCTAGGACTCGGCATAATGGCGGGTCGATTTTACTCTGCCAAACGATAAAGCTTGTTCAGGGTGACGCATCCAGGAAGGCAAATCGATAAAAGTTGCCGGCAACAACGCTCATAACTGCAAGCGGTCCCAATCGACCTTGTCATAATCCGCCAGCAGGGCCAGAGGGATAAAGGTATCAAGCTCCTGCCGGGGGCTCCCGGTCAAATCTCTGCTGAAACGTCGAAACAGCTCAATCTCCCTGCTGAAAACTTCACGAAACCGCCATCGCAGGATGTCGTCCGGCAAACCTGTCGGATCACCGGAATGTAAGGTACAGGTCGTGCCGTCGAAATCCTCGCCGCTCAGATCGATATTCGGCAGGCCATGTAAACGACAGGTCAGAGGTCTGGCAGAATAAACCAGGCAATTACCCTGTTCATCAAGCAAGGGGCAGGGAGTCAGATCCTCTTCTGGCATTTCCTGCCATTCCAGTTCCGGCAAACCATTCAGCAAAAAGGGGTTCTCAAGCTCCGGCCAGCGGTTTCCAAGTTCCACAAGTCGGGGGCGGCAACGTTCCAGGACCTGGCGGCGGGTCACTGCGGGCAAGGCGGCAAAAGCATCCTTCAGCAACCAGGCATCAAGCAGGGTGATGTCGAACAAACCTCGACAACATGAACTGCAGCCGCCCCTGCACGCAAGTGAAGTCCCACCAGCCTGCAGACAAGCTGCGAACCAGTCGTCCACTTCACCATACAAACGGCGGCAGGATTCAAGTATAGACGTCAAATTTTGATTAACAAGAGTCATGATATCACCTGAGGTGGAATCAGCAGGCCATGGAGCGCCCGGTACGGCTACAAAAAGTCAGGCAAACCAAAAAGTCAGACCCGGCGAAAACGACTGGTCTGACCTTAATCCGTACACTATGGACTGTGCTTGACTCAGTTGAGGACTTTCAAGCGCTTTTGAGCGTAGGCAAGCAGGTCCTTACGCAGGTTATCCGTTTGCAGAGCTTTTTGGTAACACTCGACAGCTTCCTTCTCAAGGCTCTGTCCCTCGAGAGCTCCACCAAGGCCCACCCAAAAAGCGCCCGTCTGCGGCCAAACGACCAGCAGGTTGCGATAGGTCTGCGCGGCAAGAAAGGGCTCACCCAGACGCTGGTAGAGCGAGGCCAGGATGACATGTGCTTCGGGGTCCTCTTCGACCGTGGGCAGTCCGTCGTTGAGCATGACCTTGGTCGCCGCATCGTAATCACCCTGAGCGGAAAGCAAGCGGGCATAGTTCTTCTTGAAAACCATGTAATCAGGCGCGATCTCCAGACCCTCCGCAAGCAGGTACATGGCTTCACCTTTTTTGCCGCCCTTTGCAAAGATCCCGACCAATAGTTCTCGAGCCGGCAAATGGCCGGGATAAAGTTCCAGGGTCTCCTGCAAAGACCTCACCGCCAGATTCGTGCGCTCGCGCTCGTAGGCCCATTTACCGTCGCGATAGGCTTCCTCCGCCATACCGTAAGGAGTCGTCGCCGGAACTCTGCTCGCTCGTTCGATTGCTTTGACTTCTGGTGGTGAAACACTCTGACTGCGTATCGCTCCAGGGAGTTCGTCAGGATGCAGTCGTTCCGGCGAGGTTGCCACCGGCTGCGCCGGTGTCGCTTTCGCTGGTCTGCCGGCAGTCGTGCTCACAGCAGTTTTCACCAACTTGCGCTCAACCGGTTTGGGTGTGGCCGCTCTGACAACCGGGGCTTTTTTTTCGACGGCAGGCTTGACGCTCGCCACTTTGAGCAGAGGCTTTGTTTGAGCGCCCTGACGAATAGCAGGAGCCGCAGGCTTTGCAAACACGGCTTCATCAACAGAGGAAGGGGGTGGAGGTTCGGCTTCTCGTTCGGCAAGGCTCAGCTGATCCTGAACCAAGACAGCGCTCGGGGTTTCTTGTGTTGCGGCCTCTTCGACGACGGCTACCTGCTGGCTGTCAGCTTTCGGATTCACCGGATCGAAGCCAAACATCATATCAGAGAGCACCCCGGCCATCCACCAGATCAGACCAAGCAGCAGCAATCCCGCCCCAGCTAACACAACCGGCAAAGGCAGGTAGGGAATTTTCTCCGTCATGCTGCGACGGGGAGGCTTTCGACCTGGTTGGCTGCCAGCATTCTTTTGTTGCTGCAGGTCACGCAGCACCTGATTGATCAGACTCATGAAAAGACCCCCTGCAGCAGGTAGATAACCAGGACAATTTCCAGCACCGTAATAAGACCGACAGCAACATAGAATGAGTTCCCGGTCAAAAACGATCGCGAGAGTTTGGTTGCATCTTCGGTATCGTTGCTGGCCATTTTTACATGGGCCAGAGCAACTTCGCTTTGTCCTTGACCATACGCAACCATCAGGGCCTTGTGACAGAGGATATTGACCAATCTGGGAATACCACGACTTGAACGATAGACGGCATCCAGGGCGGCTTCATCGAAAAGCTTGCGCCCAGTATGACCGGCCACGCTCAAGCGATGATGAACGTAACCGCTGACCGCAGCACGGTCCAAAGCCGGCAAATCATAGCTGAAAGTTATGCGTTGTCGAAGTTGTCGCAGATTATCTTTCTCCAGAAGCGCATCCAGTTCGGGTTGGGCGAAGATAACAATCTGCAGAAGTTTCTGTTTGACCGTCTCCAGATTACTGAGTAGTCGCAAGGCCTCCAGACTCTCCCTCGGCATGGCTTGCGCTTCGTCGATGCAGAGGACAGCTTTCTTGCCGCGCTTGCGCAAAACCACCAACTGCTCGGTGATCCGTTTAACCAGGTCATGCATGGTTATCCCCTGGGGAACAACGATGTTCAGCTCCTCTGCAAGAGCCTGGTAAAGTTCGAAGGGAGTCAGTAAAGGATTGGGAAGGTAGGCCGTCTGAAACTCGCTGGCCAGAGCGGCCAACAATTTACGGCACAACAGGGTCTTGCCGGTCCCGACTTCACCGCTGATCTTGATCAAACCTTCGCCGCTCTGCAACGCGACGAGAAGAACATTCAAAGCCTGTTGATGACCGGTATAATTGTAAAAATAATCGGGATCAGGCGTCAGCGAGAATGGAGCTTCCCGTAACTTGAAATGTTCCTGATACATGAACCACGCCCCCTCAGGCCAACGATCTTGCCAACCTGTAAATACTCAGTATTATATAGGCTAACATAAAAATAAACCAAGAAATAAAGACTTTAGTATTTGCTGAAAATCCAGACTGACGATAAACAAACCAGGAGAAACCCCATGATTCTTGCCGAGCTCGCAGAACACGATGGCCGTGACGGCCGCCGAGCCCATATTGCCGTAAACGGAACCGTTTATGATGTGACCGACAGTCCACACTGGAAAAATGGCCTGCATCCTCCTGATCATCAAGCCGGCCAGGACCTGACTGAGGAATTATCGAAGGCCCCCCATGTGCGGGCAGTGATCGAGCGCTTCCCGGTGGTCGGCACTCTTGAAGAAGCCGCAGCGCCAGCCACCAAAGGCAACGGCAAAGACACCGGGGGCAACAGCAAAGGGGCCTGGGGCAACAGCAAAATCATCACAGGGGTTATCGTCGCCGCAATCATCCTTGCGCTGGTCATGTTCCTGGCTCTTTAATCACCCGCAGCGACAGACAGAAAAAATCTTTCAGTTGAACTTTGCTTGCTTGATTTTTACCTTTGGCTCGGTTATTCTCCGCGCCATGTTACGTTACCTGATCCTATTCGGTGGTATCATCTGGGCGAGCCTGCTCCTTTTGTCCTGGAGCGGGCCGACTGAAACCGCTGCCCAGCCGACCCCTGTTGTCAAAAGCGCCTCCTGATCGGGAAGCGCTTTTAAGCTTCTGCATCATTCCCAGTACCTCTGTAACCCATATTCTTTCGCATCTTGCTTGTTCTTTGCCCTGCGCAATCCCTCCGAAATTTTTGGGTTACAGGTTCCTAGCGACCTTTCGTCATGCAAGGCAAGAGCAGCCCTGACGCGAGCCGCGTCGAGAAAACTCCGCATCAATGGCATTCAATACTTCCCACTTCTTCAGCGACCAGAGCGGAGCCAGAAGTTGCGCTCTGGGACCATCTCCGGTCAAACGGTGAATCAGGGTTTCGGGATGCAGGCGCTCGATGCAATCAACCACCAGAGCAACATACTCCTGCATACCCATAACTGAAATTTCACCCTCGGCATAAAGATCTCCCAGTGGTGTATGCTGCAGGATATGCAGCAAGTGCAGTTTCACACCATCAACCTGCAAGCGGGCAAGCACATCCATGGTCTGCAGCATGTCACTGCGGCTTTCACCGGGCAGGCCGAGGATGACATGTACGCAGACCCGCAAACCGCGTGATCTTGCCCCAAGAAACGCCTCTACAAAGGCCGCGAAATCATGGCCACGCTTTAGCCAGTCAAGGGTTCGATCATGGCTGCTCTGCAGGCCCAATTCCAGCCAGAGGTAGGTTTTCTCATGATATTCTGTGAGTAGCTCAAGCACTTCGTCAGGAACGCAATCAGGCCGAGTGCCGATCGCCATCCCGACTACCTTCTCAACAGCCAGGGCCTCATCATAGAGCGCCCGCAATGCTTCAACCGGAGCAAGCGTATTGGAAAAAGGCTGAAAATAGGCCATGAACCTGGTCGCCTTGTACTTGCGGGTCATAACCTCCTTGCCCTGTTCAAGCTGTGCGGCAACATTCAACTGACGTTCGATACCAACCGACCCCGAGCCCCCCGGGTCGCAAAAGAGACAACCGGCACCTGTACGTCCCCCATTGCGGTTAGGACAACCGAAACCGGCATCAACGGAGATTTTGTGGACACGACCACCGAAATGACTTTTAAGATGACTGGAGAAAAGCTGATAAGGCTTCATTAATTCAACCAACTCATTTATACCTTTGGGTAAGGCGAAAAGTGAACGGACCGGGCTCCGGGAAGAAGCAACGTGTTGCTGGTTCAGGACTTACATCAAGACCCACACAAACTATGCCATCTTGTCCTCGCGGGAGCAAGCAGACAAAAGATCAAACAGCATTGCGGAGAAGCGTCAGGTTGGTATAATGTACGGGTTTCTGCCACACCCTTCCAAGGAGCAAATCATGGCGCACCTGTTGGTTGTTGATGATGAAGGTGACATTCGACACCTTTATGCGGCTGAACTTGAGGATGAGGGTCACAGTGTTGTCACCTGCGGCAACCGCAGCCAAGCGCTGGAGCAATTGCGGCAACAGGATTTCGACCTGATCATCCTCGATATCCAGCTTGAACAGGAAAGTGGTCTCGAACTCCTGCAGAAGATCGCCCACGAAAGGGAAAAGACGCCCGTGATCCTCTGCACCGCCTACAGTTGCTACAAAGAAGACTTCTCCTCATGGCTGGCAGACGCCTATGTCGTCAAAAGCTCCAACCTCGACGAACTGAAGAACGAGGTTCGCCGACTACTCGCTCAACCCTGACATCTTTACCAAAGAAGATCAAAACAGACATTCATTTCAAGGAGACTTCATTGAAAGCTGTCATTATGGCGGGCGGTTTCGGCACCCGCATTCATCCCCTGACCATCAGCATGCCCAAACCGATGATCCCCCTGATCAACCGACCGATCATGGAGCATATCGTCAACCTGCTCAAGCAACATGGCATAACCGACCTGGTGTTACTGCTCTTTCATCAACCGGAAGTCATCAAAAAATATTTCGGTGACGGCAGCGAGTTTGGCGTCCGCATCACTTATGTGACGCCCCTGGAGGATTTCGGCACCGCCGGGGCCGTCAAGGCTGCAGCAAAACATCTCAACGAGAGGTTCATGATCATCAGTGGCGATCTTTTAACTGATTTTGATCTCTCAGAAGCCATGACTTTTCACAAGCAAAAGCGAGCCAAAGCAACCATCACCCTGACCACGGTCACTGACCCTCTGCAATTCGGCGTTGTCATCACCGACAAAGAGTCCCGCATCACCAAATTTCTCGAGAAACCTGGCTGGGGAGAGGTCTTTTCCGACACCATCAACACCGGCATCTATATCCTCGAGCCGGAAGTTCTGGAACTTATCCCGGAGGGAGTAAACCGCGACTGGGCCAAGGATGTTTTTCCTAAAATGCTGGAAAATGGTGACGACCTGCTCGGTTGCGACCTGAATGGCTATTGGGCCGACATCGGCAACCCGGAGGCCTATCTCGAAGCCTGCCGGGACATCTGTCACGGCAAGGTTTCAGTGCAGGTCAACGAACCTCGCCGCTCAAAAGGAGAGAGAATTTTTGTCAGCCCTGATGCAGAGGTCGACGAACAGGTCAACCTCTGTGGCATGGTCGTCCTCGGCGACAACACCCGCATTAAAGGCAATGCAAGCCTGACCAACTGCGTGGTCGGCCGCAACTGCCAGATCGAGGAGGGGGCCATCCTTGAGGACGCCATCCTCTGGGATAACGTCTACATCAAGGCCGGCACAAGGATTACAGCGGCGAATCTCGGCCATCGGGTTCAGGTCGGCAAAGACTCAATCATCGAGGCCGGCGTTGTGATCGCCGACGAGACCATGGTTGGCGACGAAGTCCACATCCGACCTGATGTGAAAATCTGGCCCCGCAAGGTTGTAGAGAGCGGCTCGACCGTCTCCAGCAACCTGATCTGGGGCGAAAAGTGGCGCAAAAGCCTCTTTGAAGGAGCCCTGGTGCGTGGCATGACCAATGTTGAAATGACGCCCGAGTTCTCTGCCCGTCTTGGTGCCGCTTACGGATCCACGCTGCCCAAGGACAGTTATATTCTGGCCGGTCGCGACGCCATCCGCTCGTCGCGCATGCTCAAACGCTCTTTCGTCGGCGGCTTGCTTTCTGCCGGAGTGAATGTTCGTGACATCAAGATGATCTCTTTGCCGGTACTGCGCTACAAGCTGACGACCTTCGGTGAAGTTGGCGGCATTCACTTCCGCCAGTCACCAGAGGACCCTGCCGCCACTGAGATCATCTTCTTTGATGGTAATGGCAATGAGATTCCATCTACATCGGCCAAAAGTATTGAGCGCGTCTACTTCAAGGAGAACTTTCGCCGCGCCCATCATTCCGAGCCAGGCGGCATCGAAGAACTGCCCCGGATTTACGATTTCTATCGCGAAGGTTTTCTGCGCGGTCTGGATAACGATCTGCTGAAAAAAGCCGCCCCCAGCGTCGTCCTTGACCTCAATCACTCGCCCGCCGCAGACCTCTTGCCCGCCCTGCTCACCGGCCTCGGTTTTGCCGTAACGGAATTAAACTCACATGCTCGCGAGAAAGCGATGGATATGTCGACCGACGAACTGGACGCGGCCCTCGATCGGCTGAGTCGCATCGTCAAGACCCTGGAGGCGGACGCCGGCTTCTGGATTGGCCCTTCCGGAGAAAAAATCCGCGTGGTCAGTGGTGAAGGTCGTGTCTTTACCAGCCGTGAAGCGCTCAGTGTGCTCACCGTGCTGAGTTGTGAAGTTGAGAATGAAGGCTGTCTGGTTGTCCCGGTGGCCGCTCCTCAAGCCGTCGACGACCTGGCCCAGGCTGCCGGGCTCACCGTACAGCGCACCCGATCTGACGGTTACTCGCTGGTCGAAGCCGCCCGCAATCGCAAGGTCCACTTTGTCGCCTCGATGGATGACCGGTTCGGCTATCCGAAGTTTCAACCGAATTTCGACGGTCTCTTTGCCACAGCCAAAATCATGGAGCTTACAGTTGCTGCCAAGCTGTCTCTGGACCAGGCCTACGCCAAACTCCCCCGCAACTACGACCATCACCTGCAGTTGCCGTGTCCCTGGGAAAGCAAGGGGGGCCTGATGAGACGGATGAGTGAAGATTCCGTCGATCAAAAGGCCACCTTTATCGACGGCGTGCGTGTCGACACCGAACGGGGATGGGTACTGGTGCTGCCTGACCAACATCGCCCGATTGCTCATATCTACATTGAAGCTGCAGAGCAAGCCGTTGCCGATGAGCTCTGTGAGCTCTACCGTAGAAAAGTCTCCGCCTGGCTCGCTGAGTTGGCCGACAACACGGCAAGTGAGTAATAAACGATTGACACTTTTGCCGAGTAAGACCAAGATTATCGCCAGCAAAGAGATCAAGATATCTTTCAAACGGAGAAGGCTTTGGCCTGTCTTTTCTTGATCCGGCGTCTTTCGTACCACAAAAAAACTGGAGACTGCATCTGAATGTCCCGTGTTCTTGTAAATAAGTTATTACTGCACAAACAGGCTCTTGATCTCTTGCAGCAAGCGGGATTAAGAGAGGTCGCTAAGGGTGAGATTGACATCCAGGCAGCCCGCAAGATCGCCCTCTGCCGACAGAGCTCCGGTGCCGAGGTATACCTATTCGCCCTGCTGTCAACTGCGACCAGAGAGACCGCCAGACATTATCTGGTCGACCAGAATTGGCAGCCGGGCCTCGCGACCCTGCATGTCGCCGGAGAACAACACAGCCTCCCTGAACTGGCGATCGCTTATAAAGACTATCTTGATTGCTACCCCGGCGAAGAGCTTTGCGCTGCCAGCGAACCCGGAATGGCCGAGGCTGTCATTCAGACCCGACAGAGCTTGCTTGCCAACCTCTTTTTACTCGACACCTTGACCGACAATCCCGCAGCAGCGCCATTCAAAGACCTGTTCAATGATGAAGAGATTCGCTCTCGCAGTGATTACCAAAAGCTGTTGAGACGCCTCACCACCCTGGCCGAACCATCGCGAGGGGATCGTCCGTCTCTAATCGAGTTGCTGCGCAGTCCTGCCAAAAAGAATCCGCACAGTCTGAGCGAGCAGATTGCTTATATTATCAGGCACTGGGCCCCATGGCTGCCGCAAGCAGTGATTGTGGAGATGCAGCTCGCCATCGCCATCTCCAGAGAAGAGAGTCGCCCTCATTTGCCCGGTCCCGGTCCCGGCCCCTCGCTCATGCCCCTGTTTGGCGCAAGCGACGGCAGCGATGCGCCGGCAGCCTTCACTGCCGATACGGACTGGATGATCACAAGCGTCCTTCTGGCAAAATCGATCTACGTATGGCTCGATCAACTCAGCAGCCATTACCAAATAGACATCAAAACCCTGTCAGATATTCCGGAAGAGGAATTGGCCAGTCTGGCCAATCGAGGCTTCAACGCCCTTTGGCTGATCGGCATCTGGGAGCGTTCCAGGGCATCGAAACGCATCAAGCAACTGTGCGGCAATCCGGAAGCGGAAGCCTCCGCATACGCCCTGCACGCCTACCGGGTCGCTGAGGATCTAGGTGGCGAAGGCGCCTTACAGGAGTTTGAGTCTCGCTGTCGTCAACATGGTATTCGCCTCGCCTGCGATGTTGTCCCCAACCATACCGGCATCGACTCCGAGCTGGTCATCGAGCACCCTGACTGGTTTATACAAACCGACCAGCCTCCCTACCCGGCCTATGATTTTTCCGGACCGGACCTCTGCGAGGCCTGGGGCGTCAGCATCCGCATCGAAAAAGGCTACTGGGATCACAGCGATGCCGCCGTCGTCTGTGAGCACCATGACCATGCCAGCGGCCGCCGCCGCTACATCTATCATGGCAACGATGGCACCCATATGCCCTGGAACGACACGGCCCAACTCAACTTCCTGCTGCCGGAAGTCCGGCAGGCCATGAGCGACTTGATCCTTGCCATAGCCCGACGTTTCAGTCTGATCCGCTTTGACGCCGCCATGACCCTGGCGCGCAAACATTTTCGCAGACTCTGGTTTCCGGCTCCCGGCGGCAGTGCCGGAGTCCCTTCACGTTCGTCATTTGCCATATCAGACGAGGACTTTGCTGCAGCCTTCCCGACTGAATTCTGGCGGGAAGTGGTTGACCGCATCAACCGTGAAGCCCCGGACACCCTCCTGATTGCCGAGGCCTTCTGGCTGATGGAGAGCTACTTTGTACGCAACCTTGGCATGCATCGGGTTTACAACAGCGCTTTCATGAATATGCTCAAACGCGAAGAAAACAGCAAATATCGCAAGATCCTCAAAGATACGCTGGCCTACAATCCGGAAATCCTGAAGCGCTATGTCAATTTCATGAACAATCCGGATGAAGAAACCGCGGTTGAACAGTTTGGCAAGGGTGACAAATATTTCGGTGTCGCCACCCTGCTGGCCACTCTGCCCGGACTGCCGATGTTTGGTCACGGTCAGATTGAGGGTTATCGAGAAAAATATGGCATGGAGTACCGTCGCGCTTATTGGCAGGAAGAGCCGGACACCGGCTTCATAGAGCATCATCAGCAACAGGTTTTCCCTCTTTTACGCAGCCGTCATCTGTTCGCTGATGTCGAGCATTTCTCGCTCTACGATTTCATGACCGATCATGGCATTAATGAAAACGTCTACGCTTACAGCAACGGACCAGGCGGCCACAAGCATCTGGTCGTCTACAACAACTCGGCACAAGCGACCCAGGGCCGGCTGCATCAGGCGACGGCCAAAGCCTCTCCGGCAGAAGAAGGGCTTGCTCACGCTATGCCTCCCTTCTGGCAGGAGATGGGACTCGATCACTCCGACACCTTTTTCTGTCGTTTTCGCGACTTGCAGGGCAACCAGCAGTTGGTCAGCCGTAAGCAGCTGTCGCACGGCCTCGAACTCAAGCTTGATGGCTACGAACATCGGGTTTTCAGTGATTTTCAGGCTCTCCGCGATGAAGATGGTTCATGGCAGGACCTTTTCCGGCAGCTCAATGGTCGAGCGGTCGCAAACCTGGATTGCGAGCGGCTGAGAATGCTCTACCAGCCGCTCTGGCAGACATTCACGGCGCTCTTCGACCAGGCCCGGTTGCATGTCCTCGCAGGGGGACTGACAACCAGGCAGCAGACCCGGCCTATCGCAAAGCTCATCGCGGAAATCAATGCAGAGTGCAACAGCTTTGCCCGCATGGTTGGTCGATCTTTGCAGGACGCTGAGATTGATTCGGACACCCGCTTTGACTTGAAGACTCTCTTCGCAGAGCTGTCCGCCTGGCTCGCTGACATGGACGCGGCAGAAGGACCCGAGACGCTGCTCTCCGGGCAATGGCAGGGAGCCCGCAATCAGGCCGGCCAGAGTGTCACGCTGCTTAGCTGGCTGATACTGCGCAGACTGTCTCAAACCCTCGGCTTCCCGGATGAGGCTGGTTGCCTTGACGCCTTGCGTCGTTTCGGTCTTGATTTTGCCTGGTGGGAAAGCGCCGGCTCACAAGACCAGCTCAGAACAGTTTTCCTTGCCAGGCTGCTTGCCAGGACCGCCAGCATGGAGCCGCACCCGGCCGTTGCTGCCAAGGTTTTTACGCAACTCTGCCAGGAACCCGATATCGGCAGGTTTCTGGGTGTCAACAAACACGCCGACCAGACCTGGTTTTTACAGGAAAGGATGACCGCTCTGGCTGGAGCCGTGGCGCTTCAGGCTGGCGTCATGCAACTTCAGGCTAACCACAACAAAGAGGTTTCCGTCACTTCAACGTCCGCCGCTGAGCAACTGCGTCAACGCCTGGCCCGTGCAGCGGCTGTCGGCTACCGACTGGATAAATTCCTCGCTCTGAGTTAGAATGCCCCCCTCAAATGACCATCCAAACAGACAATAAATCCGCTGTCTCAGCACCGATGAGACTGCTTATGGTCGCTTCAGAAGCGGCCCCTTTCGCCAAGACCGGCGGACTTGCAGATGTTGTCGGGTCGCTGCCGCCGGCCCTCTCTGCCCTCGGTCATGATGTCCGTCTGGTGATGCCCTGGTATCCACAGATCCGGGCAATCACCGGCGAGCTGACCTCAAGTCTACAGGCGTTGTCAGTTGCCATGGGCGGTCGCATTTACCAGGCCGCCTGCCGTTCGGGAGAATTTCAGGGGGTACAGATCTACTTTCTTGATTACCCCGAATACTATGATCGCGACCAACTTTACGGCGAGCAGGGCCATGATTATGAAGACAACGCCGAGCGCTTCGGCCTGCTCTGTTGCGCAGCGCTTGAACTCGCCCGACAGGTCGACTTCGCAGCGGACGTTATTCATGCTCACGACTGGCAGGCGGGTCTGGTGCCGCTTTACCTGCATCAGAGGCAAGGGCGCGACCCTTTCTTCGCAGCGACCGGCTCTCTCTTCAGTATTCACAACCTCGGCTATCAGGGCATCTTTCCCCTGAAGTCAGCGAAAACCCTGGGCATTGACCAACGACTGCTGACAGCCGACGGCATTGAGTATCACGCTCAGCTTTCGCTGTTGAAGGCTGGCATCCGTTTTGCCAGCCAGGTCAACACCGTCTCTCCGACCTATTGCCGTGAGATTCAGACACCTGAGCAGGGCATGGGTTTCGACGGGCTGTTGCGCTCAAGTGCCGACCACTTGCACGGTCTGTTGAATGGACTGGACGGCAATCTCTGGTCTCCAGGCAACGATCATAACCTGCCCCAGACCTATAGTGCTGAGGAGATTAAGGGCAAGTCGATCTGCAAACAAAAACTGCAGGAAGAACTCGGCCTGCAGACAGCACCCAACAGCGCAATGATCGCCATGATCACGCGCCTCGATGCCCAGAAAGGCATTGAGTTGGTTCTGGAGAGCTGGGAGAAAATCCTGTCACGGGACTTGCAATTGATCATCCTCGGCACAGGCAATCCTGATTACGAAAGGCGACTGGCTGCAGCCGCCGCTTTCTATCCGGGCAAAGCCAAGGTCCTGCTTCGTTTTGACGACGGCCTGTCACGTCGCATCTATGCCGGCAGCGACCTGTTTTTGATGCCGAGTCGTTATGAACCTTGCGGGCTCGGCCAGCTGATCGCCCTGCGCTACGGCAGCATACCTCTGGTTCACGCAACAGGCGGTCTTGCCGATACCATTATCGACCCGCAGGCCGATCACACCTCGGCAAATGGTTTCGTGTTTGACGAATATCGCCATGAAAGCCTTCTGCAGGGCCTGGACAGGGCTCTTGAGGCCTACGGAGAGCCGCTCAACTGGCAACAGATGAGACACCGGGGGATGACACAGGATATGTCCTGGCAGCATGCGGCAGAACAATATCTGGATCTGTATCGATTATGTACAAAGGGATTGCGATGACGGAAGAGCAAGACAAGGCGACTGAAACCGGACAAGCGGACCTTGAAATCGGACAAGCCGACGTTGAAATCAAGGCAGAGCGTTTCCCGGAGCTGGCGGAGCTGCAGGAAAAGACCCAGCGTCGCCTGCGCAGCAATCAGCGTTTCCTTGAACGTTTCATGGATGAAGACTTTGACGACCTTGATGATGACGACCTTGATGAGGTTGACAATGATGAACCGGAGCCGTTCGAAGAACTTTAGCAGGGCAGCGCGCCCTTAATCCAGGCTGTCCAGGTATTCCTGCCATTCAGTCGGCAGCATATCCCGCTTGCGGGTATTGCACTCTTTACATGCCGCAACACAGTTGCCCCTGCTGCTGCGGCCACCACGCACCAATGGTACGATATGGTCCAGAGTCAACTCGGCAGGGGCAAAGCAATCGCCGCAATAGTGGCAGAGGCCGGTTGCAATCCGGTTTCGCCACCACTGGGAGCGTCTTAGCTCACGCGCCTTCTGGCGTTCGCGGCGCAACTGTTCTTCCGGAATATCAACGAAAAATTGCATAAGCAGAGGATACATAATCCGAGCGCTGGAAGACAGCAAAAACAGCTATAAGGTGTTTCCTCTGCCCGCAGTCTGCGCTATTCTGCTGTCCTGCTGTTTACAGTCTAGTGCCCATCCGGAAACTCCGGATGGGCAGGGTGAAGTTTTCGATCTGGAGACGAGCCATTTTTCGCAAGGTCAAGGAAATCAAGGATTTGAGGGGAGGCGGAGTGCTTTACGCCGCACAATCAAATCCGCCGATTGACGCAGAGATTGAGGAAAAGGGCCGTTTCCGGACGAAAACTAAGGGATGATAGATGAACATACTCATCGTTGGAGCTGGCCAGGTCGGCTACTTTCTTTGCGAGCGCCTTTCCCTGGAAGGGCATGAGGTTACGCTGATCGACCGTGACCCTGAGCACCTTACTGAAGCCCAGGACCGTCTCAACGTGCTTGGGATTCTTGGCAACGGCGCCAGCGCCGAGATCATGGAGCAGGCCGGAGTTAAAGAAGCTGACATCGTTATGGCCGTAACCGACCTCGACGAAGTCAATATCCTCGTCTGCCTGCTGGCCCGTGAATACGGTGTTGGCAAGCGGATTGCCCGTGTCAAGAGTATCGATTACCTGAGTCGCGGAGCCGTGCTCTCCAAGGACAAGCTTGGCATCGACCTGATGATCAATCCCGATGATGCCGTGGCTGACGAACTCGCAAACCTGGCCGGCCATGCCGGCACCTTCGACGTTGCCGAGTTCGTCGGCGGTCAGATCCAGTTTCTCGGTTATCGCATCACGGAAGACAGTCCCCTTTGTGATTTGACCCTCAAAGAACTGGGCGAGATTCGCGGCATCTACCGCTTTGTGGTCGTCGCCATCTCGCGACTGGGGCAAACCATCATTCCTCGCGGAGACGACACCATCCAGGTCGGTGACAGCATCTTCATCTTCGCCCATAAGCAAGAGCTCCCGGCCCTTCAGTACATGCTGCAAATCAAGGAAGAGAAGCACAAAGGGTCGAGCAAAGTCTTCATCCTCGGTGGTGGCCGCATTGGTCTGCGCGTAGCACGCAACCTCGAGCAACGACATTTTAATGTTCGCCTGGTGGAGCGTGATCAAGGCCGCTGTGAGAAGCTCTCGGCTAAGTTGAAGAAAACCATGGTCCTTCATGCTGAAGCGACCGACATTCGTGCCCTGCTCGATGAAGGGATCTCTGACGCAGATGTCGTGATTGCCGCCACGGACAATGATGAGACAAATATTCTCTGCTCCCTGCTCTGCAAACACCACGGCGCGCTACGCACCCTTTGCCTGGTCAACCGTCCCGAGTTCCTCGAACTGGCACCCTCGCTCGGCGTTGACGCCTGTGTCTCGCCGCGTCTCTCGGCGGCAGGCGCCATTCTGAAGTTCGCCCGCCGCGGCAACGTCATCTCTCTCGCCACCATCGAAGGCAGCAATTCCGAGGTCCTTGAAATCGAGATCAAGAGTACAAGTCAGGCCCTCGACACCCCCCTCAAAGATCTCCACTTCCCGCGCGGGGCGATAATCGGAGCGATTGTCCATCAGCAAAACTACGAGATCCCCGATGGCGAGAGCTGCCTCAAGGTCGGCGACCGGGTCCTGGTCTTCGCACTTCCGGAGGCTCTGGCCAAGGTTGAAAGGTTCTTCGAGTAGATGAACGTTACTTTGACCCTGCGCATACTCGGCGCCCTGCTGCTGTTTCTGGCTATAGCCCTGCTTTTCCCGGTGCCTTTTTCCTGGATTTATGATGACGGGGCCTCGGGAGCCTTTATCCTTGCAGCGATCATCTCGGCGGGCTGCGGTGGAATTCTATTCAGCCAGTGTCGCTCAGAGAAGGATCTTTCGCTCCGCGAAGGCTTTGCTATTGTCACCTTCGGCTGGACCTTTTTTGCACTCTTCGGCGCCCTGCCCTATGTTTTTTCCGGAGCCATCCCTTCCTATCTCAACGCTTTTTTTGAGACCATGAGTGGCTTCACAACCACCGGGTCGACAATCCTCACCGATATTGAAGCCATGCCGCCCAGCCTGCTGCTATGGCGCTCCCTGACGCAGTGGCTCGGCGGCATGGGAATCATCGTCCTTTCACTGGCCATCCTGCCAATGCTCGGCGTTGGCGGCATGCAGCTCTTCAAGGCTGAAGTTCCGGGACCGACCGCAGACCGCCTGAAGCCACGCATCCAGGATACGGCCAAACTCCTCTGGGGGGTTTACGTCCTTTTAACCGGCCTCGAAGTGCTTTTATTGATGGCCGGCGGCATGAGCTTCTTCGACGGCCTCAATCACTCTTTTACCACCATGGCCACCGGCGGCTTCTCCACGCGCAACGCGTCCATCGCAGCCTACGACAGCGCCTACATCGATTGGGTCATCACCCTGTTCATGTTTCTCGCCGGTGTCAATTTCTCCCTGCACTATCTTGCCTTACGCGGCAAGATTGGCGACTTTATTCGTAATGAGGAGTTTCTCTTTTACAGCTCCCTGGTCATCGTCGGTACGACCCTGATCACCCTGCTCAACATGGGCGACACCTACCCGGGCTTTCTTGACAACCTGCGTTACAGCGCCTTCCAGGTCGTCTCGATTATGACCACCACCGGCTTCGGCACGGCCGACTATGAGCTTTGGCCGGTCCTCTGCCAGTACCTGTTGATTTTCTCCATGTTTATCGGCGGCTGTGCTGGCTCTACAGGCGGCGGCATGAAGGTTGCGCGCATCCTGCTCCTTTTCAAGCACGCCCATGTACAGGTCTACCGCCTGATTCACCCTCGTGCGGTTCGATTGGTCAAACTCGGTGATCGACCGGTCGACAAAGACGTCATGCAATCGATCCTCGGCTTCTTCGCCCTCTATCTCGGCGTTTTCGTCGCAGCATCTTTCGTCATGGCAGCAACCGGCATGGATCTGGACTCGGCGGGGGGCTCGGTTATCGCCACCCTGAGCAATATCGGTCCGGGGATCGGCAGCGTCGGCCCTGTGGACAACTTCGCCCATGTCCCTGCAATCGGCAAACTGGTGCTGTCTTTCTGCATGCTCCTGGGAAGACTGGAGCTGTTCACCGTACTGGTGCTGATCTTCCCGAGTTTCTGGCGGAAATGATCAGCCCATGGCTTCTGCAAAGAGAGCGATGCTCTTTACAAAGTTTCGTTATCGACTCCTCCTCTATCTGGGAGTGACCCTGGTTTTTGTCATGCCTCTTGGTAACACTCTTGAACAACACTTTCTTTATTTCCCGCAAGCCTTGCATGAGGCGACCCCGGCAAGCATTGGCCTCGCCTTCGAAGAGGTGACCTTCCTGGCCAGGGATGCGACGAAACTCCAGGGCTGGTTAGTGCCCGGCAAGGCAGACGCCCCCGTTGTACTCTTCTGCATGGGCAACGCCGGCAACATTTCGCATCGACTTGAGACCCTGCAGATGCTGCATCAAATCGGTGTCGCTGTGTTTATCTTTGATTACCGTGGATACGGCACAAGCGAGGGGCGGGCCAGCGAAACCGGTACCTACAGCGACGTCGCAGGCGCCATGAATTTTCTTCACGCGCGCGGCTGGCCGGCAGAACGCATCATTCTCTTTGGCCGCTCACTTGGTGCGGCCATCGCTCTCGAAGGCAGTCTGGCTAAGCCGGTGGCCGGACTGATCATGGAGTCTGCCTTTACCTCGATCAAGGAGATGGGCCGCCACCATTATCCGCTTCTCAACACGTTTCTCGGCTGGCTGATCGGCGCACAGTACAATAATTTGGCAAAAATTGAAGGACTAAAGACTCCGTTGTTGCTCATCCATGGCAAGCAAGACAAGATCTGCCCGCCAGGCATGGCTGAACAACTTTACAAAAGAGCCCCGCAAGAGAAACAGATTCTCTGGATCCCCGGAGCCGGTCACAATGATGGCTTCGTTATTGGTGGCAAGCATTATTGGCGAACCCTGAGTCAGGCTGTAAGCAACTGGACAGGATTTCAAGCAGAGGTGGATTGATACATTGCAGGGTTACTCAGACCAGCGTAAAGAGGTCCAGTAAAAAAGAGGGTCGGCAAAGAAAAAAGCCCAGGTCAAAAACCCGGACTTTTTTCTTGTTTCGGAGGTAGAAAATTAATTCTGGTTGCACATTAACACACGACTACTCACAAATTTCTCACAATCGCGAGAGAATTCTTTTAAAACTGAAGAAAAATATGCAAAAAATATTTAACCATGACGATTGTTTTCTTCTTTTTAACCTTAAGTAAAAAAATGGCCCCCATCCATCGGATGGGGGCCCCCCTAACAAATAAAATTAAAACCCCTCTTTGTCACACTCTTTTACAGCCTGCAAACGCCAACGAAAATTCGAAAGATTGGAGGCAGTATACACACGACATCTCACAAATCTCTCACATCCGCGGCTTGGCAATGAAAAAAAGTCGGTTTTAATAATATTTTTTTCAGCTGTCTGCCAACCAATCCGGAGACGGTCTCTCCCTTGGGAAATTCTGCAACACCTCGGCAATCTCCCGGGCCGAGAAATTCTCTCGGGCAAGAGCTTCGCTGTACTGCTTGAGGACCTGGGTGGCCTGTCCCGGAATCTCCTGGACGAGACAGAAAAAATAAAGCAGTCGAACGATACCATCGTTGGTGGGATCATAGCGCAGAGCATCCCGCAAGAGTTTGGCGGCTTCCTGATAGCGTTCGTTCTGCGCCAGCAGGCGGGCAAAAGACTGACTGCTCTCAAGGTAGAGCTGCTCGAGATCATCCTGAACGATTATGGCCGCATCACAACCGAAATCGCCCGGCACAAAGGTCCCCCGCCAGAGGCTGAAGGCCGAAGAATAGGTGATCTCAGCAGGCCACAGCTCACCTTTGGCAAGCTGTTGAGACGCTTTGCGAATCAAGCGACGGAATTCGTGTGCGTCGACGAGGGCATTTTCCAGACAGAGATAACCGCGTTTGAGGATCAGGTACTTTTTGCTATCGAAAGGGGCCAGAGTCTGGTCAAGGGTGCGACGCACTCTGGAAAGCAGAGAATCAAAGCTCGAGCGCGCTTTCGCGGAGGGACTGTCCGGCCAGAACGAGACCTGGACCTCTTCCTGGGAAATCTTGCCACTGGAGGCGGACACCAGCATAGCCATCAACTGACGTTGCGCCGGGCTGAACTCCTCGATCCAGGACAAGCGCCGAAAAGCAACCCGCAGCTCGCACCTGCCCAGCGTTTTCACCATCAGGATATCAGGTGAATTTTCAGTTTCCACCTTATCGTCCGCAGCGGCCGGATTGCTGCCACGACGACGCAAAAGGGCCTTGACACGCGCAGTCAGAAGCTTCGGTGAAAACGGCTTGGTCATATAGTCATCGGCGCCGACTTCCAGGCCGGCGACAACATCATCTTCTTCGGCCTGACCGGTCAACATCAGGACAGGGATCCGGCTCATCCAGGGATCGCGCCGCATTGCCCGGCAGACATCGAGCCCGTTCATGCCGGGCAGGTTCAGATCAAGGACAATGACTTCCGGGGGATCTTCTTCGATATGCGACAGGCTGGCCTCGCCACTATGGGCAATGGAGACACGATAACCTGCCTTGCTCAGACAGGAGAAAAGCAGTTCACAGACGCTGGCATCATCTTCAATGATGAGAACGTGGGGTTTGTCCATGAAGCAATTCCCTTTCTAATTGAGGCCTAACGTAACAAAGCAAAACCCATTTGACGTCCGGTTCGGCCTTCATCACGCCGGTAGGAGAAGAAGGTTTCCTTGTGACAGCAGGTGCATTCGGCGACTGTGTCAACCGCGTTGCGGCTGACGCCCGCTTCATCGAGCTGCAGGGCAATACTTTGCTGCAGATCCAACTGCCAGTGCCCGAGGCTGACTTCCGTGGCGATCCTCTGCCACTGACCGACTCCTTGTCGAAACGCCTCACGCACAGGTCGATCAACTTCATAATTGTGTGCAGCAATGCCCGGACCAACCGCCGCACTCAAATCAGCGACCTGGCAACCGAAGATCGACTGCATGGCTTTCACGGTACGCCCCAGCAGACCCGCAGAGGTGCCGCGCCAACCCAAGTGAACCACTGCGGCCACATGCTTTGACTGATCGTAAAGGATAACCGGAAAACAATCGGCGACAAGAATTCCGATCAGGATATGTCGTTGATTGGTAATAATCGCATCGCTTGCGACGCGCTGAAAATGAGACACGTCCGGATTCGACTCGTCGATAACCAGGATTTCAGTGCCGTGGACCTGATTGACCGTCAGCAGCAGATGAGGTTCCAGGTTAAAAGCTCTGGTCACAGCAGCGCGGTTTGCCTCCACCTGCGACATCTGGTCACCGGAATTAAACCCGAGGTTGAGAGAATTGAACGGCGGGCGACTGCTGCCGCCATTACGGGTGGTAAAACCTGCCACCAGGCTGTTGTTTGCGACCCAGTCCGGCTGCAGGTAGTGGATTTTGCCTTGCTTAACTGTCTTCATCAAAAAGCCGTTTCAACCGCGCCCGCACATGCTTTGATTGCCAGTGCGGCAGGTTCGTAATTATATTTGTCTTCAAGGTAGCTGAGAATTTCCTGCAGCTCGTTGGGCAAGGCGGCCTGAAACAGCATTGCCCTGCCATCGGGATGATCGAAACCAAGCTGCCAGGCGTGCAGAAACTGCCGCTGCAGAGGAACAATCATTTTTCGCAGCAACGCATCACCCACAGATCTGGCCCGGCTGGCCCCACCATAGAGAGGATCACCAACAATCGGAGTCCCCATCCCGCTCAAGTGAACCCGGATCTGATGCGTTCGGCCCGTCTCCAGCAGGAGATCAACGAGGGTCAGACGATCTTCTTCGTAACGGCGCACAACTTTCCAGTGCGTAATCGCATGGCGATTGACACGAGCATCGGTTGACATCTTTTTACGATGGACCGGATGTCTGCCAATCGGTTGATCTATACGGCCCCTATCGTCTGCCACAAGACCGTAAACCAGGGCCCGGTAGCGCCGTTGTATGCTATGCTCTTTGAACTGCAGGGCCAGATGCCGGTGGGTCCGGTCATCCTTAGTGGCGACCATCACCCCGGAGGTGTCCTTATCGAGGCGATGAACAATGCCGGGCCGCAGCTCCCCACCTACCCCGGAAAGGTCCTGACAGTGGTAAAGCAAGGCATTGACCAGCGTGCCGCTCTGGTGTCCCGGTGCAGGGTGGACAACAAAATCAGCAGGCTTGTTAACAACAATCAGAGCGGAATCCTCGTAAAGAACCGCCAAAGGAATCGCTTCGGCCTGTGCTTCTGCCGCAACAGGTTCAGGCAGATGCACACAAATCTCTTCCCCCCCCCGTAGCTTGATCCCCGGCTTGCTAGAGGCGCCATCCAGGGTGACAGCGCCTTCATCGATCAGCCGCTTGATCTGCGAGCGGGTCAATTCCGGCAGTTTGTCATCCAGGAAACGATCCAGGCGCACTGCAACATGATCGACGCTGACCTGAAAGCAGCAGGTTTCGAGCATGCAATCTACCAGATCGAGCTCTCGATCTTACCGGCCTGCTTAATCATCACATCAACTATTGCACGGTCATAAAGATGTGCGCGATCGTCGAGGTCAGGAGAAACCCTGCCGTAGAAGTGATCGCGACCCTCTTGCAGTTCCTCGGTCAGGACTTCAAAAATCGAGTCGTTTTTGATCCCTTCCTTCACCTTCTCCTGATTATAAAGGGCGATATCCGAGACAATGGCGCGCGCTAAACGAAATGCCAGCTTAGGATTGTCTACCAGTTTGGCCATGAGACCTCCACATTTGGAGTAAACATATATTTCTATCGGGTGAAACGCACCCGGGTCCTTGTCAGTATCGAATAGCCGGGGCAGGCTGATCACCGCCACCAAAGATCCCAGGCCGCTGCTGGAGCGGGAAAAATTACGCCTCCAGCCCCTTGTGCAAGGGTTAAAGCCCTGAGAAAGTGTAAGCCTTGTTTTACAACTTTGCACAGTAACGAAAACATGCGTTTAAGTCAATCTGGACCGGCAACTCCGGGAAGAAATGGCAAAACGACAGTCTGTGTGGCGGCTCTAACCATGGCAGACGCTGGGATTAAACCAGAACAAGCCTCAACAATCTTGACATGCCGGAATTTTTCTTTAATCTTGACAGAGTTCTGTATAATCATTGTCCATCATCATTCCAGGAGGAGGACCATGGCAAAGCGTATCGGTGTTATCCTGTCCGGCTGCGGCGTTTACGACGGTAGCGAAATCAACGAAACGGTCATCACCTTGCTGGCCATTGATCGTGCCGGCGCCGAAGCCGTGTGCATGGCTCCGGACATTCCGCAGATGCATGTTATCAATCACCTGACCGGCGAACCTCAGGCCGGTGAGACCCGTAATGTACTGATCGAATCGGCCCGCATCGCGAGGGGCAAGATTCAAGATCTGGCAAGTGTTGAGGCCAGCGAGCTTGATGCCTTGATGTTGCCCGGCGGTTTTGGCGCGGCGAAAAACCTCTGCAATTTCGCCGTTGCAGGCGCAGACTGTGAAGCCAACTCTGATACAGCTCGTCTGATCCGGGAGATGCACGCGGCAAAGAAACCGATCGCTGCCGTCTGCATTGCCCCGGCAGTCCTGGCCAAAGTTTTGGGGGAGCAAAAAATCGCCCACAAGCTGACCATCGGCAACGATGAGGCAACGGCTGAAGCCCTTACACAACTGGGTGCGGAGCATATTCAGTGTCCCGTCGAAGACTTTGTCATCGACCGCGACAATAAGCTGGTTACGAGCCCGGCCTATATGTTGGCCGGCCGAATCTCGGAAGCTGCAAAAGGAATTGAAAAAACCGTGAAAAGTCTGCTCGACATGATTGACTAGGCAATCAATCGCTGCCGAGGGAATTCAAATTTTGACGCATTTTGGAGCACTTTATCTAACTTGTGTCCATCCGGAACCTTCGGATGGACACGCTGCAGTTTTCGATCTGGAAACGAACAATTTCGCAAGGTCAAGGAAATCAAGGATTTGAGCGGAGGCGTAGTGCTTTACGCCGCACAATCAAATCCGCCGATTGACGCAGAGATTGCGGAAAAGGGCCGTTTCCGGACGAAAACTGATCCACTAAATCTTCTAAGGAGCAAAACATGACCAAGTATCGTTGTGTAATCTGTGACTACATCTATGACCCGGCAGAAGGCGACCCGGGCAATGGCATTGACCCCGGCACATCTTTCGAGGCCCTTCCAGACGACTGGTGCTGCCCCCTCTGCGGTGCAGACAAAAGTAATTTCGAACCCGCCTGAACCACGAACTGAGCCACGACCTCTGGAGCATACACAAGTAATCGGGTCGAGGCTCGCCAGATCCGGCGTTCCGGTCACAGCGAGACCGGGACGCCCTGTTCGCCGTGAGAAACTGACCACTACCAGCTTGCGAAGCCTTTTTCTGCAGGGCTGCGACATGGCCCCCACTCACACGCTTGATTATCCTGATGTTGCCTAGCAGGCTGTCGGACTATCCATGAGCCGGCTGCAAATCCGGCTGTTTGGCCCATATTTCAGCTCCTTTTTGGTCCATAGCTACGGCTATGAACCTGCAAATGAGCTAAAATCTGTTCTCAAACATCCAAATTTTCGC
>JAGXHL010000068.1 GCA_024636215.1 Deltaproteobacteria bacterium
CTGAAGAAGAGGTTGCTGAAGAAGAGGTTGCTGAAGAAGAGGTTGCTGAAGAAGAGGTTGCTGAAGAAGAGGTTGCTGAAGAAGAGGTTGCTGAAGACTTGGAACTGTCTTTCGACAGTGTTCCGGAATTCCCCGGTGTTGAAGATTCCTCCGCAGACGTCTCCCTAGAATCTGTCGCTGCGAAAGAAGAAGCTTTTGCCGCTGAAAGTCCCGAGGATACTGAACCACAAGGTCTCGAACAACTTGACGAACTTGAAGACCTGGAGGAGGTGCAAGAACTTGATGAGGTAGAGGCTCTGGAGCCTCTCGAGGATCTCGAAGAGCTGGATGAGATCGAAGACCTTGAGGTCCTTGATGAAATCGAGGAGCAGGATGTTCTTGAAGAGGTTGAGGATCTCGAAGAGCTTGAGGAGCTTGAGGAGATCGAGGAAGTCGACACTCTTGAAGATCTTGATCCGCTCGATGAGGTGCCTCTTGTTGCTTTAACACCTGCTGGCCAAACTGACTTCGCTGAGTCTCTAAATATTGACGCGGAACTCGAAGAGGCCGAGTTTTATCTTCACCAGGGCTTGTATGACGATGCTGAGAGGGTTGTCCAGACGCTGATGGAATACCTCCCGGGGTTGCCTGACTTGCAGGCGAAGATGGATGAAATTTGCCAGAGACGTCAAGTTGCGGAAGCGGAGCCCGAGGCGACTGATTTTATCGATATCATGTCTGATTTGCGCGATGATGATCTCCTCGCTGCGACTGATTTTCTTGACGCCTTCTCTGATAAAGCAGCAGACAGCGATGAATTGACGCAAAAGACGGTTTCAGAACTTGACTCTTCCGATACCGAATCTCACTTCAATCTCGGGATCGCCTATAAAGAGATGGGGCTGTATGATGATGCCATCGCCGAATTTGCAAAGGCCGCAAGCGACCCGGCTCGAGCACTTGATTGCATCACTTTGACCGGCCAATGCTATATGGAGTCCGGCGATACAGCTGCTGCAATGAGCGCCTTTCAAACAGGACTTGCTCATGAAAAGCTCTCAGATGAAGGCCGCATGACCCTTCACTTTGAAATTGGTATGCTTCACCAGATGAATGGACAACTGCTGGAAGCCCTGGAATTCTTCCAGCTGGTTGCGGAAAAAGATTCTTTCTTCAGAGACGTTGCCGATCTCGTCAAGAACCTGCGCCGTGAGCTGGGGCTTGATGATAAAGATGACGATGACGGCCCGCAAGGGAATCGTGATCGAGTTTCCTATGTTTAACCTGGAGTTTGCAGTCAGCTTATGAGTTATCTCGAGCATTATGGATTAGACCGGGAGCCTTTTTCCAACGCACCCGACGCGCGCTTTTATTACAACAGCGATCTGCATAGCCAGGCTTTGCTGCGTCTGATGTATGCCGTTGATTCGAACAAGGGGCTTGCTGTTCTGGTCGGTGGTGTTGGTATGGGCAAGACGACGCTGGCCCGACGCATGCTTGATAACCTGCCTGAAGATCGTTATGAATCTTCACTGCTGGTGATGGTTCATTCCGGGATCACTCCTGAGTGGATCCTGACCCGTATCGCGCTGCAGCTAGGAGTAGACGAGCCTGCGGGTGACCGCCTCAAGCTTCTCAAACAACTTTATACCCGCTTGCTTGAAATCGAGGACGAAGGCCGTCGAGCCGTGGTCCTGATCGATGAAGCACAGATGTTGCAGAGTCGGGAGCTGATGGAAGAGTTCCGCGGCTTGCTTAATCTCGAGATCCCGGGCAAAAAGCTTCTCAATATCGTTTTTTTCGGTTTGACGGAACTGGAAGACTGTCTGGCCCTTGATGAACCGCTCGCCCAGAGGGTTGCTGTTAAATATCACCTGAAATCGATGACTGTTGAAACGACGACCTCTTATATCAAGCATCGTCTTCAGGTTGCCGGAGCCAGGGAAGTCCTCTATGAAGCGGATGTCATCCCCCTGATTCATCGCTACGCAGGTGGCGTGCCGCGACTGATTAATACGATCAGTGACAACTGTCTTTTTGAGGCTTACCTGCGCAAGATGCACAAAGTCGACTGTCGAATCGCCCATAGCGTGGCCGGGGACCTCGGGCTTCTGCAGCAGCCGCTTTCCGAGTTGCCTCAAACCAGAGTCAAGGATGATCTGTCCGAAATTGAGTCCATGCTCGACAAGCTCGAGCAAAAACAATAATTCGCGTTCTGCAGTGATATGGCCGGCTCAGTTCTCTGGGTCGGCTTTTCCTTTTCTGTCCTTCGTGAGGGACTGACATGAACAACAGAATTCAAATATTACCTGAAAACCTTGCCAATCAGATTGCCGCCGGAGAGGTCGTTGAGCGGCCGGCCTCGGTTGTCAAGGAATTGATTGAAAACTCCCTTGATGCCTCTGCAAGCGAGGTTTTTATCGAAATAGAGAAGGGTGGCAAAGCCCTGATCCGAGTTATCGACAACGGCTACGGCATGAAAAAGGATGACGCCTTTCTTTGTCTTGAGCGACACGCCACCAGTAAAGTCTCCAGCGCAGAGGATCTCTTTGCCCTTCACACCATGGGCTTTCGTGGTGAAGCCTTGCCGGCTATCGCGTCTGTCAGCCGTCTGCGGCTGACGACCCGTTCTGTCGATGAGGAAACCGGTTGGCAGATTTATGCTGAAGGGGGCACGATCCGTCAGGCTGATGCAGTTGGCGCTGCTCCCGGCACGGTCGTTGAGGTTCGCAATCTCTTTTTCAACACGCCCGGACGGCGTAAATTCCTGCGTAAAGATGAAACCGAATTCGGACATATCGCCGATGTCGTTTCACGCTTGGCTTTGTCACGTCCAGATATTCATGTCCGACTCTCTCATAATGGCCGAACTGTCATGGATGTCTATCGTCACAACCGCTTGGAAGAGCGCGCTGCTGCCATGCTGGGGCGCAATGTCGCCGCCGATCTGTTGATGGTCGAGGCTGATTCCGGCAAGGGTGAAATGCTGGTCGGTCTTTTGGGGACCCCAGGCGTCAGTCGTTCGACAACCAGCACTATTTATACTTATATCAACGGTCGCTTTGTTCGTGACCGGGTCGTCCAACACGCTATTCTGGAAGCTTACCGATCCTTGCTGGAGAAACGGCGCTATCCGATTGCTGTTCTGTTTATCGATATGCCGCCCGAGACCGTTGATGTCAACGTCCATCCGACCAAACACGAAGTCCGCTTCCGCAACCAGCAGCAGGTTCATGATTTTATCGTAACGGCACTGCGTAATCGTTTGCAGCAGGTCTCATTTGAACCGGCTCGCCTTTCAGGCAACTTTCAGCCCAGAGTCTTTAGTCCCGCGTCTGCTGGCTCTTTACCGCAAACGCCTGAACAGCAGGTCTATCGAGAGCGCGTTCAGGAATCCCTGGCGGCTTTTAACGAAAAGGTTGCCAGCGCACCGACCATTGCCGCAATTTCCACGGTCAAGGGTGAAATTGAAGGTTGGTCGTCCGGTCGCCAGGAGACCCGGCAACTGCCCGAAGGCTGGCGCCTGATCGGTCAGTATCTGAACAGCTATCTCTTGTGCCAGGCTGACGACGAGCTGGTTATGATTGATCAGCATGCGGCCCATGAGCGTATCGGTTTTGAGAGACTTCGGCAGCAGTTTACGACCGATGGCATTGAGAGTCAGGCCTTGCTTTTTCCAACGGTGCTTGAGCTGGAACACCGCGAGGCTGCTGTGCTGACAGAGCATCTGGATGATTTTTCACGCTTCGGCTTTGAGGTGGAAGCTTTCGGCGGGCGGTCTTTTACGGTAAAATCCGTGCCTGCCCTGGTCACCGATCTGGATGTCGAGCGTCTGGTCCGTGATCTGGCTGCCGAGCTGAATGAGATAGGTCGTGCAGCTCAACTTGATAATGAGATCGAGAGAGTGCTGGCCGTACTCGCCTGCCACGGCATGGTGCGCGCAAATCAGGCTCTTTCTGTAAGTGAGATGCAGCAATTGATGTACGACCTCGCCGACATTGAGTTTGGCAGTTGTTGTCCTCACGGCCGGCCGATCATGCATCGTCTGACCAAACGTGAAATTGAGAAGCTCTTCCATCGAGGTTAAAGGTGTTGTCTGCAATTGACAAGCGTCCGGCACTTACGGTCATCTGCGGGCCAACTGCCGCAGGTAAGACAGCCCTGGCGCTTCAGTTGGCCGAGGAAGTCGATGGCGAGATCATCTCTGCGGATTCCCGTCAGGTCTTTCGGCTCATGGATATCGGCACCGCCAAGCCGACTGCTGAGGAACAGCAAAGGGCCAGACATCACCTGATCGATGTGGCGTGGCCGGATGAAGAGTTTAACGCCGCACATTTTTTGACTCACGCCGAACCTGCTATCAATGACATAATGCAGAGGGCTAAACGACCTTTACTGGTGGGTGGTACGGGTCTCTATATTAAAGCCCTTACCGAAGGGCTTCTGGAGGCTCCTTCAGCGGACCAGGCCTTTCGCGATCACCTGCATGCCAGGGCGGAACAAGAAGGCCGGCCTGCCCTGCACGCAGAACTTGCCAGGGTTGATCCCGACTCTGCGGCGCGTTTACATCCGAATGACCTGATCAGGATTGTTCGGGCCCTGGAAGTCTATGAGCAATCGGGGCGTCCCCTGTCAGCCCTGCAGGATCATCATGGCTTCAGCGGTCAGCCGTATCGAACCATCAAGATCTGTTTGAATCCGGATCGGGATCTTCTCTACCAGCGGATCAACCGGCGAGCCGTCGTTATGTTTGAACAAGGCTTGCTGGAAGAGGCGGAGTCATTGTTAAAGGCTGGTTATGACCCCGCTTTAAAGACCTTGCGCACCATCGGTTATCGGCAGGCTTTCGCGCTGCTGAGAGGTGAAATGTCTTATGCCGAAGCACTCGACAGCCTGCAACAGTCGACAAGGCGCTATGCAAAACAACAATTAACCTGGTTTCGTAAAGACAAATCAATGATTTGGCTTGAATCCTCTGACGACTTTGTTACAATTCGTGAACTGATTCATGGATTCTATTGCATTTAAAAAAAGGAGCGGTTGTTATGGCTAAATCACCATTCAATATTCAAGACCAGTATCTTAACCAGGCCCGTAAGGAGAGAGTGCTTGTTGAAATCTCCATGATGTCCGGCGACAAACTTAAAGGTCATATAAAGTCCTTTGACAGCTTCTGTGTTCTGGTAGACAGCAGCGGTGACCTGTTGCTTTACAAACACGCCATCACTTCGATTACCTCTGCCGATGGTAATTTCCGTTTACATGGTGGTCGCGACTGATTTTCATCCTGGTCGCCAGGTCCATTAAAAGGTCCCTCGCCGGAATGCTCTGGCCGGGGACCTTTGTCTTTTCGTAGAACGTTCGTAAACAGCAGGCTCAGACGATGCTTGAAATATTAACGGTCGATGCAGGCAGTATTGCTGAAGAACTGGGAATGCAACCTGGCGACCGCCTGATTGCGGTCAATGGTGAGGCCATTAATGACCTGGTTGACTACCTGATCGAGGAGACCTGTGAGTCCCTCCATATAGAATTGGCCAAAGCCTCAGGGGATCTGTGGGCACTTGATATCGAGCATGATGCGGACGAACCGCTCGGCCTCGGCCTGCCGCACCCGGAGCCCAAAGAGTGCGGCAATCATTGCATCTTCTGCTTTGTGCACCAACTGCCGCGCGGCATGCGCCGCACCCTCTATGTCAAGGATGAGGATTACCGCTTCTCCTTTCTTTATGGTGCCTATGTAACCTTGACCAATCTGGCTGAAGAAGATTTGCAGCGGATCCTGAAAAAACACCTGTCGCCCCTTTACGTTTCGGTTCACGCAGCCGATCATATGCTGCGCCAGAAGCTGCTTGGTAAACCTGTCCAGGATGTCATGCCAATTCTGCAGCGCTTGGTGGACGGCGGCATCGAAGTTCATACCCAGGTGGTTGTTTGCCCTCAGATCAATGATGGCGAGTACCTGGCACAAACCTGCCGTGAACTGGTCGCGCTTGCACCCGGTGTTAAATCCCTGGCTCCCGGTGTTAAATCCCTGGCTATCGTCCCTGTCGGTTTGACAGGGCATCGGCAGCGTCTTGCCGAGTTACGTCCACATACACGAGAGGAGGCAGCCGTACTGGTTGAATGGGTCGAAACCCTGCAGGGGGAACTGCTTGAAAAGCTCGGAACCCGGTTTATTTTTGCCGCCGATGAACTCTACCTGAAAGCAGAGAAAGCGTTTCCGGCCCTGTCGGTGTACGAAGATCTCTCCCAGGTTGAGAATGGTGTCGGCTTGATTGCGCAGTTTCGATCACAGGCCCTTGAAGTACTTGAAGCCGCTGAACCTTTAACGCTTCCTTCTGTCAGCCTGGTTACCGGAGTCTCCGCGGCTCAGGATATCAAGGCCTTCGCGGGTAAACTTGCCGACAAATGTGGCTTTGACCTGCGTGTGCATGTTATTGAAAATAATTTTTTCAGTGGCCAGGTTACTGTGACCGGGCTTTTAACCGGACAGGATTTACTCGCCCAATTAAAGGGGCAGGCTTTAGGCGACATACTCATGGTTCCTGATGTTATGCTCCGCGAAGGCGAAGAGGTGTTCCTCGACGACCTGAGCATCGATGATCTCATCGAACAACTGGCGATCCAGGTTGAAGTTGTTGCTGCCGACCCCTGGGGCCTCTGGGATATGCTGGACACCTTAAGTATGGAGTTCGTCTGAAAACGCAGGAAAATTTGTAAGCTTTTGAGCTGTAAATATTAAGGAGTAAGTCGATGACCGAGGAACAGATATCATTAAGTCGCGCCGAGCAAGCCCTTGAAAATGGTGAAGCTGAAGAAGCGGTACGGATTTTAAAGAGGGTCCTGCAGGAGCAGGGGGATAATAACGACGCCAAGGCGTTGCTGGGTGAGGCCCTGATTGAAACCGGCCATCTCGAAGCAGCTGTTCCGGTTCTGGAGGAGGCCGCAGGTCAAATGCCCGATGATTTCGACCTGCAATTTGACCTGGGCGACCTTTATTTTGAGCTGGGGCGCCCCGATGATGCCTGCAGGATTTATGAGCAGGTTGTTGCTCGCGCGCCCGATCAGGTTGATGCCAGGGTCAGCCTCGGTTTGATTCATTATCACCAGGAACGTATGGACAAGTCCGAAGAGTGTTACCGTCAAGCCTTGCAGCAAAATCCCGAGTCGACTTTTGCCCTGAATTCTCTGGGTGATGTCTGCTTTGCTACGGGGCGCAACGATGAAGCCCGTAAATGCTTTGAAAAAGCGCTGGCTCTGGATCCTGAAGATCCGCAGGGACATTTCAACCTGGCGGAATATCATTATGACAATGATGACCTGAAAGAAGCCGAAAAACATTGCCGTCGTGCCGTAACCCTCGATCCAGAGTTCTCTTTTGCCTATTTGACCCTCGGCAATATCTGTCTCGACCAGGAACAGGTTCAGGAGGCTGTGCATTGTTTTAAAGCGTTTCTTAAACTTGAGACAAGCCCGGCATCGAAAGACATCTGTGCTGAAGTGACTGCCCTGATCGACGGACTGAAAGGCGAGTCCTAGTCATGGTGCGCGGCCTGACTCTCCTGCTGCTTTTTCAGTTCTGCGGCGAAGCCGTTAGTCGTTTTTTTGACTTGCCGATACCCGGTAACGTCCTTGGCATGGGCTTTCTGCTGTTTGCTTTGACGACAAAGATGGTTGATGTCAAGTGGTTTGAAGAGGCCGCCGAGTTGCTGTTGTCGAACATGGCCCTGTTCTTTGTGCCTGCCGGCGTTGGCGTGATGGTCTACGGCGACCTGATTGCTGCAGAATGGCTGCCGATCACCGTTGCTACGGTCTTGAGTACCTTTGTGGTTATGGCTGTCACCGGCAAAATCGCCGATAAACTGGAGTCTTCGAACGATGGTGGGGGTGAAGATGCTTGAAACACCCTTGTTCGGCATGACCCTGACTCTTGTTGTCTATCTGCTTTCGCAGAAGCTCTATCAACGTGTCGGCAAAGTGTGGGTCAATCCGGTGCTGATTTCGATTGTTTCGATTATCCTGCTGCTGAAACTTTTAGACCTTGATTATACTGATTATGCCCGTGGTGGCGACATCCTGGTGTTTTTACTCGGTCCGACCGTCGTTGCCCTGGCGATTCCTCTCTATCAACGGCGTGAGGAAATCTGGAAACGCAAGCGGCCGATCATGGTGGGTGTGTTTGCCGGATCTCTTGCTTCCATCCTTTCCGCTTGCGGGCTTGCCTGGGTTCTTGGCGGTAGCCGTGAGGTTATTCTGTCGCTTGCGCCCAAATCCGTGACCACGCCGATCGCAATCAGTATCGTTGAGAAGATTGGCGGCATCGCACCCTTAACCGCAGCTCTCGTCGTTCTGACCGGTTGTCTCGGCGCCGTCTGCGGTCCGGAATTCTGCAGGTTTATAGGGATCACGTCGCCGGTTGCGACAGGACTGGCTGTTGGTACCTCTGCTCATGGTATCGGTACCGCAAGAATGCTGGAAGTCGATCGGCTGTCCGGCGCGGTGGCTGGCCTTGCGATAGGTTTGAATGGTCTGATGACAACCTTCCTGTTGCCGCTTTTGATGGCGATTGCCGGGAGTTGGTGAAAGGTGAAAGGTGAAAGGTGAAAGGTGAAAGGTGAAAGGTGAAAGGTGTAAGGCTGTAAGGCTGTAAGGCTGTAAGGCTGTAAGGCTGATAGCTGATAGCTGATAAGCAAAAAAGCCCCGGATTTCTCCGGGGCTTTTTTGCTGATCTTTAAAGGCCCAACTGCTTGAAGAAGTCGTTGCCTTTGTCATCAACCAGAATGTAGGCGGGGAAATTCTGGACTTCGATCTTCCAGACCGCTTCCATGCCGAGTTCCGGGAAGTCGATGCACTCGACCTTGGTGATGTTCTCGTCGGCGAGCAGGGCAGCCGGGCCACCGATGGAGCCGAGGTAGAAGCCGCCGAATTTGGCACAGGCATCGGTGACCTGCTGGGAGCGATTGCCCTTGGCGATCATGACCATTGATCCGCCATTCTCCTGCAGCAAGCCGACGTAAGAGTCCATACGGCCGGCAGTGGTCGGGCCGAAAGAGCCGGAGGGACGTCCCGGTGGAGTCTTGGCCGGACCGGCATAGTAGATCGGGTGTTTTTTAAGATACTCTGGCAGTGGCTTGCCGCTATCGAGAATTTCCTTGAACTTGGCGTGGGCGATGTCGCGACCGACCACGATAGTGCCGTTGAGGAGCAGGGCGTCGCCGCACTTGAGCCTGGTCAGTTCGCCAAGAATGCTCTCCATCGGCTGGTTCAAATCGATTTTGGTGCCGTGCTCGTGTTTGGCCATGCGGTACTGCTCTGGCAACAGTCGACCCGGATCGCGATCCATCTCTTCGACGAAGAGGCCGTCTTTGGTGATCTTGGCCTTGATGTTGCGGTCGGCAGAGCAGGAAACCGCCATGCCGAGAGGGCAGGAGGCGCCGTGACGCGGGAGGCGGATAACGCGGACATCGTGAGTGAAGTATTTGCCGCCGAACTGGGCGCCAATGCCGAGTTCCTGAGCCGCCTTCTGCAGTCTCTCTTCCATCTCAATATCACGGAAGGCCTGGCCATGATCGTTGCCTTGCGTCGGCAGGCCGTCAAGCTCCTTGGCGGTTGCCAGCTTAACCGTCTTCATAACCGCGTCAGCCGAGGTGCCGCCGATGACGAAGGCAAGGTGGTAGGGAGGGCAGGCGGCCGTACCGAGGGTCTTCATTTTGGCGACCAGATAGTCAAACAGCTTCTCGGGGGTGAGCAGCGCCTTGGTCTCCTGAAAGAGCATGGTCTTGTTAGCGGAACCGCCGCCTTTGGCCATAAAGAGAAACTTGTAAGCGTCACCTTCTGTGGCGAAGAGGTCGATCTGGGCCGGCAGGTTGGTGCCGGTGTTCTTCTCCTGGTACATGTCAAGAGCAACGGTCTGGCTGTAACGCAGATTCTCCTCGGTGTAGGTCTTGTAGATGCCCTTGGAAATGTACTCGGCATCATTGACACCAGTCCAAACCTGCTGGCCTTTTTTGGCGACGACAGTAGCGGTACCTGTATCCTGGCAGGTCGGCAGCTCGAATTGGGCCGCAACCATGGCATTTTTTAAAAATGCCAAGGCCACACCCTTATCGTTGCGGGAGGCCTCCGGATCGGTCAGGATTTGGCCGACCTGGTCATTATGTTCCTTGCGGAGCAGGAAGGAGACGTCCTTCATGGCCGTGTTGGCAAGGACTGTGATCCCTTCGGGGTCAACCTTGAGCATGTCCTTGCCGTCGAAGTTGACGGTGCTGACGTACTTCTCCGAACCTTCAATCTTGTAGTAGCTGGTTTTGTCTGCCTCGACGGGAAGAGGGTTCTGGTAAAAAAAATCCGGCATGATTTCTCTCCTTTGGATCGACATGAAATATATTCTATGGGACGCTTTGGTCCCGAACACAAACCGCTTCAAAGTATAGCTAAAGTGTATACAGTTGTCGATAATTTGTTTCCGTCCGGAAACGGTTCTTTTTCGCCGATGCGGCGTCAATCTGTGGGCTGGCTTGTGCGGCGTACTGATGTACACCTCCGTGCCAGCCTTGATTTCCTTGCCTCGACGACAAATACCTCGTTTCCAGATCGAAAACTTCACTGAGTTGATTAACCTTGCGCCAGGAGACTTCTGGAGGTCGGTTTGACTGTTTATAGCAGGCATGAACAGACGAATCGATCCTTTTGCTTGAAATCAACGGATGTTAAGCTTATCCTCAGTCGGCAAACCCAATGTGTCTCTTTAAAGGTTGGACCAAGTTTCACCTATGCAAAAACTACTCAAACAAATCCTTACTTCCAAGGTCTACGAAGCTGCCATCGAGACACCGCTCGAAGAGTCTGCAGTCCTTTCGCAGGCCCTGAATAATCGCATCCTGCTAAAGCGCGAGGACCTGCAACCGGTTTTTTCCTTCAAGTTGCGTGGGGCTTATAATCGGATTGCCAACCTCACCAAAGAAGAGCGGAACAAGGGGGTCATTACCGCTTCAGCGGGGAACCACGCTCAGGGGGTGGCTTTTTCCGGACAGAAGCTGGGAATCAAGACGACCATCGTGATGCCGGTGACAACACCCGCTATCAAGATCTCCGCAGTAAAATCTTACGGCGCGACAGTTGTCCTGTTTGGCGACAACTACTCGGAAGCCGCCGAACATTGTGCCTTGCTGATTGCGCAGTCTGGCATGATTTTTATCCCGCCATTCGATGATGAGTTGGTGATCGCCGGACAGGGAACCGTTGCCAATGAGCTGCTCAGACAGAGCGCAGGCAATATGGATGCAGTTTTTATTCCTGTGGGAGGCGGTGGTTTGATTGCAGGCATGGCGGTCTTTCTCAAGGCGCTCTGCCCTGAGGTCAAGGTCATCGGTGTCGAACCGATCGACAGTGATGCCATGGCCCGGTCCCTTGAGGCCGGTCGACGCATCAAGCTCGACTCTGTCGGTATCTTTGCCGATGGTGTCGCTGTTCGAGAAGTCGGCAAGCTGACTTTCGATCTCTGTCGCCAACATGTTGATGAAATCATTCGTGTTGATACCGACGAGATTTGCAGCGCGATAAAAAGTGTCTACCAGGCAACCCGTTCCATTGTCGAGCCCGCCGGTGCACTTGCTCTGGCAGGTCTGAAGAAGTATGTATACACTCGGCAGATCAAAGATCAGACCCTGGTTGCAATCAACTCGGGCGCAAATATGAACTTTGATCGCCTGCGTTATGTTGCTGAACGCACTTTGAGTGGTGAAAAGAAGGAAGCCCTTTTTGCTGTAACCATCCCCGAGGAGCCTGGCTCTTTATTCCGTTTTTGCCGCGAGGTGATAGGGGAGAGAAATATCACGGAGTTCAATTACCGTCTGTCCGGGCGGAAATCTGCTTATATCTTTGTTGGCATCTCCGTAGACGGCGATGAGCAACGACAACTCTTCGGCAGGCAGTTGGCTGCGCATGGTTTCGAGAATGTCGACCTGACCGATAATGACCTGGCAAAGACTCATGTCCGCTACATGGTTGGCGGTCGTTCCAGCGATGTCCGTAGTGAGCGCCTGTTCCGTTTCTGGTTCCCTGAACGACCGGGATCGACGGCACGTTTTCTCGCAGCAATGGGTGCAGACTGGAATATCTCTTTATTCCACTACCGGACGCAAGGCGGCGACTTCGGCAGGGTCCTTGTCGGCCTCGAGATCCCTTCAGGCCAGGAAGCACAATTGAAGTCTTTTCTCGACAATCTTGGCTATCGCTTTGTCGAGGAGTCTGAAAATCAGGCCTATCAGCTATTCCTTTGAAATCCCTTGAAAAGTAATTGACAGTTTTACTCAGGTATGCTATCCGTTGAACATGCTCGAAGCCGGCAGCAGTTGTGCCGGTATTTTTACAGGAAACGGGACTAGGAGGACATACTTAAAGTGTTTGCCAAGATTCGAGAAGACATCTATTCGGTATTCGATCGAGACCCTGCAGCGCGTAGTGTTCTGGAGATTATTTTCTGCTATCCGGGGTTGCATGCGGTTTGGTTCTATCGTGTTGCACATTGGTTCTGGACCCATGAACTCTACTTCTTAGGTCGTTTTACCTCCCATATCGCTCGTTTCCTGACCGGCATTGAAATCCATCCTGGAGCCAAAATAGGTGAAAAATTCTTTATCGACCATGGCATGGGTGTTGTCATCGGTGAAACGGCTGAAATCGGCAACAATGTCACCCTCTATCATGGCGTGACGCTTGGTGGGGTCACCTGGGACAAGGTCAAGCGTCACCCGACCGTTGACGATAACGTCGTTATCGGCTCCGGCGCCAAGGTCCTGGGACCTTTCAGAGTCGGTAAAGACTCCAAAATAGGCTCCAACTCGGTTGTTGTGAAGGAAGTCCCGGAGAACTCCTCCGTTGTCGGTATTCCCGGTCGTGTCGTTATGCAGGAAGAAAAGAAAGTTGAGAAGGTCCGCCCGGATTTGGAGCATGGCAAGATGCCAGACCCCGAAGCCAAGGCGATCAGCTGTCTTTTCGACCAGATTCGCGCCCTCGAAAAGAAGGTTGAGGATTTAACCGGTCGTCTGGAAAAAGCTGAATCGAAACCTGTGGCCAGACGCAGCACGGCGAAAAACTCTGCCGCAAAATCGACAAGCAAGGCTCCTGCGGGGAAAAAGAACTCTGCAGCAACAACCGCTCGAACCCGTAAAAGGGAGAAGAGTGAGGCATAGAACACGATGCGCATGTCAACAAAAGCCCAGTATGCTGTCAGGGCCATGGTTAATCTGAATCTGCATTCAGAAGGTGAGCCGGTCTCTTTACGCGATATATCGCTGCGTGAAAGTATCTCTTTAACTTACCTTGAGCAACTCTTTGTCAAGCTTCGTCGCGGTCAGATCGTCAAAAGTGTGCGCGGTCCGGGTGGTGGTTACCTGCTGGCCAGACCGGCGAAGGATATTCAGGTTGATGAAATCATCGACAGTGTCGAAGAATCACTGGTGCCGGTCTCCTGTATGGACGCAAAAAACGGTTGTGCCTGTGATGATCAGTGTGTCACTCACAATGTCTGGCACGGTCTGGGTGAACGGATTCGACAGTTTCTCTCATCGATAACTCTTGCCGACCTCACAGATGAGGCCAAGAGCAAATTAAAGCATTAAACTGCCGGAGGATTGATCGTTGAACCAGATTTATTTGGATTACAATGCTACTTCACCCGTAAGGCCTGAAGTCCTTGATGTTATGCTGCCCTATTACAAGGAACAGTTCGGTAACCCCTCGAGCGTCCATTGGGCGGGTCGTCAAGTCTCCGGTGCCCTGGAAAAAGCCCGTGAACAGGTCGCCACCCTGATCAATGCTTCGCCTGCAGAGATCGTTTTTGTCTCCTGCGGCAGCGAGGGTGACAACATGGCCATCAAGGGATCGCTTGAGCCACTCAAAGCGAAGGGTAATCATATCATTACCACGGCTGTTGAACATCCCGCTGTCCTGGAAACCTGCCAGGCCCTGGAAAAAGATGGCTATGCCGTGACTTATCTGCCGGTCAACAAAGATGGCCAACTCGATCTGGCCGATCTCGAAAAGGCCATTACGGACAAGACCATTCTGATCTCGATCATGTGGGCCAATAATGAAACCGGCAACCTTTACCCCATCGAAGCTATCGGTAAAATTGCCAAAAAATACAATATCCGCTTTCATACCGATGCGGTACAGGCCGTTGGCAAGGTTCCGGTTGATGTGCAGAAAGCCAATCTGGATCTTCTGGTGCTCTCCGGTCATAAGATCGGCGCACCCAAGGGTGTTGGAGCCATCTACATCCGACGGGGTACACGTATGACGACCTTCATGCATGGTGGTCATCAGGAGCGCAACCGTCGCGCCGGGACTCAGAATGTTGCCGGAATTGTTGGCCTGGGCAAGGCCTGTGAGATGGCTGCTGCCGAGCTTGATGAATATTACCAGAGGGTTCGTGCTTTGCGTGACCGCCTGGAGGATGGTGTTTTGAGCCAGGTCCCGGATATCAAGTTGAACGGCACGCCCGATCGTGATGATCGTCTACCGAATACGCTGAATGTCAGCTTTGCTTATATCGAAGGGGAGTCCTTGCTGCTCAACCTCGATATGTTCGGTATCGCTGCCTCTTCCGGGTCTGCTTGTACCTCAGGTTCTCTCGAACCATCCCATGTTATGGGCGCGATGTGCGTAGAAGTCACCCTGGCCCATTCGAGTACGCGTTTCAGCCTCGGACCGGAAACCACGGAAGCGGAAATTGATAAAGTCCTGGAGGTTTTGCCTGCGACAGTGCAGCGCCTCCGCGATATGAGCCCGTTATATAATTGCGGAAAGACTGCCGAAGGCTGCGAGACCTGCGAAACGGTACGCAGAATCTAACCGGTCAGCATCAGGATATGTTGAAGGAGATTATATATGTACACAGATAAGGTCATGGACCATTTCACCAACCCGCGTAACGTGGGAGAGATCGAAGACGCCAACGGGGTTGGGGAAGTCGGCAACGCCTCCTGCGGCGACATCATGAAGATCTTTCTCAAAGTTGAAAACAATATTATTCAGGACGTCAAGTTCAAGACTTTTGGCTGCGGCGCGGCCATCGCCACCTCCTCCATGGTGACGGAAATGGCGATCGGCAAGACCATCGACGAAGCGCTTGAGTTGAGCAACCAGGCTGTCGCAGAAGCCCTGGACGGCCTTCCTGCCCAGAAGATGCACTGTTCCAACCTGGCTGCCGACGCATTGCATGAAGCGATCAAGAACTACAAGGCGGAGAATGGTTAAGCGAAACAAGATGCTAGCTGTAAGGCTTTAGGGCTTTAGGGCTGTAAGCTGTAAGGTTTAAACCTTGAGGCCTTACAGCCTTATTGCTTTACAGCCTTACAGCCTTACAGCCTAGGTCCTTAAATGTTTGAACCCGGTAAAAAAGTTGTTGTCGCCATGAGTGGCGGGGTCGATTCGTCGGTCGCGGCAGCTTTGCTCAAAGAGCAGGGTTGCGAGGTGGTCGGCGTGACCATGCAGATCTGGGATTATTCCAGATTTACCGATCAACATGGCGAAAGTTTCGGCTCCTGCTGCTCCCTGGACGATGTCTATGATGCCCGCCGGGTTGCTGAATCTCTCGATATCCCTTTCTACGTGGTTAATTTTGAAAAACAGTTTGAAAAGCAGGTGATCGAGCGCTTCTGTGACGACTACTTTAGCGGTCGGACGCCCAATCCTTGCGTTATCTGCAACCAGGTTCTCAAGTTTGACATTCTGCTGCGCCGTGCCCTTGAACTGCAAGCGGACTACCTGGTGACAGGGCATTACGCACAGCTGGTTGAGGAGAAGGGTGCCCTGGCATTGAAGAAAGCGCAGGATCGCAACAAGGATCAGAGCTACTTCCTTTACACCTTGACCCGGGGACAGATGCAGTCTGTACGTTTTCCACTGGGCGGCATGACCAAGGCAGAGGTGCGCGCTCATGCCGCGCGGCTGGGCCTCAAGGTTGCCGAAAAAGCCGAAAGTCAGGATATCTGTTTCGTGCCGGATGGAGATTACGTCCGTTTCCTTGAGGAGCAACGCGGTTCCGGCAGCATGAACGGCGAAATTGTTCACGTCGGCGGCAAGGTGCTCGGCCAGCACCAGGGGACCTACCGTTACACGATCGGTCAGCGTCGTGGCCTTGGCCTCTCCTGGCCGCAGCCGCTCTACGTGGTCGCTATCGATGCAGAGAAGCGTAAGGTCATTGTTGGTGAAAAACAATTTCTCGCCAGATCTCATTGTCGTGTTGTTGACATCAACTGGCTGATTGATGCACCCAAAGAGCCGCTCGAAGCGGCTTGCCGCATTCGTTACCGGCATCAGGAAGTGCCGTCTCTGATCACGATCCTTGCTGATGGGTCAGCCCGGGTTGATTTCAAAGCGCCCCAGAGTGGGGTAACTCCCGGCCAGGCCGCAGTCTTTTACGATGGCGATCGGGTTTTGGGTGGTGGATGCATTGACACATGAATCTTGGGGCGAGTAGCGAGTCGCGCGTAGCGAGAAAGACCAGAAAAAAGAACAGACTTTACGATGAGTAGTCATACCAATATCTCAAATCCCGCCACGCGGCACGCGCCACGCGCCACTGTCTCCTTCGCCACCTTGGGATGTAAAACCAACCAGTTTGAATCTGCGTCGATGCAGGAGTCTTTACAGCTTGCAGGCTACCAGGTCATCCCGTTTGATGAGGGTGCTGAGTTGGTGATTGTCAACACCTGTACGGTGACCAACGCGACCGATGCCCAGTCACGCAACCTGATTCGTCGCGCGCGCAGGCTGAATGCTGCTTGCCGGGTGGTTGTGACAGGCTGTTACGCACAGGTCGACCCGAAGTCTCTCCAGCAGCTCCCGGGTGTGAGCCTGGTGCTTGGCAACGAAGAGAAACAGCGCCTCCTGGACTATCTGACAGAAGAGCACACGACAACGGCCATTGCCGTCTCGGATATCCGTGCGGTCGAGAATGTCTGTCTGCCGCCTTTGACTTCTTTTGCCGGCCGCAGTCGCGCTTTCGTGCAGATTCAAAACGGCTGCGATGCGTTTTGCAGTTACTGTATTATCCCCTACGCACGTGGCGCCAGTCGTTCTGCTGCCCCCGATGATATCCTGCAGCAGATTGAGGCCCTGGTCACATCCGGTTACCAGGAGATTGTTCTCACCGGCATCCATATTGGCGGTTACGGGACAGATCTCGCCTCATCCCTCTGCCTGAACGAACTTGTGCGCAGAATTGAAACGGCAACCGGCGTCCAGCGTTTGAGGCTTGGCTCGATCGAGCCGACAGAGCTGACAGAGGAGCTGCTTGCAACAATCGCTTCATCAAAAGTTATCTGCCCCCACTTGCATATCCCGTTGCAGGCTGGCAATGACCATGTTCTGCAGCGTATGAAACGAACCTACGACACGGAATTTTTCGCACGATTGCTTGAGCGGATCAGAACGGCAATGCCTGCCGCAGCGATCTGTCTTGATGTGATAACCGGCTTTCCAGGTGAGACGGAGGACGAATTTGCGAGTGCCTTCGATTTTATCTCAAGTTTACCGGTGACGGATTTGCATGTTTTTCCCTACAGCAAGCGCCCAGGTACCCCCGCTGCCAACTTTCCAGACCAGGTCCCTGGCCACATCAGCAAGCAAAGAGCCGAACAACTGCGTCTGCTTGCCGGACAAAAATACCGTTCGTTCGCAACGGGTTTTATCGGTCAGGATGTGGAAGTCGTAGTCGAATCAGGTATGAAGGACGGGCTTCTCATGGGTGTGTCACGAAATTATCTTGATATTCGTTTCTGCGGAGAAGAAAATCTTTCTGGTCAATGTGTCATGGTCAAACCTGTCTCCTGGCAAGGTGAGGTTCTGCATGCTAAACACCTGTGAGACATAAAAAAAACTGTAACTATTCACCTGCCGATCCAAGGGCCGTCATCCCCGAGTGGTTCTGTCGGGGATCCAGACTTTGAACCGTGCAAAACCTGGATTCCGGCTAAAATCATGCCGGAATGACGCTGTAGGAGTCGCCTTCAGTCGCGATTTTTCGCGGCTAAAGCCGCTCCTACAAAAGTGGTGAATAGTTACAAAATACTTTGCAATCGTATAAATAGATTGACTCTCTTTGTGCACCGTGATAGAAGCGCTGAACTAAATAAGTTTGTGTATTTATTGCGTTGCTCGACAGACAGATTAAAGGTAGTCAGTTTGAAACAAAACACTCACGACCTGTCCGGGCTGAGTGCTTTTTTATTTTAAGCAGGCGAAAATGCACAACAGAACACCTCCCGAATCGGGAGCGAAGGAGTTATCAGATGGCTGAAGGTACAGTAAAATGGTTCAACGAAGCTAAGGGTTTTGGATTTATCGAGCAGGACAACGGTCCTGACGTGTTCGTCCACTTTTCGCAGATCCAGGGCTCGGGTTTCAAAACCCTCGCCGAAGGTGATCGCGTCAGCTTCGATGTGACCGAAGGCCAGAAAGGCCCACAGTCGTCGAACGTCGAGAAGATCTAATTCAGAATCTTCTGATTCAGACAAAAACAAAAGGGGCGTCCTAAGGGGCGCCCTTTTTGTTTTGGCCATCTTACGCAACCGGCTTTGCACAGCGTCGGTCCAATAGAGAGCCCCCTCACTCGTCGGCGAGAGCTACGACATGCACATCGACGATCAGTCTGGGGGTTGACCCGGTCAGACCGATAAAACTCCCGGACACCGGGGGAACCGCTTCCGGGTGACGAGCGACTGCAACAGCGATATGACGACTGCCCGCAACCTCGCCGTTGGTAGGATCGAAGCCTTTCCAGCCGGCTCCCGGGAGATAAACCTCGGCCCAGGCATGGGTTGTTGTTGACCAATGTTCCGTTGCAGGGATGTGCGCATAGCCGCTCACGAAGCGACTCGCCATGCCCAGATAGCGGCATGTTTCTACAAAGAGGGCGGCAAAATCGCGACAGGAACCCTGTCCCAGGGTCAAGGTCTGTCCCGGTGTCTGGACCCCCGGCTCTTCGCGGGCAAAGTAGGCGAACCGTCTGGCGATGGCCTGATTAATCGTGTCGAGCAATGTATAGGTCTGCATGGCAGGCTGCCCCAGGTCCAACAGGTTCAGCCAGTTGCGAATGGCCTCCTCATCATTTGGGTAGACCGGTTGCAGAAACGGCATCAGGTCAACTTTGTCCATGGCGACGTAATGGAAAGGGTAGTTGACAGCGTAGTCCTCAAAGAGAAAGTCGAAAGGGTTTTCCACGTAGTGCTGAATAACCACCTCGCTGGTAATGCTGAGGAACTGCGTGGGTTCGAGAAAACTAACCATAGCTGCTGCATTGTCGAGAACATCCCGGTGCCACTTGACAGTATGAGCCGGTGAGATCGTCAATGAAGACGATTCAATGTGCACCTCGGAGCCTTCCCGGGGGCGGAGCAGAAGGCGATGAGGTTGCAGGGTGACCTTGTTGAAAAATCGATATTCGGTCAGGTGCGTGATTTTCAAGCGTCGCATGTCAGTCGTTTTCTGATATTAGTCCAACTGCCTGTGTTCCCTTTGATTATACCCCGTTTGAATCTCCTCGCTGATGGGCTCAGTCGAAAAAATAAATTTTCAGGGGCAGTGTCTCCTGGGAATGGCTGATCCCACGTTGCTGTCGGACTGCCTCCTAAGGTATTGTTTATTCAATGAAAAAAGGGGGCTGTATATTAAAATGCTGCCCCCGCCGAGATCCTCTTTGAGACCTCGCATAACTCAGCCGACTTCATTGTAAATCCTCACACGAAACGGCACCTGCAAAGCCTCTGCGACCTTGCGACAGGCTTCAATGTCAATTCCCGGCAGGGTGACTGCCGTTGCCGTCACCGAAGGAATATGCTTTTTGGCCTCGACGAGAAAGTCTTTCAGCGCTTCATAGCCCTGTTCGCCGAATTCGGAATGGCAGATTTTCTGGTAGGTTGCAGCGTCGGGTGCGTTCAACGAGACACTGATCGAATCGACCAAACCGGCGAGCTCCGGCAGGATGTTGCGGCCATGCACCAGATTGGCCTGGCCGTCGCTGTTGATACGCACCGGGATGTTTTTTTTCTTCAAGGTCGCAGCGACCTGCTTCACCAGGTCAAGTCGCAGCAAAGGCTCACCGTAGCCGCAAAAGACAACTTCGTCGTAGGATGACGGATCGCCGATGGCATTCATCACTTCGTCCACACTCGGTTCTCGTTGCAAACAGAGTTGATGCCCTTTGACGGTGAAGTCGCTGAATTTTGCACAGAAGGTGCAGCGGTTGGTGCAGCGATTGGTAATATTCAGGTACAAGCTGTTACGGATCACATAGGCGATACGTGTGCTCTGATCAACATCGCCGATGCCGAAGAGACGCCAGGCGTTAAGGCTGGTGATGCGGGCAACATCCTCAATCGTCAGTCCCTTGATCTCAGCAAGCTTTTCTGCGGTGGCCCTGACATAAGCTGGCTCACAGCGTTTGCCACGCCATGTTTGTGGTGACAGGTAAGGACAGTCGGTCTCCACCAGCATGACGTCGATCGGCAGGGTTTGCGCAATGCCCCGTAAAGCCTCGTTTTTGGGATAAGTCAGTGGCCCCGCAAAAGAGAGGTAAAAACCCATCTCAACGCATTTTCGTGCCATCTCGAGGTCACCGGAAAAACAGTGCAAAACCCCTCCTGCCGCGGCGGCATTCTCCTCCTGCATGATCTGGATGACTTCGTCGTGGGCGTCGCGATCGTGAATGATCAGTGGTTTACCCGTCTCTTTTGCCAGCTGGATATGCCTGCGAAACGCGCTGCGCTGCAGATCACGCGGTGAATGATCACGGTAGAAATCAAGCCCGGTTTCCCCCACGGCGACAACCTTTTCCACCGACTCGATCATGCGGCTGAGCTCATCCATGACATTATCATTGACGGAACTGGCATCGTGGGGATGAATACCGACGCTGGCGTAGATGTTGGGATAGCGCAAAGCCAGGTCAACGCTGGAGCGCGAGCTTTCCAGATCACAACCTACGGTCAACAGATGCTCGACACCATTTTCACGAGCCCGTTCAATGACGGCATCAAGATCTGCGGCGAAAGGCTTGGCGTCGAGGTGGGCATGGGAATCAACGAGAGGGGTTTGTAAATTTTTCATGGAAAAATTTCCGTGGCGCGGGACGCGTGGCGCGACAAAAGAACTTTTTGGTTAAACAGGGGCGGCTTAATAAATCAGAGGGCAGAAAATATTTCCTGCCCTCATTAACTAATAACACAGATTGCAACATTCGGTGTAGGGGGTGGTTTTTAGAATTTCAAGTCACTCGCCACTCGCTACTCTGTCTCAATCCTGGGGAAGAGGGGGGCCGCCTTTTCGATCTTCGCACCCGGCTTCAAAAAGCCCCAGGAGTCATGTTCTTCAAGCAGCTGGTCTGCAGGGGCAACGCCGAGGATCCTGCCGATGTTGGCACCGGTCTCCGGCATGAAGGGCGTCACCAGTATGCCGATCAGGCGAACCGCTTCGAGCAGGTTGTACATGACCGAGCCGAGGCGCTCACTTTGCGTGTCATCTTTGGCCAGGCTCCAGGGGGCTGAATCATCGATGTATTTGTTGGCTGCACTGACCAGTTCCCAGATTGATTGCAGGGCCTTGTTGAAAGCGAGGGCCTCCATGTGAGCGTCAACGACTTTGATCTGCGCCGTGAACCTGTCCTGAAGTGCCTTGTCAATTTCCCTTGTTTCACCGGGACTTGTAAGGACACCCTTGAAGTACTTGTTAAGCATTGCGGTAGAGCGACTGACCAGGTTGCCGAGGTCATTGGCAAGATCAGAGTTGATGCGATGGATAAGGGCGCTGTGGGAGAAATCGCCGTCCAGTCCAAAGGGGACTTCCCGCAACAGGAAGTAGCGAATGGCGTCAACCCCATATTTGTCGATCAGCATGTTCGGCTCGACGACGTTGGCCAGACTCTTGCTCATCTTCTGTCCTTCGACTGTCCACCAGCCGTGGGCGAAAACCTTTTTTGGCAAAGGGATCCCTGCGGCCATGAGGAAGGTGGGCCAGTAAACGGTATGGAAGCGCAGGATATCTTTGCCGATGACGTGAACATCGCAGGGCCAGAACTTGTCGAACTCGCCGTCATTGTCATTCGGGTATCCGAGGGCGCTGATATAGTTGGTCAGGGCATCGAACCAGACGTAGATCACGTGTTTTTCGTTGCCGGGGACCGGAATGCCCCAGGAGAAAGTTGTTCTCGAGATGGAGAGATCACGCAGACCTTCACTTATGAAGCTTAAAATCTCGTTACGGCGGCCTTTTGGCTGAATAAAGTCGGGATTGGCTTCGATATGCGCGAGCAGCTGGTCCTGGTACTTGCTCATACGGAAGAAGTAGGACTCTTCCTTGAGTTTGTCGGTGGGCCGACCGCAGTCGGGGCAGTTGCCGTCGAGCAGGTTGGTTTCGGTCCAGAAGGTTTCGCAGGGCGTACAATACCAGTCTTCATATTCACCGAGGTAGATGTCTCCTTTGGCCTCAATGTTGCGGAAGATCTCCTGAACGGCCAGCTTGTGGCGTTCCTGAGAGGTCCGGATGAAGTCGGTGTTAGAGATATTCAGTTTGTCCCAGAGGGATTGGAAGCGTTTGACCACGCGATCGGCAAGCTCGAGTGGCGTTTCACCCTTGGCTTGAGCCGCTTTTTCGACTTTCTGGCCGTGCTCATCGGTGCCGGTCAGAAAACTGACTTCGTAACCGCGCGCACGCTTGTAGCGGGCCAGCACGTCGCACGCCAGGGTCGTGTATGCGTGACCGATATGGGGAACGTCATTGACGTAATAGATCGGTGTTGACAGGTAAAAGTGCTGCTTCTCCGACATGATTATTCTCCCTGTTTACTCGGATCAGGTTTGGCACCACTGCGCGGTCTGCGTCTGCCGCGTCTGCGGCGTTTGCTCGGTGGCTTGCTCCCCGTTTTTTCCTGCTTGCCCGCTGTTTCCTGCTTGGTTGTTGCTTCATGCTTGCCTGAATTCTGTATGTCCTGCTTCTCTTCAGGTCTTTTGGCCTGTTCAGCCTTCTGTCCATCCGCTCTGGCCGGCTTACGTACCGGCTTTTGTTCTCTGCCGGACGGTTTTCTGGTCGAGGGCTCCTGACCGCCTTGTCCTTTGGGTTTTTGTCCCTGGCCACGTGGGCTTTTCGGACGTTGATCCTGCGACCGCTCATCCTGAGAAGCTTGTTGCTGATTTTTTTTCTCTTGGGAGCCCTGACCCTGTGACCTTGAGCCCTGCTGTTTGCCCTTGTTCAGACGGGGGGTGTGGGCTTCACCCGTTTTGTCTGTTTCTGCAGGCTGATTGGCCTTGCCGGTACGCAGCTCTTCCATCGTCACAATGGTGTTGTTGCCCTCGCGGTCACGCAAGGTCACCTGCTGTCGAAGAATATTCAGATTTGTGACCTCGCATTCGCGATCCTGCCACATAATTTTTTTGCCTTGTTTCGGCATACCTTTTTTCAGGTGCGTGTAAGTCTCGAACTCGTAGCCAAGGCAGCAGAGCAGCCGGCCGCATTGCCCGGAAATTTTAGTCGGGTTGAGCGCGAGTCCCTGTTCTTTGGCCATTTTTACCGAGACCGGGTTGAACTGGGTCAGAAAGCTGGAGCAGCAGAGCTCTCGTCCGCAAATCCCCAGACCACCGACCAGTTTCGCCTCGTCGCGGACACCAATCTGTCGCATTTCGATACGCGTGTGGAAGTGGTGGGCCAGGTCTTTGACCAGTTCGCGAAAGTCAATCCGGCCATCTGCTGTGAAGTAGAAGATGATCTTGGAACCGTCAAAAGCATATTCTGCGCGGACCAGCTTCATTTCCAGCCTGCGGGATTTGATCCGCTCTACGCAGTGCCGATAAGCCTCTTTCTCCCGGGAGGTGTTGGTCTCCGCTAAAGCCAGGTCTTCTTCAGTGGCCGTTCGCAGAATACTCTTGAGTCCTTCAGGCGCTTCGTTGTCCGGAATTTCACGCGGTGGTATCACCACGATGGCCATGGCTCGGCCACGGTCGGTTTCAACGATCACTTTGTCACCAGCTTTAAGCTCAAGATTCTGGGCGTTGAAGTCGTACTGGCGACCCGCTTGCTGGAATTTCAGTGGAACGATACGTGTCATGGGATCTCTATAGTCAGTAGTTTGTTTCCATCAGCAAACTGCGGATGGACAGCCGTTACGGTTTTTAACACTTCAGACGGCCAGCTTCAAGAGCAGCACTTCCATTGCCAGTTGGCGATTGACATTGCGGTCCAGTTGCTGGCGCACTTCGATCAAGGCCTCGAGTTTGTCAAGGACTGTTGAAACGTCCTCACGGGCAGCGACTTTGTGAACCTTTTCCTTGAGGTCAAGGTTGACCAGTTCCTGGTCGCCACGCCCTTGCAGGGTCATGAGTACGTCTCGGTAAAAGGCCTGAAAGATCTCCAGAATATCAGGCAAAACGGACTTGTCTGCAGCTAATTGTTCGGCAAAATCCAGAGTTGGCAAGATACTTCCTGAGGATAGCCCCGTCAAGGTTTTTAGCAGGACCCGGCGCTGTTCGAGGTACAGCTCGCGATCTTTGCCAAAGGCTTTTTTGAAACTTCCTTCGGAAAGGGCGGCCAGTACGTGAGATTCTTCTGCTGCGATCCCCAACTGTTTTTCCAGTTCCGCCTGAATTCGACTGTTCGGGTGACGATTGAAGGGCAGGGGCTGACAACGCGAGCGGATCGTCTCAAGCAAGCGGTTTGGCTGTGAACTCAAAAGTACCAGCAAGGTGTCGCCGCGTGGTTCTTCCAGGGTTTTGAGCAGTGCGTTGGCTGCACCGACGGTCATGACGTCAGCCTGCTCGATCATGCAGATTTTTCGTGGCGATTCCAAGGGCTTGAGGTTGAGCTCTCTTTGGAAACTGCGAATTTGCTCGATCTTGATGGTTTTGCCGTCGGGTTCAAGAATGTGCAGGTCGGGATGGTTCTGATGGTCTATCTTGCGACAAGCCAGACAATTTCCGCAGCCTCGCTGCTCCTCACAGACGATTGCCCGTGCCAGCGCCATGGCCATGAGGCGTTTACCGATGCCGTCGGGGCCTGAGAAGAGGTAGGCGTGTGCAAGGCGTCCGCTTGCCAGGGCACGATTGAGGATGTCCTTCTGGCGCTCGTGGCCGAGAATCTGGTCGAAGGTCATGAGGAACTCCTGATGCCAAGAAAGCGGTCGACAACAGTTGTTATGCGCCTGGCAACACTCACCATGTCACCAAGTGCATCAATCACCCGAAAGCGCTCCTGTTTGTTCGCCAGCGCAAGATAGCCCTCACGGATACGTCGGTGAAAGCTGATAGCTTCGAGTTCAAAGCGTCCTTCCGTCTCCATCTGGTCAATGTTGTTGCGACTCCTGGCCCGTTGCAAGCCCGCTTCCGCGGGATAATCGAGAAGCAGAGTCAGGTCGGGGGTCAGACCTTTGGTTGCGAAGTTGTTGATCGCTTCGAGTTGTTTCAAGTCAAGGCCGCGACCGGCGCCCTGATAAACGGTGGTCGCATCGGAGTAGCGATCGCAGAGAACAACTTTGCCGGCTTTTAAGGCCGGTTCTATACATTCGACGACATGTTGGGCACGGGCCGCACTATAGAGCAGAAGCTCCGTGCGCGAGGCCATATTGCTGTTTTCCGGATCAAGGAGCAGGGCGCGGATGATATCAGAGATGCTGCAGCCCCCAGGCTCCCTGGTGACAAGCGTCTGGTAGCCCAGGGCCTGAAGGTGTTTGTCAAGCTGGCGCAACTGGGTCGTTTTGCCGCTTCCTTCGATCCCTTCAAAAGTTATAAAAAAAGACATAAAACAGCTACTTAGCTTGAATTTTGTGGTATTGCTGCGAAGATTTGAAAAGAATGGCTATAGTATAATGATTTGTTCTCAGGCGCAATTGATATATGCAAACGTTTGGTGTACTATGTCACGCTTTTAAGTCATTTGAATGTCAGTGGTTCTGCGGCGTCGTGGAACTTTGACGATGGCTGTGACGGCTCACGTCACGATGGCAGTGAACCTATGACAACAGCGAACGATCGAGTGAGTGTGGAATGAAAGGATTGGTCAGCGAAGTGCAAAAGCATTGGCCGGAACTGGAAAGGTCGCTGGGCCACACCTTTGAGGATAAAGCTCTGCTCGCCGAAGCCCTCACCCACAGATCTTTTGCTAATGAATACCATACCGAGAATTTACCGGACAACGAACGCCTTGAGTTTCTCGGCGACGCAGTCCTTGATCTGGTCATCAGCGAATACCTGATGATCACTCTCCCCGAGGCTCCAGAAGGTCAACTGACCCGCATCAGAGCCGATGTTGTCTCCATGCCCGGGCTGGCTCGTCTGGCCGGTTCTCTTGATATCGGTTCCGCCCTGCTGCTAGGCAGGGGGGAAGGGCGCAGTGGAGGCCGTGAAAAATCGAGTCTGCTGGCAGATGCCGTTGAGTCTCTGATCGGGGCGGTCTTTACCGACGGGGGCTTTATTGCTGCCAAAGCTGTTATCTTACCGCTTTTTATACCAATGATCGAAGAAGCTTCAAGACTGCAAGACCAGGATTTTAAAAGCCGGCTTCAGGAGCTCTTGCAGGGCTCGCAGCGTGCGCTGCCTGTCTATAAGCTGGTGGAAACGATCGGGCCGGCTCACGAACGCACCTTTTGTGTTGATGTGATGGTTGATGGGACGGTGATCAGCTCGGGTCGAGGTCGCAGCAAAAAGATTGCTGAGCAGGCCGCTGCTGAAAGGGCGCTCACCCTGCTGAGTGACGACACGTGAAAATCTATCCGGTTTTTATCCCCCACGCAGGGTGTCCGCACCGTTGTATCTTCTGTGCCCAGGATCGCTCTACCAGCCATGCTGTCGCCCCTTCTGCGGAAGTTGTCGGCCAATGGCTCGAAACGGTGCTGCCGGAACAGGGTGAAGGTGAGATTGCTTTTTATGGCGGAAGCTTTACCTCCTTGCCGCAGGCACAGCAGAATCATTACCTTGAGGTTGCTGCCGGCTACCTTGACTCGGGGCGGGTTGCCGGAATCCGCCTTTCCACGCGACCCGACGCACTGGATATGCGGACCCTTGAACGCTTGAAGGCCGCAGGTGTGACCACTATTGAAATTGGCTGCCAGAGCTTTGATGACATGGTTTTAACCGCATCCGGGCGTGGTCATGCCGCGGTTGACAACATTCGTTCGGTACAGGCTTGCAGGGCTGCCGGATTCCAGGTCGGTGTGCAGTTGATGCCCGGTTTACCCGGCGGGGATGCTGAAGAGGCCATGCTGTCATTGCAGCGGGCCGTTGCACTCAAACCGTCGTTTTTGCGGATCTATCCAACCGTCGTTATTGAGGGAACACAACTGGCGCAACTCTGGAGAGCCGGCGACTTTACACCCTGGTCGATTGAGCAGGCCTTAGAAATATGTACCGATATGCTGCTGCTCTGCCGTGAGCATGAACTGCCGATTATTCGCCTGGGCTTGCAGTATGACCCGACCTTGGCGGAGAATTTGCTGGCCGGGCCTTATCATCCGGCTTTCGGCCAGCTGGTTCGATCGCGCCTCTGGCGTCGCGCGTTCAAGCATGCCGTCAGGCATGGCAACAGCTTTGCGGTCAACCCGGCGGATCTGAGCGATGCTCTCGGACATGGTTGTGAAAATCGCGAATGGCTCAAGCAAAGCGACCCCGACACAAAGATTGTCGCCGATCAAAACGTAGCAAGAGCAACATTCAGAACGTCCGGCATCGACTTGAAACTGTACGACCTGAACCTACAGGGAGGCCACTGATGGCTGCAGAAGAAAAATTTCATTCCGGGTTTGTCGCCATTATCGGTCGACCAAACGTCGGGAAATCGACTCTTTTAAACCATATCGTCGGGCAAAAAATAGCGATCACCTCGCCAAAACCCCAGACGACGCGGAATCGCATCCTCGGCATCCAGAATCTGGAAAATGCCCAGGTCCTTTTCGTCGATACGCCGGGGATTCATGAGGCCCATTCGCCGCTGAATCGCTACATGGTCGACCAGGCCCGTTCGGCAGCCCTCGACGTCGATGTGGTCCTCTGGCTGGTTGAAGCGGACCGCCCTGTTGATACTGAACCGATGATTCCCAGTCTGCTGGAAAAATGCCAACGACCTGTTCTACTTGTGATCAACAAGATTGACACCATCCCGAAAGATAAGTTGCTGCCGTTGATCGCGGCCTACAGCAAAATCTGTCCTTTTGCCTCGATCGTGCCGATCTCTGCCTTGAAAGGTGAGGGCGTCGATGCCCTGATGAAAGAGATCCCCCCGTTGCTGCCTGAGGGGCCGCGCTACTACCCCGAAGACCAGCTCACGGATGTCCCGGAGCGTTTCATCGTCGCGGAAATGATCCGTGAGCAGATTCTGCTGCGTACCAAGGACGAAGTCCCCTATGGCGTGGCGATTCTGGTCGAACGTTTTCAGGAGAACCCGGTCAAGAACATGATCGGCATCGATGCTGTTATCAACGTTGAGCGCGATTCGCAAAAGGGCATCCTGGTCGGCAAGGGCGGCACGATGATTCGGCATATCGGCCAGGGAGCACGTAAGGAGATTGAAAGGATGCTGGGCATCAAGGTCCACCTGCAACTCTTTGTCCGGGTGCAGAAGAACTGGACTTCTTCCGGTCGTATGATGAAGGAATTCGGCTACGAGTAAACAAAAGCTGACTTAACGCAGATTTATTTTTTAGTTTCTCGGGAGGGTTTGACAGTGCAGCAAGCTGAACAAAAAAACCGTATTTTGGTCACCGGCGGGGCTGGCTATATCGGCAGCCATGTTGTCCTCGCCCTCGGCGAGGCGGGATATGACGTTCTGACCTACGATAATTTGTCGACCGGTAATCGCCTCTCCGTCCTTTACGGCGAGCTTGTCGTCGGCGACCTGGCCGACAAGCAACTGTTGCTAAAAACCCTGACAGACTTCAAGCCTGACGCGGTTATGCACTTCGCCGCCTCGATTGAGGTTGGTGAGAGTGTTGCCAATCCGCTCAAATACTATCGCAACAATTCAGCCAACGCGCTGAATCTTCTGGAGGCACTGCGCATGACAGCTGTCGGCCGGATGATTTTTTCCTCGACGGCGGCCGTCTACGGCAACCCTGTCGAGTCGCCGGTTGTCGAAGAGACGCCATTGCAGCCGATTAACCCTTATGGCACTTCAAAAATGATGACCGAGCACTTTCTGGCGGACCTGGCCCGGACTGATGCCGACTTCCGCTATGTTGCCCTGCGCTATTTCAATGTGGCCGGAGCCGATCCACAAACCCGTCTGGGTCAGGACTATGCTAACCCGACCCACCTGATTACCCGGGCCTTAAAAACCGCTTTGGGGACTTTCCCGAAGTTGCAGATTTTCGGAACGGACTACCCGACTGAGGACGGCACCTGCATTCGTGATTATATCCATGTTGCAGATCTGGCCCAGGCACATCTGGATGCCTTGTCTTATCTCTTCGCCGGCAAGCCCTCTGCAGTCTTCAATTGCGGTTATGGGCATGGCTTCTCTGTGACGAATGTGGTTGAAATGGCTAAACAGGTGACGGGTGTCGATTTTCGCGTTGAAGAGACGGAGCGTCGCCAGGGGGATCCTGCCGAGTTGATCGCAGGCTGTGATAAAATACGGGAAGTTCTGGACTGGCAACCTCGCTATGATAATCTGAAGACGATTTTAGAGACAGCCTGGGCCTGGGAGAAGAAACTTGTGGCGCGTGGCGTGTAGCGCGTAGCGAGGCCCCCTAATTTAGAAACTTGACTGGTTCGTTGTTTATCCTTTTCGCGCCACGCGCTACGCGCTACGCGCCACGCGCCACGCGCCACGCGCCACGGAGTTCAAAATGAAGCTCGCTGTTGTTGGAACCGGATATGTTGGTCTTGTCACGGGTGCCTGTTTTGCAGAAATGGGCCACAGAGTGACCTGTGTCGACATTGATGCAAAAAAAGTGGCTAATCTCAAGGAAGGCTTGATCCCGATTTACGAACCGGGCCTTAAACCGATCGTGCTGCGCAATTATGAAGAAGGGCGACTGCGCTTTACCACATCGCTGGTCGAGGCCATGGTCGACACGGAAATCGTGTTTATTGCGGTAGGGACGCCCCCGGGGGAGGATGGCTCTGCTGATTTAAAATATGTCATCGGGGTTGCCGATGAGATCGGCTCCAACCTTTCTGATTACGCCGTCGTTGTTACAAAATCAACTGTTCCCGTAGGCACTGCGGAGAAGGTCCATGCTGCGGTCAGTCAAGCTCTCGACAGACGCGGGGCCGACGTCGCCTTTGACGTCGTCAGTAACCCGGAATTCCTGAAAGAAGGCGCGGCGGTTGAAGATTTCATGAAGCCGGATCGTATCGTGGTTGGCGTGGACTCAGAGCGTTCCCGTGAAGTGATGCGTGAGCTTTACAAGGATTTCAGCCGCAATCACGATCGAATTCTCTTCATGGGGGTCAGAGATGCCGAAATGACCAAGTATGCCGGCAACGCCATGCTGGCGACGAAAATTTCTTTCATGAATGAAATTGCCAACCTCTGCGACCGTCTTGGTGTCGACGTCGAGAACGTCCGCCTTGGTATCGGCTCTGACAGCCGTATCGGTTATTCGTTCATTTATCCCGGCTGTGGCTATGGTGGTTCCTGTTTCCCTAAAGATGTCCGGGCTCTTATTCATACGGCCGGTGAGAACGAGTATAAATCAATGGTCCTGCAGGCTGTGCATGAACGCAACGAGGATCAGAAACATGTTTTGCTGCGAAAAATTTCGGCTCGATTCGGTACAGACCTCAGCGGCCTGACCTTCGCCCTGTGGGGGGTCGCTTTCAAGCCCGGCACTGACGATATCCGCGAAGCGCCGGCGGTTGTGCTCATGGAAGGCCTGCTCAATGCCGGAGCGTGTGTGAAAGCTTATGATCCGGAAGCCCTCGAAGCGGCCCGCAAGCAGCTGCCGGAAGCATGGTTCACCAATGACTCCGTTAAACTTGTTCGCCATCAATACGAAGCTCTTGAAGACGTCGATGCCATGGCCCTGGTGACCGAATGGAAACCGTTCCGGCACCCTGATTTCAGGGCGATGAAAGAGATGATGAAGCAGCCGGTTATCTTTGATGGTCGCAACCAGTACGACCCGAAGAGCCTCAAGGAAGAGGGCTTTGAATATTTCGGTATCGGTCGCAGTTGAAATGCTTAGTCAAACGATGGCACCTTTCGGGTCAGTCAGTTATGGCTTGTTGGTATTGATCTGTTTTTGACCCAGCTACCAGGAGGTTGTTTTGACCAAGAATCTCAAGCTTGGAGAGATCCTCAAGCAGGCGGGAATTATCGATGATTTCCAGCTGAATTCAGCCTTGTCTTACCAGCGCCACTGGGGAGGACGATTCGGAGAGTCGCTGATTAAACTCGGCTATCTCACCGAAGATAAACTGCAGAACTTTCTCGCCCGACAATTTGACCTTCCCCAGATAGAACTTTTCGGGCGAAAAATCCCCGAGGACGTTCTGGCTTATATCCCAGTGCAGAAGGCCCGTGAGTTTCATGTCCTTCCGGTCGAGAGACGAGAAATCAGTGGCACCATGCACCTCGTCGTGGCCATGACCGACCCAACCAATCTCATGGTCACGGATTCACTGCAATTTATGACAGGTTGCCGGATTAAACCGGCTCTTGCTGCCGATGATGCGATCACTTCTGCCATAGAGAAATACTATGGGAATGAGGAGGACGACCAGGAAGAACTTGATTTTGCTCTCGAAGAGCTTGCCGCGCCGATCAAGCCTGTCGCTCCGGTTGCGGAGTCTAAGCCGGAACCAGGGCTGACACCCCCATCTTCTGCCAAGTCGATTGTACATCCTGCGGTGCCTGCTCCCGACATGGGTCACTACATGGCGGCTCTGAAACAGCTTGAGGGTCGTTACGAGAACCTGGTGCGGATTCTGCTTGATCGCGGTTTGATCGGTCATAAAGACCTGGACGAGCTGATGTGAGAGGATCGATGCGGTATACTGTTCTGACACATTTGCGAGGTTGAAATGTCTGCTTTTTTTCGTGAAGTTCTCTGGCAGCGTCTGAGGCGTAACCGCATGGCCATGGCTGGTGCGGTTATTGTGCTGCTGATGTTCCTGCTCGCCCTGCTTGCTCCGGTTATCGGTCGCGATCCCGGCGCTATCGATATTGCCAACCGCCTGCAAGCCCCCGGACTGGCTTACCCTCTGGGAACGGATGACCTCGGTCGAGACGTCCTGGTTCGCATCCTGTATGGTGCCAGGATCTCCCTGTTGGTCGGTTTCGTGGCCGTCGGTATTGCCACTTTTATCGGCATCCTGCTTGGCGCCATGGCCGGATATTATGGTCGCTGGGTCGATGCCTTGATCATGCGCTTTGTTGATATCATGCTGTGTTTTCCGACCTTTTTCCTGATCCTTGCAGTGATTGCCTTTCTTAAGCCGTCCATCTGGAACATCATGATTATTATCGGTCTGACCAGCTGGATGGGCGTGGCGCGATTGGTTCGCGCCGAATTCCTTACCCTGCGAGAACGCGATTTTGTCCTGGCTGCCCGGGCGATCGGGGCAAAGGATGCCCGGATCATTTTTCGCCACATCCTGCCCAATGCGATTTCACCCGTGCTGGTCTCTGCAACCCTCGGCGTGGCCGGTGCCATTTTGACCGAGAGCGCACTTTCTTTCCTGGGTATCGGTGTTCAGCCGCCGACACCCTCATGGGGCAACATGCTGATTGCCGGGAAGCAGACTCTGGGCACGGCATGGTGGCTCTCAGTCTTCCCCGGCATGGCAATCCTGATTACGGTGCTCGGCTACAATCTCCTCGGTGAGGGGATTCGTGATGCGATGGATCCGAGGATTAAGGATTAGTTATAGCTGGAGGCTGGGGGCTGGAGGCTGTAAGGCTGTAAGGCTGTAAGGCTGTAAGGCTGTAAGCTAAACCCTTAACCTTTTACCTTTTACCTTTTACCTTTTACCTTTTACCATAAACCATCGTTCTTCATAGCTTTTACTCTTACGGAAAACTGAGATGACCCCGCAGATTTTCTCCTTATATTCACCGTCTGAACTGATCATCGCCCGCAGTGAAGCTTTTGTGCGTGGTGATTTTGGCTTTATCTTTGACAGCTATCATTCAGAATCGAATTTTCGTTGCCAGTTTGTTGAGCGTGATGAATATCTGGAATTCGGCAAAGCCAGCCTGGGGGCGGATTACGAGATAACCTGTTGCGAGGTTCTGCAGGAAAAAGCAGATGATAAAGAGGTCCAGGTCATTTTTCTCATGGAGATCAAGGTTCAGGGCGTCGTACAACAATTTGTCGAACTTGCCTGGCTGCGTCGTGAAAAGAAAGCCTGGCGCTATCATCGCGGCCAGAAGTTGACCCAGGATGAGCTCACCGACGATCCGCGTTCCTTGAGCTTTGTCGATTTTGCCGGGCGTGACCCTGCCACAATATTCTAAACACGTTTCCAGATCGAAAACATCACCGTGTCTATCCACATGAACACTAATGAGGTGGCAAGTGAAGATTATTTCTCACAAGGTTCTTGATCAATTAAGCCAGGAAGCTTTCGGGTCAGAGCGCTTACGCAAGAACCTCAATTTACATGATGACTATGCCGAGCCTTGCCAGAGGCTCTTCATTGCCATGGAACCAGGCACCTACATCCGTCCGCATCGTCACACCGACCCGCCGAAGCCCGAATGCTTCATGGCGGTTCGCGGCAGGTTGGCATTGCTGGTTTTTGAAGACGATGGCGAGGTTAGAGATGTTATCCCCTTCGGCGTTGGCTGTGAAACCCTGGCGATCGATCTGCCGGCCGGTGAGTGGCATTCGATTATCGTGCTTGAACCGCAAAGCGTCTTTTTCGAAACCAAGCCCGGACCCTATGTGGCGATTTCAGATAAGGACTTTGCGCCCTGGGCCCCTGAGGAAAACTCTGCGGAGGTTAAGCAATATCTTGCCACTCTGAAGAAGCTTGTCTCTGCTCGTTGTTAAGATTTTGTCGCAGCCCTCGTCCCGCACCAGTCGTAATGGACCCTTATGCCTGAACTCCCGGAAGTAGAAACCACTCGCCGCGGCATTGAGCCGCTGGTTGTCGATAAAGTCATCGATCAGGTTCGTATTTATAATGCGTCCCTGCGTTGGCCGGTTCCTCAGGAATTGACGACTCTATTGCCTGGCCAGAAGGTTGCTGCTGTTGGACGACGTTCCAAGTACCTGTTGTTTGCCTTTTCGCAAGGCACCCTGATTATTCATCTCGGCATGACTGGACACTTGCGAGTCGATAAGCTGGCTTCGGAAAAACGCAAGCACGACCATGTAGAAATCATTTTCACCGACGGTACCGCCTTGCGATACAACGACCCCCGCCGTTTCGGCTCCATTCTCTGGACCACAGCCGACCCGCAACAGCACGTTCGCCTGGTGGCCCTGGGTCCGGAGCCCTTCGACAAGGCCTTCAATGCGACTTATCTTTACGCACTTTCCCGTCAGCGCAAAGTTGCAGTCAAACCCTTCCTTATGGATGCTCAGGTTGTGGTCGGAGTCGGTAATATCTACGCGAGCGAGGCTCTGTATCGAGCCGGTATTTCACCTCTGCGACCTGCTGGAAAAGTCAGTAAAGTGGCTTATCAGGCTCTGGTCCAAAGCGTTATAATGATTCTCAACGAAGCGATTTCCGCCGGGGGGACCACGATCAGGGATTTTTCCAACAGTGAGGGAAAGCCTGGCTATTTCAGCCAGGAATTGCGGGTTTACGGGCGGACAGGGCAGCAATGCAAGGCCTGCAACACCCCCATAAAACAGGTCAGACTTGGGCAACGTTCAACCTTCTACTGCCCGGGTTGCCAGAAGTAATCACTAAAAACGGAGTCACCATGCAAGGATTTAAATTCAGCATTCCTTATACCGTCCGGGTCGTCGATGTAAACTATGGCGCTCACGTTGCTAACTCTGCCGTGCTGAATTTTTTCCAGGACGCGCGGATCGCTTACCTGAAAAATCTCGGTGGCTACACGGAGATGGATATCGGTAACGCCTGCGGCATCATCCTCCCGGAAGCCCATGTCAAGTATCTGGCAGAAATGTTTCTCGCTGATGAGCTGGTGGTCGGAGCGAAGGTCACAAGCGTCAGCCGCTCATCCTTCACGATGTGTTACCGTATCGAACGTGATGGCGAAGTGACGGCAGAAGGGGAAACTGCGCTGATCTGCTTTGATTATCAGAAACGCAAACCCAGACGGCTTGATGTGGTCTTCAAGGATAAGCTCGCGTCTTTTGAGGGCCTGCACGAATAGGCTGTTGCGAAAGTCTGCAAAACTTGCTTAATGACCATTTCCTATTATCATTCTTATTCTACGGCGTGCCGGTTGTAAATCCGCAGGTGCGTGATTATAGTGAAGACCCGCGTGGAAATGAGCCACGATTCGGTCATCTTTGTTTATTAAAAGGAGTTTTTACCATGCTGAAGCGTTTGTCCTTGTTGTTACTGGTCGCCCTTGTCGCACTGCCTGCCCTCAGCGGCTGCGGGTACAATCAGATTCAAAAAAATGAAGAAGCTGTTTTTTCAGCCTGGGCTGATGTTGAAGCGACCTATCAAAGGCGTTCTGATCTGATCCCCAATCTGGTTGAAACGGTCAAGGCATACGCTTCACACGAGCAGGAGACCCTGCAGGCAGTCACCGAGGCCCGCGCCAGCGCCGGTAAAGCTCAGATTAACACTGGGGATCTTGGCGATCCCGCGGCCATGCAGAATTTCCAGCAGGCTCAGGGCGCTCTTTCCGGTGCCCTGTCCCGATTGCTGGTGACCGTTGAACGTTACCCGGACCTCAAGTCCAACCAGAACTTTCTGGACCTGCAGCACCAGCTTGAAGGGACCGAAAATCGTATTAATGTCGCCCGCCAGCGATATAACCAGGCGGTGCAGACTTTTAACAGTTCTATCCGCACCCTTCCTAATAACCTGACCAACAATTTTTTGCTCAACCTGGAGCGCAAGGAACCCTTTAAGGCGGAAGCCGGGGCTGAAACAGCTCCTAAGGTTAATTTCTAAATGCGATTTATCCGTCGATTTATTCTGTTTCTCCTGTTTGTGCTCTTGCTGCCGCTCAGCGCTGCTGCTCTTGACGTGCCTAAGGTTTCCGGCTATGTCAACGATTTGGCGGGAGTGATTTCGCCGCCAACGGAATTGAAGATTGAAAACTTTCTGCGGAGCTTCGAGGCCAGTGACTCGACCCAGCTGGTGGTTTTGACTATTGATTCTCTGGAGGGTGAAGCTCTGGAAGAATACAGTCTGAAAGTCGCCGAAAGCTGGGGAATAGGGCAGCAGGGCAAAGATAACGGTGCTCTGCTGCTGATCGCCAGGCAGGACAGAAAGATTCGCATTGAAGTCGGTTATGGTCTCGAAGGCAGACTTACCGATCTGCTTGCCGGGCGTATTATTGACAATGAAATCAAACCGCTCTTTCAGACGGGTGATTTCGAAGGCGGCATCATCGCCGGAATTACCTCAATGGCTGAAGCGGTGCGCGGAGAATACCAGGGCACCGGTTCCACAGGGCGAGAGAAAAAACGCAATCCCCTTGGTTCGCTGGCTCTGCTTCTTTTTCTTGGCCCCGGCTTGATGCTCCTTGGCCGGGGTGGTCGACGCGGACGCCATCGCCGCAGTGGCTTCTGGCTCGGCGGAATGGGTGGCGGAGGCGGTGGTTTTGGTGGAGGGGGCGGCTTCGGCGGCGGAGGAGGAGGCTTTGGTGGCGGAGGGTCCTCTGGAGGCTGGTGATTCTGTCGTTGGCAAGTTGAGTCACGTATCGTTGCTCACAGGTTAATCTCTTAACGAAGCACCCAAAAGGTTCCGCATGACAGCAAAAGAGCTTTTCAACCAGCAAGAAAGACAACGCATTGAGTCGGCCGTACAGCAGGCGGAAAAACTGAGCAGCGGCGAAATCGTTCCGATGATTGTCGACCAGTCCTACGATTATCCCCGGGCTGAAATACTCGGCTCCGGACTTTTTTCCCTGGCCACCGCAGTCACCCTGAGCTGGGCCTTCTTCGGTGAATCACTCTGGCATTTCCTGTGGCTGTTTGCGCTCAGCTACTTCCCCTTCAAGCTGATGATTCGCAACCTGCCGGGCCTGCGGCGGCGCCTCATCCATCCTGATGAAATCAATGAGGAAGTTGAGGAGATGGCGATCCTCTCCTTTCTGGAGCAGGGCCTGCACCATACCCGCGATGAGACGGGTATTCTGATTCTTATCTCTCTCTTCGAACATCGGGTTCATGTGTTGGCTGATCGCGGCATTAACGATGTCGTGCCGCCACATACCTGGGATGGTATTGTGCAGACCATTACCGAAGGTCTCCATAATGGCGACACCTGCAATGCTCTTTGTCAGGCCATCGAAAGCTGCGGGCAGATCCTTGCTGAGCATTTTCCGGTAAAAGCTGACGATACCAATGAGCTCTCCAACCTGATCATCAAATAATCCAGAGAGAAGGCAGAGAAAACCTTGCTTTTATGCATTTCCCAGTTCTCTCAGTGGCTCAGTGTTCTCAGTGGCTCAGTGGTGAATCGCTTTTAATGTCGCACTGAACAGGCAAAGGCAAAATCAAATAGGACGCCCTCCTACGCCAAGGCTATGGCGGACAGGCTTGATTAACGCTTTGGTTTGATCAGCGTTCTGACAAAAGAATTGCGTCGATATGGGATAGTCTTAAGACGAATCAATCAATAGAAAGGGACAATTATGAAAAAGTTATTGGTCATTTATTCGATTGCAATGCCCATGTTTTTAGCCGGTTGTGAGAGTGCCCAACAGAAAGCCTATGATCTGAAGGCTGATACGATAGGAACGCACCGGGTTGTTGAGGTTTTTACTGAAGCGGGCAACAAGGTTGCGACGATAGAAGACCAGAGCATGAGGTTTGAACTGGTTGGCGAACGTTCAGTTCGACTCTGGTTGGGCGACAAGAACGAAAAGGTCATGATCGGCAATATGGGGTTTATCATTACAGACAAGTAATATCCTGTTGATTCAGCGCTTTTCCGGAGAGGGTTTAAAAAGTAGTTTGCGTTCTGACTCAAACTCCATGAGTTGTCCGCAAACGGGGTCGGTGAATCGAACCCGGCGGGCAATCAGTTGCAGCGGTTTATCCGGATCATCTTGTTGTTTGTCCAATAACTCCGGGTAATAGCGATCGTGCATGACAGGAAAACCCAGCCCGCTCATATGAATTCTTAACTGGTGCTTCTTGCCGGTGATCGGGTAGAGCAGGAAATGTGCTTGATGGTCATGCCACCTGATCAGTTTGATCCTGGACCTGGCATTCACAGTACCCGGTACGACTTTGCTGCGAAACCAGACATCGTCATCTATTAACCTGTTTTCAACCGTCCAGTCTTTTTGCGCCGGGCGGACAGGAACTTCGCAGAGCGCTTCGTAGGTTTTTTCGATTAAGCCCTTCAGAAAAAGCTCTCCGTAGCGTCCGCGGGTTTTCTGGTTTTTGGAAAACAGTACCAGACCCGAAGTCTCGCGATCGATCCTGTGCAAGGGAACCAGGCTGCTGTTGCCGGTGGTTTTCCGCAGACGATTGAGCAGGCATTCATTGACATACGGCCCCGATGGCGTGACCGGAAGGAACGGCGGTTTGCAGGCGATAAGAATCTCATCATTCTGGAAGAGGATCTTCTCCTGCAGAGGAATCAGTGGTTCCTTGTCGACTTCTCTGAAATAAAAGAGCCTTTTCTGGGGGACGTAGGGCGTCTCGATGCTGATCGCTATGCCAGAGTCGTCAAGCACCTTGCCGGAGAGAATGCGCTCTTTCCATAACGCCTTGTCGACACCTGGAAATCTGTGCGCCAGGAAATCCAGGATGGCGGGGTAGGGTTTGTCCATTCTGGGCAAACTGACTCGTGATGGCTGTTTGGCAATCGCCATTTAAGGGTCTTTCCTTATCTTAACCTCGGGTTTAAAGACATGCTCTTGTCCAGAGATCTAATGTGGGTAGAGTGGCGGCAGCTTATTGCTGTTTCTGGTTTTCGTCGCTTTTTGTTGTACCTCTTCTACTGCTGCACTCAGTCCCTGACTATTCCAATCCTTGTTCTCTCGACTGTAAAAACTTCTGCTGAATAGTTGCAACTCCTGCTTGAGTGGCTCGCCGCAGAGCAGCGCCAGCTCTTCCAGATTGCCGGGCCGCTGCTGAGGAAAAAGGGCGGTCCCCCAAGCGAGCATTGCGCTGCGTATGTGCGTTGGATCGCCTGCAGCAAGGGCCTGGTCCAGTTGCCTTCGCGACACTTTAAGATTCGACTTTTCCTCTTGCCCCTCGCCTTTTTGCCTCGCTCCGCGCCCTGCCAGTTTGCCCTTGAGGACCAACAGCAGTGTCAAAACCCAGCCACAGCCGAGCGCCAGGCTCAACCAGGGCCAGAAATTCTGGGTTGCGGGCGTTGCTGGTGCCGGCAGCTCTTGCTCTGACTTGTCGTCCTGCTGCAAAGGTTGCTGTGCAACCGCGGGTGGGTTGGTGGTGACAGCAGGTTGGTTGGTGTCAGCAGATCGATCAGCAGGTTGGTTGATTGCAGGCATGACCTCGACTTCCAAAGCCGGTATCCGTGCCTGGCGCCAACGCTCTTCGTCCAGATCCCACCAGTCAATCTTGACCTCCGGCAGCAGGAGGCTGCCGGGCCGGGTCGGTATCAGCGCCAGCTTTTCCTGCAGTACGCCAAGCACACCCTCGGGGCTGAACCGGTCCTCACGCTTCGGTTGATCAGGATAGCTTCTAAAGCCGTCAGGGACTTCGATTTGCAGAGACGGAAGCTGTGCAGAAGGGACCCCTTTGGCGCTCAGGGTGATGGTTCTGGTTGCCGGTTCACCTACAGTCAGCTGCGGTGGTTGTTGCCAGTCATCTTGTAATTGCAGGCCTGTGGCCGGCAGCCAGCTGCGTCCGTCGGCTTCCGCAGCGGGTAGGACTTCAATGTTGATTGCTTCGGAGTTCCTGCGAATCTGCCTGGTCCGCTGATTAAAGGGGTCGAAGCTGCGCCCTCCGCCCTCAGCGACCTGCGCAGCAAAGCGGAGCGGTGGAATCCGCAGCTGTCCACTTTGCTGCGGGAAAAACAGATAATCGCGTTCGACAACCCGGTAACGAAAGCCATTGCGCTCGGTTTCATAATTGCGGTCCTCACCGAGCTTCTGGACCACCGCTTCGATACCGACCGGCTCCGGCTCACTGAGGCTGGCCTGCAGAAAATTGAGACGACTGATCAGCCTGACCCTGTAGAGGAGCTGTGATTGCACCCACACCTTGTCCGGTTCGATGGAGACTTCGAGCAGCAGATCATCGGCTCCGGCCAGGGTGTTGCTCTGACCGGCGGGCAAAACCTCAATTTTGATCGATTTGCTGCAATCGCTACCGACACAGAGCGCCGGGATCTCTTTCCTTCCGGCGCTGCGTGCCATGAGGGTCAAACTCCAGACTTTGGTGCGGCTGAAGTCACCGTTGATAATCTGCATCTGCGAAGACTGGGAGCTGCCGAGCAGCTCGAAATCCCGTTCCAACCGGCTCAGGTCCAATTCGCCGTCAAGGCTGCCGTCTGCCCGCAACTCCAGGTTGAAACTTTCATTCAGTCCCACCCGGGTTCGGTCAGGCACCGCTTTAAGCTGGGCGGAAAGACAGGGTACCGGGCTCAGCATCAGTAACAGTAACAGGATCAAAAGAGTGTTGATTGGTCGCATTACCATGGTTTGTCACTCGTCTGCCGCTCTTCGCGATGGCGGTATTGGTAAAGAAATTTTCGGCGCAGCAACCCACCCGGATCATCCGGAATGCGTTGCAGCCACTGCTGGTTTGCTCGCTGCTCTTCCATAGTGGCCGGGTCATCCATTGTCTGGGCCGCATCCGTGCTGGCTGGCTCAGCTTCGCGCGTATCCTTCTCAGCGGTTTCTACCTGGGTTTCTTGTTGCCCAGAGCCTTCAGCCTCCATGCTGTCTGAGCCTTCAGCCTCCATGCTGTCTGAGCCTTCGGTTTCTGTGCTGTCTGAGCCTGCAGGCTGCTGTTCCTGACTCGGTGAGGAAGACTCTGTCTCATCCTGAGAGGAGTCGTCATCAGCCTGTTGATTTTTCTGATCAGAGCCGGACGCCGAATCTTGTGAGGAACTGTCTCCGTCCTGCGCTGCCGATTCATTCTTTTCTGCTGCCGATTCATTCTTTTCTGATGCTGCTTCATTATTCTGCGATGAAGCGTCGTTGTTTTCTGGTGAAGACTGCTGTTGTTGCTCAAGCGCGTCTTCGACCAGCTGCTTGTTTGCCAGGGCGTCCTGGTCTTTGGGGTTGAGCTTTAAGGCTTCATTGTAGGCCTTGATTGCTTCGGCCAATTGGCCGCTTCTGGCCAGCGCATTGCCCCGGTTGTACCAGTCATCTGCGCTCTCTGCCTGTTCCAGCAAGCTGGCGGCTTCAGTGTAGTTGCCCTTGCGGTAATGAGCGCTGGCTTGCCAGCGCGGATCCTGGAACTGCTCTGCTGCATTGGCATAGTCTTGTTCGGCAAAGGCTCGAGCTCCCTGCTGATCAGGGCGTTGCCAGAGCTGTTGCCAGTCAAACGCCTGTGCCGGTTGAGTCAGCAGGCTGCAGAAGATAAAAATCGTCAACCAACCGCGACGGAAAGCGCAGGCGGTCAGTAACAGTAACGGCCAGAGCAGCCAAACGCCCGCTTCTTTCCACTGATCACCAAGCTGGTCGCTCTGCTGTCGGTCAATCTCCAGCTTGTCCTGTAAGGAGGCTGCCAGCACGCGTTCCAGATCCTGATTATCGACCCGGATAGTCTGGTAAAGACCACCGCCAGCCTGGGCAAGCTCGCGCAACGCCGCAGGGTTGAGCCGTGGCAAAACAACCTGTCCCTTGTCATCTTTGAAAAAACCACCCTCCTTAAGAGGGATCGGCGCACCTGCTGCGGTGCCGATACCGAGCACCGACAGCCGGTAACCGCTCTGCTGCAGGCGTTCCGCCGCATCAAGGGCCTGGTTCGGTTGATCGTCGTCAGTCACCAGCAACAGATCTCCATGGGCCAGCCCGGCCTGTTGCAGCAAGCGTTGCCCCTGCTTGATGGCCAGCTCCGGGCGGCTGCCAAAAACCGGCATCAGGCCTGGTTCCAGACTGTCGAGCAAGGCTTCGATGGTCTTGCTGTCATCGGTCAGCGGAGTCACGGTGAAGGCCTCGCCGGCAAAGGCCACCAGGGCTGTTTGTCCTTCGCGGCGCTGACGGAGGATGTCGGTGATTTTCAAGCGGGCCCGGACCAGTCGGCTTGGCTTAAGGTCTGCCGCGTTCATGGACGCAGAGAGGTCGAGCAGAATGACCAGTGCTGAATTCTGACGAAAGAGTGGTTGCGGCAGCCGCTCCCAGGTCGGACCTGCCAGGGCTATGGTAGCCAGCAATGCTGCGACAAAAATCAGGTGGAGAGGCCAATTCTGGCGTCTTTGGGAGCGACCGAGCAGCAGGTAAGGGAGCAGTTGCGGATCGCAGACCGTCTGCCAACTGCGGCTTCGCAATTGCTGTCGCCACAACCGGAACAGCAGCAGGGCGATTGGCAGCAGCATCCAGAACCAGTCCGGACGCAGAAAATGAAACCGGTTCATCGCCACCCCCAGCGTTGACGTCCCTGATCGATCAGTCCCAGCAGCAATGCGCCGCAGAGTGCCAGGCCGAGCGGCCAGTAATAGAGCGCCGTGACCGGGCGAAACACGTTTTGGTCTTTCTCCACCGGTTCCAGTTCATCGAGCATGGCGTAAATCTGTTCCAGTTCAGCGCTGTCGCGGGCGCGGAAATAGCGGCCGCCGGTCAGTTCGGCTATGGCGCGCAAGCTTGTCTCATCGAGGTCTGCAGAGGGGTTGACCCTGCGTTCGAAGAAGAAGGACCCCACTGTCATCTCGTCTGCGCCGATACCGATGGTATAGATCTTTAGCCCCTGACTGGCGGCAAGCTCGGCCGCCTTGATGGGGCTGACCTGACCGGCTGTGTTTGCGCCGTCAGTGAGCAGGATCAGAATCCTTTGCTCCCCTTTTGCCGCCTGCAGACGTTTTACGGCCAGACCAATGGCATCACCAATGGCCGTCTTTTCTCCAGCCAGGCCCAGGACCGCTTCACTCAGCAAAATCTCAACGGTTTTTCGGTCGAAGGTCAAAGGGGTTTGTACGTAAGCCTGATCCGCAAACAGGATCAGGCCGAGCCTGTCGCCCTGACGGCGACGAATGAACTCAACAGCCACTTTTTTGAGTGCTGTCAGACGATTGACAGTCTCTCCTGCCACAACAAAGTCGGCGGTTTTCATGCTGCCGGACAGATCAATCGCCAGCACCAGGTCACGGCCGCTGACCGGTAATTCAAGAGGCTCTCCAAGCCATTGTGGCTGAGCCGTTGCCGTCACCAGTAACAGCCAGCAGAAGAGCATCGGTATCAGCAGCCATAATGGCCAGCGACGCCGACTGCGTTGATGACAGTTGTCGGCAAAAGGCTGCAAAGAAGGAACCCAGAGAGCGGCTTCTTCAGCGGCCAGAGCCGGGGGCAAGAGGCGATGTACCAGGTAAGGAAGAGGCAGTAGCAGGAAAGCCCAGGGGTAGACAAACTCGATCATTTGCCTCTCCCCTTGGGCTTCGGCGCCGCCGGCAGTTGTTGCAGCCATCTGCGACAGAGTATCAGCAGGGCTGCAGTGTCAATCTGCCCGACCTGCGACAGATAAGGGCCCTTAGCCAGGACTCGACCAGGCCCCTGAGAGAAGGGCTGATCATCAAGCTGCCGGTCAAGAAAATCGAGCCAGTCTTCACCAATCAGGCCCGCACAGTTGTGTTGCGGGAAGTGCAGGATTGCCGACTGGCGAAGCAGACGGGACAGTCCCAGCAGCAGCTGTTGCGGGTTCTCGACCTCACTGTACTGGCGTTGCAGTTCTTCCAGTTCCTCGAGCGCCAGGCGCTGTAATTGTTTGCGCTGTCGTCGCTGGTAAATGGCGTAGAACGCGGCGATCAACAGGAGCACTCCGCACAACAACAGCCACCAACCGGGAGCCGGTGGCCACCATGAGACTGCCGGTGGCAGGTGAATATCTCGTAAAGGCAGGCTGTCGGGGGAGAAGGGCGCCGATGGCATTTCAGCCCCCGCTTCGCTTGAGCAAACCCTGCTGCAGGCAAGCCAGGGGGGTCTGGTTGGTGGCGCAGGTTAGAAACAGACTGCGACTCCGCCGGCAAAACTGCTCGATGGTCTCAAGGTGCTTTGCGAACTTGTCGCGATAATGGTCGCGGTCCGAGCGATCAAGGGTGTTTATGGTCAGATCGTTCCTGCCGTCGCTGACCCGGTAGCTTCCGGCAGGTGGCAGTTCTGCTTCGACGGGGTCATGACAGAAGATCAGGCCCAGGTCGTTATGCCGCCTGAGCAGGATCAGTTGTTTCTCAACCTGTTCGTCCCATTGGGAAAAATCACTCAGCAGTAAGATCAGACTGCCGGGGCGTGCGACCCGGCGTAAACGCATCAGGGTCTGGGCGAGCCGTTGCTGTGGTTGAAAGGGCTGATGCAGGGGGCGTTGCCAGGCGGGGTCGGCCACCATTTGCCTGAGCAGGTTGAGAACTCCGGCTTTGCCGAGCTGCGGCCTCAGTTCGCACTGACGTTCTTCAGAGAAGAGAAAAGCTCCAACCCGGTCACCCTGTTGCAGAGATCGCCAGGCCAGCAGCGCCGCCAGTTTCGAAGCTTGCACCGCCTTGAAGGAGCCACGGGTGGCGAAAAACATCGGCCGTCGATAGTCAATAGCCAGCAGTATGGCTCGCTCACGTTCTTCCTGAAAGAGTTTGGTGTGGGGCTTGCCCTGACGTGCCGTGACTCGCCAGTCGATGCTGCGAACATCATCGCCTTGCAGATAACCGCGCACTTCAGCGAACTCCATGCCGCGTCCTCGCAGCCGACTCAGGTAGGCACCGCCCTGTGCGGCACGGATCTGGCCAGGGCGAAGGGAGAACCCGCGACTTTCACCGCGCAAGGCGATCAGCTCGGAAAGGTTGATTGTGACTTCCGGAGGTCGGTTTATGTTCGAAGCTGTTAGCACAGGCAGAGACCTCAGGGCACCGGAACCCGGGCAATCAGTTCAGTGACCAACCGGTCGACGTTCACTCCTTCGGCTTCCGCCTCATAGGTCAGCAGCACGCGGTGTCGCATTACATCGAAGGCGAGGGACTGAATATCTTCCGGGCTGACATAATCCCTCCCGGCCAGCCATGCACGCGCCCGCGAGCAACGATCAAGGGCAATGCTCGCCCGGGGGCTGGCCCCGTACTGGATCCAGCCGGCCAGATCCTCACCATAAGGTTCCGGCTGTCGGGTGGCCAGGACCAGCTGCAACAAGTACTCTTCGAGGTTGTCCGCCAGGTAGAGATCCAGAACCTGCCTGCGTGCTTCTTGTAACTGCCCGATGCTGAGCTGGGCAGCCTTCAGTTCTTTCGCCATCCGCCCTGTTTTCGCTTCGTTGCGTGCCAGTTTGAGGATTTGTCGCTCCGTTGCAACCTGTGGGTAGCCGACCATCACATGCAGCAGGAAACGGTCGAGTTGCGCTTCAGGGAGTGGATAGGTCCCTTCCTGCTCAATCGGGTTCTGGGTCGCCATGACCAGAAAAGGATCGTTGAGTGGATAGCTGGTCTGGCCGATGGTGATCTGTCGCTCGGCCATCGCTTCGAGCAATGCCGACTGGACCTTGGCAGGGGCCCGGTTGATTTCGTCCGCCAGGATCAGGTTGTGAAAAAGCGGTCCGGGTTGAAAGACGAAGCTGCTGTCTTGTGGTCGAAAAATGTCGGTTCCGGTCAGGTCTGCGGGCAGCAGGTCCGGCGTGAATTGTATGCGATGAAAGCTCCCCTCGATATGCTCGCCGAGCTTCTGAATGGCGCGGGTTTTGGCCAGACCCGGAGCCCCTTCAACGAGCAGGTGGCCATCGGCCAGCAAGGCAATCAGCAGGCGCTCGATCAGGTGTGGTTGGCCGAGCACCTGGGTGCTTAAGGAATTCGACAGATCAGAAAAAACAGCCTGGATTTCATTCATGTGCAAGCCTTTGTTCTTCAAGTAAGAAAGTCATTATCGGGTTAAATTTATAGAAAAAAAATAACTGAAAATCAAGTAGGTCAATGAGGCTTTTATGCGTGCCTGCACAAACTAACACTTCTTGCCTTGCAGGGCGAGATTGATCTCGGCAATTGATAAACCAGCGCTTGATTGACAGTGCTGTGGCAATCAGCTAATGTCCCGGTCAATATTTGTTTTTCCGTAACTAATCAGCACTTTGTAGGAGCGGCTTTAGCCCTGGGAAATCGCGTCTGAAGGTGACTCCTATCGCGTCATTCCGGCATGATTTTAGCCGGAATCCAGGTTTTGCAGAGTTGAAAGACTGGATCCCCGATAGAATCACTCGGGGATGACGACCCTTGGACTGACAGTTGAATAGTTACGTTTTCCCATCATTGTAATTTAAATAAGTTGCTTCTCCTGTAAAGGTACAAGGGCTTTTCTCATGTCATTTGATTCTCTTGGTTTGTGCGCCGAGCTGTTGAGTGCGATTGCAACGCAAGGCTACAGGACACCGACGCCGATCCAGAGCCAGGCGATCCCGGTTATCTTTGAGGGTTGTGATTTGCTGGCCGGTGCTCAAACCGGTACCGGAAAAACTGCTGCCTTCGCTTTGCCGATCGTACAGATGCTGAGCGAAACAAAAACCCACAAAAGCCGCAGGCATCCCCGGGCCCTGGTCCTGGTGCCAACCCGTGAACTGGCGGCCCAGGTCAGCGAACAAATGCAGAACTACGGGCGACGCTTGTCTTTGCGTTCCACCAAGATCTACGGGGGAGTCAATATCCGGCCGCAGATGGAGCGCCTGGCACGGGGAGTGGATATCGTGGTCGCAACGCCCGGGCGACTGCTTGACCATGCCGAGCGTGGCACGATCAAACTCCACGAAATTGAGTTCCTGGTGCTGGACGAAGCCGATCGAATGCTTGATCTCGGCTTTATCGACGATATCCTTCGGGTTGCTGAGTTTCTGCCAGACAAACAACAGACCTTGCTCTTTTCGGCAACCTATTCGAAGGGGATCAAGCAGCTCGCCGACGAATTGCTTGACCACCCGCGCAGGATTGAAGTCGAGCGTCGTAACATCGCTGCTGATGCAATTACTCAGGCCGTTTATCCGGTCGAGCGCAGTCGCAAACGAGAAATGCTCTCGCACCTGATCCGCAAGGGCGATTGGAGCCAGGTCCTGGTCTTTACCCGGACCCGCTACGGTGCCGACAAGCTGACCTATGAACTGCTCTTCGACGGCATCAAGGCTGCACCTATCCACAGCAACAAGAGTCAATCGGTCAGAACCCGGACCCTGGCGGAATTCAAGCAAGGTGAGGTCCGCGTGCTGGTTGCAACTGATGTTGCCGCCCGTGGTCTGGATATTGTCAACCTGCCTTACGTCGTCAACTATGACCTGCCCCAGGTTCCTGAGGACTACGTGCACAGAATCGGCCGGACCGGTCGGGCAGGGGAAGAGGGCGTGGCCATCTCACTGGTCTGTCCTGCCGAGCAGGCTCGTCTGATGGAGATCGAAAAGCTGCTCGAGTACGCGATTCCGCAAGCAACGATCGCGGAATTCCCCGAGGTTGCCGTAAAGCGGGGAGTCAAGACGAAGCCTGTTACGAAAGGCAAGGCAACCTCCAAAGCAAAGTCGCAGGCAAGCAAAGCAAAGGCGCAGGCAGGCAAAGCAAAGGCGCAGGCAGGCAAAGCAAAGGCGCAGGCAGGCAAAGCAAAGGCGCAGGCAGGCAAAGCAAAGGCGCCGGCCAAGTCTAAAAAATCGGCACAGTCCCAAAAACCGGCAAAGTCGGTAACCAGGCAGGCCTCGAGCAAATCGACAAACAGCCGGCGTGGAAAAACTGAGGCAAAGTCGCAAACGCCTAAACTCGGTCGTCGTTTGAGCAGGACCAAAACTCATAAATAGTGTTCCCTGTTTTCGTTGTATTCATGATGTTTTGTGGTTAACTTTTAACACGACACTTTATTTTATGAGGTCACCCGTCCCACGATTAAAACCCATGAGTAATACCTTTATGAGTAAGACCGTCGACCTGGTTGTTATAGGCGGAGGTATCGTCGGCTGTGCTACGGCGCTTGCCATCAGCTCCCGCAATCCCTCCTTAAAAATCCTCCTGTTGGAAAAAGAAGCACAGCTGGCCTCTCACCAGACCGGTCACAACAGCGGTGTGATCCACGCTGGACTGTATTACAAGCCCGGTTCCATGAAAGCGTTAACCTGTGTTTCCGGTAGAGAGGCTCTTTACCGCTTTTGTGCTGACCACGACATCCCTCATCAGCGTTGTGGCAAGGTCGTTGTTGCCGTTAATGAATCGGAATTGCCGGCACTGGAAGAGCTGCAGCGCCGGGGCCAGGCTAACGGCCTGGAGGGGCTGCAGCGTCTGTCTGCCTCTCAATTAAGGGAACATGAACCGCACGTCCGTGGCGTTGCCGGCCTGTTTGTGCCCCAGACCGGAATCGTTGATTACGTCCGGGTTACACAGAAGCTTGCCGAGCTCTTTCAAGCCCGCGGCGGTGCGATTCAGCTGAATGCTGCGGTTACGAAAATTGAAGAGCAACAAAACGGTTATCTTCTCCATAGTGGTCGCGAAACCTTCGCAGCGCGCAGTCTGGTGAATTGCGCCGGACTGCATGCCGACCGGGTGGCCTGTCTGGCCGGGCTCAGGCCGAAAATCAGGATCATCCCGTTCCGCGGTGAATACTACAAATTGAAACCGGAGCGCAGCAAGCTGGTCAACCACTTGATCTACCCGGTTCCCGATCCAAAAATGCCGTTTCTCGGTGTCCATTTTACCCGTATGATCGATGGTACTGTTGAAGCCGGCCCCAATGCCGTGTTGGCCTGGAAGCGGGAAGGATACAGACGCACTGACCTTTCCTTTGCCGATCTTGCAGAGACCTTCTTGTTCAGTGGCTTCTGGAAATTATCTACCCGTCTCTGGAAGACAGGCTTTGCGGAATACAGACGTTCTTTCTCGAAACAACAGTTTGTAAACAGTCTGCAGCATTTGATACCGGAGGTTCAGGAGAGCGATCTGGTCCCCGGTGGTAGTGGTGTGCGGGCCCAGGCCGTTGACAGTGAAGGGCGTATGCTTGACGATTTCTGCATTCAGACCAAGGGCCGCATGCTGCACGTTCTCAATGCCCCATCTCCTGCGGCGACAGCCTCTTTGAGTATCGCAGAACATATCGTTGACAAGATCATGACGACAATATAACCCTCATTATAAGAAGAGCCTTCACAGGAGCAGCCTTGTCAAAAAGAATCAAAATAGGATTGGCCCTGGGCGGCGGCGCGGCACGAGCCTTCTCACACATCGGTGTTCTTGAAGGCCTTACCAGGTATGGTGTGCCGATCGATATCGTCACTGGTACCAGCATGGGAGCGATCATCGGTGCCATGTATGCCACGCAGCCGGATGTGGCCGCCATCAAGCAGCGCTTCGCCGATTACATAAAGAGTGATGAATTTGATGAATCAGGTTTCAATTTTTTCAAGGAACTCGATTCTCATGACGAAGGGATTCTGGCTGAGCTGGGGCGAAGGGCTCGACGCGGCATGTTTAACGCCCTGATGGTAACCAAGACCGCCCTGGTCAATGATAAAACTGCAGCAATGAGCTACGCTTATCTGCTCGAAGATTTAAATGTCGAGCAGACCCGTATCCCTTTTGCTGCCGTGGCCCTTGACCTTGTGAGTGGCGAAGCGGTCACTCTCAATCGTGGTCGGTTGCGCGACGTGATCGCCGCCTCTTGTGCCATGCCCGGGGTGCTCAATCCGGTCAATCTGAATGGACATATGCTGGTTGATGGCGGCTGGGCAGAGACGGTCCCTATCAGGGCTGCCCGTCAACTCGGTGCCGATTTTGTTATCGCTGTCGATGTTGGTGATTCCTTGCGGGCCTTCAATGAACCGCGCAACGCTTTCGATGTGATTGCGCGTGCTGATGCCCTGGCGCGTTCCGCCCTCAAATAGAGAACAGATCAGATCTGCCGATGTCATTCTCTCACCACAGAACCAGGTCACCCACTGGGCCGACTTCTCGACCTCCGTGCAGGCCATTAAACGTGGTGAAGAAGAAGTCGACCGGCGGATCGAACATTTAAAACGCGCAATTAACAAAGCGCGTTGGCAGCGGCGGTTGGGATGGAAATGGTGACAGACTCCTGATATACATGTCCTGCTTTGGAGATAAGCTTCGGCTTCTGCAGGCCCAGCCGGGAGAGTCAAAGTGGATATTGTCAAATGTTTTGTTATGCTGATACGTATAAGAACATTCTACGTAAAGTGAGCATAATACGATGACTATTTCAAAGCGCATGCTGGGGATGCTGCTCATATCGGTGATGATCTCTGCCTGTTCCAGCGCCACGATGAGAGGCTCCTGGGCCGACCCTGAGCACACCAGGAAACTTGAGAATGTCTATCTTGTCGGTATAACCCAGGATGACCTTATTCGACGGCTCTTTGAGGATTCTTTCAGCAGTAGCCTGATTAATCAAGGCGTCAAGACTGTCCCCAGCTATAAAGATTTACCGAGGAATGCCGAACTCGACCGGGAAAAAATCATTGAGACGTTGGCTAAAAAGGGCTTCGATTCGGTTCTTTTTACCGAAGTGATCAGTCAGCGAAACGAAGTTTTTGCTTATTCCGGATACGCTTATTATGGTGGCCCCAGCGGTTTCCTTGAGCGGGGCTATTTTGGCTCTCGTGATAATCGTCATTATTTTGGCTCTCATAATAGCCATTATATCGGAGGGGATAGCTATTATAACCGCTATTTCGGTTACGGGCATCGCGGCTACAGACGTTACAATGCTGTTATTTATCAACCAGCAACATTTACCGAGTTCACGGTCTTTACCGTTGAGTCTGTACTCTATGATCTGCAGACAAAAAAGAAGATCTGGCTGGCCGAACTTGAAACTGACGATATAACCAACATTGAGAAAATGGTCAGGGATTACGTCAAGGTGGTCACCAGCGACCTCGCAGAAAAGGGCCTTATCTGACCGTCTCAGTTCTCTGCCTCTATACCCGGCAGTTTCAGAAGGTAAAGAGTCACGCCGCAGGCAATAAACACAAGCAGCCACCGAACCCAGTTTGTTTCAACGAAATAAAAAGCCGAGAAGGAAATGCTGACCCAGACCAGGGCGATTGCCTTGACTTTGCTGGCGCGTGGCATTCCTTGCCCATTGAGGTATGGACGAATGATTGGTCCGAAATGAGCGTGGTCAAGCAGCCAGTTGTAAAAGCGTTCAGAACTGCGACCGAAACAGGCTAACGCAAGCAGAAGAAAAGGCACGGTTGGCAGGATGGGCAGGAAGATACCGACGACTCCCAGGGCCATAGCAAGAAAGCCCGAGACCAGCAACGTCCAGCGAAGGACCGGATTGACAGGCTTAAGTTTTGTTTGAGAAGACGTCATCACATTGTTTCGCGCATTCAAGGCGTAAGGGCTCTTTGCTTGCTTTGTTCAGTTCTTATTGCTTTGATTGAGTTCCATTCAGCTACCATGTATATGTTGGTCTGACTTGTTGAAATTGTCAAATTGAGCCAGGGTTTATACGCACAAGCTTTCCCTTGAATCCAAGTTGATCGCTAAAGACCGCGGCAACCTGCTCTGGTTGCAAGTAATCAAAATTGCACCTAAAAGGACCCGCAACTGGTCAAATTTCTGAAAAAGAAAGTAATTTTGTTTCAACGAAAAAGGTCATTGCACATCGTTCTCTTTGAGCTACGATCGTAGCTCCTCTGAGAACAGTGGCGGCACGCCGCAATCTGGCAGATTCGGAAATAGAAATTATCAGTCTGGAGACACGTTTTGATGCGGCTTACAAGGTGATCATGCAAGTCGCCTTGGTGGCCTTGTTGGCTAACGGCGCCGACAGCCGAGGATATCACCAACTCATGATTCAGTCGCTGCCAACTTTGAGGTTGTTGGGCTGACGGTGCAGATGAGACCACGCCGTCGGTTCCGACCAAAGATAAAGTTTTTTGCCTCCTCTCGCATACTTTGCTAAGATAACCACTCAAGGACAAGGAGGTGGCCATGAACGAAATCATTTTTCTGGTCGAAGAGGCTCCGGAAGGGGGATATTCCGCCAGAGCGCTCGGTGAATCTGTTTTCACCGAGGCCGAGGATCTTGCTGAACTGCATGCCAACGTCCGGGATGCTGTTGCCTGCCATTTCGACCCCGATCGTATGCCGAAAATGATTCGTCTGCATTTTGTCCATGAAGAAGTCCTCGCGGTATGAAACTCCCGCGAGACCTCAGCGGGAATGCACTGGCGAAAGCCCTCAGCAGCCTCGATTATCATGTCACCCGCCAGACAGGCAGCCACCTCAGGTTGACCGCTGCCACTCCAACCGGCGAACACCACATCACGATCCCCGAGCACAATCCGCTCAAAATCGGCACTCTTGCCGCCATTATCGCCGACATCGCAGCTCACCACGGGTACACGAAGGATGAGCTGATGAAACATCTTTTCCCCTGAAGTTGTAGGGGACAAGGGTGTGGCAGCTCCAAAGCTCCGGTAGAGTAAGGAGCATCCTTGTCAATTTTTTCCTTGAAAGTGTCGCTAACTATGGAATCTGTATCACTTGAAAAGTGCCAGCTCGCACTTACCGCCAACGGCTTCGAGGTCTTTGTTGCCAAAGACCCGGCGCATGCGAAGCATATTTTCTGCTACGAGATCATGCCGAAACTAAAGGTCGAAGTGGTTTCCTGGGGCGATTCGATGACGATGGATGCGACCGGCGTGCTGAAAGTCCTGCTATCGGACCCGACGATCCGGATGATCAAGACTTTTGATCCCGAAGCGGACCGCGGAGAGATCATCGAGCGTCGGCGTCAGGCTCTGCTTGCCGACCTGTTCCTCACCGGTTCCAACGCGGTCACTGTCTGCGGCAAGTTGGTCAACCTCGATATGATCGGCAACCGCACTGCAGCGATTTCCTTCGGGCCGAAAAAGGTTGTGCTCTTTATTGGCCAGAACAAGCTCATGCCCGATCTGCTCAGCGCCATTGACCGGGTCAAGAATCACGCCGCCCCGCTTAACGCCAGGCGGCACAATATGCTCACGCCCTGCGCGAAAACCGGGCGGTGTCACGATTGCAGCTCGCCGCAGCGGATCTGCAATACCTGGTCAATAATCGATAAGTGCTTTCCGGTTGGAAGAATCAAGATTGTGTTGATTGAGGGAGAGTTCGGCTTGTAAAGAGAACCGTGATTCGGCTCAGGTTGTAGGGGCGCAATTCATTGCGCCCGATCCTGTCGAAGCCGGCAACCAGGCAAAATCCGGCAACCAGGCAAAATCCGACAATCAGGCAAAATCCGACAATCAGGGCGCGATGAATCGCGCCCCTACAGAAGCGCCGTCATTGTTTCTTTGATTCAATATTATTCAGATTAATACCATAGACCATAGCCACTTCACGAAGATAACTCTCCTCTTCACACATGCTCTTACCCGGTTCATCGGAAACCTTTGCGACCGGACGGCCATTGACGCGAATCAGCTTGATAACAATATTGAGTGCCTTGAGACCAACATCATTGCCGAGGTTTGTGCCGATGCCGAACGCCATCTGCACGCGCCCTCTGAAATGTTCGTAAATTTCAATAACCCGTGGGAAGTCGAGGCTATCGCTGAAAACCAGGGTGTGGGTCAGTGGATCGATGCCATAGCGGTGATAAAGATCGATCGCCTGCTCTCCCCAGAAGAAAGGGTCGCCGCTGTCATGACGCAGGCCGCTGAAGGCTACGGCGAGGTCAGCATCGAAGTCCCGGCAAAAGGCGTCCATGCTGTAGTTGTCGGTCAGGGCGATACCCAACTCTCCCTTGAATTCTCGGACCCATCCATATAATGCAGAACGCTGCGCTTCTTCAAGCTCGACAACTGCCTGCCAGGCTTGCAGCCATTCATGAGCCATGGTTCCGATCGGCGTGATGTCCAGTTTCATAGCGAGGTAGACGTTACTTGTCCCTGCCAGGTGTTGTGGTGCCTTGTCACGAAAAAGCTGGACCATTTCGAATTGCCGGGGCTTCGAAGCTCGCCGCCGGGTTGAAAAATCGGCGATCTTGATTCCGGCCAGTTCTTTGCGGTCAGTCAGAAGCTTGAGCTTGCTTGCCAGTCTTGTTCTGCCGACCTGCGGGTCAAAGCCACCTTCGAGAACGAATGAGTTCAGTTCACTGATAATTGCCAATGCATAGACTTCAAAGAGGCAGACATCCAGGAGCGGACCTTTAAAGCGCAGATCGATGTCACCTTCAGCCAGAGGACGGATAAAGATGTATTTTTGCTGGAGCTGGAAATTGACCAGGTAGTCGAGGAAGTCGCTCTTGAAGAACGAAAAACCGGCCAGGTAGGTCAGTTCCTCTTGCTGGAAGCGGAGGCAACAGAGCAGGGCCAGTTGCTGTTCAATTTCCGGCAGAATCCTGGTCAGGTCTGTTCCATTACGGCCGATGTTGCGGCAGTTGAATTTCCACTCGGCGGTCGCGCCATCAAACTCCGGTGCATGGTAGAACGCCTGCATCATGGTCAGCTTGTACAGGTCGGTATCAAGTAGCGATGTGATCAACGGGGAGGACATGGTTTCTCGCTGGGAAAAGGTTGCGTCCGCTTAGACCGCAGACTCTAACCTGTCGGCATTGGGGATAATCGTGATTCCGACGGCACGCATCTGAGCCAGATCCGCATCCAGGGTCTCCGGGTTGACGCTGCGACAGGCGGCGAGATTGACAATCACCCGGAAATTGGCACTCGCCAACTGCAGGGCCGTGGTTTTCATGCAAAAGTCGGTCGCCAGGCCGCCGACGATAACCGTTTCGACACCCCGCTCCTGCAGCCATTCAATCACACCTGTAGATTCACGACCGAGCAAATCATGATAGCAGGCGCCGTAAGGATGCTTCTCCGGATCGATGCCCTTGCGGACGACCAGATTATAGTCATCTTCTTTCGGCAAGCCGGGAATTAATCTGTTGCCTTCGGTGCCGACGACGCAGTGAACCGGCCACTTGACATCAAGATTCGGATAGTCCCCTTCGACGGGAGTCAGGACCTCCTTCGGGTTCGTGGTCACCCAGGGTGCAGCAAGAGGATGTTCGTCTTTGCTGACCAGACGGTAAGTGGCGTATTTTGCCTGGTTGTTAAGCTCGTCGGCAATTTCATCGCCGCCTTTGACCGGCAATTCGGTCGGGCACAAGGGCGTGAAGCCACGCTGCGGGTCTACGTCAAAACTTGCGGTTTTATCTTTATCAGTAATCATCGGACCTCTCTTATGCGAGGGCTTTGAAGTACTCCCCGTGCTTTAACGTCAGGATCTCTCCAGTTTGCTGATTTCGAGTCGGTGACAAGACGTTCAAAGACATCGATTCGGAGGGACTTCTGTGCCACCGGAGATATAGAGACGTACGCCATCTGTACTGATCAGATCTGCAAGAGGTTACGATAACAATCTACTGTATAATCTTGGGGTGGTAAAGGTATGAGTCTGCAGTATAGGATGACTTTTAAGAAATACGTGAGAATTCGTATGCTATGATCCTGTCTGTTTGACCTGTATTCTGAAGTTCAAATTGAACTGTCTCTGAGTGGGCCTGCATGTCTTCGGCTCTTTGCGTGGCTCTGAACACACCCTTTGACGCATAAGGACACTTGATGCATGTTGCAATTGTTGGAGGTGGTGCGGCCGGTTTCTTTGCGGCAATCAACCTGAAGGGAAATTATCCTGACGCCGAAGTGGTCATCTTTGAGCAATCAAAAGAGGTGCTTTCCAAGGTTAAAATCTCCGGTGGCGGCCGCTGCAATCTGAGTAATGCCTGCACGAGCATCGAAGAACTAACCGGAGCCTATCCCCGCGGTGGAAAGGCTTTGAAAAGAGCTTTTTGCCGATTCGATAACAAGGCTGCGATGCGCTGGTTTGAGTCGCACGGTGTCGCCCTTGTCGTACAGGAAGATGGCTGTGTCTTTCCGCGTTCCCAGAATTCTCAAAGCATCATAGATTGTTTTTTGGAGCAGACCCGGGCTCTGCATATCCAGATCAGGCTGGGTTGTGGTGTCAAGGCCATTGCTCAGGCAGGCAGCCAGCTGAAACTGCAATTTTCCGGGAATCCTGGTCCGGTGAAAACCTTTGATAAGGTTATCGTGGCCAGTGGGGGCTCTCCACGAAGAGACGGCCTCGCGTGGCTGGAGAGGTTAAATCATAAAATCGAAAGTCCGGTTCCCTCCCTGTTTACTTTCAAAATGCCCGACGAGCCTGTGGCAGAGTTGATGGGGGTCGTCGTTGCAAAGACCATTGTGAGCCTTCAGGGGACCAGGCTTAAAGCCGAGGGTCCCGTCCTCTTCACCCACTGGGGGATGAGCGGCCCGGCTATCTTGAAGCTCTCGGCCCTCGGCGCGAGATTGCTGAGTGAGGCCGGCTACCTTTTCAAGATCCAGGTCAACTGGACCAACGAGCACAACCAGGATGAGGTTGCTGCCCAACTGCAACGCATCGTTGCAGTACATGGCAGAAAACATCTCTCTAACTTCAGACCCTATGCTTTGCCAGAAAGGCTTTGGGAGCACTTGCTCAAGAAGGGCGGTCTACCAGCCGGAAAGAAGTGGGGGGAGTTGGGCAAGAGCGGAGTGAACCGCTTGACCAGTGTCCTGTGCAATGATGTCTATGAAGTTAACGGGCAGACCCGTTTCAGAGAAGAGTTTGTGACCTGCGGCGGGGTGAGCCTGGACAGTATCGACCTTAAAACGATGCAGAGCAAGGTGTGCACAAACCTTTATTTCGCCGGAGAGGTTATGGATATTGACGGTATCACCGGTGGTTATAATTTTCAGGCGGCCTGGACAACTGCGTTTATTGCAGCCCAGTTGAAATAACTTTAAAGCAGGTTTAGTGTTGATCCAGCACCCGAACTTGCCGAAAAAAGCTTGATGTGGCCATCACCCGTGCCGGTGAACGTCTGACTGTTCTATCGCTAGCGGCCTGTCGGACGATACGGGCCGAAGCGAAAATTTGGATGTTTGAGAACAGATTTTAGCTCATTTGCAGGTTCATAGCCGTAGCTATGGACCAAAAAAGAGCTGAAATATGGGCCAAACAGCCGGATTTGCAGCCGGCTCATGGATAGTCCGACAGACTGCTAGCACTTTCAAAAGGTATTATCTTTCCTGCCTCTAATATGAGGCCTCATTGTGGACAAGGGTGATACAATGGATGTGTTTCATCATGGCATAGTCATAGAGCTATAAGGAGATACCCCATGACCAGACTTACCAAGCTAGCCGTCTGCATGACCCTGCTCGTCACCTTCGTTGGTTGCGCAAGCCTCGAACCGGGCTTTGAAACCCCGACTGTGGGGGTCACCTCGTTTCGTGTTCTGCCAGTAGAAGGAGGGGCGCCAAAATTCGAGATTGGACTGCGTATCGTTAATCCGAACCGCACTGCTCTCAAGCTCGAGGGGCTTGTTTACTCTGTCACTCTTGAAGGGCACAAGATCCTGACCGGGGTTTCGAATAACCTGCCCACAATCGAGGCCTATGGCGAGGGGGATGTCCTGTTGCTTGCGAGTGCCGATCTTCTCAACAGCATCGGGCTTTTCGCCACCTTGTTGCAATCTCCGCAGGAAACGTTTGATTACCTGCTGGACGCAAAGCTCGATATCGGCAGCTTCCGGCCGAGGATCCATGTGGTGAAAGAAGGTCAGGTTTCTCTGCAGGGAGCGGCCAGTTCGAAGAAGTGAAAGATCTGCCTGGGCAGGTTCAAATCATATCTTGGCAAAAGGACTCGGATTACAAAGGTCCAGTGCGTTTTTAGCGACGCCATTGCAATTGTGGCAGGTGTGTCCGGCATCGAGCATAAGAGCTGCCACTTCTTGTTTGCGCCCCTGTTTCCTCAATTCGCAGAGATGCAGCTGATGTCTCTGCGGATCTTTACATTCAGGTTTTAATTCTTCTGACATTTAAGGCCTCCATGTGTTAATGATGAAAGGTAATGTAGCGATTATAACATCCTTCGGTGAGACAGAATTTGAAATAGTCTCTCCTTTGCCAAACTCTGATTTGGTGTTGCTTGGTCAAGATGCCCCTGCACCCTGTTTCTCTTCTTCAAGGCACGTACTCTTATGCTTTTAATCGATAGCGACGAATCAATGGACGCGGCGGAATTAGTCGATACGGCTGTGATCCCAGGCACTGGTGGAGAGCTGCAACTCTTCAAGTGTGATGCGGAATACTCCATCAGCATCAAGGGTTCCGGTGTCCTGATGAGTACCTGGGCACATCAATCCGAGGATGCTCTGGCCGAACTCGCCTGCCGCAAGATCTCTGGTCGTGTACGTCCCCGCGTTCTGATTGGTGGTCTTGGTATGGGTTTTACGCTTGCTGCCGCTTTGCGCAATCTTGCCGATGATGCCGAAGTGGTGGTGGCCGAGTTGGTGCCGGGAGTGGTGGCCTGGAATCAGGGCGTTCTTGGCAAGTATGCAGAGCATCCGTTAAGGGATAAGCGAACCACAATCCTTGAGGGCGATGTTGCCAAGCGCCTGAGATCTCAGAGTCAGGCTTATGATGCAATCTTGCTCGATGTTGATAACGGTCCGAATGGTTTGACCCGCAAGAAAAATGATTGGCTCTATTCCACGGACGGTTTGACCGAAGCTTATCATGCCCTGCGCCCGGAAGGTGTGCTTGCAGTCTGGTCCGCTGCGACGAGTCGTAACTTTATGGAGCGTTTGCGCAAGATCGGTTTTAAAGTGAGCCAGTCACGGGTGCCCGAGCAGGATAATAAGGGTGACCTGCATGCGATCTGGATTGCCGAGAGAGGTCTGTAATTCATAGGTCGACTTAATTTTTATACGATTGATGCAAGAATAAATTGTCTGCAGATAAGAAATGGGACGGCTCATGTGAGCCGTCCCATTGTTGCCTTACTTATTAGTACTGTTTAGCCGAGAATCTGCTTGAGATCCTCTTCGGCCGTGGTGATCGGGCCGATATTGTAGTTCTCAACCAGGAAGTTGAGCACGTTCGGCGTAATAAAGGCCGGCAGTGTCGGGCCGAGCTTGATGTTCTTGATGCCCAGATGCAGCAGGGTCAGCAGGATGGCGACCGCCTTCTGCTCGTACCAGGACAGCACCAGCGAGAGCGGCAGGTCGTTGACGCCGCACTCGAAGGCATCGGCCAGGGCCAGAGCGACCTGGATGGCGCTGTAGGCGTCGTTGCAC